>NZ_ATHL01000001.1 GCF_000445125.1 Novosphingobium lindaniclasticum LE124
CGCACGACCAGAGGCGCGTCGATCGCCGGCGTGTCGGTGTCGGGCTGCCGCGCGAGGGCGGGAGCGGCCAGCGTCAGCAGGGCGCAGGCAGCCGTCATCTTTGGGAAAAGCCCTGGGGCCATTCGCTATTCCTCGTCATCCAAGGGAAAGTGCATGGGTGCGTTACGTGGCGACCGCCTATTCGCCTCGAGGCGGGCAGCCGCGGGCGCGACGGTTCGGCTAGGGCTCTGCGTCAGTCATGGTGCATCCTCTTCCGCCTGCTGTGCAGGTCGATCCGTCTTCGGCGAAGTCCACAGGGACCCGATCCGGAGACGTTACGCATCAAGGGAGCAACCCGGCGTATACTTTCCGCCGAAGCCGCTATCAGCAATTGCGATATCGCGGCCATGCCGGAAGCGCATAGCGCGCCGCCGCAATTGAATAGGACGATGCCGATGCGCAGTGCTCTATCCGCCCGGACCACTCGGCTATCAGGGAGCGCCTGTGCGAGAAACGATCATCCTGCTGTCCGGCCTGTTGTGCGATGCCTGCGTGTGGGAACACCAGGTGCAGCATCTTGGCCGGACTTACGACGTGCGGGTGCCGGACTTGCGGCACTTCGACAGCATTGCGACCATGGCGCGCCACGTTCTGGACGGCGCGCCCGAGCGGTTCTCGCTTGCCGGCCACTCGATGGGCGCGCGAGTGGCGCTGGAAACGGTGCGGATGGCGCCGGCCCGGGTCGAGCGCCTTGCGCTGCTGGATACCGGCATTCATCCGGTTCGTCCGGGCGAAGCCGAACGACGGCAGGCGCTGATCGCACTGGGCGAGCGCGAAGGCATGGAAGCTCTTGCCAGGGTCTGGCTCCCCCCCATGGTGAGCAAGGGCCGGCTGGACAGCGATCCGGAACTGAGCGAGCGCCTTCATGCGATGGTGCGACGCATGAGCGCGGAAATCCACCGCAACCACATAAGCGCGCTGCTGGGCCGGCCCGACGCGGCTGCGGGGCTTGCCGCCGTGCGCGGTCCGACGCTGGTCGGCGTCGGCAGCGAAGACGCCTGGAGCCCGCCTGCACAGCACGAGGATATCGTCGCGGCCTTGCCGGGATCGCATTACCGGGTCTTCGAAGGCAGCGGTCACATGGCGCCGATGGAAGCGCCCGAGGCCGTGACCGAAGCCTTGACGCAATGGATGGCATTGCCGCTGGATCAGGAAAGGGAAACCGCATGACAAGCGATGTTCACGAAGGGGCGAGCGCTGGCGCGAGGCCGGATTCTTCCGAGTGCGTAACGATCGAGCAGGCAAGCGAGCAGGCGATCGTGAAACAGATCCATCGATTTGCCCAGGCCAACGACGCGCACGACCACGATACCCTCGCGGCGATGTTCACGCAGGACGGCGCTTTCGCGCGGCCTACCGCGCCGGACGCCCCCGTTCGCGGGCGCGAGGCCATTCGCGCCTTCTTCCGCGACAGGCCGGCGCGGCGCACGCGCCATGTCATGGCCAATATCGTCGTCGATCTGGTCAGTCCGGTCTGCGCGCAGGCACGCAGCTATGTCGTGCTCTACAGCGGAGAGCGAGGCGAAAACGTGCTGGTCGGGGACTTCGAAGACGAACTGTGCCTGGAGCCCGATGGCGTCTGGCGTTTCGCGCGGCGAAAGGGATCGCTGGCTTTCGACATCTGACCTGAGCAGCCCGGAAGGAGCGTGCGCATCGCTGCGGCGGCTTATAACTTCGATCGGCCTTTGCGGAGGCTCGGCTCGGAAATGCGTAGCGAAGCGGGATATGATAGAGGCTCTGGAACCCGGCATCGATGCCCCTGGTTGATCTTGCGCCACTCGAAAGGAGACGCATGATGATCAACGATCCGAAGGACGCCCCCGACATGCCGGAAGAGCAGGAAGAAAACGAGATGGAGGAGGCTCAGAAACAGGCTGCCGAAGAGCGCGAGGAAGAAGGCGGCTATCAATAATCCGCTACCCGTCGCCTATTCGGGAGACTGACGGCCCATCGGCTCGCCTTCTCGGAGAGCGAGCCGATGTGCAGCGGTGCAGGGGAGTTCGGGTAGCTACCGAGAATGGGATCGATTTTAGAGCTCTCCGTGTTGAACTCTGTCCGAAGCGGGGAGCGATAGCTTCGCACGCAACCGCAGATGCGGATTTAACACCCTCTCGATGAATGCGCCGCAAATCGCGTACGAACGTTCATTATGTCACATAAGTGACCGAAAATTCCCATGGTTGTGTCACAGAGCCCGCCTAGGGGGCCGCCCTTCGCAAAATATTGCGCATCGAAAAAGAAGGGTCGACATGCATTTTCTGGAACGCCGCGCGCTGCGCCTGATGTTTGGTTGCAGCCTTGCGGCATTGTCGCTGCACGGACAGGCCGAGGCCGCCGAGGCCGCCGTCACCGACAGCGCCGACGATAGCGCCGCAGTGCCCTCCGAAGATACGCTAACCTCCGACATCATCGTCAACGGCCGCATCGATCGCACCGCGCTGGAGATGGAACGCAACGCGATCGGCACCGTGGACATTCTCACCACCGGCGACATAGCCACCAGCTCGAACACCGGCATCGCCGACATCGCCCGCGCTTTGCCCGGCATCTCGACCAGCTATGACCAGGGCGCGAACCAGACCGCCGTGGGCGAGGCGCAGTTCGTGACGGTGCGCGGTTTCGATACGAGCTTCAACGCCTATACGCTCGACGGCCTGCGCCTGCCGCAAGTCGCGGGCGATTCCCGCGCGATTTCGCTCAACCTGTTCTCGCCGTTCGCCATCGGCAATATCTCCGCCGACAAGACGCCGGGCGCGGACAAGGATTCCGACTCGATCGCGGGCGCCATCGATCTGCACACGCCAACGGCGTTCGATTTCACCGGCAACTTCAGCCGCGTTCGCGCGCTCGGCCAGCTTGCGGCAATGGCGGCAGATTCGCACCAGCCCAGCCTAGGCGGAGCGATCGGCGTCGACACCGCGCGCAAGTTCGGCGCCGGCGACCGGTTCGGCGTCTATCTGGCCGGCTACTATGAGAAGCGCGCGAACGCGGCCCAGTCCATCGCCGCGCAGAGCGGCTACGTGACGACTCATCGGAACGTGGGCACGACGCGCGACAACTACGACGCCCTGTCTGCCCAGGGCCTGCAGTGGAACGCCTTTACCAACAAGGTCGAACGCTATGGCGCCACCGGCTCGCTCGACTATCACGGCCTGGGCATCAAGACGTACCTGCGTGTGAACTACGCACGCTACAAGAACACGAACACGATGAACCAGACCGGCTTGCGCAGCGAGCTGACCAGCAACGCCGACGGTACGAGCCAGCCCAACCCGAATGTCGCGAATGGCGGCAGCGGCAACTACAACGCGGACGGCGTGTTCGTCGGCACGGGGGTCAACCCGGCCGGCTACTTCCGCACCGAGGACACCGACCAGAAGCTGTTTTCCACGCAGCTTGGCGGCGAGTTCGACCTGGGCGGCGGCTTCGTCGCTTCGCTCGAAGGCGCCTATGCCTATGGCGCCTACAACCAGCCTAACCGCATCGAGGCGGCGTGGCGCGGCGTGGGCTACGGCGCCTCGGGCGTCACGGTCGACCTCGGCAACCCGCGGGCGCCGCAGGCGGTCATGGCGCCGGGGGCGGCCGCTTACGTGTCCTCGCTCGACACGCCGGGTCAATACTATGTCCAGAAGGGCTGGAACTTCGATTCGGAAAAGAAGAAGACCCTTCGCGGCAATCTGCACTGGGATAGCGAAGGGGGCCTGTTCCGGTCGTTCGAGATCGGCGGTCTCTACGAGGATTCCCGCCGCGAGGGACGCGAACTCGCGCCCGACAACACCCGTTACGTCTTCTCGCGCCCGTTCGATCCGCGCGACGTGAACGGCCTGCCCGTCTCGCAGTTGCCGGGCCGGACGCTGACCGATTTCATCGGCGCCTATCCGGCGCGGCCGATCCGCGTCGTCTCCCGCTCGGCGATCGAGGATCAGGTTGCCCAGTACGTGGACTCCGCCGGCGGCACGGCCGGCCGGGTGTCCCAGGAAACGCTGGACCAGGGGGTGACCGACAGCAAGGAACGGCGCGCCGCCGTCTATGCCAATGCGCGCTTCCAGGCCGGTAACCTCGAAGCCATGCCTGGCCTTCGCTACGAAGCCAACCGTTTTGCGGCCCATTACTTCGAAGGTTCGAGCACGGCAGGCGGCAGCGGCGCCTTCGTCTCTTCCTCGCGCGAGTACGATCGCTTGGATCCCAGCCTGCTCGTTGCGTGGCGCCCGAGCGACCGCGTGGTGGTGCGCGGTTCGGTCCGCTCGAGCTACGCGCGTCCCGGCTTCAACGACCTTGCCGGCCCGGCGACCTATTCGTTCAACGATACGACGGACGAGCTGGAATATATCACCCGGCCGAACCCGAACCTCAAGCCCACCTCGGCCTGGAACTTCGACCTGGGCTTGGAATATTACGGCGGTGTCGGGCAGTACCTTCAGGTCGCGGCCTATTACAAGAAGCTGCGCAATATCATCGTCCCCACGGCCGGTCAGAACCTTCTGGAAGACAGCGGTTCGACGGTGACGACCTTCATGCCCCAGAACGGGCTGGGCGGCAGCGCCAAGGGCATCGAGATCTCCGGCCGCTATACTTACGACGGAAGCGAAGTGCCGTTCCTGGACGGCTTCGGCGTGGGCGGTTCGATCACCCGGCAGAAGACCAGGGCGACATATGCGCTGGCGGACGACGATGTGCGCACGACCAGCCTGCCCCAGGCGCCCGACCTGATCTACAATGCCGGGCTGTTCTACACCGGCGCCCGTTTCCGCGCCAATGTGAACTATCACCATACCGGACGTATCCTGGCGACGGTGCAGAGTTCCGACCCGGATATCTATATCCAGCCGATGGGTTCGCTGGACCTGGGCGCGGCGTACGAATTGAGCGATGCGCTGGAGATCGGCGTCTCGGCGCGCAACATCCTCAACCAGCACGCGTACTGGACGACCGTGGGCAAGTCCAAGAGGTATATCTCGAACGATCGCAACGGCGGTTACCTGAAGACCGGCAGCGTCTATCAGGTCAGCGCGACCATGAAGTTCTGACGATCGTCAGCTGCCTGCCGCTTCCCGCACGCCCTGACGGCGGGGAGGGGCAGGCGCATCCGCCCGCGATACCAGGCCCGCAAAGGAGCCCGCCATGCCTCACCGCCTCCTGCTGTCCTGCGAAAATGACCAAGGCGATGGAGGAAGAGGCCGATATTGTCCCCAACCGCACTCCGAGGTCCGGCGGAGGACCTTGGAATGCCGAACCCTCGCTCTGTTCCCTCGACCGTGACGACGAGGCACACGACGCCTGCGCGAAGCGTGCCGAAGAAGCTGCACGCCTGATCGGGAGGCTCGATGCCTTTCGAAAGGAGAACGGGATCGATCCGCCCCGTTTGATCTATCCGCCTCGTGGCGCTGCCGTGGAACAGGGCGGCGAGCCGGGAAGGGTCAGTCTTGTCCCTGACGATCGACGACGCAGATGAGTTCGATCACGATCTCGTCCTGATATCCGATCTTTCGACAGCTGGTTTGCGATCGTCCTTATCAGAGCCGCACACTGAGCGAGGCTCTGATGGTGCGCGGCGCGCCGGGGTAGATCCAATAGGAGTTGTAGGAGCTGGCCGCGTAACGCTGGTTCAACAGATTGTCCGCCTCGATTCTGGCGGTAAGGATGCGGGACAGCGGAGCCTCGACGGCGACCTTGACCTTGATGTAGTCCGGGAGGATCAGGCCGCTGGTGTCGGTGGCGCCGGAACGCCTGCCGACATAGTTGGCGCCGCCACTGATCTGCCAGTCGCCATTCGGCCCTTCGATCCGATGCACCAGGAATACCGAGCCGGAGTGGTCGGGGACGTTGAGCGCGAGCGGCGTCGCGAAATTCTCGTCGTCGTAACGGGCTCGCGTCCAGGCATAGTTGACTACCGCCTGCCAGCGCCGACCGAGGTTGAGCGATGCGTCGAACTCGATGCCGCTGCTCCGCAACGATCCCACCGGCGCAAGGAAATTGGCATCATCAGGATCGGTAGTGAGGACATTCGACTTGCGGATGTCGAACCAGGTCATCCCGACGTCCAGCCCCGCCCAGCGACCGCTCAGGCCAACTTCATAGCCATGTCCTTTCTCCGGAGCGAAGGCAGCCCCGTCACTGCCGCTGCCCGAGTTCAACAGATTGGACTCGCCCCAGTTCGCATGGACCGAGATCGCGTCGCTGACCCGGTACTTGGCACCCAATCGGAACGTGACCGGCTCATCTGCAGCCCGAGATGCGGCACCCGTCAGGTTCTTGCGCAACTCCTGGCTGTACACGTCGAGACGCACTCCGCCCACCAGGGAGAAGCGGTCGGTCAGATCCCACAGATCCTGCGCGTAGAAGGTCAAGCCGCGGCGAAGCTCGCGCTGGTCGAGGTTGGGCAGTAGCGCCGCAGCCTCGGCTACGCCGTAGACAGGGTCGTATATGTCGATCGCGTAGGAATTGCCGCCCTGCGCCGGGTCGGAGGGGTTGCGACGGCGCAGCAGTTCGAGATAGTCGAGAGAATAGCCCTTTATGCCGAAGGCGGGATGGTGCGTACCCAAGGCGTTCACCTTGCCGCGCAGCTCAAGCCGGGCAGCGAGGTCTTCGACCTCATAGCCGCGTTCGCGCCGCTGACGCCACAAGGTCCGCCCGTCGACCAGACGGGTCTGATCGGCCGAGAATCCCCGCAGCGACCCGGAACGATAGGCCAGGCCGCCAACGATCGCCCAATCGCCGCCCAGCTTCGCCTCTCCGGTCAGTTGGTGGCGCGTATCTCGAGCGCGCGTGTCGCCATTGCTCGGCTCCCCCAGAAAGCGGGATGCCGGCAGCGCCAGGGGATCGCCCCCAACCGCGACGACCCCGCGATCGAATGGCGAGTCATAGCGAATGAGCTGTGCGACATAGGTGAGTTGGAACGCATCGGACGGGCGGAAGGTCAGCGAAGGGGCAACGGTCCGGCGCTTCAGCCCGACATGGTCGCGGAAGCCGTCGCTATCCTCCAACGCGACAACGATCCGGGCGGCAAGGCTGGTGGTCAACGGGCCGGTCGCATCGAGTTCGAGGCGCCGGGTGTCGAAGGAACCATAGTCGAGCCGCGCCGACGCAGCGGCGGAGAAGCGCGGCGTCTTCGTCACCATGTTGACGCGGCCGGCGGGGTCGATGTCGCCGAAAACGGCGCCGGCCGGTCCTTTGAGTATTTCGATCCGCTCGATCGTGGCCGGATCTCGCGCAGGTGCACTTCCGCGATTGGCGATGAAGCCATCGACGTAATATTCGCCGCCGCCGTCGGCAGTGCTCAGGAAGCCACGTATTGCGAAATTGTCGGCAAAGCCGCCGCGATTGTTCTGCTGGCTGCTACCGCTGACCAGTTCGAGCGCATCGCTGAGCCTGTAGGTTCCGGCAGCTCGCAACAAGTCTGCTTCGAGCGAGCGACTTGATTGCGACATGCGCTCGGTCGCGAGATCTGATGACAAAGTGGCGTCGCGATACTTGCGCGTTCCCAGCACGACGATTTCCGCCGTCTCGGCTTCCTCCACCTCCTGTGCCGAGACAGGTGTGCCGAACAGGCAGCCAGCAGCGAGCGCGATGGACGCGATCGGGCGCGCATTCGGCGCCGTATGTCGCTGCGACAGACGGCAAGAGAGATCAGACACGCATTTACCCCATCGATTAAGTGACGCTACAACACTAAGGTATAGGTGATGTTGTATCATACCTTTTGCATTGCAGCATGATGTTCGTCAACAGCCTCAAACCAGCGGTGACGCAATAGGCGTGAATGAGAGGGCTGCTCGCTGAGATCACGTTGCGGATGCGGCGATCGAAAGGGCCACTGCGATTGTCTCTTCAGGACGTGAGCTGCGCCATGCTTGCGGTATTCGTGCTTCTGAGAGTGCTCGACGTCTATGGCGACAGCCCCTGGTCTATCGTCGAGAGCAGTGCGATGCGGATGGCCGTGAGCTTCTTCGCCTTGACCAAGTATCCCGCTTCTTTGCTGTTCCTGATGTTGACCTTGGGATGCGGCGCTCTGCTGCTCGTCATGTTCGAGCGCCCGCGCGACAGCGGTATGGTTGACCGTCTGGCCCTTTTCGGCGCCGCGCCGATGTTCTTTTACCTCTTCCACCTCACGGTTCCAAGGCTGCTCCACCATGCCGCCGCTGCGATCTGGGGGAACACCCGAGGAAGCGTTTTGGAAGTGAGCAACCATGGTTGGGTGCTGCTCTGGTATGTGGGCCTTATCATCCCTCTTTACCGGCCGATGGCATGGTTCTCGCACTTCAAAGCCGCAAGGCGTGATATCACCTGGCTGACGTATCCTTAAATGCGCTTAGAGAGGTGGGCTGCGCGAGGTCGGCCAAGCCTCTTTCACTCGTTTGCGGTCATCTCGCAATCGGTCGCACGAAGGCGCTATGAGCCGCGAGAGAGTTACGCCGATCGGGATTGAGGGCAACGAGCCGAGATCAGGTTGAAACGGGTGGCTTAGTTGGTGTGTGGAGATGATGTTCCACGTAGCGCCTCGATCACATGGCGCATCGTTTCGGTGTCGCGCACGTTGAGGTCGCGCTGGGGGTAGGGAACTTCGATTCCGTTTTCGCGCATCAGGCGCCAAAGAGCCTTGAGCACGTCGGAGCGCACGTTTCCGACGCCTTCTTCGGGATCGGTGATCCAGACGTGGATTACGAAGCTCACGCCGCGTTCAGCGAAACTGTCGAGCCAGACGGTGGGCGGGGGTGCGGCGAGCACGCGTTTTATCGAACGTGCGGCGTCCAGCATCAGGTGTTCCACGCGCGCGATATCGCAGGCATAGGGCATCACCACCGGGATCTGGATACGCACGTTCTTGCTGGAATAGGACCAGTTTTCGACCTGATTGATCATCAGGTTCTCGTTTGGGATCAGGTATTCCTTCTGGTCCCGCGTGGTCAGGGAAACGGCGCGGATGCCGATCCGGCGGATCTGGCCGAACGTGGACATGCCGCCCGCGTCGGTGATGGTGATCACGTCGCCAGGCTTGATCGACTTGTCCATCAGCAGGATGATCCCGGCGATCAGGTTGCCGAAGGTCTTCTGGAGGCCGAACCCGATCGCCAGGCCGAAGGCACCGGAGAACACCGTCAGCGCGGTCAGGTCTATGCCCAGAACGTCGATCCCGACCAGGATGGCGATCGTCCAGATCATCAGGCTGACGAGCTTTTCCGCCAGCAGTCGCTGGGTCTGGTCGAGCCCGGTAGCCGAGCGCAAAACGCGGCTCGAAAGCCGGCTCGCACCCCAGGCGATCGATACGACGAGCGCCAGTACGAACAGCAGGACGACGAGATCCCAGACCGACAACCGGCTCGATCCCACCTGCACCGCCAGCCGATCGAGCGTATCGACGAGGTCGCTGAGGAAGCCGCCGCGCGAAGTGACGGCATTTTTCAGCCCGTCCGCGCCTGCCAGCGGTTGGTCGGCAGCCTGGTGCGCCGCCGTGCTCGTAACGCTGGGCGAGGGGGAAGGGCTTGCCATCACCATGCGGGCGACCGGGTTGCTCATCCGCCGGTTCGTGCCTGGCGCATGGCCGCGAAAGCCTGGTCGAGATCGGCGATCAGGTCCCCCACGTCCTCAAGTCCCACGGCGAGCCGCACGCCGTAGCGATCCGCATCGCCCTGGCTCTCCGGCGGCCAGGGCATGATATCGCGGTGTCTCGCCGGCTCGATCGGCACGACCAGGCTTTCGAAGCCGCCCCAGGAATAGCCGATCGCGAAAAGGTTCAGCGCGTCGATGAAGCGGTTGCGATCTGTCAGGGTACCGCCCTTCAGCACGAAGCTGAACAGGCCGCAGCCGCCGGTGAAGTCCCGTGCCCAGAGGTCGTGGCCGGGCGAGGAGGGCAGCATCGGACAGAGAACTTGCGCCACTTCGGGGCGCGTTTCCAGCCAGCGTGCGATCCTGAGGGCGGAATCGGCCTCCTGCCGCAAGCGGACGCCCAGAGTGCGCAGGCCTCTCAGGGCGAGCGCGGCATCGTCCGGCGAAACGACGATGCCGAGATCCTGCGAGCGTTTGCGCAGCTTCTCGTAGAGCGCCTGTCCCGCGCTGGCGCTGCCCATCATCAGGTCGGAATGGCCGCCGACGTGCTTGGTCAGCGCCATGACCGTCACGTCCACGCCCTTTTCCAGCCCCGCGAAGCCGAGCGGGCTGGCCCAGGTGTTGTCGAGCACGGAGACTGCGCCCTTTTCGCGCGCGATGCGGGCGAGTTCGGGAACGTCGCAGACTTCCATTGACAGGCTGCCGGGCGCCTCGATCAGCACTGCGCGCGTGCGATCGCAGAACAGGCCCTCGTATGCGGCAAGATCGAGCGGATCGTAGAAGCGGGTCTCGATGCCGAAGTCGGTGAGCATGCCCGTGCCCATGGAGCGCGTCGGATCATAGGCATTGTCGGTTATGAGCACGACGTCGCCCGGCCGCAGCAGGGTGAGCATGACCCCGGCGATGGCGGCGACGCCCGAGGGATAGATCACCGCGCCATGGGCGCCGGGCTCGATCTTGGTCAGCGCTTCGCACAGCGCCCATTGCGTTGGGGCGCCGCGACGGCCGTAGAAGAAGCGGCCGTCCTCGTTGCGGCCCGGCCCCTGAGCGAGCGCTGCGGTGTTCTCGTAGAGATGGGTGCTGGCGCGCCAGACCGGCGGGTTGACCACCGCGCCGGTCCACTCCTTGCGTCGGCCGCCGCCCACCAGTTTGGTGAAAGGGGCGAGATCGTCGAAATTGTCCAGATCGTCCAAGGTGCTCTCCGCTCTTGAGCACCCAGCCCTAACGTCCACTGGGGCGAGGGTCGAGAGGGAAGCGTTCGATCGGGCGCGAGGGCTGCTTCCGTCCGGCCCGCCCCGTAGCCGGTTCAGGCGCGGCGGCGGAACGAAGAATCGGGATCCTGGCTGATGTCACGCGCAGCTTCGATTTCTCGCGCGGCGATCGCCGCATGGTCGCGCGGGCCGGTATCCAGGCGTACCGGTGCAAGTCCCGGCCCGTTTCCTGGAAGGCCCAAAGTGAACACCCGGCGTTCGATATGCCCCTGCTCGTCCGTCAGGCAGATGCGCACCAGCGGCACGAACAGGCTGGCCTGACCCTGCCGCATCACCCGGATGGCGTTCAGCGGCAGTTGAAGTTCGCCCGTGAACGTGCGCGTCTCTCCGGGTGCAAGCGTCTCAAAAGTGTGGCGAAGCGGCAGATCCGCTGGCTCGGGGGCGAGCTGTTCGCCTTGCGACAGGGACGCGTGCGCGGAAATCATGTCGCCCAGAAGGCGCCAAGAAGGGGCCGAGCGGGCCGTCGGCGCCGAGAGGGTCAGGCGATATTGCAGCGTGGCATAGACCAGCGAGAGCCGCAGGCTGATGGGCTCGAAATCGACGGCGATCACGCCGGGGCGAGTGGGGGGTGGAGGGGAAGCAGGAGCGGGCCGGGTGCGTTCCTGCGGCTCCGGGTTCCTGGAAGGCTGCACGCGGGGAATGGGAGTGACGGGCGAAACCGGCTCCAACGCCGCCACCGGGGCAGCGACGGGCAATTCCTGTTCGATCTCGTCCTCGGGCTCGGCTTCCGGCTCCAGCCCGGCTTCTTCCCAGGCCGTAGCGGGCGCGCGGCGGCGGCGGAGGAGCAGCAGGGCGCCCACTCCCGCCGCGACGAGCGCGGCCGGGATCACCAGCCACCACTCCGGCCAATGCGGGGCAGCCGCAGGGGCAAGACCGGCCTCGGGAGAAATGGTTGGAGAAGGCTGCGGCGCTGCGGCTTGCGTGGTGACGGACGAGGGTGTCGCCACCGGTGCGGGGGAGGGCCGCGCAGCAGTGGCTTCTTGCGAGATTGGCGCGCGCGTCTCAGGGCGCGGTGCTTCCACAGGGCGCGACGCAGCTGGTTGAGGCTGCGGTCGCTCGCTGGCGCGCGGTGCGGGTGGGGGCGGCAGTGCGATCGTCGGAACCGGTGACACGCGCGGCGTGGGCGCCCCGCTCGGAGCGGCTGAGGGGACGGCCGCAGGCGGAGTGGGCGCCGTGTCTCGCGGCGTGACGGTCGGGTTCTGGGGGTCTACCGGGCCTTGCGCGCGCGGCGCGCCCTGGCCCTCCTGCTGGCCTGGGGGCAGGCTCCAGGTCGATTGCGCGAGACCCGCAGTCGGTCCCGCCAAAAGGCCGATGACGAGCGCCGCGCGCGAAAGTGGTGTCGCAATCCTAATCACAGTGCCCCGCATCAAGCTCCCAGCCTCTGGTCAGGTCTCAAATGGACCACGCGCTGAACACGGCGTTAATGCTGATGGTTCGCGCGGCGAGACGTGAGGCATTATAGTCCAGACACCGCGTGGTGGGCAATCTGGTTCGACCGATCCTCAACGATCGAGGCACGTCCGAACCATGCCGCCTCGCGACTTGAAGGCAGGGCCTGCCGCACCTATCAAGGCTGCCATGACTGACACTTCCATGACTCCGTTGCATCTCGGCCAGACCAGCGCGCTTCCAACGTCTCCCGAAGACGCGGTGCTCGACTACGTTCCCAATCCGCGCCAGGGCAGCCTCTATCTCGTGCGCTTCGCCGCGCCGGAATTCACCTCGCTCTGCCCGGTCACCGGCCAGCCCGATTTCGCGCATCTGGTGATCGACTACGCGCCGGGCGAAACCATCGTCGAATCCAAGAGCCTCAAGCTGTTCCTGGGATCGTTCCGCAACCACAACGGCTTCCACGAGGATGTGACCGTTGGCATCGGGCAGCGGCTGTTCGACGAAATGAAGCCGCGCTGGCTTCGCATCGGGGGCTACTGGTATCCACGCGGCGGGATTCCCATCGACGTGTTCTGGCAGTCCGGTACGGCGCCGGAAGGCCTCTGGGTGCCGGACCAAGGCGTGCAGGGTTATCGCGGGCGCGGCTGAACTGGGTTCGGGGCGGAGCGCTGCAATCCCGGCGCTCCAGCCGCACTCTTACCGGGCTGCGAACTGGACGCCGTTGACTCGCCTCAGGTCGACCGTTCCCTTGCCGAGCGAGGCAAGCTGGCGGCCAGAAAGACATTGCGCGAAAACGGTCGGCGCTTCGGCTTTCAGCGCGGCTTCCGTAGCAAGAGCATCGTCAAGCCGTGCGGTGCATTCGGCGCGCGATTCGTAGGTCTGGACAGGGGCGGGCAGCCTTTCGCAGGCGGATCCGTCGTCGCTGCAACCAAACAGGGCGAGGGCAATGAGAGTGGCGCTCATTCTTCTCTCCTTTCGAGAGAGATAACGGCCATTTCGCCGGAAATATCCCGCAGTCGGCAGGAAAGAGTCCTTTTCCGCGCTGGAACCCACGGGCCTCCCGCGCGTAGAACTGCCCCATGGACCAGACCAAAGCCAAGCTCATCATCCGTCCCGCCGCCGTCGCCGATGCACCCGCCATCGCCCGGCTATCGGTAAAGGTCTATGGCAAGGCCGATGCCTTCACGCGCGCCGAGATCCGCGGGCAGATCATAAACTTCCCCGAAGGCCAGTTCGTCGCCGAGTACGACGGCAAGGTGGTAGGGCACTGCGCGACCATGATCGTCACCGCCGACCAGGCCTTCCGCCCGCATACCTGGGAGGAAATCAGCAACGGTGGCTACGGCCGTCCCCCTTCCGACGACGGCGACGTACTCTACGGCTTCGAAATCTGCGTGGACCCTGACTATCGCCGGTTGCGCATCGGCCAGCGGCTCTATCGCAAGCGCAGGGAAGTCTGCCAGTACTTCGAGTTGAAGGGCATCGCTTTCGCCGGCCGAATGCCGGGATATTCGCGCCGCAAGCGCCAGTATCCCAATCCCGCCGATTACCTCCAGGCGGTTCGGGACAAGAAGGTTCGCGACCAGGTCATCCAGTTCCAGATGAACGAGGGCTACGAGCCGCGCGAGATCCTGCCGGACTACATCCCCAACGACAAGGAAAGCGGCGGCAACGCGGTCCTGATGTATTGGACCAATCCGCTTGCGCCCCGCGATACCGGCAAGGCGGTTCCTGGCTTCAAGGAGCGCGTTCCCTCCAGCGTCCGGGTGGCCACCGTTCAGTTCCAGATGCGCAAGATCGAAACCATCGACCAGTTCGAAGCCCAGGTCGAGTACTGGATCGACGTGGCCGCCGATTACGAGAGCGACTTCGTGGCCTTCCCCGAGCTGTTCACGCTCGAACTGCTGTCGATAGAGGAAAAGAAACTCCAGCCGGTCGAGGCGATCGAGAAGATAGCCGAATATACCGAGCGCTTCGTCGAATTCATGCAGCGCATGGCGGTGAGCTACAACATCAACATCATCGGCGGGTCGCATCCCACGCGCGTGAAGCTGGGGCAGGGCAAGAGCGAGATCCGCAACATCGCCTATACTTTCCTGCGTGACGGGGCCGTGCATGAGACGCAGAAGCTCCATCCCACGCCGTCCGAGCGCAAATGGTGGAACATCAAGGGCGGCTACGGGGCGAACGTCATCCCCACGGATTGCGGACCGATCGGCGTGATGATCTGCTACGACAGCGAATTCCCGGAACTTTCGCGCCATCTGGTGAACCAGGGCGCGCTGATGCTGTTCGTGCCGTTCTGCACGGACGAGCGGCGCGGCTTCCTGCGGGTGCGTTATTGTTGCCAGGCCCGCGCGGTGGAGAACCAGTGCTACGTCGTCACTTCCGGCGTGGTCGGGAACCTGCCGAACGTCGAGAACATGGACGTGCACTATGCGGAAAGCGCGATCCTGACGCCTTCGGACTTCCCGTTCGCGCGCGACGGCGTGGCGGCGGACACTGCGGCAAACACGGAAACGATTGCGATTGCCGACCTCAGCCTGGACGCCCTGCTGACCGCGCGGCAGTCGGGCGCGGTGCAGAACCTCAAGGACCGGCGCTTCGATCTCTACCGCGTGGAGTGGACGCAGCAATAGGCCGCCGCGACGGGCGGGGGCGCGTTTAGTTGCCCGCCTTGAGACGTCGCCCGGCCGCGGCCACGCGCTTGCGGGTTTCGGCGATCAGTTCGTCAAGGCTCTCGACCTGCTTGATGCCGTAACGCTCGCCGGTGATGTCGACGTTGCCCTTGCGCCAGAACCCGGGTGGGCAAAGCAGCACGACTTTGCCGGAGCGGGCATGAAGGCCCAGTTCCAGCAGGCTCACCGGGCTTTGCGAACCCGGCGCCAGGTAGAGGATCACGACATCGGCACTGTCCAGCGCGGCGAGTTCCCATTCGACCTGGCGCCGGAATTCGGGCTCGCTCGCCTCGGGCTTCCACTTGGGATTCCAGTCCGGTCGGCGCGGGTTGAGCAACACGACATCTTCGGCCCGCAAGGCCTCGATCACCTGCCGCTGCCAGTCTGGAGCGGACCCCATGTCGATGCTGCCGCCGAGGAACACGCGGGGACGGTCGTGCACGGAAGGCAGCGCTTCGGGCGAGGTGACCACGGCTGCAGCCTCCGCGCCAGCGGCGGGAAGCGAGGCGGCGGCAATGGCGGCGGTCAGGGCGAGGGCATAGATCATGCCGCGACCCTTACAGCTTTTCCCGATCGGTCACGAAAAACCTTCGTCAAAGCGACAACCAGAGCGCGGCGTAGGCAGGAAGCGTGCTCAGGGTCGCACCGTTGACGGCCAGCAGCACCGTGCCTTCGGCGGGCGGGTGGAGAACCAGCGGTTCGGGCGCGAGGTTGAAAAGGCATCGCAAGCGCTGGCCCCCGTGGCTGCGCTCGAACGACAGCAGGGTTCCGTCGGCCTTCCACTCCGTCAACATACCATGGCGCAGGGCGGGGTGGCCCTTGCGCAGCGCCAGCAGCTTTCGGGTGAAATGAAGCAGCGAGCTCGGATCCGCTTCCTGGACGGCCACCGCGCGGCTGCGGTTCTCGGCCGAGAGCGGCAACCAGGGCTCGTCCGTGGTGAAGCCGCCGAGCGGTGCATCTTCCCAAGGCAGCGGCGTGCGGGCGCCATCGCGGGAAAGGGTGAGCGGCCAGTTGGCGATGGCTTCGGGATCCTGCAACTGCTCGAAGGCGATCTCGTCCTGAACGAGGCCCAGTTCCTCGCCCTGATAGAGGATCACGTTGCCGCGCAGCGCCAGGAGCAGCGCCATCTTTACGCGGGCGAAGGCGTCATGATGCTTGGGTGTGCACCAGCGGGACACGGCTCGGGGCGCATCGTGGTTCTCGAAGGCCCAACTCGGCCAGCCGCCGCTTTCGCCCGGTGCCAGTTCCCAGCGGCTCAGCGTCTCGGCCACGAACCGCGCGGTGAGGGCGGGGGCATAGAGGAAGTCGAAGCCATAGGCGCTGTTCAGGCCCCGATTGCCGGCGGTATAGGCGCGGCGATCGCCCTGCGGCTGGTCGCCGCCGATCTCCGCGACGGTATGGACCGCGCCGTATTCGTCGCAGAGCAAGCGCAGGCGCTGGACGAAGGCGGCCATGTCCGGGTGTGACTGGCTGTAGGTCTTGAGCTGGAAGTCGAAAGGCCGGGTGCGCAGGCGGCCATCGGCGGGTGCCGGCGGATTGTCGCGCAGCAGCGGATCGTGCATGGCGTGGTTGAGGGCGTCCAGCCGGAAACCGTCCACGCCGCGCTCCAGCCAGAACCGCGCCACGTCCAGCACGGCGTCTTGCACGGCCGGATTGTGCAGGTTCAGCTGAGGCTGCTCCTTCAGGAAGGTATGCATGTAATATTGCCGGCGGCGCGCGTCCCAGGTCCAAGCCGGGCCGCCGAACACCGATTGCCAGTTGCAGGGCGGCGTCCCGTCGTCCCTGGGGTCGTGCCAGACGTACCAGTCCGCTTTCGGATTGCCACGATCGGCGCGGCTTTCCGCGAACCAGGGGTGCAAGTCGGACGTATGGGCGTAGACCTGGTCGATGATGACCTTGAGACCCATGGCATGGGCATGGGCGACCAGCGCGTCGAAATCCGCCAGAGTGCCGAACACCGGATCGACCCCACGGTAATCCGCCACGTCGTAGCCGAAATCGCGCATCGGCGAGGTAAAGAACGGCGAGATCCATATCGCGTCCATCCCCAGCCGCGCGACGTGATGCAGACGGCGCGTGATCCCGGCCAGATCGCCCACGCCGTCGCCGTTCGTGTCCTGGAAACTGCGGGGATAGATCTGGTAGATCGCCGCGCCTTGCCACCACGGGGCGGCGTCGGAACACGACGACACTTCGGGTTCCGGTGAAGGCGGGCGGGCTAGGTCGGATTCGATCAGGCTCATGCGTCCCCTTTCGCAGCTGTTCGATCCCGCATAGCACCCGGAAGGCGTCTGCGCCGCAATTTCCTGCGGCACTGCACAATGGCACTTGCTGCAGGCGGGCGCTGTGCTAGCCATGCTCGGATAGCGCAGCGAGGACGGAGCCAACGCTTTTTCGAACCGCAGCGTCAAATCATTGAAAATGCTGGTTTTTGCCGAACCTGCAATAGTTACCAGGCCGAAAACAGTTACCAGGAGTGTGCCCATGGCGAGCGAACCCGTTTCCAGCAGCGTCGCGGAAACCCCCTCGGAAATGGACAAGCACATCGTCCGCGTGCTGCGACAGCGTGTCGGCAAGGACGAGCGCGCGGCCAAGCAGCACGACTGGTATACGGCGTCGATCCTGGCACTGCGCGACGAAGTGATCGAAAAGTGGATCGATTCCACGCGCCGGACGTACGATTCTCGTGGCAAGCGGGTCTACTACCTTTCCATGGAGTTCCTGATCGGCCGCCTGCTGCGCGATGCTCTTTCGAACATGGGCATGACGCGCGAGTTCGAGGCGGCCCTGAAGGCGCACGGGCTGGATCTTGCCGCGCTGGAGGAGCTTGAGCCGGATGCGGCGCTGGGCAACGGCGGACTCGGGCGCCTGGCCGCCTGCTTCATGGAAAGTCTGGCGACGCTCGACATCCCGGCCTACGGCTACGGCATCCGCTACGTAAACGGCATGTTCCGCCAGCGCATCGACGACGGCTGGCAGGTAGAACTGCCGGAAACCTGGCTGGCCCACGGCAATCCCTGGGAATTCGAGCGGCTGGAAAGCACCTATCGCATCGGCTTCGGCGGCGAAGTCGTGGCGGAAGGAGACGGCGTCTTCTGGCACCCGGCCGAGCAGGTCGAGGCGACCGCGATCGACACGCCGGTGGTCGGCTGGCGCGGCAAGCGGGTCAATACGCTGCGCCTGTGGACGGCCAGTCCGCTCGATCCGATCAAGCTGGACGCTTTCAATGCGGGGGACCACTTCGGCGCCCTGGCCGAGCAGGTGCGGGCAGACAGCCTGGTGCGTGTGCTCTATCCGGCGGATTCCAGTCCGGCGGGCCAGGAATTGCGGCTTCGGCAGGAATACTTCTTCACGGCAGCCTCGATCCAGGACATCGTGCGCCGCCACGTGCAGTACCTGGGAGACATCCGCACGCTTCCCGATCAGGCAGCCATCCAGCTCAACGACACGCACCCGTCCGTGGCCGTAGCCGAATTGATGCGCCTGCTGGTCGACGAAAACGGCCTGGAATTCAACGAGGCCTGGGACATCTGCCGGCGCACGGTGTCCTACACCAATCACACGCTCCTGCCCGAGGCTCTCGAATCCTGGCCGCTGCCGCTTTTCGAGCGTCTGCTGCCGCGCCACATGCAGATCATCTACGCGATCAACAGCCGTGTCCTGCGGGAAGCGCGAAAGGCGGGGTGCAGCGACGCCGAGATCGCGGCGATCTCGCTGATCGACGAGAACGGCGAGCGCAGGGTGCGCATGGCGAACCTTGCCTTCGTCGGCGCGCACTCCGTCAACGGCGTGGCCGCGCTCCATACCGAGTTGATGAAGAAGACGGTCTTCGCCGACCTCCACAAGCTCTACCCGGATCGGATCAACAACAAGACCAACGGAGTCACGCCCCGTCGCTGGCTCCAACAGTGCAATCCGGGCCTGACGCAAGTCATCCGCGACGCCATCGGCGACGCTTTCCTCGACGATGCGGAGAAGCTGGCCGACCTCAACGCCCATGCCGCAGACAGGCAGTTCGGAGAGCGCGTCTGGGCGGTGAAGCGGGCCAACAAGGTGGCGCTGTCGGACTACATCAAGAAGACCATGGGCCTGCGCCTCGATCCCGACGCCCTGTTCGACGTGCAGATCAAGCGCATCCACGAATACAAGCGCCAGCTCCTCAACCTGATCGAGACGGTGGCGCTCTACGACCAGATCCGCAGCCACCCCGAACGCGACTGGGTGCCGCGCGTCAAGATCTTCGCCGGCAAGGCGGCCCCCAGCTATCACAATGCCAAGCTGGTCATCAAACTGGCCAACGACATCGCCCGGCGCGTCAATGCCGATCCCTCGGTAGGCGGGCTGCTCAAGGTCGTCTTCATACCCAACTACAACGTCAGCCTGGGCGAGCGGATATTCCCGGCGGCGGATCTCTCGGAGCAGATCTCCACGGCGGGCATGGAAGCGTCCGGCACCGGCAACATGAAGTTCGCGCTCAACGGCGCCCTCACCGTCGGCACGCTCGACGGAGCCAATGTGGAGATCAAGGATCATGTCGGTGACGACAATATCGTGATCTTCGGCCTCACCGCCGACGAAGTGGCGGCAAAAAGAGCCGGCGGTTATAATCCACGTGAAGTTATCGAAGGCTCGCGGGAATTGAGCCAGGCCCTCACGGCGATTGCCTCGGGCGTGTTCTCACCCGACGAGCCCGACCGCTACAAGGACCTGATCGGCGGTATTTACGACCATGACTGGTTCATGTGCGCCGCCGATTTCGACAGCTACGTGGCCGCCCAGCGCTCGATCGACGCGCGCTGGGAAGACGTTGCGGGCTGGCGGGCGGCAACTATCAGGAACATCGCGAATGTCGGTTGGTTCTCCTCGGATCGGACGATCTCCGAGTATGCCAAAGACATCTGGAAAGTCCTGTGAAGCCACCCGAAAGCGCTATTGAATCTCTCCTGCAAGGCCGCAACGCCGATCCCTTTTCGCTTCTGGGTGTTCATTCCGGCCCTGACGGGAGTTATGCCCGCGCGATCCTGCCCGGCGCGAAGACCGTGGAGGCGTTCAGCCTCGACGGTCGCCGGCTGGGGATGCTGGGCCAGGTCGACGATCGCTTTCTTTTCGAGGGGCAGCTTGTCGGCGAGCCGCAGCCGATCCGCTATCGCTGCACTTCGGGCGGGAGCGACTGGCTGGTTACCGACCCTTATACGTTCGGCCCCGTGCTGGGCCCGGTGGACGACCTGCTGATCGCGCAGGGCACGCATTTCCGCCTGTTCGACAAGCTAGGCGCACATATCATGCGCCATGAAGGCGCCAATGGCGTCCACTTCGCCGTATGGGCGCCGAACGCCCTGCTGGTCAGCGTCGTCGGCGATTTCAACGACTGGGATCCGGGCCGCCATGTCATGCGCAATCGCAGGGACATCGGGGTGTGGGAGATCTTCATTCCGGACATCGCCGACTACCGCGCCTACAAGTATCATGTCGTCGGCGCAGACGGCATGGTCCAGCCGCTCAAGGCGGATCCTTTCGCCTTCATGTCGGAAATCCGGCCCGCCACCGCCTCGATGACGGCGCACCCCGCCAAGCTGGACTGGGGCGACGAGGCGCACCGGGCACACTGGGCCAAGGTCGATCCGCGCAAGGTGCCGGTCTCGATCTACGAAGTCCACGCCGGATCCTGGCAGCGCGACCGCTTCGGCTGGTTCCTGAACTGGGACGATCTGGCCGACCGGCTGATCCCCTACGTCGTCGAGATGGGGTTCACCCATATCGAATTCCTCCCGATCAGCGAGCATCCCTATGATCCGTCTTGGGGCTACCAGACCACGGGGCTCTATGCGCCCAGCGCCCGCTTCGGGGAGCCTGCCGGTTTCGCGCGCTTCGTGGACGGCGCGCACCGCGCGGGCATCGGGGTGATTCTTGACTGGGTTCCGGCTCATTTCCCGACCGACGATCACGGCCTCGTCCGGTTCGACGGCACTGCGCTCTACGAACATGAGGATCCGCGGCTGGGCTTCCAGCCCGACTGGAACACGCTGATCTACAACTTCGGCAGGCGCGAGGTGCAGAGCTTCCTCGTCAACAATGCGCTGTTCTGGGCGGAGCGCTACCACGTCGACGCCTTGCGCGTGGATGCGGTCGCCTCGATGCTGTACCGCGACTATTCGCGAAAGGACGGGGAGTGGATCCCCAACGCGCAAGGGGGCCGCGAGAATTGGGAAGCGGTGGATTTCCTGCGCGCCACCAACCGCGCGCTCTATGGCCAGCACCCGGGCGTCTTCACCATCGCCGAGGAATCGACGGCCTGGCCCGGCGTCACCCAGCCCGCCTACGAGGTGGAGCAGGGCGGGCAGCCCACGTCGCTTGGCTTCGGCTTCAAGTGGAACATGGGCTTCATGCACGACACGCTGCGCTACATGGCGCGCGATCCGGTGCACCGGCGCTACCACCACAACGACATTACCTTTGGCTTGGTCTACGCTTTTTCCGAAAACTACGTTCTGCCGCTCAGCCATGACGAGGTGGTCCACGGCAAGGGCTCGCTGCTGAACAAGATGAGCGGCGACGACTGGCAGAAATTCGCCAATCTTCGTGCCTACTACGGCATGATGTGGGGCTATCCCGGCAAGAAGCTGCTGTTCATGGGCCAGGAGTTCGCCCAGCGCCGAGAATGGAGCGAGGAGCGCGCACTCGATTGGGACTTGCGCGATGCGCCGGCGCACGAGGGTATCCGCAACCTCGTGAAGGACCTCAACCGCGTCTACCGCGAGAAGCCGGCGCTCCATGGCGGCGATTGCGACGGCGATGGCTTCGAATGGCTGGTCGTGGACGACAGCGCCAATTGCGTCTTCGCCTGGCTCCGCAAGGCTCCGGGCGCCAAACCTGTCGCGGTCGTCTCGAACATGACCCCCGCCATGCACACGGATTATAGACTGCCCCTGCCGCTGCCGGGCAAATGGAACGAAATTCTGAACAGCGATTCTCCTCACTACGGGGGAACGGGCAAGGGCAACCTCGGACACGTGGAGGCGGTAGGCGGCAGCGCCGTCGTGACTTTGCCGCCCTTGGCGACGCTGATGTTCGAGTACGAAGGCTGATGACGGGATACGAAGGAGAGTGGGTGCAATGAGGACGCCGACCGGATCGCCACTCGCGCGCGATGCCATGGCCTATGTTCTGGCCGGCGGCCGCGGCAGCCGCCTGGCCGAACTGACCGACAACCGCGCCAAGCCGGCCGTCTATTTCGGCGGCATGAGCCGGATCATCGACTTCGCACTGTCCAATGCGATCAACTCGGGCATCCGCCGCATCGGCGTCGCCACCCAGTACAAGGCGCATAGCCTGATCCGGCACATGAACCGTGCCTGGAACTTCATGCGGCCCGAACGCAACGAGAGCTTCGATATTCTGCCCGCCAGCCAGCGCATCTCCGAACTGCTCTGGTACGAAGGCACGGCCGATGCGGTGTTCCAGAACATCGACATCATCGAAGCATACAGTCCCAGGTACATGGTCATCCTAGCGGGCGACCATATCTACAAGATGGACTACGAATTGATGCTGCAGCAGCACGTCAATTCCGGTGCGGACGTGACGGTGGGCTGCCTGGTCGTTCCGCGCAAGGAAGCGACGGCGTTCGGCGTGATGCACGTCGACGAGAACGACGTGATCACCTCGTTCCTGGAGAAGCCCAAGGATCCGCCCTCGATCCCAGGCGATCCTGACCATGCGCTGGCTTCGATGGGGATCTACGTCTTCGATACGAAGTTCCTGTTCGAGCAGCTTCGCCGCGACGCCGCCGACCCGGATTCGAAGCGGGACTTCGGCGGAGACATCATCCCCTACATCGTCAAGCACGGAAAGGCACAGGCGCACCGCTTCACCAACTCGTGCATCCGCGCGGCGGAGGAAATCGAGGAATACTGGCGCGACGTGGGCACCGTGGATGCCTATTTCGAAGCCAATCTCGATCTTACCGACACCGTCCCCAAGCTGGACATGTACGATCGCGACTGGCCGATCTGGACCGACACCGTGGTGGCCGCTCCGGCCAAGTTCGTCCATGACGAGGAAGGGCGGCGCGGTCAGGCGATCTCCTCCCTCATCAGCCAGGACTGCATCGTCTCCGGCGCCTTGGCGCGGCGATCGCTGCTGTTCACCGGCGTGAAGATGGGCAGCTTCTCCTCGGCCAACGAAGCGGTGATCTTGCCCTACTGCAACATCGGCCGCCATGCCCGGCTGTCCCGGGTCGTCATCGATTCCGGCGTGCGCATCCCCGAAGGGCTGGTAGTGGGAGAGGATCCCGAACTCGACGGCCGCCGCTTCCGGCGCACCGACAACGGGGTATGCCTGATCACCAAGCCGATGATCGACCGGCTGAACTTGTGATCCGGTCGAAGAGGGGTTCCCGTTGAAAGTTCTTTCCGTAGCTTCCGAGGCCGTGCCGCTGATCAAGACGGGCGGACTGGCCGATGTGGTCGGCGCGCTGCCCGCCGCGCTTGCCGGGCATGGCGCCGACATGACAACCCTGCTGCCCGGCTACCCTTCCGTGCTGAAGGCGCTGGGGCGGGTGCGGGCGGTCCATTCGTGGACATCTCTGCTCGGCGTGCCCGCGCGCCTGCTGTCGGGCAAGCTGGACGGCTACCCGCTGCTGGTGCTCGATGCCCCGGCTCTTTACGCGCGTGACGGTGCGCCCTACGCCGACGCCGCCGGGCAGGACTGGGGCGACAATTGGCAGCGCTTCTCCGCCCTCGGCCGTGCGGCTGCGGACATAGCAGGCGGCGCGATGACGGTCCGGGGCAAGCCGGTCCGCTTCGACATCGTCCATGCCCACGACTGGCAGGCGGCCATGGCTCCGGCCTATCTGCGTTTCGCACCGTTCGGCGGCGATGCCGGCCGAGTGCCGTCCATCGTCACCATCCACAACATGGCTTTTCAGGGCTGGTTCGGCCCCGAAGTCTTTCCGCGCCTCGGTCTTCCCGGTGAAGCCTGGTCGATCGACGGTGTGGAGTATCACGGCGGCCTCGGCATGCTGAAGGCGGGCTTGGCCTGCGCCGATGCCGTCACGACGGTGAGCCCTACTTACGCGCGGGAAATCCGGTCGGCGGCCTTCGGCATGGGGCTGGAGGGCTTGATCGTCGCACGGGGACGCGCCGTCTCCGGCATACTCAACGGCATCGATGCGGCGACATGGAACCCGGCCAAGGACGGCGCCCTGGCGGCGCGCTACGATGCGCGGAAGCTGGACCGTCGAACTGCCAACAAGCGGGCTCTCGAAGCCGAGTTCGGCCTGGATGCCGATGACGGCCCCTTGTTCATCGTCGTCACCCGTCTGACTTGGCAGAAGGGCATGGACGTGCTGCTGGAAGCGCTCGACCATCTCGTCGGCCTGGGCGGAAGATTGGCGTTGCTCGGCTCCGGCGACAGCGCCATCGAGCGCGCCTTGCACGAAGCGGCATCGCGCCATCCGGGACGGATCGGCGTTCGGATCGGGTACGACGAGGCCCTGTCGCACCGCATGCAGGGCGGCGGCGACGCCATTCTCGTGCCTTCCCGTTTCGAGCCCTGCGGGCTGACGCAGCTCTATGGCCTCGCTTATGGCTGTGTGCCCGTCGTGGCGCGCACCGGGGGGCTGGCCGACACCGTAATCGACGCCAATCCCGCCGCTCTGGCGGCGGGTGTGGCGACCGGCGTCCAGTTCGACGGGGTGCACTACGATGCTTTTTCGGCGGCACTGACCCGAACGGTCGATCTCTATGGCCGCGCGGACCAATGGCGCGCAGTCCAGAAGAACGCGATGAAGTGCGATTTCTCCTGGAAGGCCAGCGGGCAGGCTTATGCGGATCTCTATCGAGCCCTGACGGCATGATCCCGCTCGGCGCGTCGGTCGCCAAGGGCCGCACGCGCTTCGCCGTTCGCAGTCCGTTGGCAAGCGCCGTATGGCTCTGCCTGTTCGAGGGCGCTACAGAGCGGCGCCATCTTATGGAGCGGCGCGGCGCCGATTGGGTTCTGGACCTGCCTGCAGACCTGAGCGGCGCGCGATACGGCTACCGGGCATCCGGGGAATGGGCACCCGATCGCGGACTGTGGTTCGACCCGGCGAAGCTGCTGGTAGACCCTTACGCTGTCGAACTGGATCGCCGCTTCCAGCAGGATCCTCGCCTTGCGGAGTTCGGCGCCGACACGGCAGATCTTGTGCCTTGCGCACGCGTACCGGGATGCGCCGATCCTGCCGCGACGAAGCCGCCGCTGTTCGAGGTCGGCGGGCTGATCTACGAGATCAACGTCCGGGCCTTCACGCGCCTCCACCCCGAAGTGCCGGAGAGACTGCGCGGGACAGTTGCGGCTCTGGCCCATCCCGCGGTTGTGGCCCATCTCAGGAAGCTGCATGTCACTGCCGTCGAACTGATGCCCGTCGTTGCCTGGATCGACGAGCGGCATCTGCCGCCGCTCGGCCTCGTCAATGCCTGGGGCTACAATCCCGTGGCCATGATGGCGCTAGATCCCGGCGTGTGCCCAGGCGGCATTGCCGAACTGCGCGGCGCGGTCGCGGCACTCCACGAGGCCGGGATCGGCGTGATCCTCGACCTCGTCTTCAACCATAGCGGCGAAAGCGACATCGCAGGCGGGGTGATCTCGCTGCGCGGGTTGGACAATGCCGCCTATGCGCACGCACCGGGCGGGGCGCTCATCAACGACACCGGCTGCGGCAACACGCTGGATTTCGCCAATCCAGCGGTGCGATGCCTGACGCTCGATACGATGCGTCATTTTGCCGCGAACTGCGGAGTCGATGGTTTCCGCTTCGATCTGGCGCCGGTTCTGGCAAGGGGGCCGGGCTTCGACCCGGCCGCCCCGATCTTCGCGGAGATCGCCGCCGATCCGCTGCTTTCGACGCGGGTGATGATCGCGGAGCCGTGGGACGTTGGACCCGGCGGCTACCAACTCGGCAACTTCCCCGCGAACTGGCTCGAATGGAACGATCACTTCCGTGATGACATCCGCCGCTTCTGGAAAGGAGAGGAAGGCATCGGCAAGCTGGCGACGCGGCTCGCCGGATCGAGCGACCTTTTCGGGCCTGCAGATCGCGAGTGCCTATGCCGATCAATCAACTTCCTGGCCGCGCATGACGGATTCACGCTGGCCGATACGGTCGCCTACCAGCACCGTCACAATTGGCCGAACGGCGAGCAGAACCGCGACGGCCATGGCGAGAACTTCAGCTGGAACAACGGCACCGAAGGCGAAACCTCCGACGAGGCCATACTCGCCGCGCGCCGCGCCGACATCAAGGCGATGCTGGGAACGCTTTTCGCTTCGACCGGTACTATCATGCTGACGGCCGGCGACGAGTTCGGCCGCAGCCAGCAGGGTAATAACAACGCCTACTGTCAGGACAATGCCATAGGCTGGGTTGATTGGATCAACCGCGATCAGGATCTGGAGGACTATGTTGCCGCGCTTTCCAGACAGCGCAGCAGCGACCTTCAGCGATTTGCCAGCCTTGCCGAAGACGTGCGCTGGTTGAACGTGAAAGGCGCCGAGATGACCGTGGAAGATTGGGAAGCTCCCGGCGCCGATCGACTTTGCTGGCAGGCAGACGGCTGGCGCATCACGGTGACGCGCGCCGATCGCAGGGTGGATTTCGCGCGTCTTCCTCAAGAAGGCTCGAGATAATCGCGTAAAGGCGCTCGCCGGCATGCTCCCATGTCAGTTGCTGCGCCCGGGCGCGACCTTTACCCGCCAAGTCTTCGCTTACGAGATCGTTTTCCAGAATTGACAGCACTGCGCTGCGAAACGCGCGAGGATCGTCTGGGTCGACCAGCAGCACGGCATCGCCGCAGACCTCCGGCATCGCCCCCGCCCGCGCTGAAACGACGGGCGTGCCGAAGTGCATCGCCTCGACGGGCGGCAGTCCGAAACCCTCCGTCAGCGATGGAAACACGAAAACGGCTGCGCTTTCGTAAAGCGCCCGCAATTCGCCGTCGGTAACGAAGCCGGTGAAGACGGTGTTTTCAGGTGGTTGCCAGCCCTTGGCGCTATAGGTGCTTGCTGCAGGTCCCCCTGCCACGACAAGCTTGCGACCGCCGGGCAAAGCCTCTCGCAAGGCATCGAACACTCTGCTGAGGTTCTTGTAGTGCTTCGCCGTACCGATCGCGAGAACGTACTCGCCCCGCCCAAGACCGTGACGCTCCAATATGCGGCGATCCGGCTCCACGGTCAGCAGGTGATCTGTCCCGTTATGAACGACGTCGATCTTGTCAAAAGGCGCGATACGATACCTTGCCAGCGTCTGGCGAGCGTATTCCGACACCGTGATAATCCGCCGGGCTCGCCGGCCGATCCAAGGCAGAAGGCGCTTATAAGCCATGACCTGGCGCGGCGAATAGTCCTTGGGATGCAGGAAGATCTGCGCATCGTGAATCATCGCGACACTGTTCGCATGAAGAAGCGGGGCCAGATTGCACAAGTTCACCAGCAGGCGTCCCTTGGCTTGACGCGGCAGCGTAATCATCTCCCATCCCTGTCCACGGCCCCATCGACCCGCAACCGAAGTGATGTTCAGGTGCGCCATTTCCGGCGTAAGGACGGCGCCCGGCGGCGCCAGAAGGCGGACTTCGTGCTCTACTGCCATGCGCTTGATCAGCTGCTCGGAATAATGGGCGGCCGTGCGATGGACACCGTTGAGCCCGCCGGTCAGAAATTTACCGTTGATGTCGATGGCTGGCATGATCGTGGAGGAACCTTTGATTTCGAAAAAGAGGTCAACCGGAAAACGCTTCGAGGCTGAAGACCCGAAGACGGCCTGCAACGAAAAGCACGGCCGAACCGAGCAGCATCGTGATCAGGCAATAGGCAATGAGCGCTGAGCCTACGGACGGCGTGAAGATCAGCCACTCGCTTTGGCGCAGGAGAAAAAGCAGGACGCCGAACGCCGACGCCAGCAATAGGGCCGAAGCGAAGTTGCGGACCGCTCGGTCGATCGCGATCCCTGACTTGTGCATGATGTAGAACGCCCAAAGCGTACTCAGGAATACGACCGTGGCCTGGGTCCAGGCGAGGAACTCTATGCCGAACGGCGAGGCCGCCGCTACCGCTGCCACCGTCGCCACGGCAGTCACCAGGTTGTAGGCCGTCACTGCTGATGTACGGTCCAGCGCCGCAAAGACCGGCTCCACCAGCAGTTGACCGGCGCCGGCTACCCCGCGCAGCCCCATCGCATACGTGACGACCATGGCGGCGAGATAGGATGGCTGGAAGAACGCCGAGACCACGTCGCGCGCGAAGACGATGATTACCGCCCCGACCATCCCCGTAAGCAAAGTGATGGTGCCGGCATGCCGCGCGAGCAGAGGCGCGAGATCCTGATCGTGCCGTGCCGCACTGCCGAACTGGGTGGAGGCGAAATTGCTCATGGGTTGGCTCAGAATGTCCGTAGCGCCGGTGGCGATACGGTTCCCGAAGCGATAGAGCCCGACATCGCCCGGTGAGTGGAACACGCCGAGGAGAATGTCCGCCGCATATCGAGACAGGAATGCGAGAAAACGGGAGCCGTAGAGATGGCTTGAGAATGCCGCTGCCTTGCGGGCGAGGGCGGCACTGAAATGCAGGTGCGGCCAGGTGCGCCCGCCGATGATGAACAGCGCGGCACCGAACACGATCCTTGCATAGCGGGCAGCCACCAGCGCGTAGAGTGAGTGCCAGAACCAGAGCAAGAGAGTTCCGCTGACCAGCGCCGCCAGGTTTTCGATAAAGACGAAGGTGAAGTTGCGCGCCGTTTCCTGGCGCCGCAGCAAAGTGGCGGAAGACCATGCAACCAGCGCGGAAACCGGTTGAGCGGCGGCAAGCAGAACCAGTACCATCGCGAGGTCTGCCGATGCGAACAGCCATTGCAGTGGATAGGCGGCGACGGCAAGAAGTAGCGATGCAGCGCCGACGAGCAGCAGTATCAGCCAGAAACTGGTCGAAAGGATCAGTCTTTCGTCACCCTTCGCAGTCAGAATGAACTGAAAGATACCTGTATACGTCAATGTTTGTACGAGGATCACGAAGACGTTCGCGAGGCTGAAGACGCCGAACTCCGCCGGCATCAGAAACCGAGCCGCCAGAAGCGTCATGACAAGAGTCGAAACCTGCTCCAGCGCCCGCGCAGTGAACGCGAACAGCGCCAAGCCCGCCTGCTCGTAAAAGCGACGCAGGATGCTGGCTTTGATGATTGCCGTACTCATTCGCTAAGCCGTATCTCGGCACCGCCGATCGAAATTCGGACGTTCGAACTTGGGATGGAGTGGCGAGTAACCATCAACATTGGGATCCAAAAACCAGTAATGGCAGTCCATCGAACGAGCCCCCCTGACGCAACCGAAAGTGCGGAAATCAACGGCGCTTATGCATCGCCGCGATTTGAGTGGCATCGGAAAATGAGACAAAAAGTGGAAAATCTTCAAATCGGTTTTAATATCTAAATTGCTGTCCTGTGCGGATGTCCAATAATTTCAGGGGTCATGCTTGAAGGGCCTGGAAGGTTATAAGGGTCGGATTATGGTGACGTAACACTTGATATTGGATGGAGTATGATTCTGATTATCTAAGTTGTATGGGCAATGCTATAAGCAGAACTGTTTAGGTAAAATGCAAAGCATTTTGGATGGTTTTCGATGTTCGGATCCGAAATGGAAGCGTCTCATGTTGCAAGCGCGAAGACCGCAGTGATAGCCCCACGTTAACGTTTAGGTACGGGTGCTGACGAACCCGGGGGGAACATCATGAGGCACGATGGAGCATCAAACTTGGCCGTGAGGGCTGCCTATCCGGCGCCGGTGCGATATGCTAGGAATATCCTTGTCGAAAATAGCCTTCCGCGAGCGATCCCGATCATGGACGCGGCGATCTGGCGCCTCTTCGACATGGTCGCCGCCTTCCTGATCCTCACTTTCATGCTGCCATTCCTGGCCATGCTGGCGGTGGCTATTTTCATCAGCGATCCCGGTCCGGTGTTCTATCGCCATCGCCGCCTTGGACAGGGCGGGCGCTATTTCCAATGCATGAAATTCCGCACAATGCGCGTCGATGGCGACGCGATCCTCGCGGAACACCTCAGCACATCCGCTGCGGCGAAAAGGGAGTGGGATGCCACGCACAAGCTGCGGAACGACCCTCGCGTTACACCGCTCGGTGCGGTCATGCGAAAACTCAGTCTCGATGAATTTCCGCAATTGCTGAACGTTCTGTCGGGCGACATGAGCATCGTCGGACCCCGCCCTATTGTCGAACAGGAAGTTCAGAAGTACGGCTCCTATTTCGAGCACTATTGCAGAGTTCGGCCGGGTTTGACCGGTATCTGGCAGACAAGCGGCCGAAGCGACACATCGTATCATCAGCGCGTGACGATGGACGTTGCTTATGTGAGGCGGAAAAGCGTGACGCTCGACATGTGGCTGATGGCCAAGACGTTACCGGCCGTACTGCTGGCCAAAGGGTCTTATTGAACGGACGGCAAGCGTAATTCGGACCGGGCCACCGGGCTGGTGCAAGTGCAGAGATACCTGACGCGTCGGCGGGTTGCCTTTAGACCGCGCCGAGAACGGGCTCCCCGGTGCGGTAGTCCACGATGGCGGCGGCATTGTTCTGGAGGGTCACCAGATTCTGCGCCGCCGTCCTAGCCGGAGCGGGCCTGCCGAACTGGTAGCCTTGTGCGAAATCGCAACCCCACTGCCGCAAGGTCGCGGCTTCTTCCATTTCCTCGATCCCTTCCGCCACGACGTCGATGTTGAGCTTGTGGCAGATGTCGATGACGCCTTGGATCAGAGTGGCGCTGCGGGTTTCGATCAGACGGCCGCCTCTCACGAAGCTCTGGTCCAGCTTCAGACGGTGGATTTCGAATTCGGAAAGGTAGCTGAGCGAGGAATAGCCGGTCCCGAAATCGTCCAACGCCAGGACGTAGCCGCGATCGCGAAGGCCTTGGAGATTGTCGTGGACGGTAGCGGACTTGTTCAGCAGGACGCCCTCGGTGATTTCGAAGCCGATGGATTTCGGCGCCACGTCGAAGCGGGCACGATGAAAATCGATCTGGTCGAGCAGGGCGGGATTTTCGAGTTGCAGCGGGGAGAGATTGATGGATGTGCGCAGTTCGGGCCAGCGGCGGCTGTCGCGGAATGCCTGCTGGATGATCCACGCGCCAAGCTGCGGCATGAGGCCGAGCTTCTCGATCACCGGCACGAACACGGCGGGCGTGTCCTTGGCGCCTTGTTTCAGGCGAAGCAGCGCTTCCACGCCGGCGGGCTTCATCGTCCGCAGGCTGATGATCGGTTGGTAGAAGAGCTCGAAACCTTCGTCTTCGATGGCTTGTTTCATCCGCGCTTCCAGGCCCTTGCGGCTCTTGAACGCTTCGCCGAGCGCCGGATCGTAGACGACGTGGCGCTGCGGCCCGGAAGCCTTGGCGGCGCCAAGGGCGATATCGGCATGGCGCATCAGTTCGCTGGCCGTGTGGCCGTGTTCGGGCGCGGCGGCTATCCCGGCCGAAATCGTCACGGACACCATTATTCCTTCCCGCGTCTGCCGGGAAACCGCGATGTTGGTGGCGCGCGGTCCGAGGGTGAAGACGTCGGAATTGCCGACTGTCAGCACGGCGAATTCATCGCCGTCCAGACGGGAAACGAGGCAATGGGGGCTCGGAAATTCCTGCAGCAATTGCTTGCCGAATTGCCGGATGACGTCGTCTGCGGCGCGGTGGCCAAGCTCCTCGTTGATGGCGCTGAATTCATCGACATCCAGCAGGATCAGCTGGCACGGCTGAGAGCCTGCGATCTGTTCGAGCTGTTTGATGAAGGTCGCGCGGTTCACCAGTTCGGTCGTGGGATCGAAGAGTTCGAGATAGCGCGCGCGCCGGGAGTTGGATTTGGCCTCGTCCTCCAGGTTGCTGGCGCGATAGGCAAGCATCAGGAAGAGGCAGAGAACGGCCGCGCCGATCGCCAGCGTGGCAGGGATGACATATTCCCGAACGGCCTCGCCGGGTTTGGCCGGATGCCAGGCGAGGCGCCCCAGCGGCGTTCCGTCCGCAGCGGAAAGAGCAACGCCGCGCCTGCCCGATGCTGCGGCATCTCGCGCGCTCAGAAAAGTGAAGCCATCGAGCATCAGCGTGCTGCCCCAGCGGTTCAGCATGACATCGTCGAGGTAAGTCAGTGTGACGAGGGAAAGAGGCTCACCCGCGGCCGGGATTCGGGACGCGGCAACCACCACCGGAACGCCGCGGATCGATGCAAGTTCGGCCTTTGCGTGCTGCGCGGGTTTCGCAGCGGTTCGGCTCTTGGTGGTTCCCGCTGCGCTTAGGGACCCCACAAGGTCGTCGGCCGCGCTACGAATGTCCTCCAGCTCGTCGGCTTCGGCGCGCTGGCCACGCGTGTAACCGTAGATCGCGCCCGAAGGCGTGACGATGGCGACCGCCTTGGTCGCTTCGGCAGCCACGGTGGGCCGCCCGAGTTCGGTATCCAACCAGGCTGCTGCCTCATCCGGACCTTGCGCTGCGATCTTCCGCGCCGGTTCCAGCCTGGCGCTGGTGGCCGCTGCCTGTCTGGCGGCATTGGCGAGTAGGCTGGCAAGCGTCTTTTCCACCTGCTGCTGCTGCCGATCCGCCGCGATCCGGTCCATGGATTGCGAAGTGACGAAAAGCGCCGCCGAACCGCCGAGAGTCAGGCCAAGGAGACCGACGATCGCGATCAATCCTCGATGGCTCGCTATTTTCGGCCGGCTAAGCATATGCGATCCCTACTTGGTCCTTGGGTCCCTGAGCCCATCGAGGACGTGCCATTAACCGGACTTCCTCAACAAATCGCAACCAGCCGGCGCGCTTTGAGATTTATCCGGGACATCTTCTTATAGGCCGGATCGGCTCAAGGTTGTGGCTCGTGGGAGAAACCGGACCGGAAATGTCTCAGATTGCTATGGCTGTTGGCCAATGGCGTATGGCGGGGACTTGAGGACATCCTGATAGTCGTTGAGCAGCGGCACTCCGCGCCTGCCTCTGCGATCGCGACCATCGGGCGCGCTATCGGCGAAAAGCTCGGATTATCCCCAAAGCGGCGCCATAGCGCAGCGCGCGTCGACGGCGAAATGCGGCTCCTGGCCAGCGTGTGCGATTTGGCTGGAACCGCCGTGGCCGCTTAGCGATCGGCGGTCGGCTTCGTGGCCGAGGATGCCGTCTCGAACACGGCAAGCTGATCCGTGAAAGCTTGGCGATAGGCTGGCCTTGCCTCGCCCCTGGCGATATAGGCGAGCAGATCGGGAAAGGCGTCCAGCAGATGGGTACTTTCGAGACGGCGCAGCACCGTTACCATCATCAGGTCTCCCGCACCGAAGGAACCGTCCAGCCACTCGTCACAGCCGAGCCGGTCGGAAAGCTGTTGGAGCCGGTCTCGGACGCGCTGGTCCAGCATCGGCTGGCGCTCGGCGAACCAGGGGCGTTCCCGCTCGAAGAGAAGGCTCATCGTGCATTCGACGATCGGCGGCTCGAGCGTGTTCAAGGCGGCGAAGATCCAGGCCACTGCACGGGCCCGCGCATCACCCTGAACCGGCAGGAGGCCGGGATGGTGCCGGGCGAGATGAAGCACGATGGCGCCCGACTCGAAAAGAACCAGCCCGTCCTGCTCGAAGCTCGGTATCTGGCCGAAGGGGTGTACGCCAGGTGATCGGGCGCCTTCAGCGCGTCGAACGAGAGCAGCCGCGTCGCATAGGGCAGGCCGAGTTCTTCCAGCGCCCAGCGCACCCGCATGTCCCTTGCGAGCCCGCGGCCGCGATCGGGCGCGTTTTCGAAGGCGGTGATGGTGATGGTCATGGCGGCCTCCTCGAGACCGCCTGTCTACCATGCAGACCGGGGGGACGCGATGCGAAATGGTGCGGCCGAAAGCCTCAGGCCAGGCCGTCGACGGCTGTGCGACCTAGGCCGGGGTCGTCGGTGAAGATCGAATCGATCCCGGCGGCGAGGTAGCGGCGCATCAGTTCGATGCAGGCCTTGTCCTGCCGTGCCGTTTCTCCGCCCGGCCCTTGAAAGTCGGTAGGAAGGAAGCGGTTCTCGGGCCTGACCGTCCAGGTGGAAACGAGCAGGCCGGCGGCATGGGCATCGCGCACGAGCGTGGTGGGTTTGCCTAGCGGGCCCGCCTTGCCGGTGGCGTCTCCGAAAGGGATGATCGCCTGGAGCACCGGCGCCACCCAATCCGCATAGGCCTTGATCTCGGAAAGCCCGGCGGGAGTCAGCATCTGCTTGAAGGTCATGGTGCCTCCCGCGGCGGCGATGTCCGCCGGGCGCATCTCGATCGGCATGGCTAGTTGGAGGAGTTGAAGACGCGGATAGGCACCGATGCGCGCGCGCAGCCACTTGAGGTTGGCCACTTCGAAGCTCTGGACGATGACAGGTGCCGTGGAAAGATAGTGGCTCGCCGCTACCCGGTCCAGAAGGCGCTGTTCCTGGGGCAGGCCGATGCGGGCGAAGTAGGTGGAGTGCTTTATCTCGGGGATGAGGCCGATCGTGCGCCCCCGCGCGGCGGATTCGGCGGCGACGAAATCGGCGATTTCCTCCAAGGTGAGCACCTGGAACTGCCCGTCGTAGCGCTTGCTGTCCGGCCGCATGGTCCCGAGCCGCTCGATCGCCCGAAGGGTTTTCAGTTCGGCAAGCGTGAAATCCTCGGTGAACCAGCCGGTGATCGTCTCCCCGTCGATCGCCTTGGTGGTGCGGCGATCGGCGAACTCGGGATGATCCGCGACGTTGGTGGTCTCGGCGATGTTGTTTTCGTGGCGGGCGACCAGCGCGCCGTCGCGGGTCGAGACGAGGTCGGGCTCGACGAAATCCGCACCCTGCTGGATCGCCATGGCATAAGCAGCCAGAGTGTGCTCCGGGCGGAGGGCGGAGCAGCCCCGGTGGCCGATCACCAGGGGCTTTCGGCGCGCCGGCGTTCCGTCTGTCGCCGCCAGGGCAGGATAGGCCAAGCCGAGCGCGGTGCCAGTGGCCGCCCCTGCGCGGATCAGGTCGCGGCGGGAAAATAGGGTCCGATCTGTCATGGCGTTATCCTTGCGGCGGGCAGGCGAGCCGACACTCGGATCGCTTGCAGGGCCGCTAATGCCGAATTGTTGCAGGTGCCGGTCAGATCGATGGTATTGCCCGCGAGCCTGCTCGGCATTGGCCGGCAAGCGTGAGGAGGCTGCCATGGAACATCTCAGCTTCCCCAATGAAAGCGCCGACTATGGACGGAGCGTAATCGCCTGCTCGCGGCCGAGATGGAGTTGCGCCGCCAGACCGACACCGTGGCCGTCATGCGCCGGTCCCTGCCGCCGGGCGGGCTGTTGAAGGAGGATTACGTTTTCAGGCGACTGGATCCGCTCCACCGCGAGGAGGACGGCAATAGCTACACGGCGGATTATTTCGGAAGTACCCCCGGCCTTGGCCGCCGCCATGCGGGCCGAGCGAGGCCATGAGGACGAACGGGACTGCGCCCGAGGAGCCGGATTAGCACCACCGCGCGCTCGACGCGATCGATCCGTTCTGGGGATTGCTGGACTTGCTGCCTGAGGGGCGGGCGGATTCTTTCCTCGGCTCACCTATCCTTGAGCCGCAAGCGGAGGCCTGAAAGACAGGGCGCTGCGATGAACTGGCGCCTAAGGCAGCGTAGACAAGTTTGGCGCGCCGAATGGGCGGGATGGGTGGTTTGCAGTCGTTCGGTAGGCGCGGCGCGAGATACAGGAGCAGTAGGTCGACAGGCGCTTATGCACCATCTTTCGCCTTAGCCTCTTCGGCGCGTTGGTGCCGTGCAGCACTCATTTCATCGGTTTCAGTTAGGTCTACAACATGAACGCTTAGATTGCCCATTCGCTGACGAATGCGACTGCCCGTTGGAACACCCATGTTTCCCCGAACCGTAAAGCGATCGATCCGATAGACCCCCGGGTGTCCCGGCTCCACCTCCAACGGTATGTAGCGGCGTGCTTGGACCTGCCGGAGGATGCCAGGTTCCCATTGACCAAGCCCAGAGGTGCGCAACACTTCGGCCTCTGCAGTTCTTCCATCCGGCCGGACCCAGTAACCGACATCTGCAAACCGAACGCCTGAGTCATGCTTCGGTTGCCGTTGGAGGCTCGAACGTACAGGGTTGATATCCTCGACTGCGGGAGCAAACAGCAATCTTGGTGCCTGGGTTGCTGATTGACGTAGTCGTGTCGCCAGTGCGTCCACTGCATCCTCGTTACCACGACGAACCGCGATCTGCATGCGCACAATATCCCGCAACTCCACCATCAGGCGGTCGTTCTCGCCAGCTATTACGACCGATTCGTCCGCTAGACGGAGGGCTTCCTTGTCGCGCCCGGAAATCAGGGCCACCCAGGCTCGACGAAAGACCGCACCAGACTCCAGCTTGTTCAGGCCATGCTGTGCTGCCACCTGCTGGACCTTGCGATAAATCGCATCCGCATCGTTCGGCCTGCCCAATCCCACCATGCTGTCGGCAAAGGCGAATTCCTGCTTGAGCGTTGCACTGTGAGCCTCCCCAAGATAACGGCGCAGCACCAGCACGTTGTTCCGGGCGGAGGAAAGCCAAAGGCCGGTGTCGCCCTCATGCTCCGCGACGGTGGCCAAGGTGGCATAAAGACTGGACACGGGCCCGGGGAGCTCACCAGCATGATCGCGATTGCGGCGGATAGCACTTTGAAGCGTAGTACGCGCGTCGCGATACCGGCCATCGGCGAACTGCTCGACTGAGGCCTGGAGCGATGCTTCGACCTCCTCGGCAGGAGAACAATTGCGGGATAGACACAGCGCAAGCGCCTGTTCGGCCCGGCGACCAATCACGATGATGTCGCTTGGCGATGCCGGCGCGGAAGTGACTGCTTGAGCGAGCGCGATTAGTAGTTGCGTAAACATGGCTGGAAGTTCCGCTGGCTCTATCGCCGTGTCAAGACAGCCTTACGGAGCTTGGCGTTCACGGGCTTACTGCGAACCTCAGCGCCGGCTGAAAACCTTGTCAACGCAACGGTAGATAGAACAACCGGTTAGGGGCGCTTCCAGACCGTCCGAAGTTGTCCGCGCGCCTTAGGGCGTCCGCATCTTGCCGTGAAGCAGTTGCGGGATCAGTTCTAGGAGGTCGCGGGCCAGAAAGCCCACGGTGCCGATCCGCTCCGAAAGGATGCGGCCGGCGCTTCCGTGTAGCCAGCAGGCCCAACCGGCAGCCGTTGCGGGTCGGGCACCTCTTGCGCAAAGCCCGCCGAGTATTCCGGCCAGAACATCGCCCGAGCCGCTGGTGGCGAGGCCGATGCATCCGGCTTCGAAACGATGGAGGCCGCCCTCGGGCGTCGCCAGGACGGTGGAGCCTCCCTTCAGCAGGATCACGCAGCGATAGCGCCGTGCCATTTCCCTTGCCACGCCCTCCGGGTCGGCTTTTACCTGGCCGATATCCAGGCCTGCCAGCCGGGCCATTTCGCCGTGGTGCGGGGTCAGCACGACGCGCCCATCGTGCCGCGCCACTTGCGCCGCGAGGTCGCGGGCCGAGGTGAGCGCGGCGGCATCCAGCACGATGCTGCGCGCGGCGTCCGGCTCGGCCAGCAGCCGCGCGACCAGCACGTCGGTACGCTCGCCCGCCGTCATGCCCGGGCCCAGCACCAGGGTGTCGCAGCGACGGATGCGCTCCACGAGGATATCGGCCGCTTCGAGCGCTATCTCGCCGTTCTCGTCGGCGGGCAGGGCGATCATCGCCGCCTCCGGCACCAGCACGCCGAGCGCGGTTGCGGTCGAGCCTACGGTGGCTAATTGCAGTTTGCCTGCGCCGGCCCGCAAGGCAGCTTCCCCGGTCAGGCGCAAGGCCCCAGGGACGAACTCCGCGCCGCCGACCACCAGTACGCGTCCCCGTCCGTCCTTGTCCTGCGCATCGTCAAGCGAGGGCAGGGGATGGGCTTCCAGCCACGATCGGTCGATCCGCGCCGTCACCCGCGCGCTCCGGCGATCAGGTCGGGCGCCTTGGTCACCGGCGTGGCCTGCGCCTCGAGCGGCGCCGTCGCGTTGTAGCGGTGAAGCACCAGGCCGCCCGTCTTCCCCTCGCTGGGATCGAAGCGGTATTCGGTAACGGCGCAATTGGCGACGTCGCCGGCAGCGTCGATATCCAGGATCTCGCGCTCGCCCAGGGTCTCGACGATGTAGCGCATGCACAGGACCACGACCTGGTGGGAGAAGATCATCACCCGCCGTCCGGCGTAGTGCAAGGAGATGGTATCCATGACCGACCGGAGCCGCAGGATCACGTCGCACCAGCTTTCTCCCCCCGGCGGGCGGTGGTAGAACTTGCCCAGCAGGCGCCGGAACTCGGCCTGTTCGGGATGGACCGCGAGAATGCCTTTCGTCGTCAGTCCGTCCAGGATGCCGAACTCCTTCTCCCGCAGCCGCTCGTCGAAGCAGATCGGGGCGTCGGGCGCGCTGCCGCCATGATCGCGGAAGATCTCCGCCGTCTGGCAGGCGCGCAAGTAGGGAGAGGACAGCAGGACGTCGGGACGCTGCTCCGGCGGTTGCTGCGCGAACCAGCCGCCCAGCGCCGCAGCCTGTTCGCGGCCGAGGTCGCTAAGGGGTACGTCCGCATCGCGCGAGGACAGGGCGATACGGTTCTCGTTCGCCTCGTGCGCCAGATCGCGCGCGACGTTGCCGGCACTCTGGCCGTGGCGCACGACGATCAGACGGGCAGGCCAATGCAGCGATGCCATCTAGATTGGCCGTGGCAGGTTTGCGGCGGTCCGGCGGTGCATAATCGTCTCCTCTCGCCGGTAGCCAACGCACGAGCCCGGTCAATGATCCTGAGGAGTGAGGGCAAGCGGGCCGGGAGGCTGAGACCCGGGGATAGGCGAATGCGGAGGCGATGCCGGTTCGGGCGAGCGGGATGCGGCTTGCGAAATGCACCGCTTGAGGCTAGCGGTTCCGCATGGACGCGCCTTTTCGAAGGTCGTCCAGGATCGCGCCGGTGCCTTGTCATGAGGCTTAAAAGGGAACGCGGTGAAGGTGGAGCGATCCGCCCGAAGCCGAGGCTGTCCCTGCAACTGTAAGCGGTGAGCAAGATGCCGGGGCTTCCCTCGCGGAAGCCGGCCACTGGACTGCGCGCAAAAGGGCGCGAGAGACCGGGAAGGCCGAGCATCGCGCTTCGACCCGCAAGCCAGGAGACCTGCCGGCGCATCGGTCGCTCTTGCCCTGGCCCAGGGATAGGCCATGGCTCGGTACTCCGCGTGAGCGACGAAGCCGTGCGGCTGGGGCTGCACCGGCGCGCAGGATGGGCGTTCACGCGCCCGCCCGTCCTTGCGCGTGGACCGACGCCTGTCGGCAAGCCCCGGTCTTCGTCGCTGCGCGCGAGGGGATGATGCCATGTGCGTCACGTCGAAGCCTGTCCGGTCCTCCGGCGGTCCGGTGCCGAGGCCGCCGATGACGGCGTTCGGCCGGCGCGGCTGGTGCCCCGATGCCTGGCGTCCGATGATGGCGGGGGACGGACTGATCGTCCGGGTGAAACCGCGCTTCGCTCGCCTGACCCGGCCCCAGGTCGAAGCGCTGGCCGATCTCGCCGGACGTTTCGGCAGCGGTGCGCTCGACCTCACCAACCGCGCCAACCTTCAGATCCGGGGCGTCCGGGAGGGAGGCTGGCGCGAACTGCTCGCCGCGCTTGTCGACAACGGCTTGGTGGACGAGGATCCCGAAGCGGAAGGGCGCCGCAACGTCCTGGTGGCGCCCGGCTGGAAGCCGGGTGACGAGACCGCGCGGATAGCCGAGGCGTTGCTGGCGCGGCTGAGCGAACTCCCCCGCTTGCCCGGCAAGATGGGCCTGGCAGTCGACACGGGGGCGTCGGCGGTGCTCACGGCTTGTCCGGCCGATTTCCGCATCGAGCGGGCGGAAGGCGGCGGCTTGCTGATCCGCCTCGACGGACGCGAAAGCGGGGTGGCCGTCCACGCGGAAGAGGCCGCCGATCGGGTGCTCGACCTTGCTCGGTGGTTCATCGAATCCGGGGGGATCGCTGCCGGGCGGGCGTCGCGGCACTTGGCGCCGCTTCCCGCCTGGGCGATGGGAAAGAGCCGCCCGGTGCGAACTTCGCTTCGATGCGATCCGGGTTACGGCGTGCCGTTCGGACGGATCGCGGCCACGTCTTTGGTAGAGCTGATGGATGTAACCGGCGCGGCAGCCTTGCGGATCACGCCCTGGCGGCGCATTCATCCCGAAAGCAGCGTGGCTCCGCCGGTAGCGGGATTCCTGCTTGGGACGGACGATCCTCTTCTACGCACCGACGGCTGCCCCGGCGCGCCGGATTGCCCCAGTTCCAGCGTCGAGACGCGAGAGCTGGCGGCCCGCCTGGCGCCGCACATCTCGGGACGCCTTCATGTTTCCGGCTGCGCGAAGGGCTGCGCCCGATCCCGTCCGAGCGATGTCACCCTGACCGGCCGCGACGGCGCATTCGATCTCGCTTTCGGCGCCCGCGCGGGAGATCCGCCCGCGCACCGCGGCCTTTCTGCAGAACAGCTTATCGCTCATTTCGGAGCTTCCTGATGGCCTACCTCTACGAAAAGGATGGCGCGGCCATCTATCGGCAATCCTTTGCCACCATCCGCGCCGAAGCCGATCTTGCGGCCTTCCCCGCCGAGGAAGAGCGCATCGCGGTGCGCATGATCCATGCGGCGGGCCTGGTCGATCTTGCCCGCGACATCCGTTTTTCGCCCGGCTTCGCACGTGCCGCCATCGCGGCGCTGGAGGCGGGCGCGCCGATCCTGTGCGACGCCCGCATGGTCAGCGAAGGTGTGACCCGCGCGCGGCTCCCTGCCGAGAACGCCGTCATCTGCACGCTTCACGATCCCAAGGTGCCCGATCTGGCGCAAGAGGTGGGCAATACCCGCTCGGCGGCAGCGCTGGAACTCTGGCGACCGCATCTCGCCGGTGCGCTGGTGGCCATCGGCAATGCGCCCACGGCTCTGTTCCATCTGCTCGACATGCTGGAGCAGCCCGGCTGTCCGCGTCCTGCGGCGATCATCGGTTGCCCGGTGGGCTTCGTCGGCGCTGCCGAGTCCAAGGCAGCCTTGTGGCAGGTCCAGCCGGTGCCCTGCTGCGTCGTCGAAGGGCGGCTCGGCGGCAGCGCCATCACCGTGGCCGCCGTCAACGCCATCGCGAGCAGCGCGGAATGATACAGATGGGCACCGTTCACGGCGTGGGGCTTGGCCCCGGCGCTCAGGATCTCCTGAGCGTCCGTGCCGACCGCCTGGTGCGCGGCGCCCGGCACCTCGCCTATTTCCGCAAGGCAGGGCGTCCGGGGCAGGCACGGCGGATCGTCGAGGGGATGTTGCGCGAAGACGTGGTGGAATATGCGATGGAGTATCCGGTCACGACCGAGATCCCCTTTGCAGACCCGCGCTACAATGCCTCTCTTTCACGGTTCTATGCAAGCGCGACGGAGCATCTCGTCGGCCTTGCGCGTGCGGGCGAGGATGTGGTGGTGCTCTGCGAGGGCGACCCGTTCTTCTACGGCTCGTTCATGCATATCTACACGCGCCTCGCGGGTTCGGTTCCGGTCGGGGTCGTGCCGGGGATCACCGGAATGTCGGGCGCCTGGACGGCCTGCGGCGCGCCGATGACCTGGGGAGACGATGTCCTGACCATCCTCACCGCGACTTTGCCCGAGGAAGAATTGACCCGGCGCATTCGCGACACCGATGCGCTGGTGGTGATGAAGATCGGGCGCAACCTCGCCAAGCTGCGCCGCGCCGTTCTTGCCGCCGGGCGGGAGAGCGAAGCCTGGCTGGTGGAGCATGCCGCTATGGCCGAGCAGCGGGTGACGCCTCTGGGAGAAGCCGAAGGGGTGACGCCTTACTTCTCGATTCTGCTGATCCATGGCCAGGGGCGCAGGCCTTGAGCGGCTGGGTCGCCGTCGCCGGGCTGGGTCCCGGAAGCGCCGGGCTCGTCACGCCGGACGTCGCGGCGGCGCTGGAGGAAGCGACGGACATCGTCGGCTACGGGCCTTACGTCGCCCGCGTGGCGCCGCGCGAGAACCTTCGCCTGCACGCCAGCGACAACCGCGTCGAACTGGAGCGGGCCGCTCTTGCCCTGTCGCTCGCGGCCGAGGGGCGCAAGGTGGTGGTCGTCTCTTCCGGAGATCCGGGTGTCTTCGCCATGGCCGCCGCGCTGTTCGAGGCTTGGGAAAATGGGCCTTCGCCCTGGCGTGAACTCGATATACGCGTCCTGCCGGGGATCACCGCGATGCTAGCTGCGAGCGCGCGGGCCGGAGCGCCGCTGGGCCACGACTTCTGCGCCATCAACCTTTCGGACAATCTCAAGCCCTGGTCGCTGATCGAGCGACGGTTGCGGCTGGCGGCAGAGGCGGACTTCGCCATGGCCTTCTACAATCCCCGCTCCAAAGCGCGGCCACACGGTTTCGCGCGGGTTCTGGAGATCTTGCGGGAGGTTTGCGGGCCGGAGCGGCCGATCCTGTTCGCCCGCGCGGTCTTCACGCCGGAAGAGGACCTGAAGATCGTGCGGCTCGCGGATGCGCGACCGGAAATGGCGGACATGCGCACGATGGTCATCCTGGGGTCCAGCCAGACTCGCCTGATCATGCGGGATCGCGGGCCGATCCTCTACACGCCCCGGTGGTCGGAATGAGCAAGCCAGTCGAGCACGGCTTCCACGCTGTCCACTTCGCGGCGTGGGGGTATCGCGGGGCGGTCGATCATCGTCACCTGCACGCCGAGTTCGCGCGCCGCGACGAGCTTGGCAGAAGCGCCCGATCCGCCGGCGTTCTTGCATATCACGAGGTCGATCCCGTGCTCCTGCAAGAGCCGCCGGTCGCCGTCGGGGGTGAAAGGGCCGCGGTCCACGACCAGATGGTGGTCGGGCAGCACGGGCGCCCGCTCCGGCGCGTCCACGAAGCGCAGGAGGTAGCGGTGCTGCGGCTGGGCCGCGAAAGCCTCTACATGCATGCGGCCGAGCGCAAGCATCACGCGGCGGGGCTTTCCGGCCAGGCTTTCCACGGCAGCGGCGACGTCGGGCACCCGGTGCCAGCGGTCCCCCGAGACCGGTTCCCAGGGCGCCCGCGTGAGGGCCACCAGCGGAATTTTCGCAGACTGGGCAGCGGCGACCGCGTGAGCACTCATCCTCGCAGCGAAGGGATGGGTGGCGTCCACCAGATGCGTGACGGCATTCTCGCGCATGTACCGCGCCAGTCCGGTACTGCCGCCGAAGCCGCCGATGCGGATCGGGACCGGCTGCTGCCGCGGGCTGGCGACGCGGCCTGCATAGCTGAGCGTCGCGGCGATCCTGCGTTCGGCGACTGCGCGGGCGAGGGCGCTCGCTTCGGTCGTGCCGCCCAGGATCAGGATGCGGATCATGTCTGAAGCTCCTCGAGACCCATGGCTCACGATCGTCGGCATCGGCGAGGACGGTATCGCCGGGCTTTCCGAAGCCGCCCGCAGCGCTTTGGCGGAAGCCCAAGTCGTAACGGGGGCCGCCCGCCACCTCGGCCTGCTGCCGGCGCTTAGTGCCGAAACCCGGACATGGCCAGTCCCGTTCGGCAGCGGCGTGGCGGAACTCATGGCGCTGAAGGGCCGCAAGGTGGTCATGCTGGCCTCGGGCGATCCTTTCTGGTTCGGCGCGGGATCGGTCGTGACCGGGGGGCTCGACCCTGCCGAATGGATCGCTCATCCGGCGCCTTCCACTTTCGCGCTGGCCGCTGCCCGACTGGGCTGGCCGGTCGAAACCACGCTGTGTCTCGGTCTTCATGCGGCGCCCCTCGCGCACCTGCGGCCCCATCTCGCTCCGGGGCAGCGGGCATTGGTGCTGCTGCGCGATGGAGCGGCGGTCCAGGCTTTGGCGCATTACGTAACGGGGGAGGGCTTCGGGGCCTCGACGCTCACGGTGCTCGAAGCCCTGGGCGGGCCGCGCGAACGCGTGCGGATCGCCAGTGCCTTTAGCTTCGATCTCGAGGATGTCGCACATCCCGTTGCCGTCGGCCTGTCCTGCGGCGGAGAGGGCGAGGTCGTGACTTGCGCATCGGGGCGCGACGATCGCTGGTTCGACAGCGACGGCCAGATCACCAAGCGGCCGGTCCGCGCGCTCGCGCTGTCCGCCCTGGCGCCGCGACCGGGAGAGCTGCTCTGGGATATCGGCACGGGTTCGGGATCGATCGCCATCGAGTGGCTTCTGGCCCACCGCGACATGCGCGCCGTCGCCTTTGAAGGCGATCCGGTGCGCGCGGCCCGGGCCCGCGCCAATGCCGCCGCGTTGGGCGCCGACCGGTTGCATGTCGTCGATGGCATGGTCCCCGCAGCCTTGGAAAACCGACCGGCCCCGGACGCGGTCTTCGTCGGCGGGGGGCTGGATGCGGCACTGCTGGAGCGGCTGGGCCACCTCTCGGCGGGCACGCGCATCGTCGCCCACGCCGTCACACTGGAGACCGAGGCTCTGCTCGCGAAGGCCCATGTCGAGATCGGCGGCACCCTGCTGCGGGTGGAACTGGCCCAGGCGGCGCCGCTCGGCTCCCGGCGAGGCTGGAAGGCGCACTATCCCATCGTGCAATGGAGCGTGACCTTGTGATCGTCGCCGGCTTCGGTTTTCGGGCGGATGCGGACACGGCGTCATTGCGTGACGCGCTGGCAAGGGCCTGCCGCGAAACCGCTCCGATCCAGGCGATCGCTGCGCCTGCGGACAAAGTCGCGAGGCTGACCGAACTGGCCCTGGAGCGCGGCGTACCCATCATTCCCGTCGCCGCGACGGCTCTGCAGGCGGAGCGAACCCTTACCCGCTCCCCCGCCAGCCTTGCCGCGCGCCGATGCGGGAGCGTTGCCGAAGCCGCCGCTCTGGCCGCCGCCGGTCCCGGAGCCAGGTTGCTGGCCCTCCGCCATATCTCGTCCGACCGGACGGCGACTTGCGCCATTGCTCAGGGAGTTTCGACATGACCGTACATTTCATCGGCGCCGGTCCGGGCGCGCCCGATCTCCTGACCTTGCGCGGACGGGACCTGATCGCATCCAGCCCGGTCTGCCTTTATGCCGGTTCGCTGGTGCCCGCGGCCGTGCTCGACCATTGCCCGCCCGGCGCCCGCATCGTGAACACGGCGCCGATGGACCTCGACGCGATTATCGCCACTATCCTCGAGGCGCACGGTCAAGGGCAGGATGTGGCGCGCCTCCATTCCGGAGACCTGTCGATCTGGTCCGCCATGGGCGAGCAGTTGCGGCGCCTGCGCGCGCTGGGCATTCCGGTCAGCGTAACGCCCGGCGTACCCGCCTTCGCCGCCGCCGCTGCTGCGCTGGAGACCGAACTGACGGTGCCCCGGCTGGCGCAGTCGCTGATCCTTACGCGCACGCCGGGGCGGGCCAGTTCCATGCCGGAAGGGGAGAACCTGGCGGCTTTCGCGGCGACCGGCAGCACATTGGCCATCCACCTCTCGATCCACAATCTGGCCCGGGTCGTTGCGGACCTGCTGCCCCACTATGGCCCCGACTGTCCCGTCGCGGTGGTCTGGCGGGCAAGCTGGCACGACGAGCGGATCGTCCGCGCACGACTGGACGACGTCGAGCAGGCGGTTGCCGGAACCATGGAGCGGACGGCGTTGATCCTCGTCGGCCGCGCTCTCGAGGTCGCGGAAGACACGGTGGCCGAAAGCAGCCTCTATGCGCCCGATTACGACCGCCGGTTCCGTCCGCAATCGGCAGCGTCTCCGTTCGTCGGGGAGCATGAGTGATGGCGGGGATCGTCGATCTTCATCTGATCGGCATCGGTACTGGAAATCCCGAGCACCTGACCCTGGCGGCGATCCGCGCCATGAACGCGGCGGACCTGATCCTGCTGCCGCGCAAGGGTGAGGCGAAGTCCGACCTGATCGATCTGCGCCGCGCGATCTGCGCCGAGGTGCTGACGGGGGACACGCGCGTCGTCGAGTTCGATCTGCCGGTGCGATCTACGGTGCCGCCCTATCTTGACGGCGTGGGGGAATGGCATGCGGCGATCGCCGAGGTCTGGTCCGCGCAGATCGACGCCTATTTGCCCCACGGCGGCGTGCTGGCGCTGCTCGTGTGGGGCGACCCATCGCTTTATGACAGCACGCTGCGGATCGCGGAGCGGTTGCAGCGTCAGGGCAGGGCCCTCAAGGTCCATGTCGTGCCGGGGATCACCAGCATCCAGGTGCTGACCGCCGCGCACGGCATTGCACTGAACACGCTGGCAGCCCCGCTAACGATCACGACCGGGCGGCGCCTGCGAGAGGAGGGATGGCCGCAGGACGCCGAAACCCTGGTCGTCATGTTGGACGGGGCCTGCGCTTTCGCGGCGCTGCCGCCGGAGGGACTGACGATCTGGTGGGGCGCTTATCTCGGCATGCCGCAGCAATGCCTGATCGCGGGCGATCTGGCTGACGTTGGGGCGCAAATCCAGCGGCGCCGTGCCGAACTTCGCGAGGAGCATGGCTGGATAATGGACATCTACCTGCTTCGACGCACGGTCTGATCCGCTTGCCCGGCGCCTGTCGCTGCACTATGGAACATATATGATTCGTATATGGAAGGTAGGCTGATGGGCATCGTCAACATCGAGGATGAGCTTCACGATCAGCTCCGCAAGGCCAGCAAGGCCTCTTATCGTTCGATCAATGCCCAGGCCGCATTCTGGATCCGGATCGGCATGCTATGCGAAATGAACCCGGAACTGACGTTCCAGCAGGTCGTGATCCGGGAGTTGAAGGAGGCAGGCGTAGATCCAGGGGATGTCCGGTCAGGGGATGTCCGGAGCCAGCCCGTCGGGATGGACGCGGCATGATCAAGTCGCCCGAGGAAGTGGAACTCATGGCCGAGTCCGGGCGGCTGCTGGCTTCGGTCTTCTCGCATCTCGATGGTGAAGTGCTCGCCGGGCGCTCGACTATGGAGATAAACGACCTGGTCGAAGCCTTCATCGTCGACAGGCTGGCGGCGCGGCCCGCGAGCAAGGGCCAGTATGGCTACGGCTATGTCCTGAACTGCTCGCGCAACGAGGTCGTCTGCCACGGCGTGCCGTCCGAGACGGACGTGCTGCGCGGCGGCGACATCGTCAACTTCGACATCACTCTCGAAAAGAACGGGTACATCGCCGATTCGAGCAAGACCTACTTGGTCGGCGAAGTCCATCCGGCGGCGCGGCGGCTGGTGCGCACGACTTACGAAGCCATGTGGAAAGGCATCCAGGAGGTCCGTCCGGGGGCTCGGCTCGGCGATGTGGGCCACGCGATCGAGCGCCATGCCAAGCGCGCCGGCTACTCGGTCGTGCACGAGTATTGCGGGCACGGCATCGGACGGGAGATGCATGAGAAGCCGGAAGTGCTGCACTTCGGCAGGCCCGGAACCGGCTTGCGGCTGGAGGAAGGCATGGTGTTCACCATCGAGCCCATGCTCAACGCCGGACGCCGCGCGGTGCACACCGAAGACGACGGCTGGACGGTGGTCACCGCGGACGGCAAGCTCTCGGCGCAGTTCGAGCACACCGTTGCGGTGACGGGGAACGGCGTTCGCGTGCTCACCCTGCGGCCTGACGAAACGGTACCCCGGCGGGGATAAAGCCGAGGTCGTGCCGAAGGAACTGGCCCTAAAAGGAACCGGGCCAGACGTCGGCCGTTTCTGGACCTCGGCAAAACTGCCCTGTAAGTCGAGGCGCCCACGAGGCTGCGCCTTGGCGATGATCGAAGGAACCCGTCCATGAACCGTTCTCGCAACCTTTCCCTGCTCGCCCTGGCACTGGCCTGCGCGCCGCTTCCGGTGCTGGCACAGAGCGTGGCGGACATGGGGCTGCCCGGCGATGCGAAAGCCAGCGCCGAAACCGATGCGGAAGCGAAGCGCAAGGCGCTGAACGAGCAGCAGGCTCAAGCGGCTCGCGCGCAAGTCGAGGATAATGTCGCGCGCGAGCGCGCCCGCGAATCGTCCATCGCTACGGAAGCGGCTCGCCAGGAGCGCGAGCAGGCTGCCTATGCCGAAGCGGTGCGCCAGCACGACGCTACCGTCCAGGACTACCAGGCGGCGCGAGCGCGCTGGGAAAGCGCAAATCCCGCCTGCAAGCGCAACGACCCGGTCAAGTGCCCGCGCTGAAACAGCCGTTCCGGTCCGGCGTGGATGCTCCCGCCGGGCCGGTTTGACGCCGCCGCCCGCCCCGGCTACCGGCGAGCGATGATCGCTCTGCTCTCTCCCGCCAAGACGCTCGATTTCGAGCGCGCCCTGCCGCCCCTTGCCGTGACCACGCCGCATTTCGCGGAAGAAGCCGGCAGCCTGGCGCGCTCGGCCGCGAACCTGACGCAGAAGCGCCTTTCGGAGCTGATGCATATCTCTCCGCGTCTTGCCAAGCTCAATGCCGATCGCTTTCGCGACTTCGCGGAACTGCCCGAGCGGCAGGCCCTGTTCGCCTTTGCCGGAGACGTCTACACGGGCTTCGAAGCGCATACCCTGGACGAAGCGGGGGTTGCCTTCGCGCAGGACCATGTCCGCATGTTGTCGGGCCTTTACGGCCTGCTGCGCCCGCTGGACGCGATCCGTCCCTACCGTCTGGAGATGGGCACGCGCTGGGCGCCCCGGCATAAGTCCCTGACCGACTGGTGGGGAAATCGCATCGCCCAGTTCCTCCTGTCGCAGCTTGAGGAAGAGGGCTCCAACGTAGTGCTCAACCTTGCCAGCCAGGAATATTACGCAGCCGTATCCGGCAAGCTGCCGGGCGTGCGGGTGATCGAGGTGGAGTTCCGCGAGCCCGGTCCGAACGGCCCGCGTTTCGTCAGCTTCAACGCCAAGCGCGCACGCGGGATGATGGCGCGCTGGCTTTGCGAGCACCACGTCACCGACGTAGAGGCGATGCGCGGCTTCGACAGCGACGGCTACAGGTTCGATGCGGCCGAAAGCGATGCGGACCGCTGGCGGTTCACCCGGTCGTGAGTGCGGCGCCTCGAACCTCCGCGGTCGTCATCGGCGCGTCCGGCGGGATCGGCGGGGCCTTCGAGGCGGCGCTGATCGAAGAGGGCGCTTTCGAAGTCGTCCACGGGTTCGCACGGTCGCACAGCGGCGCCGGCCATCTCGACCTGCTGGACGAGGCGAGCATTGCCGCCGCCGCCGGGCGGGTGGCCGAGGGGCCGCCGCCGAGCCTGGTGATCGTCGCCACCGGGCTGCTGCATTGCGGCGATCACGGCCCGGAGAAGGCCTTGCGCGACCTGGACCCCGCGTGGCTGGCGCAGCTCTATGCCGTAAACGCCATCGGCCCGGCCCTGGTCGCGAAACACTTCCTGCCGCTGCTGCCGAAGACGATACCCGGCGCGGGGCCGGTACGACCGGTCTTTGCGGCTCTGTCGGCGCGGGTCGGCTCGATCAGCGACAATCGATTGGGCGGCTGGCACGGCTACCGCGCATCTAAGGCCGCGCTCAACATGCTGGTGCGCAACCTCGCCATCGAGGAGCGCCGCCGCAACGATCGCGCCATCGTCGTGGCGCTGCATCCGGGCACGGTGGATACGGCGCTATCGCGACCGTTCCAGGGCAATGTGCAGCCCGGCAAGTTGTTCGACGCCGAACGCGCGGCCTTGCAGTTGCTCGACGTGATCGAGGAACTGAAACTTGCCGACAGCGGCAAACTGCTCGACTACGAAGGCAAGGAAATCCCTTTCTAGAAGCGCGCAACCGCTCCGGATCTTGCAATCTCGCTTGCTCAGTATACGATATATGAATTGGCGTGATGGCTCCTGATCGGAGCATCGACGGTGCGTATCGAAAAAGGGGCAGGTGCTTGCGGAATTTCCTGAATAGTTGCGCGATCGGCGGGATCGCGGCGGCGGCGCTTGTCGTGCAACCGGCCTGCGCACAAACCGCACCTGCGGAATGGGAGCAACCGGAAGTCGTCCGCCAGGGCGCGGAAACGATGCACGCGACCTTCCAAGGCTTCGATACCAGAGCCGGCGCCCTCGCGCGTGACGTGTCTAAATCCCGCTATCACCTGTCGCTGGATGGCGATTGGCAGTTCCGGCATTCTGCCACCCCGGAAAGCCGCCCTGCTGACTTCTTCAAGCCGGACTTCGATGTGAGCGGCTGGGGCACGATGAAAGTGCCCGGCATCCTTCAGGCGGAGGGACACGGCCGGCCGGTCTTCGTCGGCAGCGGCTATCCTTTTCCGCGCAACCAGCCATGGATCGACCATAGCCTCAACGAAGTCGGCTCCTATCGCCGCGACTTCACGGTTCCTGCCGCCTGGTCGGGGCGGCGCCTGCTGCTGACGGTCGGCGCGGCGGGCGCGGCCTATTACATCTGGATCAATGGCCAGCGCGTGGGCTATTCGGAGGATTCCAAGCTCCCGGCCGAGTTCGACGTGACGCGCTACGCTCGGCCCGGCAAGAACACCGTTGCCATCGAACTCTACCGCTTCGCCGATGGCAGCTATCTGGAAGACCAGGACTTCTGGCGCGTCAACGGGTTCGAGCGGAGCGTCACGCTCTATGCCGCTCCGGCCACGCACATCCGGGACCTGACGATAGATGCGGGCCTGGAGAACGGCTACCGCGACGGCAAGCTGGACGTGAAGGTGGATCTGGCCGGACAGCTCGCCGCCCTGCGCGTTCGCGCGACCTTGCTCGACGGGAGGCGTAAGGTCCTGACGCGCGAGGGTGCGGCGGAAGGCGGCGCCGTGTCGCTGGCCGCTGCCGTGCCGGCGGTGCGGACATGGTCCGCCGAAGACCCGCAGCTTTACACTTTGCTGGTCGAACTGCTGGATGCCCAGGGCAAGCTGGTGGAAGCGACCAGCCGCCGCATCGGCTTCCGCAGCGTCGAGATCGCTGGCGGCGAAGTGCGCGTGAACGGCAAGCGGGTGATGATCCGCGGCGTCAACCGGCACGAGCACGATCCCAGGACGTTCCGCATCGTCTCCGAGCAGACGATGCGCCGCGACATCGAGCTGATGAAGGCGGCCAACGTCAACGCCGTGCGCACCTCGCACTATCCCAACGACCCGCGCTGGTACGATCTGGCTGACGAATATGGCCTCTACGTCATGGACGAGGCCAATATCGAGAGCCACGGCTACCTCAGTCTTTCGCAGGAGCACGGTAACGATCCGAAGATCCTGCTGGGCAACGATCCCAAGTGGAAGGTGGCGCATCTCGACCGCGTCGAGCGCATGGTGCGGCGCGACCGCAACCATCCGTCGATCATCTTCTGGTCGCTCGGCAACGAGACCGGCATCGGCGAGAATTTCGAAGCGGCGGCGAAGTGGGTCAAGGAGAACGATCCGAGCCGCCTTATCAGCTTCCTGGGCTGGAGCATGAGCAACTGGCGCCACCCGGTGAACAGCTACGTCGACATTTTCGCGCCGATGTATGACGACGTGCCCAAGATGGTGGACTATGCCAAGGACCCCGCCTTCACGCAGCCGCTGATCCTTTGCGAATATGCCCATGCCATGGGCAACAGCCTCGGCGATCTCGAAGGATACTGGCAGACGATGCGCAGCTATCCCAAGCTGCAAGGCGGCTTCATCTGGGATTGGGTGGACCAGACTATGCTGCTGAAGGACAAGCAGGGCCGGCCGTTCTGGGGGCAGGGCCTCGACTACGATCCCGACCCGAAGGGGCCGGGCCTTCATGGCGACGACAGTCCGGTGGGAGACGGCGTCATCCAGGCCGATCGCACGCCGGACCCGGAATACTACGAACTGGCCAAGGTACAGGCGCCCATCGCCTTTACGCAGGATGCAGGCGGCTACCGTGTGGTCAATCGCCACGACCATATCGACCTTTCGCGCTTCACGCTCGACTGGACGGTGATGGAGAACGGCAAGGACGTTGCGCGCGGAGTGATTGCATCGCCAGATGTGGCAGCCGGCGCTTCCGCCTTGCTCGCCGTCCCCGTTCCGGCCGCGAAGGATCCGGCGGCGGAGCGCATCCTCGTGCTGCGTGCCCGCGCAAAGGCGGGAGCAGTGCCCACGCAGCCCGCCGGGCATGTCGTCGGCTGGGAGCAGTTCGCGCTGACGGCGCCGACGGCGGTATCCGTGCCTGCCGGGGCGGTCGCACCGAGCGAGACGGAAACGGCCCTGCGGCTCGCAGCCGGAGAGGCCGAGTTGGAGATCGATCGGGCGACCGGTCTCGTTACCCGATATCAACGAGGCGGCAGGCTGCTACTGACTGGCGGCGCTCCGAATTTCTGGCGTTCGCTCACTGATAACGACGTCGGGGCAGGCATAGCGAAAAGCCATGCCATGTGGCAGCACTTCTCGCAGCATCGCCGCGTCGAGGCGGTCTCCCGCGAAGGCGACGCCATCGTCGTCCGCCACGACATGGGCGTGGGCTCGGTGAAGACCGAGACGCGCTGGACCATGGCAGCGGACGGCACCGTAGGCGTGACCGTCCGCTTCGAGCCGCTGCGCGACACTCTCCCCGATCCCTTGCGTGTCGGCCTCGCCTTCGAGACGCCCGCGATGCTCGATCAGGTTCGCTGGTTCGGACGCGGGCCGCAGGAGACTTATGCGGACCGCAAGACCGCTGGTCTGATCGCGCAGTGGCAGGGCAAGCTGGCGGACCAGTTCCACGACTATGCCCGACCGCAGGAATCCGGCAACAAGACGGACGTGCGATGGATCGAACTGACCGGTGCCAGGACCGGACTTCGCATTGCGGGTGCCCAGCCGCTTTCGGTCAATGCTCTGGCGTTTCCCTACGACGATCTGGCGACGAAGCCGCCCGGCCAGGCGCATAGCTCCGATATTCGCGCGCACGGCAACGGCACCATTCTGGTCGATGCGGCACAGGCGGGTGTCGGCGGCGATACCGGGTGGAACCTGGATGGCCGCGCGCATATGCCGTACCGGATCCAGCTCAAGCCGCTGACCTATTCGTTCACGATAGGCACGCCCGACACTTATCGCTAGGCCTTGGCGGCTGGTCCTCGCTAAGTCGGACGCGCCATAATGGTCAGGGGTTCTCGGGCGTTGCGCCGGGTAATCGATGTGATAGGGACGAATTGCAGGCTGGGGCACCGCGGGGGCGTTGGCAGATGATCGTTCGTCGAGGATGACGGCTCACGAGGACTTGGACGGTACCGGCGGCGCCGCCGAGAGCGGAAACGCGGGTGCGCGGCATTATCGTGCCTTCCTGAGCTACAGTCACGTCGATGAGCGCTTCGCCCGGCGGCTGCACCGCTGGCTGGAATCTTACCGGATCCCCGCCCGCCTCGTCGGCACGGCAACCGCTTCCGGGACCGTGCCGCGCCAGTTGACGCCGATCTTCCGCGACCGTGCCGAACTGCCTGCCGCCTCCAGCCTCGACCAGGAAGTGCGCCAGGCCCTGTCGCGATCGGATGTGCTGCTGGTTCTCTGCTCGCCCGCTGCAAGGAACTCGCGCTGGGTCGATGCCGAGATCGAACTGTTTCGCAGCCTTCACCCGGGCCGCCCCGTGATAGCCGCGCTGCTGGAAGGGGAGCCGCAGGACAGTTTTCCAGCCTCGCTGATCGGCCCGGATGCGGCGGGCATCACGCACGAGCCCATCGCGGCGGACTTCCGCACCGATCACGACGGCCCCAAGCTCGCCCGGTTGAAGATCGTGGCGGGACTGACCGGCATCGCTCTGGACCAGATCATCCAGCGTGATGCGCAGCGCCAGCTGCGCCGTGTGATTGCCATCACGCTCCTCACCGTCCTGCTTACTCTATCCATGGCCCTCATGCTGATCTTTGCGCTTCGCGCGCAGAAAGAAGCGGAGCACCAGAGACAGCAGGCCGAAGGATTGATCGAGTTCATGTTGACGGACCTCAGACAGAGGCTGGAAGGCGTCGGCCGTCTCGATGTCCTGCAATCCGTCAACCAGCAGGCGCTCGACTACTATGCGGATCAGTCCGATCTGAACGCATTGCCGGCCGATTCCCTGGAACGCCGGGCCCGTATCCTCCACGCCATGGGCGAGGACGATCACAAGCGCGGCGACCGCGCCGGAGCCATCGCCAAGTTCGAAGAGGCGCACCGCGTTACCGCCACGCTGCTGGCAGCCGATCCGCGCGACCCGTCCAGGATATTCGCGCATGCGCAAAGCGAGTTCTGGCTGGGCTACGTCGATTTCATCGGCCAGCGCTTCGACAGGGCACTGCCCCGCTTCCTTGCCTATCGCGCGTTGGCGGAGCACCTCGTGCGCCTCGTGCCGGAAAACCAGGCCTACTGGCGCGAACTCGGCTATGCCCAAGGCAATATCTGCACGATCGCGGTCACTCTCAAGGGACCGGAAGATCAGTTGGGCGAATGCGGCAATGCCCTGAAAACGATGCAGCGGGTCGCCCGGATGGTGCCGGAGGATCGCAGTCTCGACGTGGATATCGCCAATCGCCACGCATGGATGGCGGACGCCTTGCGCGTGCAGGGCCGCGACGTCGAGGCGCTGCAGGAACGATCGCGGCAGGCTGCGATCGTACAGCGGCTCGTCACGGAAGATCCCAAGAACGCGACTTACCAGCAGGATTGGATGCTGGCCCGCTATTCGAACGCGCAATTGCTCTATAGTCTGGGCGAGAAGAGCCGTGCGATACAGCTGCGGGAGGAAGCGCGGCAGGATGTCGCGCGGCTGATCGCAGGGGATCCGCAGAACAACGATTGGCGCGTCTGGCAGGAGAAACTGGCCGCGCCCTTCGGGAATTGACGCCGGGCCAAAATGAACGGCCGTGGGAAATCAGGAAGGGTCATGTCCACGCTCAACTATACCCAGTACGGCCTCTCGCCCGACTTCGATCTCGGGCTGGCGGACGATGCCACGGTCGTTCCATTTCGCGTGACTCTTGAGGTCGTCGACGCGGCGATCTCTCTGCATTACGAAGTGGTGGGCAAGGAGAAGCTCCATTACATCCCCATCACTTGCGACAGCAAAGTGGAGATCGAACTGGTGGGCGACCAGCTCTTCTTTTCGAAGGCCTGGGACGCGATCACGACGAAGGAAGCGCTGTCCTCTTATTACGGCGGCCTGGAGTACGACAAATACGACAAGCAGCTCGATCGCTACAAGGTGGTCCGCTTCCAGGCGCGCTTCAATCGCGGCGGCAAGCTGGGAACCCGGCACCCGTTCAACATCAACGTCGATCTCCTTCAGGGGACCCGCTGCGATCCGCGATGGGTCGGCCTGACCATCGATCCGGACATCAAGAACCCGCCGCCGGGTCGCTTCTGAAACCGCCATCCGCCTGAGGGAAAACGCCGGTGACTCTTCCTGCCCTTGCCAGAATCAGGCAGATCGCGCGCGCGGGTGATACCTTGCGGGCATGGCGGATGTTCGAGGATCTGGGCCTAGGCGCATCCTCTTCAGCCGATGCGCTGAGCCTCAAGGGTCGGCTGCTGAAGGACCGCGGGCTGCGCGGTGGGGGCAGTGAACGTGCCGGCCTGTTGGAGCAGGCGCAGGCAGCTTATCTGCAGGCAGCGGGCAGCCGCCGGGCGACATACCCGCTGATCAATGCGGCAACCATCGCCTTCCTCAACGATCGTCCCGACGAAGCGCGTCGCATCGCCCGCCGCGTGCTGGAAATACTGGCTTGCGGCGACTACGAGCCGGAAACGCGGTATTGGCTTGGGGCTACCGAGGCGGAGGCGCTGCTGCTTCTGGACGATCCGCAAGCCAGCCGCCAGGCGCTGGAACGCGCGATGAAGTCTTCGCCCGAGGCGTGGGAGGACCATGCCGTCACCTTGGGTCAGTTCCGCCAGATCCTGGAAAGGCTTGGCCGGTCGCCCGATCTCCTCGACGATCTCCAGCCGCCGCCCAGCCTTTATTTCTATGGGATAATCGGCCTGCCGGATGACGAAGCCGAAGCGCGCGCCAAGCTGGAATGCGCGCTCGACGAGATCCGGCCCGGCGCTGTGTTCGGTGCCCTGGCAGCCGGCGCAGACATCCTCATGGCCGAAATGGCAGTGGCTCGCGGTGCCCGGCTTCATGTCGTGCTGCCCACGTCGCTTGCCCGCTTTCGGCAGATCTCGGTCGAACAGTACGACAGTGCCTGGGGCGAACGCTTCGATCGGCTGATGGGGCAGGCAGACGTGGTCGAGGTCCTCGAAGGCAATGCCGGTTTGTCAGAGGCTGCCATTCTGAACGGGTCGCAAGTGGCGATGGGGCTGGCCTTGCGGCACGCCCGAAGCCTGGCCTCGCGCGCCGTAGCGCTTCACCTCGCGCGGGCCACGGATCTTCCCTCTCCGGCCGAGGTCGAGTGGCGCGCGCACGATCTGCCGGTTCGCCGCGTGATTCTCGATGAATGGCTGCCGGCGCGCGGCAGTGCTTTGGATCGCGCGAAGAATGTCACGATTGTCGCATCTCCCGGGCGATTGCCTGGCGTTCTCGGTAGCGCCCCCGTCACGCAGATCGAAGATGAGAAGGGAACCGTCCTCGCCTTTCCGGACCTCGTGGCTGCGATCGATCACGCGCAGGCGCTGCTGCGCAAGGATCCGGAGCTGCGGCTGGGGATCGACAGCCGTGCGGTCGTGCCGGGCGAAAGCCTCGAGGTCTCCGGCGAACTGGCTTGCCTGCTAGCCAGCGCGGCAACAGGAGGAAGCATCTGTGCATCCTGGCCGCAGATCGCCGCTCTTGAACTGCTTGCGCCCGATTACCGCTTCGATGCGGCGGGGGAGATCGTCACAGCGATCGGGAACGTCCCCATCGGATTGTTCTGTCACCTGCCGAGCGCATGAACTGACGGGAAATCAGCAGATTAGTTCCGCCAGCATGCGGGGCGCATGGATGATCAACTGCTCGTCGTCGCGGCTGATGATCCCACGCCGAATCAACGTGGCTATGGCGCGCGAGGCTGTTTCGCGCGTGGTGTTCGCCCCCAGGGCCAGCATCGTCACGCGGGGGGAAGGCACGATCCGATCGCGTCCATCCGCCAGCGCCACCAGTTCGGCATAGACCCGGCCCGCCGCGCTATAGGTGATGCGCGTCACCATCCGGTCCAGCGCACGGTCGAGCTGGCGGGCAAGAAGCCGCGCCATTCCCGCCGCGATCTGGACATCGCCGGCGACGAGTTCGGCGATCTTGCCGGCTTCGGCGCAGAGCAATTGGCAATCGAATAGGGCGCTGATCTCCGCGCGATGCACGGAAGCGGTGGGATAGGCTCCGAAAAATTCGCCCGGACCATGTTGCGCCACTTGCTGGCGCTGCCCCTCGAGGCCGTAAGTCTCGACTCGTAAAGCGCCTTCGATGACGAGCCAGCAATTGTAAGAGGGTTCGCCCTGTCTGGCGAGGATGTCCTTGGCGAAGAGCCTTTGGGGCATAAGAACGCGCGCCAGCGATTCGGCAGGCTGCCGATCACATCGAAAAATCGCCCGAATGGCCTCGATCTGACCTTCGAAATCCAACTACGGTGCCCCTCAGCCGGCCGGCCGCCCCGCCGTGCGAAGTGTCCGCGCGACAAGGACGGCTTACCGCATTGTAGCCGGGTTGGGGAAGAAGGCCCGTTACGATTCATACATCAGGTGTGATCCCGGTCACGCCGCATGGGCGTTTCCGGGCGTAAACACAGCGTGCGACCCGAAGGCGGCTCGTAACAGAGCAGCCCTATTCCTTGGCCCGGAGGTCTTCATGGCCTTCGGGCCATTTTTATGCCTGCTTTGGGGGCCTGTCTGGCTTGAGCGCCCGGACTTGCGCTCTCTGACTTTGAGAGATCGGCCGAGTATCGAATTGCGATCCGAGGACGGGATGGGAGACGCTGCAGTTCTTTTTTCGTCGCAAGGAATTGCTGCCGGATAGCTTCCTTTCTAACAAGTGAAAATAAAGTCATTGCGGCGTTAAAAGGTTGTCACTCGCAAGAAACGCAGGGAGCGCGGATAGTGCCGCGCACGCTCGAGTGGCGGTGGTAAACGACCGGAAGTCCTTCAAGAAAATGAAATAATCCGTTTTGTAGCTCTCTCATTCACCTTTACGTTCGAGATCACCGGATCGGTGCTTTCTGGCGAAGGGCCACTATCTCCCGCCTCGAATAGGAAGCCGCCGTGCTGCCGAAATCTGGCGCGCGGCGGCTTTAGGATCATTTGCGCAAGGCTGCCGTGGTGTCGCGGGTCGCACGGAATTCGCTGTCCTGCGACCAGTTCGGCCAGTCGCGGCCGTTGGCCAGGCGGTTGCCGAGGTTGTAGAGCAAGGTCATGTCGCCGACCCAGCTGCTGGTGTTCCAGGTGGCGTCGTATTCGTCGGCCGGTTGGTGATAGCGGTCGCGCGTGTAGATATCGGCCAGTTCCTTGCCGCGTGCCGCCCCGCCGTTCACCAGTTCGGTGCCGGCATCATAGGAGATGGCGGGGACGCCGCGCTTTGCCATCGGGAAGTGGTCGGAACGGTAGAAGCTGCCCGCTTCGGGTCGCGCGTCCGGCGTGTAGTGCCGGCCCAGCTTCTCGCCTTCCTCCGTCAGCATGGTGAGCAGATCGAGCTTTGCCGCACCGGAGATGCTGAAGTCGACCGTCTTCTCGGCCGCGAAAGGACCGTCCATGTTGATCACGCCTGCGGTCGTGGCCAGCGGCCGGAGCGGATTGTCCGCATAGAATTCCGAGCCCAGCAGGCCTTTCTCCTCTGCCGTCACGGCCAGGAACAGGACCGAGCGCTCCGGCGGCGGACCACCCGCGTAGGCGCGGGCGAGTTCGAGCAGGGCGGCCGTGCCCGAGGCGTTGTCGAGCGCGCCGTTGTAGATGCGGTCGCCTTTGGCATCGGGCAGGCCGACGCCCAGGTGGTCCCAGTGCGCCGAGTAGATCACCGTCTCGTCAGGGTACTTGGAGCCGCGCACCAAGCCGGCGACGTTGTGCGAGGTGATGATCTCGGACTTCACCGCATAGTCGGCGCTCATGGTGGCCTTGAGCGGCACCGGCTGGAAGTTCTTCTTGCGGGCAGCGGCCTTGGCGGCTTCGAAATCGAGACCCGAGGCCTTGAACAGCCTGGCCGCCAGATCCTTCTGGATCCAGCCTTCCATCTGGGTGTGCGCGGACCTGGGATCGGCGCGGACGATGTCGAACATGGTGTTGGTGTTGGAGTTCTTGACCGTCGCCCAGCCGTAGGAGGCGGGTTCGCTCTCGTGGATCACGAGCACGCCCGCCGCCCCCTGCCTTGCGGCTTCCTCGTACTTGTAGGTCCAGCGGCCGTAGTAGGTCATCGACTTGCCGCCGAAATCGCCTTCTCCGCCCTCGAAGTCCGGGTCGTTGACGAGGACGACCATGATCTTGCCCTTGAGATCGACGCCCTTGAAGTCGTCCCAGCCGCGTTCCGGCGCCTTGACGCCGTAGCCGACGAAGACCAGTGGCAGGTTCTTGAAGGCTACGGAAGACTGACCGGTCTCGGCGGCGCGCACGGCGATCTGCTCGCCTTGCGACAGCGGAACGGCCGCGCCGCCCACGGTCATCCCCAGGCGGGGGCTGCCCGTGATTTCCGATTTGCGCAGCGGCACGTCCTGGAACCACGTACCCTTCTGGCCGGCGGGCTGAAGCCCTGCAGCCTTCATCTGTGCTGCAAGGTAGTCGATGGTCTTCTTCTCGGCCGGGGTCGCCGGACCGCGGCCTTCGAATTCATCGCTCGCGAGCACCTTGATGTCCTGCGAAATGCGGGCGACATCGAACTGCGGAGCGGCCGGAGCGGCGATCGCCATCGAAGCCATGCTCACGGCGGGCAGGGCACCGCCCAGGATCAGTGCGCGCAAAGCCCGGCGCGGGGAACGGGAGGTCGGCGAAGTCATGGATGGCTCCTTGGCTGGAAGGCTCTGAAAGGCAGAAAAGATCCGGTCGATCCCATGAAGCCGATGATGCCTATCCTGGTCCGGTTGTCGATATGGCGAGGGCATGATTTCGACAGAAGAGCGCGTTCGGGCCAGTTCATCCCGCGAGGCTGAACTGCAATCCGGCATGCGCGATGGTTCGGCCGAGAGCTTCCGCTTCCTCCGGCGTGTTCCAGGCGTGGAACGACGCCCGTAGGCACTGGCCGCGCACATCGTAGCGAAATCCACCGGGGGCCAGCGCCGCGTTGAGATGCGCGACGTCTTCGAACAGCAGGCAGAGCGTTCCGCCCCGATCCGTCATGTCGATCTCGCAGCCGGCAGCCTCGGCGAAGGCTGCGATGCACGTGCGGTTATGGCGCAGGATCGCCTCCTGACCGATGCGGTCGATCACGTCGAGACCGGCAGTCGCAAGCGCGAAGGGCGCGATGGACGGGCTGCCGCCCTGGAAGCGGCGAGCGTCGGGGGCGGGGCGGAAGCGCCGGATGTCGAATTCGAAGGGATCCTCATGCCCGAACCATCCCAGGTCCAGCGGCTCGATGGCGGATGTCAGTTCGCCGCGCAGCCACAGCCATGCCGCGCCGGGGCCGCCGCAGAGCCATTTCACACTGGACCCGATCACGGCGTCGACGCCCCATTCGCGCGGGGTTACCGGCAGGATCCCGGCGGACTGCGCGGCATCGACGATCGTCATCGCGCCGTGCTGCCTTGCCAGCGCCGCGATCTCCGAAATCGGCGAGGTCACGCCGGTATTCGAATGGACATGCATGGCGATCACGGCCGCCACCTCATCGTCGATATGGCGTTCCCAGGTCCTTGCATCGCCAGGGGAGTGGCCGGCCGGGATGAGGCGGGTGCGGAAGCCCAGCCGCTCCAGGCCTTGCGCAACGTAGCCCACGGTCGGGAAGGCCTGCTCCGAGAGCACCACGTAGTTTCGCCCGTTCTCGAGCCGCAAGCCCGAGAGAAGCGAGAACAGCGCCGAGGATACGCTTTCCTGCGGCGCGACTTCATCCGCGCTGGTGCCGAGCAGCCTTGCGACGCCGCCGCGAAACCGTTCGATCGTCTCCAGCCAGGGCTCCCAGGCCGCTCCACCGGTGTTCTGCCAGGGATCGAGATAGGCAGCGTCGAGCGCGGCGCGGGCCGTGCGCGGCAGGCAGCCGACCGAGTGGCTCAGCAGGTAGGGGCCGCCTTCCGGGACGTGGAACAGGTCATGCATCGATCAGTGGCTCGCCTTTTCCGCGATGCTCTCGCGGACTCGGCCGTAGTCATGGCCCCATTCGTCGGTCATTTCCACGCGCACGTCCCACAGCGCGGGGAAAAAGCGATGTTTCGCACCGGCCTGCAGCAGATCGACGGAGCGTCCCTTGAGCGAGGCCGAGCCCATGCCGATCGAGCGGTGGATCAGGAACAGATGGTGCCAGCGGAACTTGCCGAAGAGTTCGTCGAGTTCCATCAGTGCCTCGGCCACGGCATAGGCCTCGTCGTGGGCATAGGCGTGGTCGTAGATGTCGCGCACGGTCCGGCCGGCGCCGGTGACATAGGCTGCGTCGAACGTGGCCCAGAGATCGGGAATGATGCGGAGCAGAACGCGGAAGCCCGGCGACTCCTGGCCGCTGCCGTTGCCGAGCTGAAGCCGGATCTGCTGGTACTCCTTGGGCGACATGGTTTCCAACAGTTCGAGCTGGTCCGTCATCATGCGCAGGATGCGGTGGCAGCGCGTGAGCAGGGTGGTGACGCGGAAGGTCTGTTTCTCACGCAGGTATTCGTCCACCGCGACGACCGTATAGGCCATCAGCTTCATCCAGAGTTCCTCCACCTGATGGACGATCTGGAATTGAAGCTCGTCGGCATTGGCAAGGTCGTCGAAGGGTTTCTGGCAGGTCAGCAGGCGCTCGGTCTGGAGGTAGATTTCGTAGTCGAGAGCGGCAGGCGCCTCGAGCAGTTCGTAGACCTTGCGGCGTTCCATGTTGTCTCTCCAGCAGATGTGTGAGAGGACAATAGCACCGAAGGAAGGGGACATTGATCCCATTTGGCAGATGGAATGCTGATGATGAAGAACGATCGTCTCGCTGGTGAGGTAGATTGGAGAAGTTCGTTCTCATGACGAAGGCACCGCCACGGCTCGATCCCGCCGACCGGCGTATCCTTGCGGCTCTGGAACGGGATGCCCGGCTCAGCTTCGCGGATCTGGGCGAGGCGGCGGGGCTGTCCAAGACGCCGAGCTGGAAGCGCGTTCAGGCGATGGAGAAGGCGGGCGTCATCACCGGATACCGGGCGATGATCGATCCTGCCGCCATCGGTCTGGGCACCAGTGCCTTCGTCCACGTCTCCATCGCCTTCGACCGCCATGAAGACTTCGAAGGCGCGGTGCGTGACGAGGCGGCCATCCTGGCTTGCCATGCCGTCGTGGGCGATTTCGATTACCTGCTGCAGGTCATGACCGGGGGCGTGCCGGAACTCGACGATTTCCTGCGCAACCGCCTGCGGCGCCTTCCCGGTGTGCGTCACTTCAACACGACGCTGGCCATGCGCGACGTGAAGCCGCGCGCCTGCCTCACCGAAGCGGTACGGTGAGGCGGCGCGTGAGGGCCCTGTTCAGGCCTGAACGATCAGGCCCTGACGATCAGGCGACATCCTCGACCTGATCGAGGTAGCTGGCATAGCCTTCCTCCTCCATCTCCTCGCGCGGGACGAACCGGAGCGAGGCGGAGTTGATGCAATAGCGCAGACCGCCCCGGTCGCGGGGGCCGTCCTCGAAAACGTGGCCGAGGTGGCTGTCGCCATGTGCCGAGCGAACTTCCGTGCGGGTCATGCCGTGGCTGTGATCCACCAGCTCGTTCACGTTTGCCGGTTCGATCGGCTTGGTGAAGCTCGGCCAACCGCAACCGGATTCGTATTTGTCCGAGGACGCGAAGAGCGGCTCCCCCGAGACGATATCGACGTAGATGCCCGGCTTCTTGTTGTAGAGGTACTCGCCGGATCCGGGGCGCTCGGTGCCGCTGCGCTGGGTGACGTGGAACTGTTCCGGCGTCAGGCGCGCGATGGCGTCTTCATTCTTCTCGTAGGTCGGCATGCGTTCGTTCTCCTTGGAGGCGAACATGGTGATCGCAAGCGGCCGTGCAAAGAGGCGTATGTAACAGCGGGCACCAGGTCAGGCCGGAACGAGCACGCCGAGAAGATCGTCGAGACTGGCGACGGCGAAGGCGGTCACTTCGTCGCCGATGCCGTAGGGCAGCAGCACGCGGCGCCCATGGACGAGCGCGCCGCAGCTGTAGGTGACGTTGGGAACGTAGCCGCCATGCTGCTCCGCACTGGGATAGACCAGCGGCGCGCGCGATCGCTTCAGCACGCGCGAGGGATCGTCCCGGTCGAGCAGGCAGGCGCCGATGCAGTAGCCGCGCACCATGCCCACGCCGTGGGTGAAGACCAGCCAGCCTTCATCGATCTCGATGGGGGAGCCGCAATTGCCCAGTTGGACGAACTCCCAGGGGTAGGCGGGCATCATGATCGGTGCGCCCTGCTCCCAGGTCAGGAGGTCGTCGGAGCGCAGCAGCCAGATGTTTTCCCCGTCCTGGCGGCCCAGCATGACATAGCGGCCATCTATCCGGCGCGGGAACAGCGCCATGCCCTTGTAGCCGGTCATGCGGCCGGAGAGCGCGCGCATTTCGAAGGTCCGCAGGTCGACCCCGCGCAATATCTCCTGGCGCGCATTCTGCCCGTCGTAGGCGGTGTAGGTGCCGATGAGCAGGCGCTGCCCGTCGTCTTCGGTGAACACGACCATCCGCAAGTCCTCCACCCCCTGCTTCTGTCCCGGCAGGACGGGGAAGATCACGGTTTCGGAGACGTCCTGACTGTCGTGGCACTGAAGCCGGACCCAGCCCTGTTCGTCGCTCTCGATGCGCGGCGGGAAGCAATGGGGGCTGGCGGGATCGATGGTGACCCGGTTGCCGCCGTCCCAGGTGCCGGTGCGGAAGGTTACCGAAGAGATGTGTCCTTCGCCTATTCCGCGCAGCGAAAGGAGGAACCTGACGCCCTCGCCCGGCGCCTGGGCCACGTCGTCCTCCAAGGGGATGCGCACGATGCTGGGATTGAACAGGGCGGCGGATTCGAAGGAATATTCCTGGCTGAGGTAAGCGCCCAGCAGCAGGCGGTCGCGCCGCTTGAGAGCGGAAATGTCGCCGAGTTCCGCGGCGAGGGCGTCTACCTGGCGCAGGAACACCTCGTCGGCATTACGATGACGTTCGCGCATGGGGCCCATGATGAAGGCGATCATCCGCTCGCGCACGTCCTCGCCAAGCGCCAGCAGGCGTTCGACGATGACTTGCGGGCGAGGCGGGTGCTGTCCGGCAAAGGCGGGTGGATAGGCGAAATGAAACGGGCGGATGACCGTACGGCCGGGATCGGGCCGCAGTTCCAGGTCGATCCTCGTGAAGACGTCTGCCGCTTCCATCGGCGGTGCTTCCATGAGGTTGAGGGTCAAACGTCGAGCAAGGCGTAAGGCCGCCCGAAGCGGGCCGAGACGACGAATTGCGCGCAGTTGAAAACCGGTACGCCCCGCAGGGTCTTGCCCTCGTAAGTGCCGCGATGGGCGTGGCCGTGAACCACCGCCTTGACGTTCTCGAACCGATCGACCGCATCGGCCAGGCGGGAGGATCCGAGGAAGGGGAAGATTTCGGGCGGCTCGCCCGCGACGGTTTCGGGGATCGGCGCATAGTGCAGCACGACCACGGTTCGCTCGGTTCGTAGCGAGCGCAGTCCGTTCTCCAGCTTGCGGGCCTCGTTGAGCGATTCATCGACGAAGGTCTTGATCGCCGCCTCTCCGAACGCGCCCAGTTCGCCGCGACCGAAGCCGCCTACGAAGCCCTTGACCCCGGCAAAACCGACATCCTTCACCACTACCGCCTGTTCGTCGAGCAGGGTCATGCCGCCCTGACGCAGGATATGCGCGACTTCCTCGGGCTGGCCGCATTCGTAGTCGTGGTTGCCGAGTACGCCCACGACCGGGATCGAACAGGCCGAAAGATCGGATGCTAGCCGTTCCGCCTCGCCCGTCTTGCCGAAGTTCGTCAGGTCTCCGCAGAGAGCGAGGACATCGGCATTGTCGGAGATCTCCCGGAAGAGGTCGCGATAGGACTTGCCGTCCTGCTCGTTTACGTGAAGGTCGCCGATCGCCGCCAGGCGGAGCGTGTCAGACATGTCGTTCATGCTTCTCGTCCAGTCCTTTCCCTACGAGGTCCGCGAAACCCCATTCGCTGATGTCGATCACATAGTCGCGCGGCGAGAACAGGCGGCCGCGGCAGATCCGCACTTCCGCCGGGGGCAATTCGGCCTGAGCCCGGATGCGCTCGATCAGCGTGTCGAACAGCCAGCGCGGGATGGCCTCGCGTTCGGTGGGATAGATGAAACGGAAATTGAGTACGTGCAGGAGCAGCACTTCCCAATGCAGTTCCATCAGCGAGAGCAGGCGGTGCCAGTCTATCCGGTCGTGCATACGAAGGATGGTATGGGCGATATCCGCACCGTCGTAGCGATAGCGATCCTGGATGAAGGCCTTCGAGACGATGAATTCGGTCGGCGGGGTGATGCGTACTTGCGTGCCGTAGACTTCGGCGGTGAAAACCTCGCTGAACCAGGCATCGGTGATCGGGATCGAGGCGGAGGACATGTTGAAGATCACGTCGAAGAAGTTCTTTCCCGACCAGACCTTGGCGATCCACCGCTCGTCCTCGACCGAGACTTCGTAGCCCTCCTCCTTGAAGCGCGCCAGCAGACGGGGCGCGTCGCCGGGCTTGCAGAAGACATCGATGTCCTTGGTGGGACGAACCACGCCGGTATGGCACGTCAGCGCGTAAGTGCCGGACAGCAGGTAAGGGATGTCCCATGAGCCGAGCAGCTTGAGGCTATCGGCATAGAACGCTGCGGCTTCGGGCGGGGGGTCGAAGCTGTGCGGTTCGGAGGAGGCGGGAATTTCGAGCATCGCGGTGAGGGCGCCTGATAAAGGGTGTGCTCGATCAACCGTGCGCCGCGCTCGTGGTTCCATTACAGATCATGGCTGGCTAAGATCAGGGCTGGCCAAGATCAGGGCTGGCCAAGATCAGGGCTGGAATGGGCATTCTTCGGCCAGCCATGCGCGAAAGCGCGACAATGCGGCGGGCTCTCGAACGCTGCGGGGATAGGCGAGCCAATAGCTGCGATCTTCCGAGAGGGGCGCGTCGAACGGCACGACGAGATCGCCTGCGTCCAGTTCCGGCTGAACGAGAAAGCTCGGGATCAGCGCCGCTCCGCCGCCTGCCTTCACCGATTGGGCCAGCATCAGGAAGTGGCCGAGGCTGGGCAATGTCACCGGGTCCGGCGCGTCCCATCCGAACAAGGCGAACCAGCGCGTCCAGGCGTCTCGCCGGGCGGACTGCACCAGGAGCGGCGCGCCCAGCAGATCGCGGGGCTCGGCAATGCCGTGCCGTTCACGAAAGGCGGGGGAGACGACGGGAACGACATGCTCGTGGAACAGCAGGTCGTGGTCCGCGCCCGGCCAGTCCGGCGCGCCGACGTGGATCGCGGCGTGAAACGGCTCTGCGGCGAAATCGAAGATGTCGGTTCTTGCGGAAAGGTTCGCCACCAAGTCGGGATGCCTGCGGCTGAGACCCGGCAGGCGCGGCGCCAGCCAGCGCATGCCGAAGCCCGGCAGTACCGCCAGTTCGATCACATGTTCGGGTTCCGGGTCGATCAGGCGACCGGTTGCGCGGCGGATGGCGGCGAGAGCGGGTGCGATCTCGTCCAGGAACCGACTGCCCGCCGCGTTCAGGGTCACGCGGCGACCGTTACGGTCGAACAGCGGCGTACCCAGCCAGGTCTCGAGATTGGCGACATGGCGGCTCACCGCCCCCTGGGTCAGTCCGATCGCCTCGGCCGCGCGCGAGAACGAGCCGAGCCGGGCGGCAGCTTCGAAGCCGTGCAGCATGGACATCGGCGGCAGCCGGCGGCGTTCGTCATGGTTCATTCCGAAAACTCACAAGCTCATGCTCATTTTTGGGGTGTCTATTGAGCCGCATATGAGAAATCATGCGGTTTCTGCAGGATATCGAAGGAACGGATGGTGCGCGAGATCAATTTCGACGGGCTGATCGGGCCCAGCCACAACTATGCGGGCCTTTCGCTCGGCAACATTGCCTCCGCCTCTAACGCCGGCGCCACTTCGGCGCCGCGAGCAGCCGCCTTGCAGGGGCTCGGCAAGATGCGGACGATGCTCGCGCTTGGGCTGCCGCAGGGCATTCTCCTGCCGCACGATCGCCCGAATGCGGAGTGGTTGCGCAAGCTGGGCTTCTCCGGGTCCGACGATGCAGTGCTACGCGCGGCCTGGGAACGGGAGCCGGCGCTGCTGCGCAACGCCTTCTCCGCATCGGCCATGTGGACGGCCAATGCCGCGACGGTCTCGCCCGCGCCGGACACCTCAGACGGGCGCTGCCATTTCACGGTCGCCAACCTTTCGACGATGCTTCACCGCAGCATCGAGCAGGATCAGACCTTTCGCCAGCTCCGCCTCGCCTTTGCGGACGAACGCCATTTCGCCGTTCACCCCGCCCTGCCGGGAGGGCTTGGCGATGAGGGTGCGGCCAATTCCATGCGTCTGGGGCAAAGCCACCAAGCGCCCGGCCTGGAGGTGTTCGTTCACGGCGAGCGGCCGGTGCGGGGCAGTGCGGGGCAAGTTTTCCCGGCTCGCCAGCACCGGTCGGCGAGCGCCGCCGTCGCCAGAAGTCACGGTCTAGCCTCGGGCGATCACCTGCTCGCCGCGCAGAGCGAGATCGCCATCGCGGCGGGAGCGTTCCACAACGATGTCGTCGCCGTCGCCAACGAGAACGTGCTTTTCGCCCACGAACAGGCTTTTGCAGATCGGGAGGCGGTTTACAGGTCCGTGTCCGAGCGCGTTCCCGGTGCCGTGATCATCGAGGCGCCGGCGGACCGGATCAGCCTTGATCTGGCGATCCGCACCTACCTGTTCAATTCGCAGCTCGTGACTTTGCCTGCGGGAGGCATGGCCCTGATTCTCCCTCGGGAAGCGCGAGAGGAGCCGGCGGTGTGGACCTGGTTGGAAGAGGTTCGCGAAGGCGACAATCCGGTTTCCCGGCTGGAAGTGGTGGACGTTCGGGAATCCATGCGCAACGGCGGCGGCCCGGCCTGTCTGCGCCTGCGCGTTGCCGTCTCCCCTGAAGCGGAGGCTGCGATAGACCGGCGCTTCCTGCTCGACGAGGGGCTGTGCGACAGGATCGAGGCCGTGATCGAGCAGGAATGGCCGGAGCACATCGCCCCCGACGATCTCGGGGAACCCGACCTCTGGCATCGCTGCCGCGCCGCGCGCGCCGCGTTGCTCACGGCCCTCGGCTTTGTGGAAGGAGAGTTGTAGCTACGCCCTTGCAGCGAGCCCGGCCTACTCGCGCGGTCTCGCTCGACGGCTGGGCGATGCGGCAAGTCGAAGCACGGCGAAGCCCGCCAAGGCCGAAACCATCGAGCCGCCGAGCACGCCGATCTTCACTTCGTCGACCAGCACCGGGTCGCTGAAGGCCAGTGCGCCCACGAAGAGGCTCATCGTGAAACCGATGCCGCAAAGCAGGCACATGCCGTAGGTCTGCACCCACGTCGCACCGCTCGGCCGCTTGGCAAGGCCGAAGAAGGCACAGAGCCGGAGCGTCAGGAATACGCCGAGTTGCTTGCCAAGGAACAGCCCTCCCGCGACCGCCAGCGGCAAGGGCGCGAGCACGTGCTCGACCCCGAGGCCGGCCAGCGAAACGCCGGCGTTGGCGAAGCCGAACAGGGGCACGACAAGATAGGCGACCCAGCCGTGAAGCCCGTGTTCGAGGCGGTGCAGCGGCGATTCCGCGCTGTCCGGGGCGCCCGGCGTTGCGCGGATCGGGATCAGGCTGGCGGCCAGGACTCCCGCGATCGTAGCATGGACGCCGGACAGCAGCACCGCCAACCAGAGCAATGCCGCCAGGAGCAGGTAGGGCCAGAGGCGCTTAACGCCGATCCGGTTGAGCACGAACATCACACCCATGATGACGCCCGCCGCCAGCAGGGCCGCGCCCTTGATCTGGCTGGTATAGGCGAGTGCGATCACCGCCACCGCGCCCATGTCGTCGACGATGGCCACGGTGGTCAGGAACAGTTTGAGGGAAGCCGGTACGCGCTTGCCCAGGAGTGCCATCACGCCGATGGCGAAGGCGATGTCGGTAGCGGCGGGAATGGCCCAGCCACGGGCCAGGCCCGGCGTGGAACCGGCGATCGCGAGATAGATCGCGGCCGGGCAGCTCATGCCGGCCGCGGCTGCAAGGGCGGGCAGCGCACGGTCGGACCAGGTGGAGAGATGCCCGTCGATGAACTCGCGTTTTATTTCCAGCCCGACCAGCAGGAAGAACAGCGACATCAGCCCGTCGTTGATCCAGTGGGCCAGGGACATCGGGCCGATCATGACGTGGAGAGCGGAGAAGTAGCTCTCCGCAAGCGGACCGTTGGCGACGACCAGTGCCAGCGCGGCCGCGGCCATCAGCAGGATGCCCCCCGAAGCTTCGCTGCGCAGGAAGTCCCGCAATGCGGATCGAGGGCGTTTAAGGAGGAGCTTCAAGGTAGGGCGTACTCGTCGGAAGGGACAGGCGACGGCAGCCTAACCGCAATTGTGAGCCGATGCCAAGGCGTCCGCTACGGCGCTTCGCGGCCTTTCAAGGGGCGGGCTGGACCGGAGGCTCGGTCGCCTGCTCCGTGGCGGACGGCGTTTGGGCGTCCGTCTGAGCCGCGCTGTCCTTTGCTTCGGCATCCTTCTTGCGCGGGGTCTTCAGGCCTGGGCCATAGACCGGCACGACATCGGGCGTAATGCGGCCGTGCAGGGCCTCGATCTCCGCCTTGCGCTGCTTGAGATAGAGGTCGCGGTAGGCGGCGTAGGGCTTGTCTTCCTTGCGGATCTCGTTGATCCGCTCGTCGAAGGCGGCACGCTCGCCAAGCTGGTCGACGATCGTCATCGGCAGCACGACTTCGGGATTGGTGAAAGGCTTGCCGATCGCGGCGGGGAGCAGCAGCCTGTCCACCGAGTCGCCGATGATGTCGCGCAGGGTGGTCGGGCCCACGATCGGCAGGTACATGAAGGGACCGGGGCCGACGCCGTAATAGCCCAGGGTGTTGGCCAGGCCATTGGGACGGTAGGGCAGGTTGAACGGCTTCTTCTTGGCCACGTCGACCAACCCGGCGATGCCCAGCGTCGTATTGATCGCGAAACGTCCCGCCGTCTCCGCCGCCTTGCCGGGCTTGAGCTGCAGCAGATAGGCCGCGAACACGACCGGCTCGCTCAAGTTGCTGAAGAAGTTGCGCAGGCCCTTGCGGACGGGGCGCGGCAGGCCCTTGTTATAGGCCTTGGCGACGGGTTCGAGCACCGCCTGGTCCACCGCCTGTACGGCCTTGAACGATTCGGCATTGATCCGCTGGAGCGGGTCGCCGGGGGGCGCAGGTTCGGGAGCCGTGACGACGATCACCGACTCGGGCTCGTCCCCGTTTTCGCGCGCGGCAGGCGAGGGCGGCGGAGAGGCTGCCTCGGGAGTCGCAGGCACGGAACCCGCGGGCGGGACCGGAGCGGCAGGCAGAGTGATCGGCGGGGTCTGCTGCGACGCCGTTGCCACCGGCTCTACCGGCGCAGTTCCGACCGGGGCGGCGCCCACTTGCACCGCTGCGGGCTCGGCCGCAGCCTGTGCGGCGAGCGGGACGGGGGCATCGGGCACCGACGGGCCCGTCATCAACAACGCCACGGCGGCAGCCGGCAAACTCATGTAAAGGTCCTTAGCATAACGCAGCCGTGGCAGCGACGGCGATTTTGGCGATCCGGGCGGCTAGGCCCGTTTCCCGTTCCCGTCAATCTGAGCCGTCATGCACTCTCGGGACAAGGCGTTGCAAGATCGCGCCGAAACGTCTAGCGAGATTTTCAGCATCAAGAGTTGGGTCGACGCCCGACGCCAACCTGCCGATCCGGGCAAGGTGGCACTCCGCAAGGAGGATGTGGCCGACCCGGCAAGAAACGGATCAAGCCACCAGCGTCGTCCCGAAACCGAGGACCGCCGCGAAGTGCCGATCAAGATACCCGACCACCTGCCCGCCCGCTCCATCCTGGAGAACGAAGGCGTGGCCGTGATGCGCGAAAGCGACGCCGTGCGCCAGGACATCCGCCCGCTGCGGATCGGCCTGCTCAACCTGATGCCCGACAAGGTCAGCACCGAGACGCAGCTTGCCCGCCTGCTGGGCGCCACGCCGCTGCAGATCGAACTGACCCTGGTGCGCATCAGCGATCATGTCGCCCGCAATACCTCGGCCGAACACCTCGAGGCCTTCTATCGTCCCTGGCGCGATGTCGAGCACGAGCGTTTCGACGGCTTCATCATCACCGGCGCGCCGGTGGAGCGCCTGGCCTTCGGCGAAGTGCGCTATTGGCCGGAACTGCAACGCATCTTCGACTGGACCCGCACGCACGTTCACAGTTGCCTGACGATCTGCTGGGCGGCGCAGGCGTTTCTCCATCACTTCCACGGCGTGCCCAAGCATGAGCTGGCGGCCAAAGCCTTCGGCGTCTTCCCGCACCGCAATCTCGCGCCGAACTCGCCTTTCCTGCGCGGCATGTCGGACAGTTTCGCGGCGCCGGTCTCACGCTGGACCGAAGTGCGCAAGGCGGAAATTCCCGAGGGGCGCGGACTGCGGGTGCTGGCCGAAAGCGACGAGGCCGGCCTCTGCCTGCTCCACGATCCGCAGCGTCGCGCGCTGCTGATGTTCAATCACCTGGAGTACGACGGCGACACTCTGGCTAACGAGTTCAACCGCGACGGCGGGCCGATCCCGGCCAATTACTACCCCGACGACGATCCGGCTCGGCCGCCTATGAACGCCTGGAGAAGCCATGGGCACTTGTTCTTCGGCAACTGGATCAACGAGATCTACCAGACGACGCCTTTTGACCCCGCCGAGATCGGTGGATCGGCGGCGCAGGGCGACGCGCTGATCCCGGCGTGAGCGGGCGGGACGCCGGGGCTCCGGCGTCCTGCTGTTCCGCGCCATTTCCTTTTTCCCCACGGCTCCGCGTGGCAGTGGTCCTGCCCCTGCCGACCGAGTTCCTTTCGACACTGTTTCACGGGAACCTCAGCGAAATTGTCTGCCCCTCCGGCGGACCGATGGCATACCATCCTATAATGTGACTGCTTTTCTCGTCCCGACGCAGGACCATCATGCAGTTGCCTTGTTTCGCCGGGGTCGCCCCCGCAACGCCGATCTTCCCTTATCGCGGCCCTTCCGCCAGGATCGCGCCGAGCCCGGCCGCACCACCGCCGTGGCTGCGCTGCGATCGATCCTACAAGCCAGCTGCGCTCCTCCTTCGCGATCTTCCTAGCGACGCTGCGGCCATAGCCGCGGCGCCCACCCTCGTCGCCGCGGCCACCCGGCATTCCTGGAGCTGAAAATGAGAGACTTGTTCAACCGCCTGCACATAGCGGGGAAGCTGATGACCGTCGCCGGTCTGGCTATCGCCGTCTTGCTCCTGCTGGGCTTCTCGGCAGTGGTGCTGGAAACCCGTTCGTCCGTCGGAGAGCTGTCCGACCGTTCGGCGATCGCTCAGGCCGAAGCGGAAGGCAATCTGCTGAGGTCGGACATCGCCCGTTTCGAGGCGACCGCGCGCACTCTGGCTTCCACCATGGGCAATCTGCACGCAAGCGGCGCCCGTGATCGCGCCGCCGCGACCAATGTGGTGAAGACCGATCTGCTCAAGTCCAGGGAAGCGCTGGGCGCGTGGACCATGATCGCACCGGGCCGTTGGGACGGCGAGGATGCGGGCAAGGCCGGACTTCCGGGATCGAGCAAGGACGGCAATTTCCGCCCCTATTGGGTCAAGAACAACGGCGCCTTGAAGCAGAATCCCAGCGACGAGGCGGACGGCTACGACAAGCCCTTCTTCCGCCGCGCTTTCGAGAGCGGCGACGGCGCGATCCTGGATCCCTACACTTTCGATGCCGGCGGCCGGACCGTGCTCATGACCTCGATCACCCAGCCGGTGCGCTCGGGCGGCCAAGTCATCGGCGTCACCGGGCTGGACATGGAACTCGGCACGATTTCCGAGCGCCTATCCAAGCTCAAGCCCTTCGGCACCGGCCGCGTCATGCTGCTTTCGGCAGGCGCCACCTGGGTCGCCAATCCCGATCCGGCGCGGCTGGGCAAGCCTTATGCGGATGCCGGTCTCGAGGAGGTGAAGGCCGCGCTCGCCAGCGGAGCGCCGCGGGTACTGGCCGAGATCGACATCGACGGCGTGGAGACCCGCCGCGTGATCCAGCCGATCGCGCTCAGCGGCCTCAACGCCACCTGGGCGCTCGTGCTCGACGTTCCGGAGTCGACGATTGCCGCGCCGGCGCGCACCATTGCCTGGCAGCTGGTGATCGGCGGGCTGGTGATCGTCGTGGCGGTTCTGGCATCCCTGTTCTACGCGGCCGGCGGTATCATCGGTCGTCCCATGGCCAAGCTGAGCGGCGCCGTCGACCGTCTCGCCAAGGGCGAAGACTGCGCGATCCCCGAACTTGACCGCGAGGACGAGATCGGCACGATGGCCCGCGCCGCCGATGTGTTCCGCCAGGCCGCTGCCGACCGCGCCGAGGCCGACCGTCGCTCCGCCGAAGAGCAGCGGATCGTCACGACCGCCGTGGGCGAGGGACTGGACGCCATGCGGCAGGGCGATCTTACGCGGGACATCACCGAAGAGTTCCCGGCCGGCTACGTATCGCTGAAGGACAACTTCAACGCGGCACTGGCGGAGCTTCGCCGCATGATCGGCGCGGTCGCCAACAGTGCCGACGGTATCCAGTCGGGTTCGCAGGAAATCGCCCAGGCCTCGGAAGATCTGGCGCGCCGTACCGAAGCGAATGCCGCGAGCCTGGAGGAGACTTCGGCGGCTCTGGTGCAGATCGACCAGCGGCTCAAGGCTTCGGCTTCCGCCTCGACGCAGACGGTTCGCCGTGCCGACGAGGCTCTCTCGACCGTGTCGGGCGGGCGCGTGGTGGCCGGCGAGGCGGTGGCGGCCATGGACCGCGTCAGCCTCAGCGCGCGCGGTATCGACCAGGTGATCGAGGGCGTGGACAAGATCGCGTTCCAGACCCGCGTTCTGGCGATGAACGCCGCCGTCGAGGCCGGCCGGGCAGGGGATGCGGGACGCGGCTTCGCGGTCGTCGCCGACCTCGTCTCCGCGCTCGCCATGCGCGCGGAGGAAGAGGCCAAGCGGGCCCGCGACCAGCTTACCGTGACCCAGACCGACATCGTCACCGCCGTGGATGCGGTCCAGCGCGTGGACGGCGCCTTCGAGACGATCTCGGAAGGCGTGGGCGAAGTGCACGCGCTGCTCGGCCGCATGGCCGAGGACAACCAGGCGCAGTCCACCGCGATCACCCAGATCAGCGTGGCGGTTTCCACGATGGATCACTCCACCCAGCAGAACGCGGCCATGGTGGAGGAAACCTCCGCCGCGGCGCGCAACCTGACGACCGAGGCCGGATCGCTCAACGATCAGGCGGCCCGCTTCGATACCGGCGGTCAGACGGAACGGTTCCGCCTCTCTTCGGCGGCCTGACCGGACGGCGGTTGCCCCACCGCCAAAGCCGATCGTCAGGTCTACGAGCGCCCGCGGGTCGATTTCGGTCCGCGGGCGCAATCGCTTGTCGGCTCTTGTCCCAACTGGCAGACGCGGATGATGGCGTCCCTCTCGGCGAGGGCGCGGCTGGCAGGATGGATCAGGGCATGACGATTTACGGAGCGATCGAGGCCGGGGGGACGAAGTTCGTCTGCGCCCTGGGCACAGCCGAGACCGGCTCGCTCCGCACTGCGACTATACCCACCCGCGATCCCGAATCGACTTTCGCCGAAGTCGCGGCCTTCTTCGACGGTGCAGCCGAACTGGGCCGCGTGGCCGGGATCGGGATCGCCAGCTTCGGCCCGGTCGGCGTGGATGCGGCGGCGGCGGACTACGGCAAGATCCTGGCGACCCCCAAGCCGGGCTGGGAGGGGACCGATCTGCTCGCCCGCGTGCGAGACTTTCTAGACGTTCCGCTCGCCATCGACACCGACGTCAATGCGGCGGCCCTGGCCGAAGTCGCGGCAGCCGGCCCGGAGATATCTCAGCTTGCCTATGTCACGGTAGGCACCGGGATCGGCGTCGGGCTGGTGACCGATGGGCGCGCAGTTCACGGGATCGGCCACCCCGAAGCGGGTCACGTCCTGGTCCGCCGCCACCCCGCGCATGAGGGCTTCGCCGGAACCTGCCCCTTTCATGGCGACTGCCTGGAAGGGCTGGCGGCGGGACCGGCGATCGCTGCGGCATGGGGCGCGCCGGCGTCGGAGCTTCCCGCCGCTCACCCGTTCTGGGACGTGGAGGCGGACTACCTTGCGCAGCTTTGCATGACCCTGTTCCTGACTATGGCGCCGCAACGCATCGTGCTGGGCGGCGGCGTCATGCAGCAGCGGCGCCTGCTGCCGATCATCCGCGTGCGAACGGCGCAGATGCTGGGCGGTTACGTGCAGGGCGCCCGCGATCTGGCAGCGATGGAACGGCGGATCCTCCCGCCGGCCTGCCGTGAACCCTCGGGGCTCGTCGGTGCCTACCTGCTGGCGAAGCGCGCCGCGCAGGCGGAAGGGTGAGGTCGCCTCAGGCCGCGCGGGAGCTGAGCAGCGCCGCTCCGAATCCGACGAAGATCGACCCGGTCACGCGATTGAACATGCGCTTCACCGCAGGGCGGCGCAGATATGTGGAGAGCGAGCCGCCGGCCAGCGCATATGTGCAGTACCAGAGCATCTCGATCACCGCGAAAGTCCCGACGAGAATGGCGAACTGCGGCACTTTGGGCTGGGCGGGATCGATGAACTGCGGGAAGAACGCGGCTGCGAAAAGCAGCAGCTTGGGATTGCTGATCGCGATCGTGAAGCCGCCGCGAAACAGGGCGGCGGGCGAACTCTGCCGAGCGACATGCTCGCCCTTGCCATGGTCGGGAGAGGCCGGTGACCGCCAGGCCTTGATACCCAGGTAGACGAGATAGCCGACACCCAGATAGCGCAGAACCTCGAAGGCGCCGGGTATGGCCTTGAGCAGCGCCGTCAACCCTGCGGCCGAGGCGGCGAGAACCAGCGTGATCGCCAGCATGCAGCCGGCCATGGCCGCCATGCTGCGCCGAAAGCCGAACTCCACGCTCCGCGTCATGACGTGCAGCATATTGGGGCCGGGAGTCCCGGAAAGCAGAAAAACGGCAAAGGCGTAGAGCCACCAGGCGTGTAAAGTCATCGCAGTCTCGGCAGAAATGAAAGGTGCGCTTAAAGCATTTTTCAACCGCGTGGAATGTGGATGTGGCCGATGCCCGCGTCAGAATGCTTCCACCAGCAGGGTGTCGATGGTGAAGGACCCATCGGGCTCGATCTCGAAGTGCGCGGCGACTTCGTCGCTGGCGGCGTTCTGGAGCGCGCGGATGGCGGCGGCCAGCGCGGGCGGCGTGCGCATGCGGGCCGTCCAGTCGGCAAAGTCCATGCGCAGGCGGCCCGTCGTCAGGCGATCGACCGAGAACCCGGCATTTTCCAGCATGGCAAGCCACTGCGCGGCGGAATAGTCGCGGACGTGCGAGCCGTCGCGCAGCAGTTCGACCGCCTGCAAATGCGTATCGGCGGCCGGCGCGGCGGGCGCGACGACATCGATGAACATGGCCGGGGCACCCGGCGCGAGCACCCGCCTCGCCTCGCGCAGGCCGGTTTGGACCTGCCGCCAATGGTGCGCGGAAAACCGGCAGGCCAGAAAGTCGAAGCTGCCGTCCGGGAAAGGCAGCGCCTCTGCGGCCGCTGCTTGCGGGGCGATGTTGTTCAGCCCCCGCCGGTTTGCTTCGGCGGAGATCGCCTCCAGCATGCGGGGCGAAATGTCGCAGGCGGTGACGTTTCGTGCATGAGGCGCCATCGCATAGCCCGCGTGGCCGCCGCCGGCGCCAAGATCGAAGGCATGCTGCGGCCGGGCCTCTTGCGCCCGGAGCGCGATCCGGTCGAGGTCGGCTCCAGCTGCGTGCACCGCACTGGCAACATAAGCGGCCGCGGTCGATCCGAACTGGCGGTCGACCAGTTCGTGGCCTGTGCGGCGGAAGAGATGTTCGGTCATGGTGTTCTCCTTGTGCCGCTCTTGTTCGTCTTTTATCAGCCCGGTACAATGAACATTGTTATCCTGGTATAAAGAGGCCCATGCAGAGCGAGGAACAGCGCAAGCTGCTGGGCGCCTTCGTGCGGACACGGCGCGAGAGCATGGCGCCGGAAGGAACCGCGCGGCGCCGCCGGACGCCGGGGCTTCGGCGTGAGGAACTGGCCGCGCGCGCCGCGATCGGCGCTACCTGGGTCGCCTGGATCGAGCAGGGCCGCGACGTTCGGCCTTCGGCGGAAACGCTGTCCCGGCTCGCCGCCGGGCTGGACCTCTCGGTTGCCGAGCGCGACTACCTGTTCTCCCTGGCAGGCAGACATGACCCGGCCGATCCGTTCGCAGAGGCCGGAGCAGCGGCTCCCGCAGCGATCGCCGCGCTGGTCGGGCGGATCGATTGGCCCTGCTACGCGCTCGATCCCGCCTGGACGCTCTGCGCCGCCAATGCGGCCGCGAAGCGCCTGTTCACGGGACTGTTCGAGGATGACCCGCAGCCGAACCTGCTGCGCTACGTCTTCACCCATCCGGCCGCGCGCAAGCTGCTGCCCGACTGGTCGCGGCGCGCCGAGCGTCTGCTGGCCGAATTTCGCCGGGACTACAGCCATGCTCTGGCCGATCCGCGCGTTCGCGGCGTCGTGGCCCGTTTGCAGGAACAGAGCCCGGAATTCCGCCGCTCGTGGGAGGAGCAGGCCGTGCTGGCACGCGAGGGCGGAAGACGCAGCTTCCAACCGCCCGCAGGCGGGCTGCTGCATTTCGAGCAGCACACGCTGACCGACGTTTCGCGACGCGATTTCCGCGTGGTGTTCCTGGAGCCGGTGAGCGACGCATGAAATCTCCACGCAGGCCCGCGCCCTCTCGCCCGGTGTAGACAGGCGCGGCCGGTCGCCCTATCAGCCGCGCCAGCGCGCGCCTCTTTCGGGTTTCCGGCCGACGCGCTTTTCCTTCCGAGCCCGTAATCAAGAGAGATCTCATGGCGTGGCTCGTCCTCGGCATTGCCGTCATCACTGAAATCGTCTGGGCGCTCAGCCTGAAATGGGCAGGCACCCAGGCGACGGTACTCGCCTCCGCCGTGCCGATCACGCTCAGCTTCGTGAACATGGGCCTGCTCGCTCTGGCGATGCGCGGCCTGCCTGCCGGAACCGCCTATGCAGTGTGGACGGGATTGGGCGCAGTCGGCGTGGCGGTTCTCGGCGTGATCCTGTTCGGAGAGAAGCTCAACCCGGTGCAGATGGGATTCCTGGGGCTGATCATCGTCGGCGTGGTGGGAACGAAAGTGTTCGCCACCGCCTGACTGGCTGCATACGGCGTTTCGTTCGCCTCGTGACGCTGAGGCGGCCGATGAGCAGGTCGCCATCGCCAAGGATAAGGCCGAGCAACGCGCCGTGCGCGCGAGCGTGTGGCGGGCCGGCGCAAATCGATGTTTTCGCGACAGAAGCCTGGTGGAGTCGCTGTAGCCGCGTCGGTCGCGCTGCCTAGAATACCCCGACGGCAGCTTCCGCCCAGACCAGCGCCACGACCGCTACGACGGGCCCGATCATGCCGGCACGCACGAGTGGACGTCGAGATAGCCGCCGCGCCACCTCGATAGTCGCACCCAAGGTGAAGAGGAGCATCGAAGCCATCCCGAAGTCCGCCAGATCCCAACGGACTTCGCTCGTGAACTGCATGGCGATCAAGGGCAAAAGAAGAGGCGACATCAGCGCAATCCAGAATGCGCACCGCCGAAGTGTCGAGCGGTCCGAGCACGGCTGTTCGCTAACCATCTTCCAAGGCCTTCCGTTGCTTGCCCTTCCATTATGCCGCATTACGAAATCGCCGCAATAGAGCGGCCGACTGCCGGTACCGGATGTGGGTCATGATCGAGCGCTTTGGCGGGTGGTGAATAATGCCGGATCTCGCAGCCTTTCACCACCGCGACGCAATATAAGAAATGCCGATCGAAGATATGATATATGGAGTTCGCCGGACAATCATGTTGCCGGTGGTAACATCGCTCGGCCCCGGGATGTCGGCGACTTCCTGAACGAGAGCCGGTCCTTCGGCTCAGTCGATATCGAAATTGCCGCGCGTCCGCGGCCCCGGCCATCGACGCTCGGATTCGGCGCTTACCCCGCCAGCCTTTGACGGGTGTAGGACACCACGCGGTTACGGCCGGATTGCTTTGCGGCATAGAGCGCGTCGTCGGCCTGCTCGATCAGCGTGGCGAGGAAGCTGGCCGGCGGAGCGTCTCGCCCGGTGCCCGAGGCTATGCCCACGCTGACGGTCAGTGGAATGGACAGCGTGCCACTCCTGAATGCGGAGCCGGCGATGCTCCTGCGCAGGCGTTCGGCAATGGCGGTGAGTTCCGCCTCCTGTGGTGCCGCGAGTACGGCGACGAACTCTTCGCCGCCAAATCTGGCGAACAGATCTCCTTCTCGCAGCGCGGTACGGCAACGCGCCGCCACTTTCCGAAGAACCTCGTCGCCGACCGAATGCCCGTGAGTATCGTTGATCTGCTTGAAGTGATCGACATCGACCATGAGAACCGAGAACGCGCGATCTCGCGCGCCGGGCGTCTTCATGATCCGGGCGAATTCGCTCTCCAGGCTTCTGCGGTTGGCAGCTCCGGTCAAAGGATCGGTCTCGGCCATCTTCCTGAGGTTCGCGGCCATGCGCAGTTCCGCGGTAACGTCGCTGAACAGCCAGATGCGTCCGCGCTCGCCGTCGCCGTGCACGGGGTGGGTATCGACTTCATAGGTCCGTTCGCCAAGCATCCAGTGGGTCGTGACGGAGTAGTGCACATTCGCCATATGCCCTTCGTAAAGAGCGTCCAGCTCCTTGCGATTGTCGCAGCGCTCCCTCAGCATGCGCATGGGTTCCGCAACGTCGCTGGCTTCATGGCGCCCTGGTTCGGTGCTCAGCAACCGCGCCGCACGCTCGTTGACCATGGCGCCATGGCCGTCGCCATCGAAGACGACGATGCCGGCAGGAACGCTCTCGAGGAGGTCGTTGAACTGATCGCGGATGGCGGCTTGGCGGACTGCCTCCCGACGCCGGCCAAGGGCCGAGGCGACGCTACCGGCAAGCAGCGGCACGTGGCGGACAAGAGGCGGTGGTGCGTCAGGCGCAGTCCAGAGGAGCAGCAGGCCGCTGTATGGGGCATGGTCGAGGCCGGCAGGCACGAACAGGACGAAGGTGGGCAAGGCAGGAAGGGCATTGATCACGGCGCTGGGCAGCCGCAATTCCGACGCGGAAACCGGCGCGGATGCCCAAGCATGCTCGAAAATCCGGCTGTTGCGGAGATTGAACGAGGACAGCGGCAGCGTTGGCGATACCGCGACTGCCGAAGCGCGGTAACCGGCGTCGACTTCCAGCGCGACGACAAGTTCGGCCTCGCAAGAGACACGGGCGAATCCACACAGTTCGTATAGCGCCTCGCTGATGCTTGCGGTCATGGCACGTCGCCTTGGAGGTGTTTGTCCAGGATCCGCATGACCGCGTCAGGCGCGGTGAGGTGCGGCAGGTGTCCGGACGCATCGATGATATCGAGCGTTGCATCCTTCATCTCGCGGGCGAGCCATGCTCCGACCTCGCGTGGTACGGCCACGTCGTTCGCGGTCTGGATGAGAGTGACCGGCACCGGAACCCGGCGCGCGGCATTGCGTACATCGGACGTGAAGATGGTGCGAGAGGTATGCAGTGCGATGTCCGGGCGCATCTGAAAGAGACCGCGCGAAAACTCGGAGACGGCATGCGCGTCGTCCACGCCGACGACAAGAGGCGCAAATCCGGCCGCCCAGGCTTGATAATTGGCTGCCATGCTGTCGAAGAGTGCATCGAGATCTGTCGCATCGAAGCCGCCGACATATCCCGGTTCGTTGAGGTAGCGGGGAGAAGCGCCGATCATCACGATGCGAGAGAACAAGTCGGGTCGCCCCACCGACGCAATCGCGCCGATCATCGCGCTCATGGAGTGGCCCACATACAGGCAGTCGTCAATGCCGGTCTGGTCCAGCAGGTCGATCAGGCCATCCGCATACCCGTACAGGCTATCGTACCGTTCGAAGTCGTACGTCTTGTCGCCGCCGCGGCCGCAACCGGGGAGATCGAAGGAGTAGACGTCGTATCGCTCGTCGAACCAGGGCCGCAACGCAGACCAGGCATCCTGGTCGGTGCCAAACCCGTGCGACAAGACCGCTTTGCACTTCCCGCCGCCGCTGCGGCGACCGTGCAATTCATCGAAATTCACTGTTCAATCAACCTCAAAGCGATGACGTACTTTCACCTATGTAGATAATCTGTGCGAAAGAACACGCAACACAATGGGCGTGGCGAAGGGATGCGCCGGGTTGCACCTTCTCACTGGCAAGCCGAAGGACAGGCTGAGCAGCTTGTACGTTCCGGGGAGACGCAGCGGGGCGCGGGCAATATTCAGCAACAATCATGAAGCTCGTTCATGAGAGTATTCGGTTCAGCGCATTTTTCTATCCATCCAAGGATGGTTAGGGGCTGAACTATTCCAGCAGGATTTCCCGTTCGTTTCCGTCGCCCCTGCGACGGAGGGTAGCAGCGGCGGAAAAGCCGATCAGACCAAGAGCCGGAGAGGAATTCGCCTGTCCAGCACGCATGCCTGCGTGCCGGGTGGCCTATGGAGTTCTCGATGTTAGGTATCGTCAAGACCGCGCTGCACCGACCACTGACGTTCATCGTCATGGCCATCATCATCGCCATCGGCGGGTTGCTGGCGGCGTTCCGCACGCCGGTCGATATCTTTCCCGAGATCAAGGTCCCGGTCATCGCCGTGGCCTGGACCTACACCGGCCTTGCGCCGCAGGACATGACCGACCGCATCGTCACGCCTTACGAGCGCGTGCTGACCACCACGGTCAATGATATCGAACACATCGAAAGCCAGTCGCTCCAGGGCACCGGCATCGTCAAGATCTACTTCCAGCCGGGCGCCGACATCCGCACCGCCACCGCGCAGGTGACCTCGGTGTCGCAGACGGTGCTGCGCCAGATGCCGCCGGGCATCACCCCGCCGCTGATCCTGAACTACAGCGCCTCCACCGTGCCGATCCTCCAGCTCGCGTTGTCGGGAGACGGCATGACCGAGCAGCAGCTGTTCGACATCGGCCAGAACCAGATCCGCACCGGGCTCGTCACCATTCCAGGGCTTGCCATGCCGTTCCCGTCGGGCGGCCGCCAGCGCCAGGTCCAGATCGACCTCGATCCGCAGGCGCTCCAGTCCAAGGGCCTCTCGGCCGTGGACGTGGGCAACGCCATCGCCTCGCAGAACCAGATCAATCCCGCCGGCTTCGTGAAGATCGGCGCCACCCAGTATTCGGTGCGCCTGAACAATACGCCGGATTCGATCGCGGCCCTGAACGACCTGCCGGTGAAGGTGGTCAACGGCGCCACCATATACATGCGCGACGTGGCCTATGTCCGGGACGGCAGCGCCCAGCAGCAGAACGTGGTCCACGTCGAGGGCCGCCGCTCGGCCCTCCTGACCGTGCTCAAGAACGGCGCGACGTCGACGCTTTCCATCGTCGAGGGTGTCAAATCTACTCTGCCGAAGATCGCCGAGACCCTGCCGGCCAGCCTCAAGATCCTGCCGGTGGGCGACCAGTCGCTCTTCGTGAAGGCCGCGGTCAACGGCGTGATCCACGAAGGCGCGATCGCCGCCGCGCTCACCTCGCTGATGATCCTGCTGTTCCTGGGGTCCTGGCGCTCCACCGTCATCATCGCGCTGTCGATCCCGCTGGCAGTGCTGGCGGCGATCGCCATGCTCGCGATCTTCGGGCAGACCCTCAACGTGATGACTCTGGGCGGTCTGGCACTTGCCGTCGGCATTCTCGTCGACGACGCGACGGTGACGATCGAGAACATCAACTGGCACCTCGAGCAGGGCAAGGGCGTCATGGCGGCGATCCTCGACGGCGCTGCCCAGATCGTGACGCCGGCCTTCGTCTCGCTGCTCTGCATCTGCATCGTCTTCGTGCCGATGTTCTTCCTGCCGGGCGTGGCGGGCTATCTGTTCGTGCCGATGGCGCTTTCTGTGGTCTTCGCGATGATCGCCTCCTTCGTCCTGTCGCGTACCCTGGTGCCGACGCTGGCGATGTACCTGCTCAAGCCGCACGCCGCCCAGGGCGAGAACCCCCACAACGCCGGAGGCCCGGAATCGCGCAATCCCTTCGTACGTTTCCAGCGCGGCTTCGAAGCGCGCTTCGAGAAGCTGCGCGACGGCTACCTGGGAATCCTTCACCGCGCTCTGCAAGGCCAGAAGGCATTCATGCTGGGCTTCCTGGCGATCGTCGTGATCTCGTTCGGGCTGATGCCCTTCCTGGGCAGCAACTTCTTCCCGACCGTCGATTCCGGGCAGATCGCGATGCATGTCCGCGTCCCGGTCGGCACCCGTATCGACGAGACGGCGCTACGCTTCGAGCGGATCGGCGCGGAAGTGCGCAAGATCGTTCCGGCGGCCGAGGTTGCCTCGATCACCGACAACATCGGTCTGCCGGTCAGCTCCATCAATACCGTCTACAACAACAGCGGCACCATCGGTCCGCAGGACGGCGACATGCTGATCACCCTGAACAAGGGGCATGCACCGACCGACGGCTATGTCGAGACCTTGCGGCGCGAACTGCCGCGCCGGTTCCCCGGCACGCAGTTCTCGTTCCTCCCGGCGGACATCACCAGCCAGATCCTGAACTTCGGCGCGCCCTCGCCGATCGACGTCCAGATCGCCGGCAAGGACCTTGCCGCCTCGCGCGTCTATGCCCAGAAGCTGATGGCGAAGATGGCGCGTATCCCCGGTCTCGCCGACATGCGCCTGCAACAGCCGGCCAATTCGCCGCAGCTCGACGTTGACGTCGATCGCGCCCGCGCGGGTCAGTATGGCCTCACCGAACGCGATGTGACGACCAGCCTCGGCAACTCGCTGGCAGGGACTTCGCAGACGGCCCCGGTGTTCTTTGTGAACCCCGACAACGGCGTGCAATACGCGGTGGTCGCGCAGGCGCCCGAATATGCCGTGGATTCGATAACCAAGCTGTCCAACCTGCCGGTTTCCGGGGCCGCTGCCGGAACGCGCCCGCAGCCGCTGGGCGCGCTGGCGACCGTGAGCCGCTCGACCACGGCCCCGGTCGTGTCGCACTACAACATCGCCCCCGTCATCGACATCTACGGCACCCCGCAAGGCCGCGATCTCGGCGCCGTGGCTGGTGACGTGCAAAAGGCGATCGACGAACTCAAGGCCGAGGCGCCGAAGGGTTCGACGATCACCATTCGCGGTCAGTACCAGACGATGAACACCGCCTTCTCCGGCCTCGGCTGGGGCCTGCTGGCGGCGGTCGTGCTGATCTACCTGCTGATCGTGGTCAACTTCCAGTCCTGGCTCGATCCCTTCGTGATCATCACCGCGCTTCCGGCGGCACTCGCGGGCATCGTCTGGATGCTCTTCGCGACGGGAACGACACTCTCCGTCCCAGCGCTGACGGGTGCGATCATGTGCATGGGCGTCGCCACCGCCAACTCGATCCTCGTCGTCAGCTTCGCGCGCGAGAAGCTCGCCGAACTGGGCGATCCGGTAAAGGCAGCCATGGCGGCGGGCCTCGTCCGCTTCCGCCCGGTGCTGATGACGGCGCTGGCGATGATCATCGGCATGGGGCCTATGGCGCTCGGCCTGGGCGAGGGCGGCGAGCAGAACGCCCCGCTTGGCCGGGCCGTGGTCGGCGGCCTGATCTGCGCCACGATCGCAACCCTTCTTTTCGTTCCCACCGTCTTCGCCTTCGTCCACGGCCGCCGCCGCGACAAGGCCGTTCCCATGGAAGTGCAGGCCGCCCATGCTTGATTCGACCTCTGACACCGCCTTGAAGCCGACCGGACCCGAGACGCGCACGCTCAGGCGTGTCGGTATCGGCGCCGCCGTTATCGCTCTCGCCGTCGTCGGCGCCGGGATCGCCAGCCGACTCAGCGCCACGCGCGATCTGGAAGTCGCCGCGGCGGAGAGCGCCATTCCGACCGTGGCGGTCGTAAGCCCGACCGGCGCCGCGGACGCTGGCGGCCTGGCGCTGCCGGGCACGGCGCAGGCCTTCAACAGTGCAGCGATCTACGCCCGCACCAACGGCTATGTTCGCAGCTGGCAGGCCGACATCGGCGACCGGGTGGCCGCCGGGCAGACGCTTGCCGTGCTCGACGCGCCGGAGGTGGACCAGCAACTCGCGCAGGCCAAGGCGGACTACCAGACGGCGCTCGCCAACCAGCGCCTGGCGGCCACGACGGCGAAGCGGTGGAGCGCCATGCTCAAGCAGGATGCCGTCTCGCAGCAGGAAGTGGACGAGAAGGCAGGCGATCTCGCCGCGAAGACCGCCCTGGCCAACGCCGCCCTTGCCAGCGTTCGCGAGCTTCAGGCGACGCGCGGCTTCACGCGGCTTTCCGCGCCGTTTGCCGGTGTGGTGACCAGCCGGTCCGCGCAGATCGGCGCGCTGGTGGTAGCGGGCAATGCCGCCGCGCAGCCGCTCTTCACCGTTTCCGACGTGCACCGCATGCGCGTCTATGTACGCGTGCCGCAGATCTATTCGGCGCAAGTCAAGCAGGGTGTCAGTGTGAGCCTGACCCTGCCGGAATTTCCCGGCCGCACTTTCCCCGGCACCGTCACGCGCAGCGCCGGCGCGGTCGATGCCCAGTCCGGTGCGGTCCTCGTCGAGGTCCAGGCAGACAACGGCGAAGGCGCGCTGAAGCCGGGCGCTTTCGTGGAAGCCCACTTCGACGTGGCAGGCGGGGTGCAGGGGCTGACGCTGCCGGGCAGCACGATCCTCTATACGGAACAAGGCCCGAGCGTGGCCGTGGTCGGCGCCGGTGACCGCGTCACCGTCCGCCCGGTGACCATCGCGCGCGATCTCGGCAAGACGGTGATCGTCTCCGTCGGCGTCAAGCCGGGCGACCGGGTGGTGGACAGCCCGCCGGACTCGATGCGCAGCGGCGACCATGTGAAGATCCAGAAGCCGGTTGCCCCCAATGGATCTGCGAAGGGTGCCGCTCATGGTGGCTAGGTTCCGCGCCGCCGCTGCGCTGCTGCTTGCCGGATGTTCGATCGCCGGGTGCTCGATGGCGCCCGACTATCACGCTCCCCAGACCTCCGCGCCGCCCGCCTTTCGCGAAGTCGAGGGCTGGGCGCAGGCCGCGCCGCGCGATGCCGAGGCGCGCGGCGACTGGTGGACGATGTTCGCAGACCCGACGCTCGACGACCTGGAAAGACGCGCCGAAAGCGCCAGTCCGACGCTGACTGCGGCGCTCGCGCGCTACGACCAGGCGCGCGCTGCGGCCGGTGTCGCCGCTTCCGATCTCTATCCGACCGTCGGCGTCAGCGGAGAAGCCTCCCGTAGCCGGGTTTCGGCCGGACGCCCGCTTTCGACCGGCACGGCGCGGACTTACGACAACTATGTCGCCGGAGGCAGCCTGTCCTATGAGATCGACCTCTGGGGCAGAGTGCGCAACTCGGTGAAAGCGGCCAATGCCGAAGCGACCGCCTCCAGCGGCGATCTCGCTTCCGCGCGCCTCAGCCTGCAGGCCTCGGTGGCGGATGCCTACTTGCGCCTGCGCGGTCTCGACGTGCAGGCCGATCTGCTGAACCGTTCGGTGGCGGCGTTCGAACGGGCGCTCAAGCTGACCGACACACGGCACTCGGGCGGCATTGCGTCCGGCATCGACGTAAACCGCGCGCGCACGGTGCTGGGCAATGCCAGGGCGCAAGTCTCCGCCGTCGCCAATGAACGCGCGGCAACCGAGCACGAGATCGCGGCCTTGATCGGCGTCCTGCCGTCCGAGTTCTCGCTGCCCGTGCGCGCCCAGCCGCTCGACGTGCCGGATGTCGCCGTGGGCGTCCCTTCGGAGCTGCTCCAGCGCCGCCCCGACATCGCCGCGGCCGAGCGCCGGGTCTTTGCCGCCAATGCCCGCATCGGCGTCGCGAAGGCGGCGTGGTTCCCGTCCGTGGGGCTGGGCGGCTCGGGAGGGTGGCAGGCCACGCACGGCGATCTGCTGAAGACGCCCAACACTTTCTGGTCGCTCGGCCCGGTATCCGCGCTGTTGACGCTGTTCGACGGCGGTGCCCGCAAGTCGCAGGTGAAGCTATCGCGCGCGGAGTACGAGGAAGTGGCGGCGAACTATCGCTCCACCGTCCTGTCCGCCTTCCAGGACGTGGAAGATGCGATCGCCGCCATGCGCCACCTGGAAGCGCAGGCACAGGCGCAAGGCGATGCCGCGCAGGCCGCGCAGCGCACCAGCGAGATCGCGCTCTCGCGCTATCGGGACGGTGCCGCCGACTACCTCGAAGTGGTGACGGCCCAGACCGACGCGCTCGAAGCGCAGCGTTCGTGGATCGGCGTGCAGACCTCGCGCATGCGGGCCAACGTCGCTTACGTCCGCGCCATGGGCGGCACGAGCTAGTTCGGCACGCTCAGGCGATTGCGGAACCAGGTTCGGCGATCCGGGAGATGACGTCGGCCCGTTTTCGATCAAAACAATATACGATATATAATCCGTTCATTTTTGGACTAGGCAGATCGACGCCGATCTTTCAGACCCGAAGCAAATGACAAGGGCGAGCATGATGGCGAATAATGGTTTGGGCACTGAGTCGGTAGAAGCCCGCGAGGCGCTTCCGCTGATGAGCGGGCGTCTGCACCATGCGGTGGCGCAGAGGCTGGCTACGCATGTCGTCAATGGCGATTATCCTACGGGGCACATCTTTCCGGCTGAAGTGGAGCATGCCGAGTTGCTGGGCGTATCCCGCTCGGTTCTGCGCGAGGCGTTTCGGATGCTGACGGCCAAGGGTCTGGTGAGCAGCCGCCCGAAAGCGGGAACGCGCGTGAACGAGCGGCGCAAGTGGAACCTGCTCGACCCCGATGTCCTATCCTGGCAGATCCAGTGCGGCGCCAGTGACGAATTCCTGCGCGACTTGTTCGAACTGCGCATGGTGGTGGAGCCGCAAGCTGCGGAAATGGCGGCGCTTCGCCGCGACGATCGGCAGTTGCTCGACATGGGCAACGCACTGGAGGCGATGGAGCGCTACACGCTGACCGATGCCAAGGGGCGGGCGGCCGATATCCGGTTCCACGAACTGCTCATGGAAGCGACGCGCAACGAGATGTTGCAGGCTCTTTCCAATTCGATTTCCACGGCAATCGCGTCTACCACCACCATCAAGCACGCCAAGAAGGACAGTCCGCGCGATCCCATGCCCGAGCACTTCGCCCTTTACGCGCAGATTGCGGAGCAGAACCCGGCCAAGGCGCGGAAAGCGATGATCACGCTGATCGAATTGGCCCACGCCGATACGCAAGTCGCCTTGCGCCGTTAAGCGGACCGAATTCGGCAAAGAAAGGATTGACTCCAAGACCCCCCGGCTTATCACTACCGTATACGATATTCGATAGGGGTTTTAAAATGCAGGCCAATCGGCGCGAATGGATGGCTGGCGTGGCGGCGCTGGCTATTTGCTCTGTCCCTCTCAAGGGCTTTGCGGCCGTTGTCGCTCCCAAGCTGCCGATCAAGGCGAAGCCGCTGCCGCTGACCGACGTGCGTCTGGCGCCGTCCGACTATGCGACGGCCGTGAACGTCAACGTCGACTACCTGATGTGGCTCAGCCCCGATCGCTTCCTGCACAACTTCCGCAAATATGCCGGGCTCGAACCCAAGGCCCCGATCTACGGCGGCTGGGAATCGGACACCATCGCCGGCCATACCCTTGGCCACTACATGACTGCGCTGGTGCTCGCGTGGCAGCAGACCGGCAACCCGGAATGCCGCCGCCGTGCGGACTACATCGTCGATGAACTGGCCGAATGCCAGGCGCAGCGGACCGATGGCTACATCGGCGCTCTCGGCCGCAAGACCAAGGACGGCAAGGTCGTCGACGGGCAGGAAATCTTCCCCGAAGTCATGCGCGGCGAGATCAAGTCGGGCGGGTTCGACCTCAACGGTTCGTGGTCGCCGCTCTACACCGTGCACAAGTATTTCCAGGGTCTGCTCGACATCAATGCCGCCTGGGGCAATCCCAAGGCACTGCAAGTCGTCATCGGCCTCGGCGGGTACTTCGAGAAGGTCTTCGCCGCGCTTGACGACAAGCAGATGCAGGAACTGCTGGGCTGCGAATATGGCGGCCTCAACGAGAGCTATGCCGAACTCTATGCCCAGACCGGCGACCTGCGCTGGCTGAAGGTGGCCGAGCGCATCTACGACAAGAAGGTGCTCGATCCGATCGTGGCGCAGGAGGACAAGCTCGCCAACTTCCACGCCAATACCCAGGTGCCCAAGCTGATCGGCCTCGGCCGCATCCACGAGCTGACGGGCAAGGACGAGCCCGGCCGCGCCGCCCGCTTCTTCTGGGAACGCGTGACCAAGCACCACAGCTACGTGATCGGCGGCAATGCCGACCGCGAATACTTCTTCGAGCCGGACACCGTGGCGCTGCACCTCACGGAGTCCACTTGTGAGCACTGCAACACCTACAACATGCTCAAGCTGACGCGTCAGCTCTATTCGTGGCAGCCGGACGGCGCGCTGTTCGACTATTACGAGCGTGCGCACCTCAACCACGTCATGTCGGCGCAGAACCCGGAAACGGGCGGCTTCACCTACATGACGCCGATGATGAGCGGCACCGCGCGCGGCTATTCCGGTCCCGGCGAGGAAGCCTTCTGGTGCTGCGTCGGCTCGGGCATGGAGAGCCATGCCAAGCACGGCGATTCCATTTATTGGGAAGGCGACGACACTCTCTTCGTTAACCTTTATATCCCCTCGACCGGGCAGTGGAAGGCCAAGGGTGCGGCCTTCACCATCGCCACCGAATACCCCTTCAAGTCGGACGTGAAGATCACGCTCGATGCCGTCAAGCAGGGCAAGTTCGCCGTGGCGCTGCGCATTCCGGGCTGGTCCAACGGCAAGGCTACCGTCGCCGTCAATGGCGCTCCCGTGCCCTCTACTCCGGTTGGCGGCTATGCCGTGATCGACCGCCGCTGGAAGAAAGGCGATGTGATCACACTCAACCTGCCGCTGGAACTGCGCCTGGAAACGGCGCAGGGCTCGCAGGACGTGGTTGCGGTCGTGCGCGGCCCGATGGTCATGGCGGCGGATATGGGCCCGGCCGAGATGGAGTTCACCGGCGTCGAGCCGGCCATGGTCGGCGACAATCCGCTGGCCGCCTTCGCGCCGATGGTTTCGGATCGCCCGCGCTTCCAGACCACCGGCATCATTCGCCCCGGCGACCGCATGTTCGTGCCGTTCTACAGCCAGTACGATCGCCGCAGCGCGGTCTATTTCAAGCGCTTCACCGAAAGCGGCTGGAAGACCGAGGAAGCCGCGTTCCTGGCCGAGCAGGCCCGCCAGAAGGATCTGGCCGCCCGCTCGATCGATGTGATGCACCTGGGCGAAATGCAGCCCGAGCGCGATCACGAGCTTACCTCGGAAATCTCGTACCCGGTCTCCTATCGTGGCCGCAACGGACGCGATGCCCGCTCGGGCGGCTTCTTCGAGTTCAAGATGAAGGTAAAGCCCGGCCCGCTGCTGCTTCAGGCGAGCTATTGGGGCAGCGAGCGTTCGCGCGTGTTCGACATCCTGGTCGACAACGTGAAGATCGCCACCCAGAAGCTCGACAACGACACGCCGGGCAAGTTCTTCGACGTGGACTATCCGCTGCCCGAGGCGCTGACCAAGGGCAAGAGCAGCGTGAAGGTGCGCTTCGTGCCGCATGACCGCAGCTCGGCCGGTCCGGTGTTCGGCGTGCGCCTGTTTACGGCCAAGAAGTGAGCCTGTCCCAGTGAACCGGGCCTTGCGTGAAGACGTTGCCCTGACGATCGCGGAGGCGGACGAACTCGCCCGCACCGTGCTCGAGGCTTGGGGCCTTGCGCCCGATCATGCCGCCGCCGTCGCCCACACCATGGTGTCGGGCGAGCGGGACGGCTGCACCTCGCATGGGCTCTACCGCCTCCTCGTCGCGGCCAATTCGGTCGAGCGCGGGGTGGTCGTGCCCGATGCCGTGCCGGAAGTGAGCGAACCGGCGCAGGCGCTGGTGCGCGTGGACGGCAAGGGCGGCTTTGCCCAGCTTCCCTTCGAGCGCGGCATGCCGCTGCTGGTCGAGAAGGCGCGCAAGTTCGGCATCGCCGCAATGGCGCTGAACAACGTGGTTCACTTCGCCGCGCTCTGGCCCGAGGTCGAGGCGCTGGCGGAGCAGGGTCTCGTCGCCTTCGCCTTCACGCCCAGCCATTCGTGGGTGGCGCCGGCGGGCGGGACCAAACCGGTGTTCGGCACCAACCCTATCGCCTTCGGCTGGCCGCGTCCAAATCGCGCGCCTTTCGTGTTCGACTTCGCCACCAGCGCGGTCGCGCGGGGCGAGATCGAACTGCACCGCCGCGCGGGCAAGGAAATCCCGCTCGATTGGGGCTACGATGCCGAGGGCAATCCGTCGAGCGATGCCAAGGCCGTGCTCGACGGCGCCATGCGCACGTTCGGCGGACACAAGGGGTCGGCACTCGCGGCGATGGTCGAACTGATCGCGGGGCCGCTGATCGGTGACATGACCAGCGCGGAATCGATGGCGGCGGACAAGGATCGCGGCGGCTCGCCGATCGGCGGCGAGTTCATCATCGCCATCGATCCGGCCGGCTTCCTTGGCGCGGGTGTCGAGGAACACTTGCGCCGGGCCGAAGCGATGTTCGACATGATCGAAGGGCAGGGCGCTCGCCTGCCGGGATCGCGCCGCCTGATCGCGCGGGCGCGCTCCGACAAGGAGGGGCTGCGGATTCCCGCCAAGCTCCACCAGGACATTCTCGAGGTTCTCGAAAGGGGAAATGACGTGAAGAATTCGGTTGGCCGGGCCATGATGATGGCCGGCGCCGCGCTGGCCGCCACGCCCGCGGTCGCGGCCAATGCTGCACCCGCCGCGCAGGTCTCGCAGAAGCAGACTGCCGACCAGGCCTTCGAGGCGATCTACACCGCCGAATATGAATGGCGCCAGAAGCAGTTCGGCCCTTGCGAGGATACCCCGAAAGACACGAAGATCGTCCTGCCCGACCTCGGCCCCAAGGCGCAGGCAGACCGTCTCGCTTGCTGGACCAAGGTGGAAGGCCAGCTTGCCGCCATCGACCAGAAGCAGCTCTCGCCCGCCAATCGCGTGAATTTCGCGGTTTACAAAGGCCAGATCGACGCGCTGCTCGCCTCGCAGCGTTTCCGCGACTACGAAAAGCCCTTCAACGCCGACACCAGCTTCTGGGGCGATCTGGCCGACTGGGCGCGCAATCCGCTGAAGGACAAGGCCGCCGCCGACAACTACCTCGAAATGCTGCGCGAAATCCCGCGCTACTACGACCAGCAGATCGAGAACATGCGCGCGGGCCTGAAGCGCGGCTTCACCGGCCCGCAGATCACGCTCACCGGGCGCGACAAGGGCATCGAACTGGTGACCCAGGCCAAGTCGGTAGAGGCTTCGCCGTTCTACGAGCCGTTCCGCAAGCTCCCCACGACGATTCCCGCCGCCGAGCAGGAAAAGCTGCGCGCCGAGGCGCGGAAGCTGATTTCGGACGGCGTCGTGCCTGCGCACGTCAAACTGCTGTCGTTCATGCGTAACGAATACGAGAAGGGCGCGCGCAAGACGCTGGCGGCCTATGACCTGCCGGACGGCAAGGCTTACTATCAGTCCAAGATCGCCGAGTTCGTCACGCTTGACCGGACGCCGGAACAGATCCACCAGACCGGCCTCAGCGAAATGGCGCGCATCCGTTCGCAGATGAACGAAGTGATGAGCCAGGTCGAGTTCAAGGGCGACCTCAAGGCCTTCCTGCACTTCCTGCGCACCGATCCGCAGTTCTATCCCAAGACCCCGAACGAGCTGCTCTATCGCGCCGCCTGGATCGCTAAGCAGTTCGACGGCAAGGCGGACCAGTTCTTCGGCCACATGCCGCGCAGCCGCTTCGCCATCAAGCCGGTGCCGGACGACATCGCACCGTTCTATACCGGCGGTCGCGGCGGTCCGGGGATCTACCTCGTCAACACCTACGACCTGCCGAGCCGCCCGTTCTACTCGCAAGTCGCGCTGACGCTTCATGAATCCGCGCCGGGCCATGCGATGCAGATGCCGCTGGCGATGGAAAACAAGGACCTGCCCGCCTTTCGTCGAGACACCTATCTCTCCGCTTATGGCGAGGGCTGGGCGCTCTATTGCGAGGCATTGGGCGAGGACATGGGCATGTATGAAACGCCCTACGACCGCTTCGGCATGCTCAGCTATCAGGCCTGGCGCGCCTCGCGTCTGGTCGTCGATACCGGCATCCACGCCATGGGCTGGAGCCGCGAACAGGCGCAGCAATACTTCCGCGACAATACGGCGCTGTCAGACCACGAGATCGAAACCGAGGTGGATCGCTACATCTCATGGCCCGGACAGGCGCTGTCCTACTACATGGGCCAGCTCGCCTTCGTGGATGCCCGCAAGAAAGCGGAGGCCGCGCTTGGCCCCAAGTTCAACATCCGCGCCTTCCACGATGCGGTTCTTGAACTCGGCGGCGTGCCGCTGCCGCTGATCGACCAGCGCGTCGATCAGCTGATCAAGGACGGCGGCAAGGGACCTTATCCCGACACGGAATGATGCCCTGCATTTGTAGATGAAGGAAAAGCCCGGGACTTTTCGATAGTGACCAGCAGATCCTGCGCCCCATCATTCTCACTCGGGAGTGGTGGGGCGCATCTTGTTGAAGCTCGGACGTTTATCGACGTTCCACGACGCCAATGGCAACATCCGAGCCGTTGCGTTTGAATCTATCAGCAGGTCTGAGTCTCACGCTGCAGTTTCTTTACGCACATGCAGCATTGCCTGGTGCGCAACCCCAAGCTTTTAATCAGGCGATTTGCCTTGGAATGAGCAGTTCAACCTGATTTGATCCCTTTGATCTCCCATGTATCCGAAGTTAAGGCGCGTCTTCTCGGAAGCAGTTGCGGATTTTGCAACCTTAGGCGAGGTGCTTGCATTTGCGGCAAGCGCACATTGAAGTCACATAGCGGCAATGTTGCAATGCAGCACGATGCTGCGCCTTAAGGTGGTCTTCCATGTTTTCGCTGATGTCTCTTTATTTCGCCTACCGCCGTGACGTGGTCGTGGCCGAGCGCCACATGCCCGCACTTGCCCAGGCACCGGCCGAGCGCGCCGTGACGGCCGAGACCGAAACCGCTTCTGCGCGCGAACTGCCGCTGGCAGCCTGATCAATTCGGTCCTGAAGAGTTGCCCGCGCCGGACGGACCGGCAGCGAGCAAATCCTTGAGGCCGATCTTCCGGTCAGCCGCGATCGTCGGAAATCGCTTCTCCGCCCTGTTCCTCTTCGAACAGGATGGCGACGTCGCCGGCGGCCGAAAGGCGCACTTGGCCGTCCGAGACGGCGGCGACCAGGCCGCCCGGAATGTAGTGGTGATGGCTCTCGTGAGAGCCGCTGTCGGCTTTGGTCAGCTTGATCCGGTCGCCTTCGATCTTGTCGACGGTGCCGATGTGAACGCCGTCCGCGCCGATGACTTCCATGTGTTCGGTGATGTTGCTCAGATCTGCCATGTAAACCTCCTGGGGGGACATGGTAGAAACGCCGGCCAAGAGCGATCTATCCGCCGGCTGCCTGCTATTCACCTCGCGCGCAGGACCGTTCCTCGCACCGTTTGACTCTTTCCGAGCCGGAAGCCCCGATCAACGTGTGCCGGCGAAAGCCCAGCGCACCGCGCCCGCCATGGCGCGAGTGCCGACCAATGCTGGGAGCACGATCCGCCCCGGTCGGCGCAGTCCCAGCATGGTCCGCGCGAAAGGCGGCAGCAAATCGAGGGCGGCCTTGCCCAGCGTGCGGGCTACCCGGTTCGGCTGTTGCTCCGGGGCGCCTTCGAGCACGAAAGACGCGACTTCGCGTGCTGCGGCGCTCCCGCGCAACTCGCCGCGCATCTGCTCCATAAGGTCTGCCGCTTCGGCGCGACTACGGGGGATCGGCGCTGCGCCCAGCATTTCCGCGACAACGGCTGCCTGCTCGAAATAACGATCCTGCGCTTCGGCAGGCATGGCAGGATTGCCGTAGGCCAGATAGGCGTCGAGGAAACTGGTCGCTTCGGCCATATGGACCCAAGCGAGCACAGAGGGCTCGGTGGCAGAATAGGGCCTGCCGTCGGGAAGGGTGCCGGTGACGCGCCGGTGAATGGCGTTCACTGCTGCAATGGTGCGCGCCGCCTCATCCCGGTGGCCGTAAGTGGTGACCGCGATGAAGCGCGCGGTGCGGCGAAGGCGGCCCGCGACGTCCTCGCGAAAGTCCGAATGATCGAGCACGCCCTGGAGCGCGGCTGGATGAAGCATCTGCAACAGCAGGGCGCGCATGCCGCCGACCATCATCGCCACGACATCGGCGTGGACCATGCGGATCGGGCTGTCCGGCTCGAACAGGGCATGTGGGGAAGGAACGACCGGCGCTTCACCCTTGCTGCTGTCGTTGAAGATCGCGCGGACCTGCCGCACCAGCAGGTGCTTCACGGTGTCGGCAGGTCCGGGGATCTTCAGCGCGGCCATGGCACAAGTGTGCCCCATTTATGCGCGGGAGAACAGAGGGCGATGCGTGACGGCTTCGGCTTTGCGCTCAGCGTACCTTGAAAGTGTAGTTCCCCTTGGCGCCTTCGCGATCGCTGCCCGCAGCATGCCAGGTCAGAACGTATGTACCGGTCGGCAGCGGCCGAGGGAGGGCGGCCTTGATCGCGCGCCCTTCGACGCTGGTTGGAAAACCGGTAATTGGCATCGGCTTGTGGTGCGCCATTCCAGGCATTGCGGTCATTACGAGGTCTATGCCGGACAACGCCGGCTCTATGTCTTCCGAAAACGTCAGCGTCAGCGCGGTAGGCTTCGTGACTTCGGCATTTGCGGCGGGCGTCGCTTCGACAAGTGACGGGGCGGCCTGTGCCACGGCGGGCAGGGCGGCAAGGGCAAGCACGAGTGCAGTGATACGCATGAAAGCTCCGATCGATGGCCGGAGGAAGCTGCTTGCTCCGGCTTGCTGTTATCCATACGCAGGAACTGGTGTCATCCCTCGCACCGCTCTGTTTTTACCGCGATGAGGGATCGAACCCGTGCGTGCGTATGTGGGGCATCGAAGATTGCAAGTGGAACCGGGCCGATGAACGAACTGGACAAGATGATCGCGCTGCTTCGCGAAGAGCCCCTGCCCGGGGCGTTGCGCGGGATCGATCATCCGGTCATGGCAGGCCTTGTCGCGGGGCGTGAACGCCTGTCGGCCCGGAGAGGGGTCGCACTCGCCTGCGGGGTGGCCGCGGTGGTCGGGCTGTGGGGCGGTTTGTCGATGCCGGTGCCGGTGGAACGGCACAGGCACGCCCATGTCGAGCCGCTGCTCGGCATGCCCGCGGCGGCGCCCTCGCACCTGCTGGCTTCCTGATCGTGCGACAGGCCTATCGCTATGGTCTGGTGGCGCTGGTGGCTTTCCTGGTAGCGCTGGGCGCCTTGTGGATCGGCCAGAAGCTGCGCGCCGACGCGCCGGACGAAAGCCGCATCTATGCCCTCTTGCATGGCGAACTCGATCTCGACGATGCGCAGAGAACGCGGATTGACGCGCTGGAGCGCGGTTTCCAGGCGGATCGCCAGAGGCTTGAAGGCGAACTGCGCGCCGCCAATGCCGAACTGGCAGACGCCATCGCGCGGGAGCATGCCTATGGTCCGGCGGTGGAAAAAGCCGTCGACCGCTCTCACGTCGCCATGGGGGAGTTGCAGAAAGCCACGCTCCAGCACGTCTTCGCGATGCGCGCCGTCCTGCGACCCGAACAGACCGCGCGCTTCGACAAGGCCGTCGCCCAGGCACTGACCGCCGCGCCGCAGGAGTAATCCGGCATGTCCGGGGCGATGACGCAGGCGGCTTCGTCCGAGGCCGAAGCGGTGGCGGCGGCGCTCGCCGGAAGGCAGCCCGGCTACTCGGCGCTCATGGGCCTGCACCGCGAAGCCGTGTTCCGTCTAGCGCGCGGCCACCTCGGCAGCGAGGCCGACGCGCTGGACGTGACGCAGGAGACCTTCGTTGCCGCCTTCCTGGCGCTGCGCCGCTACGATCCGGCGCGGCCGTTTCGGGCCTGGCTCCTGCGTATCGCGCTCAACAAGTGTCATGACTGGGCGCGCCGCCGGGCGGTGAGGCGGTTTTTCGCCTTTGCGGTGCCCATCGAGGAGGCGGCCGGCATCGCCGATGAGGGCCTGGACCCGGAACAGGCGCTTGCCTCTCGTGGTGAAGTGGCGCGCATCCATGCTGCCATTGCCGCGCTGCCGGATGCGCTGAAAGAACCGCTGCTGCTGTGCGGCGTCGAGGGGCTTTCCCAGGAAGAGGCCGCCGCTGTCCTCGGCATCACGCGCAAGGCGGTGGAAACCCGGATATATCGGGCGAGGCAGAAATTGTCTCATCTTGTCGAGGGATAGTGCGTCCCGCTGCGTAACCGGATCATGTCGTTCAACGAAAATCACGCACGCTCAATGCTGGGGCGCAGGCGCTTTCTCGCACTTGGAGGCGCCGTGGCCGGGAGCCTCGGCTTGTTGCCCGCCTGGGCAAGAAGCGGGACGCCGGGGGCTGGCCGTGCCCGTGCGGGATCGGACGTGCTGTCGGGCGAAACCATCGCGCTGGAAATTGGCGCCACCCACTTCGCGACCGGCGGCAGAGCATCTCATGCGGTGACCGTCAACGGCACCTTGCCTGCACCCCTGCTGCGCCTGCGCGAAGGGCAGACGGTGCGGATTGCCGTAACCAATCGCCTCAGGGAGCAGAGCTCGATCCATTGGCACGGGCTGCTGGTTCCTTTCCATATGGACGGCGTACCCGGCATAAGCTTTCCCGGCATCGATCCGGGCGAGACGTTCGTCTACGAGTTCCCGCTCACCCATTCGGGCACGTTCTGGTATCACTCGCATTCGAACATGCAGGAAGCCGTCGGGCTTTACGGGCCGATCGTCATCGACCCGCTCGAACCTGACCCGCTGGGCGCTGACCGCGAGCATGTCCTGGTTCTGTCGGACTGGAGCCCGATCCACCCGCACGAGCAGATGCGCCGGCTCAAGATGCAGGGCGGCTATTTCAATCGTCAGAAACAGACCTTGCAGGGGTTGCTGGCAGGCAGGGACCAGTCTCTCAGCGATCGTCTGGCCTGGGCGAAGATGCGCATGGATGCCACCGACATTTCGGACGTGACGGGATCGACGTACAGCTATCTCGTCAACGGCCATGGCCATGCCGAGAACTGGACCGGCCTTTTCGCACCGGGCGAGAAAGTCAGGCTGCGGGTCATCAACGCTTCGTCGATGACCAACTTCAACTTCCGCATCCCCGGCCTGCCGCTGACGGTGGTCGCGGCCGACGGCAATCCGGTGCAGCCGGTGGAGACCGACGAAGTTCAGATCGCCATCGCCGAGACCTACGACTTCGTCGTCGCGCCGGGCGAGGCCCAAACCTATGGGATCGTGGCCGAGGCGATCGATCGCTCCGGCCTGGTCCGCGCCACCCTCGCGCGGCGAGCGGGGCTGGTGGCGGAGACACCCAAACTCCGCCGTCGTCCGCTGCTTACCATGCGCGACATGGGTATGGACATGTCGGGCACGGAAGGCGGCGCGGATGGCGTCATCGACCTCAGCAAGCCGGCAGGAGGCACGGAGGCGCACTCGATGAAGGGCCACTCCATGTCCATGCGCGATCCATCCGTCGCGCCGGGGGTGAGAATGGGGCCGGGCGTCGCCACGCTCTCGCCGATGCCGGTGGACCGGTTGGCCGATCGTCCGACCGGGCTGGAAGACGCCGAGCACCGCGTGCTCACTTACGCGGACTTGCGCGCCAGTGATCCCAATCCGGATCCGCGTGTGCCAAGCCGCCGGATCGAGGTGCATCTGACCGCCAACATGGAGCGGTACATGTGGTCGATGGACGGCAAGGCCATGTCGGAAAATCCTTCCCCTATTCCGTTCCGGCTAGGCGAGCGCGTGCGGATCGTTCTGATCAACGACACGATGATGCCGCACCCGATCCACCTGCATGGCCATTTCTTCGAACTGGTCAGCGGTGAGGCGGGGCATCGGGCGCGCAAGCACACCGTCAACGTCCTGCCGGGCGGCAAGGTCTCCCTCGATCTCACGGCGGACGGCGAGGGAGACTGGGCGTTTCACTGTCACATGCTGCTCCACATGCATGCCGGAATGATGCGCGTGGTCACGGTCCGCCGTGAGCAGGAGCAGCCGAAGGTCGAAGCAGGCGGCGGAGAAGTACTTTGAGCCGTCTGATGCCGCTGATCGTAGCGCTTGCTCTGGGGGCAACTTCCGCTGGCGTCGCTCCACAAGATCGCGATCATGAGAGCCACGCAGCATCGGCGCCGGGGGACATGGACCATTCCGCCCATGCGGGGCATGTCATGCAGAGCCATGCGAAACAGGATGCGCCGTCTGCAGAACCCGGCGATGCCCAGCCCCCGGAGATACCGGCCGATCACCCCGCAGACCGCTACTTCCCGCCGGAACGCATGGCTGCGGCGCGCGCGGCGATGATCCAGGAAATGCGCTTTCGCACTTTCGCGCTTCAGGTCGACCGCCTGGAATATCGCACGGGATCAGCGGGCGACGGCTTCGGATGGGAAGGCCAGGCCTGGTACGGCGGCGACGTAAATCGTCTGGTCGTGGCCAGCGAAGGCGAAGGCACCTTTGGAGAAAGAGCGGAACGCATCGAACTGGCCACGTACTGGCGTCATGCGCTGGACCCGTGGTTCAACCTGCAGCTGGGGATGCGGCACGATTTCCGCCCCGACCCGCAGCGCAGCTACGCCCTGATCGGTATCGAAGGTCTTGCTCCTTACTGGTTCGAACTGGAAGGTCAGTTGCTGGTCTCCGACAAGGGCGATGCCCATGCCCGCGCCAGGGCGAGCTATCAGCAGCGCATAACCCAATCGCTGGTGCTGGAGCCTGAACTGGAGGCGGACTTTGCCTTGCAGGACGTTCCGGAACTGAATATCGGCGCCGGGTTCGAGCGGTTTGAACTGGGTGCCCGTCTTCGCTACGAACGAAACCGCTCGCTAGCGCCCTATCTCGGGGTTCATTGGGAGCGCAAGCTGGGACAAACGGCTCGGCTGGCTCGAAGGGCCGGAGAGAGCGCTTCCGGCGTCTCTGCGGTTCTGGGCTTTCGTGCGATGTTCTGACGGCGGAACTTCCGGGGTGCTTCAAGGCTTGCCCACGTGTGAAGATCGCGACCTACAACGTGAACGGCGTCAACGGAAGTCTGCCGGTCCTGCTGCGTTGGCTGCAAGAGGCCGAACCGGATGTCGTCTGCCTGCAGGAATTGAAGGCGCCGCAGCACCGATTTCCGGCAAGTGCCATTCGCGATGCGGGGTATGATGCGATCTGGCAGGGCGAGAGCCGTTGGAACGGTGTCGCTATTCTGAGCCGCATCGGCGAAATTCATGAGACCCGGCGCGGCCTTCCCGGCGATCCCCATGACACCCAGAGCCGCTATATCGAGGCGGCCGTGGGCGGCGTTCTCGTGGCGTGCCTTTATTTGCCGAACGGCAACCCGCGACCGGGACCGAAGTTCGATTTCAAGCTGCGCTGGTTCGACCGGTTGCACGAACACCTCGGCACTCTGGTCGGGCTCGAGGCTCCGGTGGTAGTGGCAGGCGATTTCAACGTCATGCCGCAGGATATCGACGTTTACGCGCCCGAACGTTGGCAGGACGATGCGCTGTTCGCGCCGGAGGTGCGGGCCGCATACGCGCGGCAATTGAAGCAGGGCTGGATCGACGCGCTGCGCTACCTGCACCCCGGCGAGACAATCTATACTTTCTGGAAGTACTGGCGAGGCGCTTTCGAGCGGAACGCGGGCCTGCGCATCGATCATCTGTTGCTGAACGGCCATGCCCGAGACCGGCTGCGTACCGGTGGAGTCGATATCGTCCCTCGTGCCTGGGAGAAGACCAGCGATCACGCGCCGGCCTGGATCGAGCTTGGCGTTGAAAAACGATCCCGCGCCAAAGGAACGCGCCGATGAGCAGAACGAGGCGGACTGCCTGCGAGCATGTGCAGCAAAAAAGAAAGCCGGCCCATGGGACCGGCTCGAAAAGTTTGGGAGAGGATGCCTGAAAGGCCCGTTCCTTGTGCCTCATGTTGCGGTGCAGCGCAATGCAAATAATTGCATGTGCAGTTGCAGCATCGCTCAGGCGATGGGCGCTTGCACAGGATCGGCAACCCCGCCGCCGATGATCAAACCATCGGACTCGCTCGTCCGCCGCGGTGGTGGAGCATGGCGTCCAGCAGTTCCAGCCCTCGCCGAAGGCGCGTGTGGTCGATGCTGCCGCCGATGGAAAGCCGGATGGCCTGTCCGGCGGCCGCGGCGTCGACGCGGAACTGGTCGCTGGATACGACCGAGAGCTCGAGTGTCCGCATTGCATGTGCCAGCTCGACCGTGCGAGTCTCCTTGCCGACCGGAATCCACAAATGGTAACCGGCCCGCGCGGTGCGGTAGGTGCCGGCAGGCAGGATGTCGGAAACGATCGCCTGCCGAACCGCGCATTCCGCGCGCACTTCGTCGACGAGGGTGGACAACGTGCCGTCGGCGAGCCAGCGCGTGCAGATCGCCACGTTGAGCGGCGGGGGCATGATGGTGGTTTCAAACGTATCGGTGGCAAGCCTGAGCGCGTCGCGCAGCAAGGGCGCGCGCAGATAGGCTATCCGCAGGGCCGGCGAAACGAGCTTCGAAAGGCTGGCGACATGCCAGGTCCGTTCCGGGGCCAGCGCCGCCAACAAGGGGATCCGGGCGGAAGCGAGCCGCGAATAGGGATCGTCCTCGATAATCAGCAGATCGTGCTGGCGAGCGATTTCGACGATCCTCTCACGTCTCGCAGGATCGAGAGTGGCGGTCGTCGGGTTGTCGTTCTCGGGCACGAGATAGAGCGCGCGAATACGATCGGCTTGGCAGGCGCGCTCCAGGGCTTCGGGGTCGATGCCGTGCTCATCGCAGGCGAGCGGCACGATACGAAGGCCTAGCCTTCGGCATATCGCGCTCCAGCCGGGATAGACGAAGGTAGCGGTGCAGACCGCCTCGCCCGATCGAAGGATGGAACTCGCCACGGCGTGGAGCGCGGTTTGGGCTCCGCTGGTGACGATCACGTTGTCTTCGCTGGCCTCGATTCCCGATGCCGACAGCCACAGCGCGCCGGCGGCGCGATCCTGCGGTGCTCCGCCTGCCGGTTGATACTGGAGGCGGTTCGCCGCCGCCGGCCCGGCCAGGATCTCCTGTAACGTCTGGGCGAAGCGGCGGGAGAATGAACCGTCAGCCGGGATCGGCGGCAGGTTCATGCCAATGTCGAACGGGGGAATCTTGCCGGAAGTGCCCTCGACGGGCCTGGAGCGTACGAAGCTGCCGCGTCTGCCGTCGGCCTCTATCAAGCCCTGTCGCCGCGCCTCGGCATAGGCACGCGTCACCGTGCCGGCGTCCACCCCGAGCGCTTCTGCCAGTTCGCGCTGTGGAGGCAGGCGATCTCCCGCTGTCAATCGCCCTTGCTCGAGATCGCTGGCGATCTCTGCGCAAATGGCGAGGTAAACCGGTCCTTTACGGCGCGCAATGTCAGGGAGCCAAGTTTGCCTGCTTATTTGCATTGACTTTGTATGCATGCAAAACCCATATGATGCAAGATCGACTTCAGGCAAGCATCCGTGATCAGACCATGACCAACGAAGAGACATCGAAGACCGGCAAAGGCCGCTGGATACTCCACTGCGGCCTCAAGGGCCTCTGTCCACGCTGCGGGAAAGGTCCGATGTTCCGGAAATGGCTCAAGCTTCAGGACGCATGTCCCAGCTGCGGCCTCGACTATAGCTTTGCGGCGCCCGACGATGGTCCGGCCTTCTTCTCGCTCTGCATCGTCGCGTTCCCTCTGACGTTCTTCGCCGTCTGGCTGCAAGTGGCTTTCGAGCCGCCGTTCTGGGTCCATCTGCTCACGTCGTTCCCGCTTCTCGGGATCGGATGCATCGTGCCGCTACAATATATCAAGGGTTGGCTAGTGGCGTCGCAATATGTGAACAAGGCGCAGGAGGCAGGTACCGAGAAGCTTTGGGCCGAGCTCAACGCGAGGGACGATAAGCATGACGACTGACGCCGCCGCAGTCCCAAGTCGATCGCTCGACATGGCCCGGACTTTCGTGGCGGATTACCTGGAAGCCGCCGGCCGGGAGGATCTCTCTACTCTGGTAAGGCGAGGCGCAGGCGACGATTTCGCTGAAGTTGTAATAGCAGGTAATCTGCTGTCGACCCATATGCAGGTGCTGCATCGCTACGAAGAGGCGCTTGCCCAATATGCCGATCCCGGTTTCTGGGACGAAGCCACGCCGGGCGGCGCATTGGCCTTGCATGACAATGGCCAGATGGCCCGAAATGTGCTTGCTGGCCGCCCGGCTTTCTTCCATCGAGACTGACGCGATGAAACGTCCGTTAGGAAAAAGCCTGCTTGCGGTGATGAGCGCTGCGGTCCTGCTCTCCGGCTGCGGCGACGATCGCCGCGAGGAGCGGCTCGCTGCAGCAGGGCCGAAACCATCGCTGGAGTCGCTCTTGAAAGTCGCCGACGCCAAGTCGGGAGGGCGGAAGTTCCGCCAGTGCGCAGCCTGCCACAGCGTCCTGGAAGGCGCGATGGATCGGGGAGGGCCCAATCTCTTCGGCGTCTTCGGCCGAAAGTTTGGCACCAACAGCACGCGTTATGGATATACAGCGGCGCTTACGGGCGCCGGCGGCACCTGGGACGAGCGAACGCTCGACTCATGGATCGCCGCGCCTTCCGCGATGATTCCCGGCACGAGCATGCAGTTTTCCGGCTTTCCCGATCCGCTTGATCGGGCCGACCTCATTGCTTATCTCAAGACCCAGGTGCCCTCGCCGAACGGCCTGCGGTAGGGCCCCGGATGAAGAGGCGTTCCGCCTGCCGGAACAAGTGAATGCGGCCTCCGTTTGATGAAAAACGGAGTTGTCGATGACCGATCATCACCATGAAATCTCTACCGTTCCCGCGCTCGACCTCGATCGCTACCTGGGCACCTGGTTCGAGATCTGCCGCCTGCCGCTCAAGTGGGAGGATGCCGAAGCGCGGGATGTTACCGCAACCTATTCGCGCGAAAGCGACGGTTCGGTGCGGGTCGAGAACCGCTGTCTCGACAAGGATGGCCAGCCGGACCGCGCGATCGGCCAGGCACTTCCCACCGACGGCAGCAATGCGCGGCTGAAAGTGAGCTTCCTGCCGCAGTTCCTGCGCTGGATCCCCTTCACCAAGGGCGACTACTGGGTCATGCGCGTGTCATCCGATTACACAGTGGCGCTGGTGGGTACGCCCGATCGGGAGAACCTCTGGCTCCTGGCCCGCACCGCAGACCTCGCGCCCGAGGTGAAGGCGGATTTTCTGGGAACAGCGGAGCGGGAAGGCTTCGACCTTTCTGCGCTGATCACGCCCTTGCAGAGCGGCTACCCGGTTCCCGAAGCCTCGTTCAGCGACTGAGGCCGGGTTGTCCGTCACTCCGGCTCTTTCCTTAGCTTGCGGGCCACGTATGGTGAAACCGGACACTCCCACTCCTTGGACGGGGCGGCACGGCCTGAGCGACACCCAAAGCGCCGGTTTTCATCACACAGTTCGGCGCCAAACCTGACGGTGTCTCGATCGCCACGCGCCCGGTCCAGGCGGTGATAGCCAGCCTGCCGCGGCGAAGGGGCGGGACCGTGCTGATCCCCGATAGCGGGTTCGTCAGCGGCGCGCTGTTTATCAAGGCCGGCGTTCACCTTCATCTCGCGCAAGGGGCCGTGCTGCATTGCAGCACGCAGATGGAGAACTTTACGCCGCGCCGTACGCGGATCGAAGGGACATCAATGGCTGTGGAACCCTGGAGCCAGTACACCGATCTCAAGGGGATGATGCCGCCGAAGTCTTCCAGGATTGGCGGCCGGTTCGGCCTGCTGGGAACGATGCTGCGGATTCCGATGATCCCGGTCGCCTGTTCCAATCTGATCCCGGCCATCA
>NZ_ATHL01000002.1 GCF_000445125.1 Novosphingobium lindaniclasticum LE124
CCCCGCCGCATGGTGCCGCGCCTCTGGGGCGTGCCGCCGCCGCCCGCCGCCTTCGAGCAGCGCCGCCATGGCATCCTGACCGTGCGCAATCTCGAAAGCCCGTTCTGGATCGGCAACTTGCGCAACAGCGAGTTCCGCTGCCTGGTGCCCGCGACGGCCTTCATGGAATGGGGCAAGGTGGACCCGCGCGACGGCAAGCGCCGCCAGTGCTGGTTCGGGACGGCCGATCACCCGATCTTCGCCATGGCCGCCGTCTGGAAGGATAGCGAAGTGCCCAGCTTCGCCCTGCTCGCCTGCGAGGCCAATGCAGCCCTGCGCGCGGAAGGGCGCGACACGATGCCGGTGATCCTGCCGCCCGAGGCCCAGGATAGATGGCTTCGCGGCGACTGGAAGCGAGCGGCGGAACTGGTCGTGCCCTACTCCTCCTCGCTCATGACGCTGCGGGTGAGCGGCCCGATGACGGACGGCGCGGCGGGCGGCGCGGCCAGCACGTAGAGAAAACCCGGACCGTCACGAGGACGGCCCGGGTCTGCTCCCTGCGAAGAGACCGCGTTTTACTTGAAGCGAACACCCACGCCGCCCATCACGCGCTGGCGCGACGAGTTGCCGTGGTAGTTCGAATAAACGTACTGGGCGTTGACGTAGACCGGCAGCGAGCCCTGGGTCAGCGTGTACTCGACGCCGCCGCCGACCTGGTAGCCGTCGGCACGGTAGTGGTCGTAAACGAGGGTCGCACCGGTCGGGCCGCTGATGCGGCGGCGCTGCTCGCCGTTGACATAGCCGCCCTTGGCGAAGACCAGCAGCTGCGGGGTGGCGAGATAGCCGGCGCGCACCGCGGCGCCCCATTCCTCGAAGGCCTTGTGGTCGATGCTGGTGCCGCCGCCGAGGTCGGTGGAGTTCTCGTTGCCGTTACCGGGGCGCCAGTAGCTGCCTTCCGCACCGATCACGAAGCGCTCACCCAGCGTGCCGTCGAAGCCGATGGTGCCGCCGTAGCCGAACTTGTCGTTGTGATTGCCTTCCGACTGGAAGCGGTCGCCACCGAAGTTGCCTTCGACGCGGATGCCGCGGAAGCTGGTGCCGTTCGAAGCGATTTCAGGAGCTCCATCGTCCTGCGCCATGGCCGGCTGCGCCGCGATGCCGGCGGTGAAACCTGCCAGGGCCAGGGCTGCGAGCGTGGTGGCTTTGATCGTCATAGTACGTCCTCATTTGGGTCGGGTTTGGCAGCACAACCGCTATCCCGGGTTCAAAGTTGCCCATTAAGGATAGGTCGCGGGCGGAACCCGCCCCGATTGTGACGACTACGCAACAGTGCCTAAGGCTCGGATTTGATGGAGGTTCCGGCGGATCGCCTGCATTTCCGGCGCTCTGGAGCAGATCGGCAGCCAAGATCGCTGCCAACAGCCATTCGGCCTGCGAACTTTTTCGACCAGGCTCGGGAACCAATCGGAGTCTTGAGAAGCGGTTGCACATCGAGCCGCGGAAAAAATGTCGTCCTGGACTTGATCCGGGACCGCTGCCGGAGCCGCGCGGACATTCGGCGGGGTGCTGGCGCTGCTCTGCAAAGTCTTGTCAGCGGTCCCGGGTCAAGTCCGCGACGACGCCGGCTGCGCGGCGTGGTGAAGTGCGCACGACCGCCGGTCCAAAAGTCGATGAATTATCCCCGGATCTTCTCTTCCCTCAAAGCCCCTCACCCCCGACCCAATGGGCATCGGCCAGATAGCGCGCAAGGTTCCACACCTGCCGCCGGATATCCGGCACCGCGACGATCTCCCATGCCTCACCTTTGGTCACCGGCCCGACTGCGAAGAGCTGGTCCTGCGGCACGCCTTCCGCATCGCGCACCCGGCCGAGATGATCGACGTCCAGGCCCAGCCGATGCGCATCCGAGCGCACTTTTCCTTGAGCGAGCAAGTCCTTCACCAACGGCGCGCCGCTGCGCATGAGGTCGCCCTCCGGCCCGGTGCAGTTGATCGTGCGCGAGACATCCAGCCGGACGAGGGCATCCTCTCCGCGCGGGCGGTAGTTCACCGAGACGCCGCGCCCGGTCGGTTCCGCATCGACGAGCTTGCCGGCCACGAACTCCAGCCGCCCCTCCGCTTCGATCTCGGCGATGCGTTTTGCCACGTCGGGCGCCAGGCGGTGACGATGGACATCCCAGTAGGGACGCAAGTGCCGCAGGAAACGCCGCTGCGCGGCTTCGTCGTGGCGGCGCCAGAGGTTCTGGGTATGCGGACGCAACTCGTCCACGGCGGCGCGCCAGCCGATTTCCTCGGCCCGAACTCGCACGCGGCGTACAAGCTGCGATCCGCGTTCTTCCGGCGCCGGGACGTAATCGACCGCAGGCCCCGTCCCGGCATGGGCGAGCGGCTTGAGCCCCCTGCGCGATAATGCCGTGATCTTCCCCTTGAAACCTGCCTTGTCGAGCGAGAGCACCATGTCCGCCGCGGTGAGGCCGGTGCCGATCAGCAGGACGTGATCGATTTCGTCGATGTTCTCCAGCGTGCCCGGTTGCCACGGGTCGGTAAAGCGGCGATCCTCGGGGATGGCGGCCAGCACGGGATGCGGCGAGGGCGGAAAGTTTCCAAGCGCCAGAACCAGCGCGCGGGCCTCGATCTCGTCGCCATCGGCCATCTCCACCACGACCCGGCCATCTTCGAAGCGGGTGGAACAAGCCTCGGCATTGACGATCAGGGCATCCCGTCCGGCTTCCGCAAGCGCGCGGATCAGGAGTTCGCGCAAGTAGAGGCCATAAGACAGACGAGGCGCGAATCGGTTCGCCTGCTCGTCGCCACTATGGCCGATCCAGCGCAGGAAGTTGGCCTGGTCATCCGGGAAGGCACTCATGTTGGCGGCACGGACGTTGAGCAGGTGCTCGGGCCAGCGGGTGCCGAAGGCAAGGCCCTTGGCAAGCTGCGCATCCCTGCGTTCGATCAGGACGACGCGCACGCCGTTGCGCAAGAGGTTGATCGCCAGCAGAGTTCCGCTGAACCCTGCGCCCACGATCGCTACGGGAAGCGCGCCGGTTCCATTCTCAGTCTTCAAAGGGCAAGCTCCGTTGCTTGGGCAGTCTGCTCATCTAGCGAGTGCCGAGGGCTATTATCAACTTGTTTGGTTGAGATAATGACGGCGTGCTCAGGAGCTATCCATTTCCGCAGGCGCCGGTCCTTGCGGTGAGACGCAGGTATATCCATCTCACGCGGGAATGTCCGACTCTCCAGAACTTTCCGGTCTTCTCACTGCGATCCGGGACTGCCGCGCGTGCGAGAACTTTCTGCCGCAAGGCCCGCGTCCGGTTGTCCAGGCCGGGCAAGGTGCCCGCGTCCTGATCATCAGCCAGGCGCCCGGCAGCAAGGTCCATGCCAGCGGCCTCCCCTTCGACGACGACAGCGGAGACAGGTTGCGCGCGTGGATGGGCGTCGACAAGTCCCTGTTCTACGATCCCGACCGCATCGCGCTGATGCCTTGCGGCTTCTGTTATCCCGGCAAGAGCAAGGGCGGCGACCTTCCGCCCCGCCGCGAGTGTGCGCCGCTCTGGCATCGCCCACTGCTGGCGGCCTTGCCCGATATCCGGCTCACCCTGCTCGTCGGGCAATATGCGCAAAAGCTGTACTTGCCGCGCGGGTTCGCGCCGAACCTGACGGAGGCCGTGCGCCACTGGCGGGAAGCCCCCGGCGGGCTGGTGCCCCTGCCCCACCCCGCCTGGCGCAGCCGCTTGTGGATGGGCCGCAATCCCTGGTTCGAGGCAGAGGTGTTGCCGGACCTGCGCGAACGGATCCGGCAGGCCCTGCTCGCTTGAGTGACGGTCAGAACGTATAGGCTATTCCCGCACCCACCGTCCATTGGTCGGCACTGCCTCGCAGCGCGGTATAGGGCGTGTTCTTGCCGTCCTTGAGCATGGCGGAATAGTTGACGGCGCCGAACAGCGCGAAGCCGCCATCGCGCAAATCGCCGGAGAGATCGTAACCCACCAGCGCGCCGATACCCAGGCTATCCCAACCGCTCTTCGCGTCGTAGAGCGGAAGGCCCGAGGCAAGGGACTGCTCGGGCGTGACCGAATAGTAGTAGCGGGCGTAGTCGCCGTCGGCATGACGCGCGCGGGCGTTCACGGCCACGATCATCGCCTTGCTGAGCGGCGTCATGTAGGTCACTTGCGGCTGCCAGACCATGCCCCCGTAAGCGCCGTTGACGTCCCATTTCACATCGGCGGAGACCGTGAAGGAATCGTAAGGGTTGAGCACGCGGTTGACCGTCACGCCTGCCGTCGCGCCCACTTCGATTGCCGTGTCCAGCTTGCCCGCCGCGCGCACGACCTCATCCTTGATGCGGCGGCTGCGGTTGAACGACACGCCGAACACCGGACCTGCGGAGAAATCGACTTTCGCACCGCGCGTCGAGGGAATCAGGTTCACGGCCAGGCCGCGCGTGCGGGGATTGATCTCGATGCCCTTGTAGCGCCCCTTCACGAGCGGAATGGGCGATATCCTTTCGTCATTCGAACCCTCGTAGCTGGGTCCGTAGACCGCGCCGACGCCGATCGTCAGATGATCGCGCTCATAGACGTTGTCGGAAGCGGCGGCATCCTGTGCGAAAGCGGAAGGCGCGCACAGGGCGGAAAGACAGGCGCCGAAAATCGCGGCGGAAAGGCAAGGGTTGCGCATGGAATTCCTCATGAGGTTTGCGGCGCAACGCCTGCGCTTCCCGATGGTTTCATCGGCAGCTCAGGAAAATCGATTGAAAAGGCCCGAAAAAACCGGATCTCACGGAGCTTTGGATCAGGTGGCCCGTTCCGGCAGGCTTTGGTTTCCCTCTCCAAGCTGGCGCTGCATGACGAAGACGTCGAGCCACTTTCCGTGCTTCCAGCCGGCGCCATCGAGTGTGCCGACCGGCCGGAAACCGGCGCGGGCATGAAGCACGACCGAGGCCGGTTCGCTCTCTGCGATGACCGCGAAAGCCTGGCGGAAACCGCGCCTTTCGCATTCGTCGAGCAGCGCCGCGAGCAGCCGCCCGCCGATACCTCGCCCGATGCAGTCCGGCGCCACGTAGATGGTCGTCTCCACGCTATAGCGATAACCGACACGCGGACCGTAGCGATGCGCGAAGCCGAAACCGATCACGCGCCCCGGCCCCGAGGCGTGCCCTGTCTCGCGAACGACCAGGAAGGGATAGCCGGCATCGACGATCTCGCCGATGCGGCGTTCGCTTTCGGCACGATCAGGCGGAACGGTCTCGAAAGTCGCGGTACTTTCGAGCACATAGTGTGCATAGATGTCGGCGATGTCCGCGGCATCCTCCAGCGAGGCGTCGCAAACCGTCAGTTCTTCGATCATTGTCATGACAATGCAGCAAAGGTTCCGCCCTGCCAAGTTGCGGCAGAGACAAGCTCCCCTTAAACGGTATGGTGATGGCCACTTTTTCCTCCGACATGGCAATTCTGGGCGGCGGCCTCGCCGGATCGCTGATCGCTTTGGCCATGACCCGCCATCGGCCCGACGTGCGCGTGCTTCTGGTGGAGCGGGAAACACGCATCGGTGGCGACCATGTCTGGTCGTTCTTCGAGACCGACATCGCGCCGGCCCATCGAGCCATGGTAGAACCGCTGATCGCCCGGCGCTGGAGCGGCTACGACGTTCACTTCCCCGGTTTTTCCCGCATGCTGACGACACCTTACGCCAGCGTCACCAGCCAGCGGCTGGACATGATGGTCCGTGCCGCCCTGCCCGCCTCCGCCTTGCTGACGGGCACGGACGTGGCGGAAGTTCGCCCCGGCGGCGCGGTACTGGCGGATGGCCGCTCCATCCGTGCGGAGGCGGTGATCGACGCGCGCGGCGCTCGCGGCCTTCCGCACCTGACCGGAGGCTGGCAGAAGTTCCTCGGCCAGATGCTGCGCCTATCCGCGCCGCACGGTTTGGAGCGCCCGGTGGTCATGGACGCCCGCGTCGCCCAGCACGACGGCTACCGCTTCGTCTACTGCCTGCCGTTCTCGGAGCGCGAGATCTTCGTCGAAGACACCTACTATTCAAGCGATCACGCGCTCGACAAGGCCGCCCTGCGGCAGCGCGTGGGGGATTACGCAGCCCTCATGGGTTGGCATGTCGATTCCGTCACGTATGAGGAGACCGGCGTGCTGCCGGTGATCGCGGGCGGCGACTTCGAGAAATTCTGGAACTCCGCGCCGCACCCCGGCGTTGCCCGTGCCGGAACGCGGGCCGCGCTCGTCAACCCCATGACATCCTATTCCTTTCCCGATGCTGTAAGATTCGCCATGCACCTCACCACTCTCGACAACCTCTCCGGCGTCGGCCTAGGAAGGACCAGTCATGCATGGGCCGCAGATCACTGGCGCGGGGGGCGCTTCTATAGAATGTTGACGCGCATGCTGTTCGGCGCCGCCAGGCCCGAGGAACGCCGCACCGTGATGGAGCGGTTCTATACCCTGCCCGAAGGGCTGATCGAGCGCTTCTACGCGGGCAGTCCCGGCCTCGGGGACATGGCCCGCGTGCTGTCCGGCAAGCCGCCGGTTCCAGTCGGTGCCGCTCTCGCCAGCCTTGCTGGGCGCGGCTATCCGCTGGCCGATCTGGGCCTGAAAGGCGACCTGACATGAAGAAGGCCTGCGTCATCGGAGCCGGTTTCGGCGGCCTTTCCCTCGCCATCCGCCTGCAGAGCGCCGGGATCGAGACGACCCTGATCGAGGCGCGCGACAAAGTGGGCGGCCGCGCCTACGTCTGGGAGCGCGAAGGCTTCACTTTCGACGGCGGTCCCACCGTCATCACCGATCCCGACTGTCTGCGCGAACTCTGGGCCCTGTCCTCGCGGGACATCGCGGACGACGTGGACCTGATGCCGGTCACCCCATTCTACCGGCTCAACTGGACCGACGGCGTCACCTTCGACTACTCGAACGACGAAGCGGCCCTGCGGCGCGAGATCGACCGGGTCGCGCCCAGGGACGCCGCCGGCTACGACGAATTCGTGCGCTATGCCGCCGGGGTCTACCAGGAAGGCTACGTCAAGCTGGGGCACGAGGCGTTCCTCGATTTCTCCAGCATGGTGAAGGCCGCTCCCGCGCTGGCCCGCTACCAGGCCTGGCGCTCGGTCTACTCGATGGTCAGCCATTTCGTGAAGGACGAGCATCTGCGCCAGGCGCTCTCGTTCCACACCCTGCTGGTCGGCGGCAATCCGATGACCACCAGCGCGATCTACGCCCTGATCCACAAGCTGGAGAAGGACGGCGGCGTCTGGTGGGCGCGGGGCGGCACCAACAAGCTGGCGCAGGGCATGGCCAGTCTGTTCCAGCGGCTCGGCGGGCAGTTGCGCCTGGGCGAGAAGGTCGTGCAGATCCACACGCTCGGCGACCAGGTTACCGAAGTGGAAACCGAAAGCGGCTGGAAACAGCGCTTCGACGCCGTCGCCAGCAACGGCGACCTGATGCACACCTACCGAGACCTGCTTGCGGGCACCCAGCGCGGCGAGGACATGGCGCGCAAGCTCAAGAAAAAGCGCTTCTCGCCCAGTCTTTTCGTCGTGCATTTCGGTGTCGAGGGCGCCTGGCCCGGCATCCCGCACCACACGATCCTGTTCGGTCCGCGTTACCAGGGCCTGCTCGACGACATCTTCGAGCACGGCGTCCTCCCCCGCGACTTCTCGATCTACCTCCATCACCCGACCGTCACCGATCCCTCCATGGCGCCGGCCGGCAAGAGCACCTTCTATGCCCTCGTTCCGGTCGCCAACATGGGCAAGCTGCCGATCGACTGGGACGAAGTGGGCCCGATCCTGGAACAGCGCGTGCTCGCCGAAGTCGGCCGCCGCCTGATCCCGGATCTCGAGGACCGCATCGTCACCAAGTTCCACTACGCCCCGCCGAACTTCGAAAGCGATCTGGGCGCCTACCACGGCAATGGTTTCAGCCTTGAGCCGCTGCTGACGCAAAGCGCCTATTTCCGTGGCCACAACCGCGACGACAAGCTCAGGAACTTCTACCTCGTCGGTGCCGGATGCCATCCCGGCGCGGGGATCCCCGGCGTCGTGGGATCGGCCAAGGCCACCGCCAAGCTGATGCTGGAAAGCCTGAAGTGACCCTTGCCGAGCCGGCGCGGGCGCTACAGGCGCTCAATTCCGCCTGGCGCTGGACCGGTGTGGAATTCGCGGAAATCGTCGCGCAGAGCCTGATGGGCCACTTGCTCACGGTCGACCGGGCCGGCACGTACCACTACCTCGACCCCGATCTGCTGACGCTCTGCCCGCTGGGAGACGAGGCAGCGGCGCAGCTTCATATGGCGCAGAGCGAAACCCAGCGCGTCTGGCGCGCCGATGCCCTTGTCGATGCCGCGACGGAGCGGCTGGGCTTCACGGCCTTGGGGGAAGTCTATAGCCGGACGCTTCCCGCGCTGCTGGCGGGCGACTATGGCCACGAACACCTGATCAGGATCTCCCTGGTCGAGCTGATCTACCTGACCGGCGACCTCGCCCGTCAGACTCGCGATCTGCCGGAAGGCGCGCGGGTGCAACTGAAGGTTACCAAGTGATGAAACGCCTCGCCGTCTACTGCGGCTCCGCCACGCCTGCAGATCCCCGCTACGTCCAGCTTGCCCGCGACGTGGGCTCCGCCCTCGCCGCCCGCGGCATCGGCGTCGTCTATGGCGGAGGTCGTCTCGGCCTGATGGGCGCCGTGGCTGCCGGCGCTCTGGAACAGGGCGGCGAAGTGATCGGGGTGATCCCGGAGGCCCTGACAGGCTCGAACGGCAAGGGCGGAGAAGTGGCGAACCACGACTGCACCGAGCTTTACATCGTCAAGACCATGCACGAGCGCAAGGCCGAATTCACCCGCCTGTCGGACGGCTTCCTGGTCCTGCCCGGCGGCGTCGGCACCATGGACGAACTTTGGGAAGCGGTAAGCTGGTCGCAGCTCGGCTATCACGACAAGCCGGTGGGCGTGCTCAATTCCTTCGGCTTCTACGACGGCCTGCTCGCCTTCAACCGCCATATGGCCGAAGTCGGCTTCGTGCGCCCGGCGCACCAGGGCATCATCCTGGCTGAGACCGAACTCGATCTCCTGCTCGAACGCATGGAGGCGCACCAGCCGATCGTCCCCATCGTCAGCATGGACCCGAGCACGCTCTGAGGCTGGCCGGTGCCGACTGAAAAGCTCCTCGAAGCGGCCCTGGACGGCACCGTGATCCGCGAAAGACCGCTGGACCGCGCTCAACTCGTCAAGCAGGCGCGGCGGTCGATCCGCAAGGGATCGAAGAGCTTCGCAGCCGCCAGCCGCCTGTTCGACCGCGAGACGCGCGAGCGGGTCTGGCTGCTCTACGCCTGGTGCCGGGCCTGCGACGACATCGCCGACGAGCAGGACCATGGCCACGCCATCGGTCCGGTTCGGCTCGGCACCCGCCTCTCGCCCGAAGACCGGCTGGCGACGATCCGCACCCTGACCGAGCTGGCCATGGCAGGCGAGACCACCGGCACGCCCGCTTTCGACGCGCTTGGACAGCTGATGCGCGAAGTTCCGCTGTCGTCCGCGATGGTGGAGGACGTGATCGCCGGCTTCGCCCTCGATGCCGCCGACTGGCGCCCGCGTTCAGAGGCGGACATGCTGCGGTACTGCTTCCATGTCGCGGGCGCCGTAGGGGTGATGATGGCCGCCGTCATGGGCGTCGCGCCGGAAGACGACGATACTCTCGACCGCGCCTGCGACCTCGGCATCGCTTTCCAGATCGCAAATATCGTGCGCGACGTGTGGGAAGACGATGCCAACGGCCGCTGCTATCTGCCCGTGGAATGGCTGGTCGAAGCCGACATTCCGCCCGGCGAAGTGACGAAGCCGCACTACCGCCATGCCCTGGTGCCGATGGTCGGGCGCGCCTGTGCCCTCGCGCGGGATTACGAGGCCTCGGCACGCGTCGGTGCGACCCGGTTGGCGTTTCGTCAACGCTGGGCCGTGCTTTCGGCCGCCAACATCTATGGCGGCATTGCCCGCGAAGTGGAGCGGCTCGGCGCCCATGCGTGGGATCACCGGGTCAGCTCCAGCCGCAGCGAAAAGCTGGCGCACGTCTGGGCAGCCCTCGGAGAAGCGCGCTCATCCGCCGTGTCCACAAGCGACGCGCCGCGCCCTTCGCTGTCGAGACGAGAATTGCGAGCCATGGCTCAGGCCTGAGCCTGGCTGGCAAAGGCCTACCCTTTCCCAGAAGGAGTCCAGCCATGTCCTCGCCCAGTTCCGATCCGCGGCTGGGCGAAGAATTCGCCCCGAACAATTTGAAAACCACGGTGAATGACGGGAGCCTCACCGGCTACGGCGCGTTTAACACTTTGTAACAATCAAGGAGAACCGCCATGCTCTTCACCATTGCCGCCGTGCTGCTGGTCCTGTGGCTCCTCGGATTCGTGGTGTTCCACGTTTCGAGCGCGCTGATCCACGTCCTGCTGGTGATCGCCATCGTGGTCGGCCTCGTGCAACTCTTCCGCGGCGGCCGAGCGGTCTAGCCAATGATCGGGGGGCCTTCAAGGCTCCCCGACAGCATCAGGCCCGACAGCATCAGGGACGCTTGCCTGCCGCGGGGTGCCCGGCTGGATAGTTGAGCCGACGGAACAGCCTGCCGCGCTCCGAATAGAGCACGAAGATCAGCGCCGTCAGTCCGGCGATCACCATGGAAGCCAGGATCGGTCGCGGCGTGCCGTCGTAGGCCTGGCCGATCAGCGCCCCGAGCACCGAACCCATCACCATCCGCACGAACGACATGATCGACGCCGCCGCACCCGCCGTGCGCGCGAAGGGCTGGATCGCGATCGACTGGAAGTTCGAACCGATGAAGCTCATCATGCACATCGAAAACGTCATCAGCGGGATGAACACCCACAGCGTCTCTCCGTTCAGGGCGAGAACGAAGTGCAGCACCGAGCTCAGGATGTAACCGAACAGTGCCGTCTGCGACACGCGCCGCGCCCCGAAGCGCTGAACGATCCGCGAATTGACGAAATTGGTCGAAGCCATGACCAGCGCCATGCCCCCGAACACCGCCGGGAAAAAGAAGCCCGCGCCGAAATGCTCGGCCACCAATTGCTGCGCGCTGTTGATATAGCCGAACATGGCGCCCTGAACGAAAGCGACGCCGAACAGATAGCCCGCCGCTTCGCGCGTGCGCAACGTGAGGGCCATATTGGTCGCGATCACCCTGGGCCGGATCTCCTGGCGATAGTCGGGGTGCAGCGTCTCCGGCAGACGGAGTGCCGTCCATGCGCAGACGCAGGCACCCAGCACGGCGATCAGGCCGAAAATCCAGCGCCACCCGGCTACCAGCATGACGCCCTGCCCCACCATCGGCGCGATCATCGGCACCACCATGAACGTCATCGAAACCAGCGACTGCATGCTGGCCATGCGATCGCCTTCGAAGCGATCGCGGATGACGGTCATCGGCATGACCATGAGTGCCGAAGTGCACAGGCCCGAAACCGCGCGTGCCGCCAGCATCATCGGGAAGCTGGTCACCAATGCACAGGCCAGCGCGCTCAGAACGTAGGCCACCGTTGCGAACAGCAGCACCGGCCGCCGTCCATAGCGGTCGGCGATGGCGCCGGGAAACAGCGAGCCCAGGCCCGTGCAGATCAGGAACACGCCCACGATCAACTGGCGCTGATTCGGATCGACGACCGAAAGGTCGCTGCTGATCTCGCCCAGGGCGGGCAACATGATGTCGATCGAGAGCGCCTGGAGAGCCTGGAGCGCGGCCATGAGGACGACGAACTCGACCCCTCGCATCGGAAACGGGGTGGGATTCGCGGTGTCGGAAGTCATGCCCCGCGCATGGAGCACTTGGCTGGCACTAGCCAGCATTTTCGCGCCTCGCATGGCGCATTCGCGCCGAACGGCCCTATATCGCCCCGATGGCGGCGCACGAATCCGAATCAGCGAACGACGACGAAGCCGACGGCCTGCGCAAGGTGATCCATGTCGACATGGACGCCTTCTACGCCAGCGTCGAGCAGCGCGACGATCCTTCGCTGCGCGGCAAGCCGGTGGCGGTTGGCGGCTCGTCTCTGCGTGGAGTCGTGGCCGCGGCCAGTTACGAGGCGCGCAAGTTCGGCGTCCGCTCGGCGATGCCCTCCGCCCGCGCCGCGCGGCTTTGCCCGGACCTGATCTTCCGCAAGCCCCGCTTCGAAGTCTACCGCGAAGTCAGCCAGCAGATCCGCGCGATCTTCCACGACTATACGCCGCATGTGGAGCCGCTCTCGCTCGACGAGGCCTATCTCGATGTCACCGCCGATCTCAAGGGTATCGGTTCGGCCACCCGGATCGCCGAGGAAATCCGCCGCCGCATCAAGGCCGAGACCGGCCTTACCGCCAGCGCTGGCGTCTCCTACAACAAGTTCCTCGCCAAACTGGCGAGCGACCAGAACAAGCCGGACGGCCTCTGCGTCATCCGCCCCGGCCAGGGCGCGCAGTTCGTCGCCGGGCTGCCGGTGCGCCGCTTCCACGGAGTGGGCCCGCGCGGCGCCGAGAAGATGGCCCGGCTGGGCATAGAGACCGGCGCCGACCTGCGCGACAGGAACATCGCCTTCCTGCGGGCGCAGTTCGGCAGCTTCGCGGAATACCTCTATCAGGCCGCGCGCGGCGTGGACCTCCGGCAAGTGCGCGCGAACCGGCCCCGCAAGTCGGTCGGCGGAGAGCGGACGTTCTTCGACAATATCCAAGGCACCGAAGCGCTTCGAGAGACTCTCGGCAACATCGTCGATATCGTCTGGGACCGGATCGAGCGTGCCGAAGCTCGCGGCCGCACCGTTACGCTGAAACTGCGCTATGCCGACTTCACCACCCTCACGCGGGCGCGATCGGTCCATCATTTCGTGGCCGACAAGGCGGAGTTTTCGACGCTCGGCCATGCTCTGCTGGAGGAACTGCTGCCACTGCCGCAGCCGATCCGCCTGATGGGACTGACCCTTTCCGCCTTGGAGCGCGGCGAGGAGGAGCGCCGGCCGGCAAAGGACGGTCAGTTGTCGTTGCTTTGAGAAAAGAGCACTCTTCGTGCCGGACTTGATCCGGGCTCCCTGGCCAGACCAAACCCCGCTCGCAAGGAAGCGCCTGAAGCGCTGCCAGCGGTCTTAAATCAAGTCCGGGACGACGGCACGCTGGCGCCGTCATAGTCCGCCACCCATTGCCGCAGTTCGGCCGGGAGTCTGGCGGGCATCGGCTCCGGCAAGGCATCGAGCGCGAAGAACCGCGCCTCGACGATCTCGCGGCCATCGACGCGCGGTTGGTTTTCGGTGCGCCCGGCCACGACATGAACATGATTGCTGGCACCGACGAGATCCTCGGTGGCCACTGTCAGCAAGCGCGGCTCGAAAAGCCGGCAGCCGGTTTCCTCCAGCAGTTCGCGCCGCGCCGCCGATATCGGCTCCTCCCCGCGATTGAGGCCGCCGCCCGGCGGCATCCACTTGTCGGAGCCATAGGAATGCCGCACCAGCAGCACCCGGCGCTCGCCATCCAGGGCCAGCACCCGTACCCCGTCCAGGCTGGGCCGCCACACGCGCCAGACCTGCTTGCGCCCCCAATGGGCGAGCCGGTAAAGCCTGCGGTGCACCGGCGGGGGCAGCAGATGCAGCCCCCGCTCGATCATGGCGCTCAGCAGAAGCACGTGACCTTGTGCCGGGCCGTGCGCAGCAGGCGCGCCACGGGCAGGTCGTGCTCGCCCTTCACGGCTGCCTCGAACACCGCGCGCTTGTCGGCGCCGCGGATCACGAAAAGGATTTCGTCGCTGTCGGTCAGCGCCGGGATGGTGAGGCTGAAGCGATCGAACGGCGCCTCGGGCGGCAGCGGATCGGGCGTGAGGCGGCGGACCGCATGGGGATCGTCCTCTTGCGGATCGGTATTGGGAAACAACGAGGCGATATGCCCGTCCCCGCCCATGCCAAGCCAGGCGATCGCGAAGTGCGGCGGCTGGGCATCCTCGGTCAGCGGCACGATCCGCGCCCCCACCGGTTCCAGCCGGGCGCGGATCTTGCCGACGTTGCTGGCAGGATGGTCCTCTTCGACGATGCGGTCATCGCCCGGCCAGACGGCGATGCGGTGCCAGGGCAGGTCCATCTCCGCCAGCCGGTCGAAGATGGGGAACGGGGTGGAGCCGCCGGGCACGGTCACGGCGATCTCGTCTGGGCTGGTTGCCAGTGCGGCCTTGAGGCGCTCCGCGAACCAGGCGGCAATGGCGCCATCGTCGGCACCTTCGATCATTTCGAGCTTCGGCATTCCCAATACTTAGGCCGGTTTCGCCGATTGCGCGAGAGGCTGCATCGTTGCCGCACCCCGAAAAAAAGGAACGGCGCCGCCTCCGTTTGAAAGCGACGCCCTCCTGCACCGGAACGGAACCCGCAAAGGGACAGCGCCTCCGTTCCCGTGGAAAGTCCCGTCAACCCGTCAGGCGATGATCTCGCGCAGGAACCAGGCGCGCTGTTCGGCCTGGTCGGTCCAGTCGTCGATAATGCCGTCGGTGGCGTTGTCGCCCGCTTCGCCGGCCAGTTCCTTGGTCGCCTTGAGCGCGGCGACATAGGCGGAGTTGTCCTCGAACAGCTCCTTGACCATCGCCTGCGCGTCGAGACGGGTATCGTCCTCGTCCTTGATCGAGGTCTTGGCGGCGATCGAGCCGATCGAGGTCAGGGTGGTGCCGCCCAGCTTGCGCACACGCTCGGCAATGAGGTCGGTGAGGCCGAAGATTTCGGTGGCCTGGGTGTCGAACAGCAAGTGCAGATCGTGGAACTGCGGGCCGCGGACGTGCCAGTGGAAGTTCTTGGTCTTCACGTAGAGCGCGAAGGTATCCGCGAGCAGCCCGTTCAGGCTGTCGATCAGAGCGGCCTTGGAATTGTCCTTGGAAGTCATGACGCTGGTTCCCCTTCTTGCTGTCTGGCGGGTCTGGTCGGTGTCTATGTAGAGGGGTGAACGCGGAAATGAACCCCTGGTTCGCCATCATTTTCCGATCACAGTATCGAAATTTCCCGCAGGAACAGAACCAGCGCCGCAACCACCAGCACGAGGCCGACGCCCCGCCGGGTCCAGCGGGCTGCCGCCCCCTCCAGGAATCGCGGCAAGGCCCAGGCCGCGCTGACCAGGATCGCGGCACCCGCCGCCCCC
>NZ_ATHL01000003.1 GCF_000445125.1 Novosphingobium lindaniclasticum LE124
GGTCTCGCTGGCGAAGCGCAAGGGTTCGGGCGCCGAGGCCATCGGCCCGCGCGTCAGGAGATACCCGCCCAGCGGCAGGGCCACGATCGCGGCAAGGCCGGCCGCCAAGGCCTGGCGCCGCCCCATGCGGGAGGGCGAAGCCTCGTGGAGGCGCGGCGAACGTATCCCGGACGCGGAGCGTCCGCGCGCCGGGTACTCGGGCGCCGGATACAGGGGCGCGGGCGAGGCAGTGCTGCCCGAAGGCGCACTGCCGACCGCTTCAAGCAGTGCGCTGTCGTTCAGCACCTGGCGGATCCGCGCGAAAGCCCGCGCATGTTCGGGGCGCTGGGACAGCCACTGCGCCAGTTCGCGCCGTTCGGCCTGGTCGAGATCGTCGTGGCGGTCCGCCCAGTCGGCCGCCGTCTCGATCGTTTCCAGCTGCCGCTCATCCATGTCCGGTCGCTCCCGTTGCGCCTTGTTTCCAGTCGCTCGCCCAGTCGCCGCCGAGGGACAGGGTGAGGTCGGCCATGGCCCGCACGAGGTGCTTCTTGACGGCTTCCAGGCTGAGGTCCAGTTCCGCCGCGATTTCCTGCCGTGATTTGCCGTCGATATGGCGCAGCCGGAACACCGCGCGCCGTTGCGGCGTCAGCCTCTCCAGCGCCGCCTCGAACCGGGCGAGGCGCTGGCGATAGTCCAGCACTTCGTCGGCCAGCGGCAACTCGCAGGCGAAATCGAGATCGTCCAGCCCCGCTTCCCGCGAAGACTTGCGCGCGCCGGCCATGATCACCGAATCCGCGACGCGAAAGGCATAGGCCAGCGACTGTTCGATCACCTGCCTGCGCTCCTGCTCGATCACGCGTACCAGCGTTTCCTGCACCACGTCCTCCATGCCGTCGGGATCGCGCATGCGCCGCCGGACATAGCTGCGCAGCCGCCCGAGGCCGGCGGAAAGCTGGCTGGCGACATCGCTCATGTACATCGGCGGCAGTCCGGCAAGAAGCGTGGCATGTCCGGCAATCCGTTCTGGGTCAGGCCCAGCCGGGCCCCGAGGTGAAGAGCGCGCGGGCGGGCAAACGGGGACAGGGCGAAGTTCGCTTTCGGAAAAGATCCGGCCATGGCGATCAGAACCTGTAGCGCAGACCGGCCGAGAACACGCGCCCGCTGCGGGTGCGGGCGAGCAGGCGGCGGGCGCTGCGGTCGGTATATTGGACGATCGGGGCATCGGTGAGGTTTCGGCCCTCGAACAATGCCTGCATCCGCGGCCCGATGGCGAAATGGGCGGCGAAATCGAGCGTGAAGCTGGGCTTGATCCACTCGCCGATATTGCCGTTGTTGCCGATCCCCATCCGGTACGTGCCGCGATAGGCTGCGGCCAGGCGCGCGTCCCAGCCGCGTGCCGTATAATAGAGCGTGGTATTGCCCGACCAGCGGGAGAGGTCGATCAGCGGCAGGCGCAGGGTCTGCCGGCCGTAGGTCACTTCGCTCCGCCCCGAGGCGAACGTCACGTTGGCCGCGATTCCCAGGCCGTCCAGCGGCGCGGGCAGAAAGCGCAAGTCGCGCTGGATGGCGGCTTCCACGCCAAGGATCGACGCACCCGAGCCGTTCACCGGCTGGATGACGTTGTAGAGGATCGCGGCGTCCTGATCCGCATAGAGGAACTCGAGGGGGTAGCCGGTCTGCGCATAGGCCATGACGCGCGTCTGCGAGGTGATGAAGGAATCCAGGTGCTTGTAGAACAGGCCCAGCGAGACATAGCCGTCGCGGCCCCAATACTGTTCGAGCGAAAGGTCCAGCGCATCGGCGGTGAAGGGCTTCAGGCCGGGATTGCCCGAAGTGATGGTTCCGCCAAAAGGCGTGGCATTGACCTGGGCGGCGGCGCGCAAGTCCGCGACGTCGGGCTGGTTGAGGTTGCGGCTGGCCGCCAGCCTCAGCAGAAGATCGGGGCGCAGCGCGGCGCGGGCCTGGAACGAGGGAAGCCAGGCATGGCGGTGGCTGCGCCGCGAGATCAGGTACTGGCGGACATCGGTGCTCGCCTTGCCCGACGAAAGCGTGCCGACGCGCTGGTATTGCAGCCCCATCTCCGCCTGGACCGGCAGCGCACCCAGCACGCCGTCGAGCGTGGCGAGCGCGAAGGCGGCGTAGCTGTCCTCGTGAACGGCGTAGCTGGTACCGGGCATGTCGTCGGCACTGGTGAGCACGCGGTTCTGGCCGGTCGCCGCGAAAGTGGCATCGACGTCGGCCACGACGAAAGGCGCCAGGGTCCTGCCGCCGCACAGCCTGGTGACGGCGGCGGTTCCGCTGCCCCCGGGGTAATCGACCCGCACGCGCCGCTCGTAGCCGTCGTTGCCGAAAAAGCGGTAGGCCGCGCCCAGCTTCACGGCCGCGCCGGGGGCCAGCGCCTGGGTGATCTCGAGGCGGGCGGAGACGTTCTGGTTGACGATCGCATCCTCCCGCGTGTCGGCGCGCATGAGGGTCCACTGCGCGGCATCGGTCGCATCGAAGCCGTAGCTGTTGCCGGGAGCGGTTCCGGTGGCGGTATAGCGGAAAGGCTTGTTCCTGGCCTGGAGGAAGACCTTGTCGAACAACGGCTCCTGAAAATCGCTGCGCGCATAGCCGGCGCGGGCGGAGAGGGTGGTGGCTGCGCCGAGCGGCGCGGCGAGCGAGAGCACCGCTTGGCCGAAGCGGGTATGATCGACCGTGCGCTTGCTTTCGGAGCGGAAGTCGATCCCGCTGAAAGCGGCGGCGGTGATGGAGTCTCTGGCGATCGTCACGCTTTCCAGCCGCTGCGTCCCGGTGACGTCGGCGGTGAGCCCGTTGATGCCCGCGGCGGCGAGGGCATATTCCTCCCGGTCGTTGGCGAGCCGGGCGTAGAGCACGTCAAGCGCGACATGCAGCCCGCCCTCGCTCTCGTGCTCGATGGCCCCCACGACGTTGAGCCGCTCGAAACGGTTGATCCAGGTGGAGTAGCTCTGCGCGCGCGACATCATGACCGGCTTGCCTGCGCCGGTCAGCCGGGCGCGGTCCGCGGCGTCGATCGCGGGGCCGACGTTGGCCGGCCCGAACGCCACCGGCACCCAGTCCCAGTTGCGATACCCGTATTCCGCCACGCGGTTGCGGCTCCAGGACGCCGCCAGCAAGGCGCCCCAGGTCTCGTTCCGGCGGGCGATCTCCCCTGTCACTTGCGGGGTCACGCCGCGGCTGTTGGCGCCGGCCCGTCCCTGGAGCGAAAGCAGCGTCACCGGCCCTGGCTGGTCCAGCGGGCGCACCGTGCGCAGGGCCACGGTTCCGCCGACGCCGCCCGCGTCACGGTCCGCCGACCAGGTCTTGTGCACTTCGACTTCGGAAAAGAGCCCGGCATCGAAGATCGAATAGTCGAACCGGCGCTGGCGACTGGCGGCGCCGCGATTGTCGAGGCCCGAGGCGGTGGTCGCCAGGGCTTCCATGCCGTTGAGGGTGGTGCGGGTGAACAGCGGACCCAAACCCCGCAGGGAGACCTGCCGGCCTTCGCCATTGTCGCGGCTGACGGCGATTCCCGGCAGGCGCTGCAGCGCATCGGCGGCATTGTGATCGGGAAAGGCGGCGATGTCCTCCGCCCGCGTGACTTCGAGGATCGAGCGGGCGCCCCGCTTGGTCGCGACGGCCTGCCGCAGGCTCTCGCGGTAGCCGGTGACCAGGATCGGCGGACCTTCCGGCTCGGGCGGTGTGGGGGCTGCCGCGATGCGGGGCGGCGCGGAGGTCGGGAGCGCGGAAGGTCGCTTTTGCGTCACCACGAAGCCGCCGGACAGCCGCCGGACTTCGACGGGAAGATCCTGCGTCGCGCGGGCAAGGGCCTGTTCCACCGTGAGCCGCTGCCTGACGGCATGGCGGGTGCGCAGTTCCGGCGCGACCGAAGTGACGATCTGCACGCCCGCTTGCTGCGAGATCGTCCGCAACACCTGGGCCAGGCGGCCGGAGGCGATGCGGAAGGAGATCGCTTCGCCCGAAGCCTGCGCTTCGCGCGCATGCGCGGCTTCGGCCCCGAGCGGGGCGGTCAACGCAAGAACCGTACAGGATGCCACGAACCGGCCGCAAGCGTAATGAAACACGAGCCCTCCGGCGCGGGCGGCTATCAGGGGCGGATGACGATTATGTGACCTTCCGGGCTCGCTGCGGCGGGCGCGCAAGAAAAAGGGCGCGGAGCATGAACTGCCCCGCGCCTTTTCAGCGTTTACAGCCGGTTGACGTCAGAATTCGAAGCGCACGCCGCCCATGATCGTCGTTCCCGAGCGGGTATTGACATAGAGGCGCTTGCTGGTGTCCGAATACTGCTTCTCGTGCTGGTTGGTGAGGTTGATGGCGTCGAGCGTGAGCTGCACGCCTTCCATCACCTTGTAATGCGCGGAGGCATCGACGTAGATCGTCGCCGCATAGCCGGAGAGATCCTGGTCCAGTCCCAGCCCGCTGGTGATCGGCGCCGCGCTGAAGACATAGCTGCTGCGGTAATTGGCCGACCCGCGAATGTCGAACTTCGCATCCTGGTAATAGAGCGTAATGTTGCCGTTATACTTGCTGAGGCCCTCCAGTGTCGTGTTGGCGCCGCCTGCGTACATCGTCGCGTAATCGTATTTCGAATTGACGTAGGTGAAGTTCACCGCCGTGCCGAAGTGGTCGAAGGGAGCGGGCAGGAAGGTGAAGTCCGTCTGCGCGGCAAGCTCCAGGCCCCATAGGTCGGTCTTGCCCAGGTTCACCGGACGCGAGAACGAGGTGACTTTGGTGTTGCCTGTCACGCCTGCAACCAGATCCGTGGAAAGGCCGGTCGCGCTGTAGGGGACGTCGTTGACCGTCTGCGTGGTGATGAAACCGTCCAGCGTCTTGTAGAACAGCGCGGCGCTGACGGACCCGACTTTGCCGAAGTAGTATTCCAGCGAGAGATCGAGGTCGGTCGACTTGTAGGGACGCAGCGCCGGATTGCCTACCGATACCGAAAGCTCGCTATTGTCGCCGACGGTGACGGTGCCGTTCACTGCCAGCGAACCGAGTGCGGGACGATTGATGTTGCGGGCCGCCGAGGCGCGGACCACCAGATCCCTGGCCGGATCGAAGATCAGGTTCACGGCCGGGAGGAAGCCCTGATAGCTCGAGGAAACCGAGATCGGCGCGTTCGCGCCGCCTACCGTGCCGATTCCGGCCGAGAGAATGTCGGTGTGGTAATAGCGCCCGCCGATATTGCCGCGGAAGGGCAGGCTACCCAGCACATGGTTCCAGTCGTACTGGACATAGCCGGCAGCGGTGCGTTCCTCGACCGAGAAGACGCTGCTCTTGCTCGTCAGGTACTTGCCGCGATCCACTCCCAGCGTGGAGAGGGCCTTGTCATAGTCGACGATGACCCAGTCCTGGCCCTTGTAGCCGTCGTAGACTTTCGCATAGTCGCGCATATCGGCGCTGACGGTGCCGTTCTTGAACGCGGTCAGCAGGGCATCGTTGTAAGTGCGCTTGAAGCCGGAGTTCTTGAACCGGCGCCACTCGCCGCCGATCGAGATCTTGTCGTCGGGGGTGATCTCATAGGCCAGGCCTCCCTTGACGTTGTCGAAGGCGGTATCCTGGAAGCTCTGGTTCATGTCGATTTCGTGGGCGTGATAGTTGGCGGCGTTGCCAGTATCCCAGCGGTAGGTATTGACGAGCGAATAGTCGCCGCCGCGATAGTCTGACACGACGTCGCCATAGGCTTCGGTGTAGAACTGGTCGCTCAGCGGCATGTTGAAGCTGGCCCGCTCGATGCCGCCCAGGAACGTCGCCTTCAGCCCCGGAACGATCTCGGCATCGCCGCTGAGCACGATCTGCTTGAAGGTGTTCGTGGCCTTCTGGATGCGCGTCTCGGTGGCGGTCTGGCCGCCGGTGACGTCGAGGTAGGTCACCTCGTTCTGGTCGTTCCACGCGATGGCGTTGATCTTGGAGTTCGGATAAGTCACGCCCGCGAAAGTCTGGCCGCCGCCGAGCCAGGTGGAACCGCCGCCGCCGCGCGAGGCGAGGTGGGTCTCGAAACGGTCTGCCTTGTATTTGCCGTAGAGGCCGTCGAGCGTCAGGTGCACGGTATCGGCCGGGTTCCACTGCGCCGAGGCGGTCACGCCCAGGCGGTCCTGGGTGCTGTCCCAGACCGAGAGGCGGTTGCCGCGTGCGAAACGCAGTTCGCCGGAGTTGATCTTGTCCTGTTCCGCCCTGGTCAGGGCCGAGATGTTGGAGCCGTTGGCCTTGTTCAGGCGCCAGCGGTAGGTATCCACGCCGGTCTCGCGGGTCTGGCGATGGCTATAGGCGGCCGAGACGAGAAGGCCGAAGTCGCCCCAGTTCTTCGAGACGAGCCCGGTGAGGCGCGGCTGGAAGTCCTTGGTCAGGGTATTGGTGCCGCCCGAGGCGGAGAAGGCGAGCTTGGTACCCTCGGAATCAAAGGGGCGCGCGGTGTAGAGGCCGACGGTGCCGGCCAGTCCGCCTTCGGTCTGCTCGGCGGAGAACGACTTGCGCACGTCCACGCGGTTGAACAGTTCGGCGGCGAAGATGTTGAAGTCGAAAGCGCGGTCGCGTGTGCCCTGACCGCGGCTGTCCTGCGGGGAATCGACGTTGCCCAGCACTTCCATGCCGTTCAGCTGGACGCGGGTGAAATCCGGACCGAGACCACGCAGGCTGACGCGGCGTCCTTCGCCCGCCTCGCGGTTGATGGCGACGCCGGGAAGGCGCTGGAGCGCTTCGGCAAGGTTGAGGTCCGGGAAAGCCGCGATATCGTCGGCGACGATCGAGTCCTGGATGATCGTGGCACTGCGCTTCACGTCGCGCGCGCCCTGCAGGCTGGCACGGAAGCCGGTGACGACGATATCGCCTTCAGGCGCGGCGGCTTGCGCCTCTTCGGCCTGGGCGGGCTGGGCGACCATCGCCCCGAAGGCGAGCGCCGTCGTCATCAGGTAGCGGCTACGCTGGGTCCACATTTTCGTAACTCCCCGAGTGGTTTCACAGGCCATGTGCAGGATGGCGCATGGCGGTCGGGGGTGGAGAGCCGGGACGGAGCCGTTCGGGGACAGAAATTTCTTGTGAAAGTTCAGCGTAACTTTTGCTGCATTTTTATTGCATCGTATAGTTTCTCGGGCGACTAAATTATTGGTCCGTTTCGCTTGTGGATTTGTGCATTTCATCCTGCAATGACTTGGCTGCAAATCTGGGAGGCCAGCGCAGGGCCGCAAGCCCCGCAGGGCTGCAAGGCGTCGTCATGGGTTGAAAAGCGGCAAGGCGATCTGGTAAGGGGCGCGTCATTCGCAAGGAGCCCGGTGCAAATCCGGGTGGCTATTCCGGCCGCCGATCCGCCGGACAATCTCACATGACCCCATCCTCGAAGCGTCGGCCATTGCCGGCGTCATGTGCAATTGCGGACTACTTTCATGTCAGACACTCTCACCCGCTATCGGCGGCAGTGGTTCAGCGACGCCTCCACGGCGCGCCGGGACGTGCTCGCCGGTCTGGTCGTCGCCCTCGCGCTGATACCCGAAGCCATCGGCTTCTCCATCATCGCCGGGGTGGACCCGCGCGTCGGGCTCTACGCCTCCGTCGCCATCGCCATCGTCATTTCCTTCACCGGCGGCCGTCCCGCCATGATCTCCGCCGCGACCGCGGCGGTTGCCGTGCTGGTGGGGCCGCTGGTGCGTGAACACGGCGTGGAATATCTCTTCGCCGCGACAATCCTGATGGGCCTGTTCCAGATCCTGGCCGGGCTGCTCCGGCTGGACCTGGTGATGCAGTTCGTCTCGCGCTCGGTGATCACCGGCTTCGTCAATGCGCTTGCCATCCTGATTTTCGTAGCCCAGCTCCCCCAGCTTACGGATGTCGGTTGGGAGACATACGCCATGGTCTTCGGCGGCCTTGCGGTGATCTACCTGTTCCCGCGCGTGACCAGGGCGGTGCCGTCGCCGCTCGTCGCGATCCTGCTGCTGTCTGCGATCAGCATCACCATGGGCCTGCCGATCCATACGGTAGGCGACATGGGGCGCCTGCCAGAGGGCCTGCCGAGCTTCGCCCTGCCGCAGATCCCGCTGACGCTGGATACCCTGCGGATCATCCTGCCCTATTCGCTGACGATGGCGGCCGTGGGCCTGCTGGAATCGCTGCTGACGTCGCAGATCGTCGACGACATGACCGATACCGACAGCGACAAGCGCCGCGAATGCGCCGGCCAGGGCAGCGCCAACATCGTCGCCGCCCTGTTCGGCGGCATGGGCGGCTGCGCCATGATCGGCCAGTCGGTGATCAATGTCAGTTCCGGCGGGCGCGGGCGGCTGTCGACCTTCGTGGCGGGCGCCTTCCTGCTGTTTCTGCTGGCGGTGCTGGGCCCCTGGGTGGGGCGCATCCCGATGCCGGCGCTGGTGGCGGTGATGATCATGGTCTCCATCGGCACCTTCAGCTGGGCCTCGATCGCCAACTTGCGCCGCCATCCGCCCACCTCTTCGGCGGTCATGCTGGTGACAGTGGTGGTGGTCGTCGCGACGCGCGACCTCTCGCTCGGCGTGCTGGCCGGCGTGCTGCTCTCGGGCGTGTTCTTCGCCGGCAAAGTGCAGCGCATGTTCGCGGTGGAGCGCGTGCTTTCGCCCGACGGCGCCCAGGCGACCTACCGCGTGACCGGGCAGATCTTCTTCGCCTCCGTCCAGCGCTTCACCCGCGCGTTCCAGTCGGAAAGTGAGGCCTCGCACGTCCGCATCGACGTATCGGCCGCGCATTTCTGGGACATCTCGGGCGTCGGCGCGCTGGACAAGGTCATTGCCCGGCTGCGCCGAGAAGGCCGCAGCGTGGAGGTGGTCGGCTACAACCGGGCGAGCGCCGACCTGGTCGATCGCTTTGCCCTGCACGACAAGACCGGGTTCGAAAGCGGCGCCACGCCGCATTGACGGCGCGATTCCGGGATGGCGCCGGGCCGTCCCGGAGCCTGCGTCTCCCGGCCCGGCACCGGCCGCGCCTCAGGCGTCAGAAATGACCGGTGCAATAGGCAAGCAGCAGGATGAGCGGGATCGGAACGCCGATCAGCCAGAGTAGTCCCGAACGCATGACGTCGTCCTTTCCAGTGGTTCGCAAAACAATCCGCTGGAAAGGCAAGGGTTCCCTGCTACTCGGCGGGCACGGCCTCCGCCGAAGCCTCGGTCTTCATCGGGCCGCGCATGCCCAGGCGCTCCGAGACGATCGTCGGCACCAGTGCCTGTCCCGCCACGTTCACGGCGGTGCGGCCCATGTCCAGGATCGGATCGATCGCCAGCAGCAGCCCCACGCCTTCCAGCGGCAGGCGCAGGGTGGACAGGGTGAGCGTCAGCATCACGACCGCGCCGGTTAGCCCCGCCGTGGCGGCGGAGCCGATCACCGAAACGAAGACGATCAGCGCATAGTCGGAGAGCTGGAGCGGCACGCCGTAGAACTGCGCCACGAAAATGGCGGAGATCGCGGGGTAGATCGCCGCGCAACCGTCCATCTTGGTGGTCGAGCCAAGAGGGACGGCGAAGGCGGCATAGGAACGCGGCACGCCCAGGCGCTCGGTCACCTCCTCGGTCACGGGCATGGTGCCCACCGAGGAGCGGGACAGAAAGCCGATCTGGATCGCGGGCCAGGCTACCGAGAAGAAGCGGACCGGGTTGATGCCGTGGATCAGCAGCAGGATCGGGTAGACGGCGAGCAGTACGATCGCCAGGCCGATGTAGACCGCGCCCGCAAAGGCCCCGAGCGCCGAGAGTGCGTCCCATCCGTAGCTCACCACGGCATTGGCGATCAGCGCAGCGGAGCCTAGCGGGGTCAGCGCGATCAGCCAGCGCAGCAGCTGGCGAAGCACGAGGTTGGCCGAGGTCATGAAGGCAAGGAAGGCTTCCGCCTTGGCGCCCACCCGCACCGCCGCCGCGCCGACCGCCACGGCCGCGATGATGATCTGGAGGACGTTGAACGAGACCGAGGTCGAGGGGCCATCCGCGTCCAGCGTGGTGGAGGCGGTGATGCCGAGGTAATTCGCCGGAACCAGGCCCTTGAGGAAGTCCAGCCAGCCGCCCACGGCCGTCGGGGCCTGCGCGGCGGCGGCATCGACGCTGGCATGCAGGCCGGGCTGGATGGTCAGGCCCAGGGCGATGCCGATAGTGACGGCGATGAGCGCGGTGATGGCGAACCAGAGCAATGTCTGGACCACCAGCTTGACGGCATTGTCCAGCCCGCGCAGCGCCGCGACCGAAGCGATGATGGCGGTGAACACCAGCGGCGGCACCAGCGTGCGCAGCAGCTGGACGAAGATCTGCGCGATCGTGTGGAACGTTTCGCTGGCGCCGCTCGCCAAGGCGCTGTCAGGCCCGAGTTGCCTGACGATCAGCCCGGCGGCCAGGCCGACGACCATGCCCAGCATGACCTGCGTTCCGAAACCCGGAAGCCATGACCTGGCGGCGCGCGGACTTTTCGACATATGCTTACCTTCATATCTTGCCCGGGCCTGCGACAGGTCCGGTGCTTGCCGGCACGCCTGCCTTGCCGCCGATCTCAACCCGGTCAGGCGCATTTCGGCGCTGACACAGCCTCATGCAAGGGGCTAAATCCGCTGGGGCTCACGGGAGGGCCGGAAACAGCGGCTTGCAGAGCGGAACCATATTGTCAACCTTCTCGGTAGACAATCAGGGGTCGCACTACTCGGGTTTATCACGCTCTCTTCCGGATGTCGTTCCGGGCCATCTCCCCGGCGGTGCGATGAAAACCATTCCTCCAGCGTCGGACAGTGGATCATCCGGCGCCGAGCCACGTTCCATTAGCAGCCGATGCAGAGCGAGCTCCGGCAGACGGCGGAGCCCGGTCTCGGCATGCGCAGAACGACACCAAGGAGAGCATCGATGAATCAGCGCGATTCAAACTTCGGCGGCCGGCGATCGAGCGGCTATCGCAACGAAGACTCCGATTGGGAGACGTCCCGTCAGGACGACCGGTGGCAGGATGAATCCTCGCACCGGACGGGTAGCGGCTGGGGCAACGACGATGACCAGCGCTCGCGCTACTCCGGTGGCCGCTATTCGCAGGAAAGTTCGGGCGGGCGGTTCCAGCAGTCGGAAGGGCGGCGTTACGGCGGCTCCGAAGGCAGTTATGGTAGTTCCTATGGCGGCGGTTCCTATGGCGAACGCAGCCACTATGATCGCGGAAGCGGCAACCGAGGACGGTTCGGAGACGATTACGGTGCGCGCGGCCAGCGCGGCTCGCGCTTTTCCAATGATCGCGGCGCCTATCCCAGCCGCGAATACGACGCCAGCGGCGGCAACGATTTTGCCGACTTCACCAGTGAAGACTACGGCGGCCGCGACTTCTACGCGCGCCGCGGCGGCGGCGGTGGCGGGATGAGCCCGAGCTTCAGCTATCGCCCGACGTTCGACACCTTCGGCCGTGGCTATTACGGCTCGCGCGGCTACGATTCGAATGACCGCGACGATCGCAGCTGGCGCGAATATGGCGAGGAGCGCGGCTTCTTCCAGCGGGCCGGTGACGAGATCGCCAGCTGGTTCGGCGACGAGGATGCCGCGCGCCGCCGCGAGGAGGATCATCGCGGGCGCGGGCCTTCCGACTATACCCGCTCCGACGAGCGCATTCGCGAGGATGTGAACGATCGTCTTACGCAGGACTGGAAGGTCGACGCCACCAACATCCGCGTGACGGCCAAGGATGGCGAAGTGACGCTGGAAGGCACCGTCGGCAGCCGCAACGCCAAGCGCCGCGCCGAAGACGTTGCCGACGATGTGACCGGCGTGAAGCATGTGCAGAACAATTTGCGCGTGACCGGCGGAACCAGTTGGACCGATACCGGCCAGGGCGCATCGTTCTCGAACAGCGCGCGCACGGGCAGCACTGTAAGCGGCACCGCGACCGGCACGTCCGGCACGGCGACGTCCCCGTCAGGCACGACGACCGGTAGTTCTTCGACCGGCAGCTCTTCGTAATCGAGAGCCATCGTCGATGAAATGGCCGCGGGCTCCCATCGGAGGCCGCGGCCATTCCTCGTGATACGGCCCATTCCTTGTGATACGGCAAGGCCGGATTGTCGCGCGCTATAGCCATTTCGTATGGCGGAACCACGCATAGAGCGTGCCGCAGAGCAAGGCGATCACACCGAGCGTGGCGAAGTAGCCGTAGCGCAGGTGCAATTCCGGCATGTTCTCGAAATTCATGCCGTAGATGCCGGCGATGGCCGTGGGCACCGCCAGGATCGCAGCCCAGGCGGCGAGTCGGCGGGTGATCGCGCCCTGTCTTTGCGATTCCAGCAGGTGGCTGACTTCGAACACGGTGGTCAGCACTTCGCGAAGGCTGGCGACCATGGAATCGACGCGCCGAACGTGATCGTAGACGTCCTTGAAATACGGCCGCACCGCCGCATCGAGATAGGGCACGTCCAGATGGACGAGCTTGCTGCTCACTTCCGCCATGGGCGCGAGCACGCGCTGGAACCGGATCAGTTCGCGCCGCAGGCTGAAAAGACGCATCACGTCCTCGCGGTCCAGAAAGGCGTCGAGCGCGCGTTTCTCGATCTCCAGCACGTTTTCCTCGATGGTCTCGACGATCGGCAGGTAACCGTCGACGATGAAGTCGAGAATGGCGTGGAGCACGTAATCGACGCCGTTGGACAGCAACGTAGGCGCCGCCTCGAGCTGGGCGCGCAGCTCCGTATGCGCGCGGGCCGAGCCGTGGCGGACCGAGATCACATGGTGCTTGCCGACGAAGACCGAGGTTTCCCCATAGACGATCTCGTCACCTTCCAGATGGGCCGTGCGCGCGACCACGAAGAGCTGGTCGCCGTAGATATCGACTTTCGGCAACTGATGCGCCTTCTGCGCATCCTCGACGGCCAGTGGGTGAAGCCGGTACGTCTCCTGCACTGCCTGCAGTTCCGCGTCGGTCGGCTCGTGCAGACCGATCCAGACGAAGTCCTCCGCCTCCCCCTTGCCGTGGTCGGGAATCGGTGGGCAGCTTTCCAGCGACACCGGCCCGGCAGGTTGGCCCTGGCGGTAAAGACGAGCGGCAATGACGGACATCAGGTATGTTTTCCGAACTTCAGGTTTTCGACGGCACGATAGCGCTGCGGGACAGACATGGACAGATAGGCTGTCCCATCCCTTGCCCTTCCGAATGGGTGGATGTTCCGGTCTTGCCGGGAAAGAAAAATCTCAGCGCGCCTCGCGCCTGAGCCGGTTCCGCTGGCGGGCCGCGCTGGCTTTTCCGTCGGAGATCAGCGCCTGAAGGTCCAGAAGCGCTCGGCCGGTCGCCATGCCGCCGTTGCAGGCGATGTAGCGCGGCTCCCATACCGGTGAAAACTTTTCCTTGTAGTTGCGCAGGCCCTCGAAGCCGTAGAAGGCCTCGCCGTGGCGGAACAGCATGCCGGCGGCGCGCGCCCAGGTGGGGGCCAGGCGCCGAGCCTCGATGCCGGAAAGCGGCGCCAGGCCCAGGTTGAACCAGGCATAGCCCTCTTGCCGGCCCCAAAGCATCAGCCGGGTGAACAGGAAGTCCATGCAGCCATAAGGCACGTCTGCGCGGTGGCGCATGAGGTCCACCGAGAGTTCCTCCCGGCCCGCCGTTTTCCAGAGATTGGCGAAAGCGACGACCCGGCCTTCGCAGCGGATCACCGCCACGTCGCAGCGGGCGATATAGGCATCGTCGAAACGGCCGACGCTGAAGGCCTTTTCGCGCTGGCCCTTGGCACGGAGCCATTCATTGGACACCGCGCGGATTTCGCTCAGGAGCGAGGGCACGCGCGCGGCGGGAACTATGGCGAATTCCGCGCCTTCCCGCTCGGCCCGGCGCATGGCATGGCGCAAGGGGCGGGCAGCGGGGCCTTCAAGGCCGAAGCGAGAGAGATCGACCCGCGCCTCCTCGCCGTACTTCATGAGTTGCAGGCCCATGTCGATGGCGATGGGCAGGACTTCGGGCGTTATCTGGTAGAGCAGGACGCGGCCCTGGTTGGCATCGGCCCGCTCGCGCAGACGCCAGAGCAGTTCAGGCCAGTCGGTCGGCTCGCCAACGGGATCGCCCATGACGATCCAGGAGTGTCCCTGGACCTGGTACATCAGCATCGAGCGGCCCTCGGGACCGGCCAGGAACAGCTTGTCGCCGGTCAGCGCCAGCATCGATTCCGAGCGAGTCGCGTGATGCAGCGCGGCGTCGACGTCCAGCGGGCCGTCATCGGGCAGCACTGCGCGGCGCGACGGGCGCAGGAAGGCCAGCAGGATCGCCGCGCTCATCGCCACCGCGACGGCGAAACTGGTGCGCAAGTAGCGCGAGGCGTCACCCGACCAGGCGAACTTCCACCAGAGACTGCCGCGATAGGCCGGGAACGTTTGGGTGAAATAGCCGATGACGATGACCAGCGCGATCGTCGCGACCATGGCCAGGACCCAGTTGGCGCTCATGACGTCGGCAGTAAGTGCAGTGCGGCGCCAGAAGCCTCCCCGCGCCGCTTGCAGCACGCCCGCCACGGCCAGCAGGGTCAGCGCTTCCTCCCAGTCGAGGCCCTTGATCAGCGAGAAGGCGGCACCTGCCAGCAGCAGGGCGCGGGTCAGCAGGAAGGCGGCGTCGAGGCGGCGGTAGAGCGCCGGGGCGAGAAGGAGCAGCACGGTGCCTACCAGGCTGGCGGCGATCTGCGAGGCTTCCACGAAAGGCAGCGGCACGACGCCGCGAATGTCGGCCATGCGCTCGGGAAGGGCAGGGGTGGCGCCGGAGAGCAGCAGGATGGCGCCGCCCAGGAACACCAGCACGGCGACGGCGCGCGGAGCGAAGCTGACCATCATCGTTTCGCCCGCCTTCAGCGCCAGCATGGCGGACCGCCGCCAGCGGGCGTGCTCGTGGCGCAGGAGCAGGACGAGCGCGAGAGCCAGCGGCACGAGGTAGTAGACGATGCGATAGACGAGCAAAGCGGCCACGAGTTCTCCGGCGGGGATCTGCGGGCAAAGAGCGACGACGGTAGCCTCGAAGACGCCGAGGCCGCCGGGAACGTGGCTTACCAGGGCGACGACGATGGCCAGGACATAGGCCAGCAGCAGCGGCGCATAGAGCGCGATCCCGGTATGGGGCAGCAGCACGTAGAGCGTGCCGCAGGCGGCGGCGATATCGGCCAGCGCCACGAATGTCATGCGCGCGATGGCCTCGGGGCCCGGCAAGTGCCAGCGTTTCGCCAGCAGCGCGCCGCCGCCCAGCAGTGCCAGCAGCACGGCTCCGGCCATATGCTGGGCGCCGAGAGGAAGTACGTGCTGCGCTATGACCAGCGGGCGATGGTGGAGCAGCAGGGCCAGCGCGGCGGAGGCCAAGACGCCGGTCCAGAACGTGATTCCGGCGATTGCGGTCACTCGGGCCACCTCGCTCGCGCCCAGGCCCTTGGCCCCGTAGATCCGCAGGCGCGCGGCGGCGCCGGTCAGGATGCCGAAGCCGAGATTGTGACTGAGCGTATAGCTCGTGAAGGAGGCAAGCGCGGCGGTGCGGTAGGGTTGCGGCGACCCGATCGTGCGCAGGGCCATGACGTCGTACGTCGTCAGCAGCAGGTAGCTCGCCGCAGTGAGCGCGAGCGCGGCGGCAAGGCGCCAGCCGGGGATCTCGCGCGCGGTCCGCATCAGTGCATGGAAATTCAAGGAAAGGGCCAGCCGGTGCAGGCACAATGCGGCCAGCGCGAGGACCAGGGCGGCGATCGCGAGTTGTGCCGGAACCGCCAGCTTGCGAAGCAGCGGCTTCAGGTGCGCGACACATGCCGCGGGCTTTTGCCGGGAAGGAGAGGCGGCCGCGATCATGGCTGCCGCGTCCAGGTCTGCGACTTGCAGATCAGCCCGTGGAGAACGCAGCCGCTGATCTTCAAGTGGCCGGGATCGAGCTGGTGGATCCGTGAGAAGAAGCTCTCGCCCATGTCGGGCACGAAGACCTCTCCCTGCCAGCCGCCATCGTTCTGGCGGCGATAGTCGCGCAGGAGCTGGGTGCCGAGGAGCTGGCCCGCGCCGGCCTCGGCGGCGTCGGCTAGTGCCTTGCCGCCGACCCGGACGACGGTGCCGCAGAGCATCGCGCCGCAAGGGGTGACGGCGACTTCCACGTCGCCGTGCGGATTGAGCCAGTGACCGAAGGGGGTGGCCGTCCTGGACGTCATCGCAGGCGCCGCGGCGGTCAGGGTGCCGACCAGGAGCGGCAGAAGCGCGGCGCGCAGGACACTTTCCAGGGTTTTCATCGGTGCACCGTTCATCGACTTGCCGCCGGACCGGGAAGGGCGTGGCGGGCGATGGCGTCGCTGACCGCGCCGAACAGCCGGTCGGCATCCTTGCCGAGGTAGTGGTCTCCCGGTAGCACGATCCGCGTCAGGTTCGGCAGGTGCAGCAGGGGGCAGAGGCTGTCCGGCTCGTCGCGCCCCCGGATGCAGACCACCGGCACCCAGTTCAGCTTGCTGGCGCTGGGAAGCGCGGGCGCGTCCGGCGGCGTGCGGTCCAGCCATTCGAGCGGCGAGACGCGCAGGAAGACGGTGCGCGTGGGCACGGTGAGCACGACGAGCGAAACGTGGCGGCGCATGTCGGCGGGCAGGTGTTCCAGCCCGACATGGACCATGTCCGATCCGAACGACTGTCCCAGCACGATGACGCGTTCGGTCTTGCCGAGCGCCATGGCCTTGCGGATGGCGCCCGCCAGCAGGTTCGAGACGTCGCCGGGCGTGCGGCGCTGCTTGAAGTAGGTGAGCGAATTGACCGCCACCGTGGAAATGCCATGATCGGCCAGGCGGCGGGCCAGTTCGCCGCCGAGACCGGCGCGAAGTCCCATGTCGCCGGAAAGCAGGACGGCGGCGTAGCGCCCGGTGCCCGCCTGCCGGGTCCTGGCCGGCAGTTCGACATAAGGGCTGGCGTTCCAGGCGCCCAGCCAGCCGAGCATAGCGGCAGGCAGCGCCGCCGCCAGGATCAGCGCTCCAAGGAGCCACGTCAGCCTCCATCGTGTGCCCCGTTGCCGGGGCCTGCAAGTTGCCGCTCTGGTCATCCTGCCCTTCTGCGCCCGGCGACCTTGCCGGGGCGTGGAGCGAACATGGACTTTCCTTAATGTGACTCGGCGGCCCGGTGCTGCGATAATGCCGGGCATGGGTGCAGCTTGCGGCCAGTCTCGTGCTGGCACCGAGGATCTTTTCGTTTCATGTCCGCTCCGCCCCGCGTGCCACTTCCGTGCCTCGACCAGACCTCGAACGGCCCGTCCCCCAACGGCCATGCTCTGCCCGGTGATGTCCTGTCGAGGAGGCGATCGGCGTGGGCATGACCGACCTCAACGACCGGAAGAACCGGATCCTCGGGCTCCTGCCGATGCTGGGGGCCTTGCTGGCGGTGACCGGCGCCTTGACCTGGGGCGACATCTGGGCGCAGCGGCACTTCAATCTGATCGGGCCGTCGCTTTCCCGGCCGCATGGCGCTTCGCCGGGCGAAGCGTGGCGCAAGGTGCTGGATTTCACGGCCGATCCCGTACCCGGCCCCCGGCCCGGCCTCGTCATCACCAGCGTACGCTCGCGGGGCCATGCCGAAAAGGCCGGACTTCTCGTGGGAGACTGGATCGAAAGCGTGGATGGGCACGCGCCGCCCACGCTCCAGGCGCTGGCGGAGGAGTTGTCTGCGCGGGGCCAAGCGCCTATTCACCTGAAAGTGGTGCACCAGGGCGCGGTCCGCATGATCGATCTCGCCCGGGAGCCGGGGCTGTCGGCCCTGTAAGGGCACGAAGTTGAAGGGGCCGGGCTTAACGATGGGTCATAAGTTGCTGGTCGTCGAGGACGACGAGGCCACGGCCGCTTACATCGCCAAGGGCATGACCGAGGAAGGCTTCGTGGTCGATCGCGCCGCGAACGGCCGAGATGCGCTGTTCCTTGCCAGCGACGGCACGTACGACGCCATCGTGCTGGACCGCATGATCCCGCAGATGGACGGTATGTCGGTGCTCGGCGCCTTGCGTGCCGGAGGGATCGAGACGCCGGTAATCCTGCTTTCGGCGCTGGGATCGACCGAAGACCGCGTGGCGGGGCTCACCTCCGGTGCGGACGATTACCTGACCAAGCCTTTCGCTTTCGCCGAGCTGCTGGCCCGCGTGCGCCTGCTGGTCAAGCGCGGCGGCGGACAGGCGGCGGTGGAGACGCGGCTGGCCTGCGGCGATCTGGAAATGGACCTGCTCGCCCGCAAGGTGCGGCGCGGCAGCCGCGCCATCGACCTTCAGCCACGCGAGTTCCGGCTGCTCGAATATTTCCTGCGTCACGTCGACGAGGTCGTGACGCGCACGATGCTGTTGGAAGCGGTCTGGGATTATCACTTCGATCCCGGCACCAATGTCATCGACGTTCACGTCAGCCGCCTGCGCCGCAAGCTCGACGAGGACGGCGCCGCGGCGCTGCTCCACACCGTGCGCGGGGCAGGTTACCGGTTGGGACTTGCCGCTTGACCAGCCGCGCCAGGCAAGGCGCGCGTCTGCCGCGTTTCTTCCGTTCGACGACGTTCCGGCTCTTCGTTCCGGTCGTGCTGTTCCAGCTCGTCGCGACGGGCGGGGTTCTGACCTTCGTCTGGATCGCGGGGCAGCAAAGCGTGCGCGACGAGCAGCGCGCGCTGGTGGAGGAACTGCGCGGCGACTTGCTGGATACGTATCAGAACGGCGGTTCGGCCGCGCTCGAGGCCAATATCGAGCGGCGCCTGCGCAGTGAGGGACATCGCGCTCCCGTCCTGCTGCTGGCCGACCGCGAGGGGCGTCCGCTCGCCGGTAACCTGTCCGCGCTGCCGCCGCCGGATCCCGCAGCCGGTCCCCTGTCCGAGACTGTCCTCTATCGCAGCGACAGTAGCCTGCCGCAGACCATGACGCTTTCCGAAACGCGGCTCTCCGATGGATCCACGCTGCTGGCCGGCATCGAGATCGGGCGCGACCTCAAGCTTCAGCACAGTTTCGAGCAGGCGCTTTTCGCGGCGCTGTTCCTGGCGATGCCGCTGGCGATGCTGGTGGCGGTCCTGACGTCCCGACTGGTCAGCCAGCGTGTTCACGGCATGGCACAGACCGCGCACCGCGTGGGCAGCGGCGCGTTCGATGCGCGCATGGCGCTCGATGGATCGGGCGATGCGTTCGACGAACTTGCGGGGGAGATCAATGCGATGCTTGCCCGGATCGAGACGCTGGTGGGTGAACTGAGGGTGGTTGCCGAGGGCTTGGCGCACGATTTGCGCTCTCCGGTCACGCGGCTGCGGTCGGCCCTGGAGCAGGCGGCGCTGGAAGCCACCGATCCGGCGGCAGAAGCGGCGATGCAGCGGGCCTTGACGGAGGCGGATACGCTCACGCGCATTCTCGCCACCGCGCTACAGATCGGACGGGCCGAGGCCGGAATCGGGCGCGAACGGTTCGAGGACACCGAGCTTGCAGGCTTTCTGGGCAACCTGGCGGGGCTCTACGAGCCTTATGCGGAGGACGCCGGTTTTTCGTTAAGCGCGGAAGCACCCGCGGGTCTATCCGTGTCGCTCCACCGCGAATTGATGAGCCAGGCCTTGGGCAATCTCGTCGACAATGCTGTGAAGTATGCGGCAGGGGGCAGCGCCATCGCCTTGTTTGCCGTGAGGCAGGACGGGCAAGTGGTGCTGGGGGTGCGGGACGATGGCCCGGGCATTCCGGAAGATCGCCGCGAAGCTGCGTTGCAGCGGTTCGGAAGGCTCGATCCCAGCCGCAGCGTTGCGGGTTCGGGGTTGGGGCTGGCGTTGGTCGAGGCGGTGGCCAAGCTGCATGATGGGTGTGTCAGGCTGGCGGCCGCGCCGGATGGCGGGCTGGAGGTTCGGCTGGAAATTCCGTCGTCCCGGACTTGATCCGGGACGGCGGGTTGCTTTCTGCGGGTTATGCTACCGTTTCCAGTTCCGGCTCGGGCGCCGTTCCAGTCGGGACGCTGGGCGTCGCGCTGACCCGGCCGGTGCGTTCCAGCTTGCCCCAGCCGATGCCCTTGCCGGCAAAGGCGGCACTCACCGCGCGGATCACCACGCTATACATGAGCTGGCGGTAGACGAAGCGTTGGGCCAATAGCAGCAGCGGGCGAAAGCGCTCGCGGCGGGTGTCGAGGCGGTAGGCGATCCAGCCGCAGGCGAGGTCGACCAGGGTAAAGGCCAGCCAGTAGGCGCCCATGCGCAGCACGTCGGTCTGCGTCTGGGCCCAGCCGTGCTGCGAGATGCGCAGGGCCGTTCCACCGATCGAGATCAGCAAGGCCAGGTCGATGGCGGGCGAAATGACGGCGAAGACGATCTGGAATAGCCAGGCCTGCGGCATGCCGATGAAGGCGAGACCGGACGGCCGGCCCTTCGCCAGAGTGCCGCGATGCTTCCAGAGGCACTGGAGCGTTCCGAACGACCAGCGGAAGCGCTGCTTCGAAAGCGCCTTGAAGCTTTCCGGCGCTTCGGTCCAGGCCACCGCGTCCTCGTCGTAGGCGATCTTCCAGCCCTTGCGCTGGATGGCGATGGTGAGGTCCTGATCCTCGGCCAGGGTATCCTCGGGATAACCGCCGGCATCGTCCAGCGCTTCGCGCCGCCAGGCCCCGACCGCGCCCGGCACCACCATGATCGCATCGAGCCTGGTCAGCGCGCGGCGTTCAAGGTTCTGCGCGGTGACATACTCCACACCCTGCCAGCGAGTGACAAGGTTCACGCGGTTGCCGACCTTGGCATTTCCCGCCACGGCGCCGATGGCGGGATCGGCGAACCAGCGCACCAGGCGCGTAATCGTCTCGCGTTCGAACTGGGTATCGGCGTCAAGTGCCACGATCACGCTGCCGCGCGCCTGCTTGAGCGCGCGATTGAGCGCGGCGGCCTTGCCGCCGTTCACGAGCGTGAGCAGTTCGACGTGGGCATTGTTGGCGAAGGCCTGGGCGACGATGGCGCTGGTGCGGTCCTTCGAACCGTCGTCGGCGACGATGATCTGCAACTGGCGGTAGTCGCTTTCGAGCACGCGCCGCACCGAGGCTTCGATCACGCGCTCCTCGTTGTAGGCGGGGATGATGACGGTGACGAGCGGCGGGCAAGTATCGTCCGGTGCGTCCATCGGCTGCGGGCGGCGCAGCAGGCTCGCCAACGAGGCAAGGCCGATCGAGCGCAGCACGCCGAGCGAGATCGCGAAGAAGAAGGTCCAGTTCAGGCCGATGAGGATCGCGGCGAGCGCCCCGAACAGGGCGACGTCTGCGCGCACGGCGGCAAGGTCCACGCCGTCCACCTGGGGCATGACCGCATCGCGGGAGAGGCCCGCGAGGGTGGAGACGGGTACGAAAGTGTAGCCGTCCTGCTTCAGCCGCTCGATGATGACGGGTAGGGCGGCGACGGTCTGCGAACGGTCGCCGCCGCCGTCGTGGAGCAGGATCACGTTCTCGGAGCGATCGGGCGAAGCGGATTCCACCTGCTGGATGGTGCTGTCGATGATGTGCTGGACGCCGGGGCGCTTCCAGTCGTCCGGATCGACGTGGAGGCCGACCACGGTATAGCCATGCGCGCGGGCGATGGCGGCGGGGACGAGTTCGTCGGCGGTAGTAGGCTCGGCGTCTCCGAAGTAGGGCGCGCGGAACAGGCGGATCGAGCGGCCGGTGGTCGCCTCGATCAGCCGCTGGGTGGCGTTGAGTTCCAGGCCGATGCCGGTCTCGGCTTCCTCCGCCATGTTCGGGTGAGTGTAGCGGTGATTGCCGATCTCGTCGCCGTCGTCGGCGATGCGCTTGACGAGGTCGCGATTGGTCAGGGCATTCTCGCCGACCATGAAGAACGTGCCCGGAACATGGTACCGTTCCAGGATCGAGAGAATGCGCGGGGTCCAGGTCGGGTCCGGGCCGTCATCGAAGGTCAGCGCCAAGGTCTTGGGCAGAGCGCCGATCCGGCGCACGACGTAAGGCGTCGGCAGGCGGGTATAGCGTTCCGAGGCGATCATGCCGGTGGTACGGTCGAAAGTGACGGCGCGGGTGCCGTCTTGCGGCGTGGCGGTCACGTCGAGTATTTCGCCCTGTCCTTCCACATCGACATTGGCAGCCTGCCTCAGAACGGTGAGATTGGGCCGAGCCTGAGTCCTCCAGGCTTTCACCGCGCTCCAGAAGCCGGGGTCTTCGGAGCCGAGGCGCCAGAGAGCGATGTCGCCGACACCGAGGCGCGAAAGGATCTTCATCTGGTTCCAGGTGGCGGCGGCGTCCAGCATCCAGACGTCATGGCGGCGCCCCTGATCCTCATAGGAATAGCCGGCATTGCCGCTCATCGGGTCGTATTGCGGCGCGGCGCCGCTGTCGTGCGCGTCGAGCCAGGCTTCCTCGACGGTCATGCTGTCGGCCTTGCCGTCGTGCCAGTTGTAGGCGTATTCGCCCAGCGCGACGATCGCCTTGCCGGGGGGCAGTCCGGCCAGCGCGTGGGACAGCTTTTGTGCGAACCACGGGTTGGAAGCGATCGGGCCGGGGGTGCCGCCCTGCCAGTGCTCGTCGTAGGCCATCAACACCAGGCGGTCGGCCACTGCCGCGAACGCGCGCGTGGACCATTCCGGATTGTCGATCGGCATGGTGACCGAGACGATGCGGTGCTTCGGCGCAAGCTGGCTGCGCAGTTCGGAAAGGAACAGGCGCAGGTTCGGCAGGCTGCCGCTGGGCATGGTCTCGAAGTCCACCATCACGCCCGCATAGCCGGTCTTGTCGAGATAGGCGGAGACCTGCAATTCCAGCGCATGCCGGCGAGCGGGATCGGCAAGCTGCACGGCTGTCGCATTGCCCTGCCAGTCGCCATCGACGGTGTTCTGCAGCACCGGCACCACGAGCGGGCGGTGCAGGGCGGTGGCGAGCAGGTGATCGAGCCGCGCATCGTCGTCGATCTTGAGCGCGCCGGTCTTGTCCACCGAGAGCGTCGCAGGGGCGATCCAGTCGAGCCGGTCTATGTGGCGTTCCAGCGATGTGGCGCTGTCGTCGCTCCAGGGCGTGTAGAAGCCGACGGTGATCGGCCTGGCGCCCGGTTTGGCGGCAGGAACGTCGGGCTTGCCGAACAGGAACTTGCGGGCGCGGCGCGTGAGATGTCCGATCTGCGCGCGGAACGGCAGCGGCGAGGCGTGTTCGTAGGCGATCGGCAGGGGCGGCGGGGCGGGCACGCTGACCACCGTCGTCGCAAAGACGAGGCATGCGGCAATCGCCAGCACCAGCGCAATGAACGACAGGCGACGGACGCGGACGCGCCGGTTCCCAGTGGGATCGAAGAAAACGGGTGCAGCCACGATGCGCCTCACGAAGTTCCGGGCGGCGTGGGGGAACGCCGCCCGGAGGCTCATTGGTCTTTCGGAAGGTACGGCCCGAAAACCGGAGGCAATGACGAGGGTGCGAATGTCACATTCGGCTTCCGGGCCGCATGACCTTTCTAGCCCCCCGGCGATGGCGCGGGCGTGGAGGCGAGGTTACAAAAGGTTCATGTTAGTGGGAGTGGAGGCGCGGATTGAGAGGTGGCGGAGCATAGACGTCGTCCCGGACTTGATCCGGGACGACGGGTTTTCAGAAGCGCTTTTTCTCGGTGACGTCGATCTGCACGACGCGGCCGTCATGCACAGTCAGCGAAATCTGCCCGTAGCGCAGTTCCTGAAGCGCTTCGCGAACTTTGGCGAGGCTTTCCTCCAGATTGCGGACGGTGGACGGCGTATCGTTTGTCATCGTCAGTCTCCGGGGTTGGAGAAGGTTCGTTCTCGCCGCGCGGCGATCGTTACGGTGTCGCCGATCGCGGGCGGCGCTTCGTGGGCGTCCACGTCGATCTCGATGATGGTGCCGTCCTCCTCAAGCCGGCCTTCCACGCGCCATGAACCGCCCTTGCGGAAGACGTTGTCGACCAGCACGCGGTCCCGGCCGTGCGCCGCGATCTCGAAGTCGTGGGGGCGGATGTGTCGGCCGTCCGGAAGGCGGTTGGTCTCGCCGACGAAGTGCGAGACGAAAGCCGTGGCGGGTTCCATGTAGACCTGCTCGGGCGTGCCGATCTGGTCGATGCGGCCATGGTCCATCACCACCACGCGGTCGGCAAGCTCGAGCGCTTCTTCCTGGTCGTGGGTGACGAAGATCGAGGTGAGGCCCATCTGCTTGTGCAGGTCGCGCAGCCAGCGGCGCAGATCCTTGCGGACTTTGGCGTCGAGCGCGCCGAAGGGTTCGTCGAGCAGGAGCAGGCTGGGTTCGATGGCGAGCGCGCGGGCCAGGGCGACGCGTTGGCGCTGACCGCCTGAGAGCTGGCCCGGATACCGGTCGCCCAGGCCTTCGAGCTGGACCACCCGCAGAAGTTCCTGCGCGCGCGCCTTGATCTCCGCTTTCGCGGGGCGGCGGCTTGCCTTGCGAACGGTGAGGCCGAAGGCGATGTTGTCGGCCACCGTCATGTGGCGGAACAGCGCATATTGCTGGAACACGAAGCCCACGTTGCGCTTGCCTACGGGGATGTCGGAGACATCGTCGCCGTTGAAGTGAACGTGGCCTTCGTCCTGGAATTCCAGGCCGGCGATGATGCGCAGCAGGGTCGTCTTGCCCGATCCCGAGGGGCCGAGCAGGGCGATGAACTCGCCGGGCTGGATCTCCAGGTCGATGCCGTGGAGCGCCGGGTAGTTGCCGAAGCGCTTGGTGATGTTTTCTACGCGGATCAATGTCTTGCTCCCGAGTGAAGGTCGAAGCGCCATTCGAGCACGGTCTTGAGGACGAGCGTGACAAGGGCAAGGGCCGCCAGCAGCGAGGCCACGGCAAAAGCGCCGACGAAATCGTATTCGTTGTAGAGGATCTCGACGTGCAGCGGCATGGTATTGGTCTCGCCTCGGATATGGCCGGAGACCACCGAAACCGCGCCGAACTCGCCCATGGCGCGGGCGTTGCAGAGCAGCACGCCGTAGAGCAGGCCCCAGCGGATGTTCGGCAGGGTGACGTGCCAGAAGGTCTGCCAACCGTTCGCGCCCAGCGACAGCGCCGCCTCCTCGTCGTCCTTGCCCTGCTCCATCATCAGCGGGATCAGCTCGCGCGCGACGAAGGGGAAGGTGATGAAGACGGTGGCGAGGATGATGCCCGGCACCGCGAAGATGATCTTCACGCCCTGCGCGGAAAGCCATGGTCCCAGCAGCCCCTGCGCGCCGAACAGCAGCACGAAGATCAGGCCGGAGACGACGGGCGAGACCGAGAACGGCAGGTCGATCAGCGTCAGCAGCAGGTTCTTGCCGGGGAAGCTGAACTTGGTGATCGCCCAGCTTGCTGCCACGCCGAAGACCATGTTGAGCGGCACGCTGATGGCGGCGATGATCAGGGTCAGGCGGATCGCCGAAAGCGCGTCGGGATTGGAGACGGCGCTCAGGAACAGGCCGAGCCCCTGCTTCAGGGCTTCGCTGAAGACCGCGATCAGCGGCAGCATGAGGAAGAACGCCAGGAAGGCGAGGGCCAGGCCGATCAGCAGGACTTGCGCAGTGCGGCTTTCGGTTCCGGGATTGTGCCGCTTCATGCGCCGAGCCTCCTGCGACGGATGGACTGGACCGCGTTCAGTGTGAACAGCACGGCGAAGGACACCAGCATCATGACCATCGCGATCGCGGTGGCGCCGTCGTAATTGTATTGTTCGAGCTGGGTGACGATCAGCAGCGGCGCGATCTCGGTGCGGCCGGGCATGTTGCCGGAGATGAAGATGACCGAGCCATATTCGCCCACGCCGCGGGCGAAGGCCAGCGCGAAGCCGGTGAACAGCGCGGGCAGGATTGCCGGGAAGATCACCCGCGCGAACGTCTGCGCACGATTGGCGCCCAGCGTCGCGGCGGCTTCCTCCACGTCCTTGCCGAGGTCGGCCAGCACCGGCTCGACCGAGCGGACCACGAAGGGCAGGCCGATGAAGATCAGCGCCACGGTGATGCCGATGGGCGTGAAGGCCACCTTGATGCCCAGCGGATCGAGATACTGCCCCACCCAGCCGCTCGGCGCATAGAGCGCGGTGAGCGCGATGCCGGCGACGGCGGTCGGCAGCGCGAAGGGCAGGTCCACCAGCGCGGAGATCACGCGCTTGCCGGGAAAGGCGTAGCGGACAAGCACCCAGGCGACCAGCAGGCCGAACACGGCATTGACGAAGGCCGCTGCCAGAGCCGTGCCGAAACTCAGGCGATAGGCGGTCAACGCTCTGTCGGAAAAGCCGACGTCCACGAAGGACTGCCAGCCCATTCCGGCCGACTTGATGAACAGCATGGATAGCGGGATCAGCACGATCAGGGAAAGCCAGGCCAGGGTGAACCCGAAGGTCAGCCCGAAGCCCGGCAGAACGGAGGGCGCTCGCCAGGAGGCTTTGCGCGTCGTCATGGATGGCATCTGCAGTGGCCTGCTCGATCTTGGCGCGAGGCGCGGTTTATTTCTTGGTGTAGATGCGGTCGAACACGCCGCCGTCGTCGAAGTAGGTCTTCTGCGCCTTGGTCCAGCCGCCGAAGTCCTTATCGATGGTGGTGAGGTTCAGCTTCGGGAACTGCGCGGCGAACTGCTCCGCGATCTTGGGATCGCTGGGACGGTAGAAGTTGCGCGCGATCGCGACCTGGGCCTCGGGCGTATAGAGATATTCGAGGTAGGCCTTGGACACTTCCTCGGTGCCGTGCTTCTTCGCGTTCCGGGCTATCACGGCCACGGGAGGCTCGGCGAGGATGGAGATCGAGGGCACGACGATCTCGAACTTGCCCGCGCCCAGCTTCTTCTCGGCCAGGAGCGCTTCGTTCTCCCAGGCGAGCAGGACGTCGCCGATACCGCGCTCGACGAAAGTGGTGGTGGCCCCCCGCGCACCGCTGTCGAGCACCGGAACCTGGCCGAAGAGACGCTTCACATAAGTCTCGGCCGCCGCATCCGAACCGCCGGCCTTCCGCCCGTAAGCCCAGGCGGCAAGGAAGTTCCAGCGCGCACCGCCGCTGGTCTTAGGATTCGGGGTGATGACCTGCACGCCCGGCTTCACCAGGTCGTTCCAGTCCCGAATGCCCTTGGGATTGCCCTTGCGGACAAGGAACACGATCGTCGACGTGTAGGGCGCGCTGTTGTCCGGCAGGGCCTTCTGCCAGTCGGCCGGCAGGAGCTTCGCCTTGCTTGCGATCACATCGATATCGTAGGCCAGCGCCAGAGTGGCGACATCGGCTTCGAGCCCGTCGATGATCGCGCGGCTCTGCTTGCCCGATCCGCCGTGGCTCATGCGGAAAGTCACGTCCTGGCCGGACTTCTTCTTCCAGTAAGCGGCGAAGGCCGGATTCACGGCCTGGTAGAGTTCCCGCGTCGGATCGTAGGAGACGTTGGTGATCTCGACCGAGTTGCCCGACTTGCCGCCCGAACAGGCCCCCAGCGAAACAGTAAGTGCCGCCGCGGCGGCCGCCGAAACGAATAGGCGGCGATGGAAGGCTCTGGCATTCATCGTGTCATGTCTCCGATCAGATGGATAATGCCTAAACTCTATGGAATTGGTTGACATTAAATATGTGGTTGCAGGGTGGCAAGCCTACCTTTCGGCCAAGGCGGCAGTGGCGGAATCCTGAGCTATTTCGCGCCTTCACGCGAAGGAAAATGCCCGATTTTTCAAGCTGTCGGCTTCGTCGCCAAGGCGCATAGCGCGCATACCGCTTACCCGAAGGGAGCAGCGCCGGAGCCCCGATGCGCGTTCTGAAAAACGCTTCTAGGCGGAAATGTCGCCCAGCGCCGCGTCCAGCACACGCCTTGCATCCTCCCCGGTGAGCCGGACCTGCAAGCCTCGCTGACCGCCGTTCAGGAAGATCGCATCCCAGAGGATGGCCGTCTCGTCGATCACCATCGGCACCCGGCGCATCTGGCCGAAGGGGCTGATCCCGCCGATCTTATAGCCGGTCAGCCGTTCCGCCTGCGCGGGCGTCATCATCGCGGCCGCCTTGGTGCCGAGCGCTGCCGCGGCCTTCTTCATCGATACTTCGCCGCTGCTCGGCGCGATGACGCAGGCCGGCTTGCCGTCGGCAAGGACCATCAGCGTCTTGAACACCTGGGCGGGGTCGGCGCCCAAGGCCTCGGCAGCGGCCAGGCCGATGCTCCCGGCAGAAGGGTCGTAGTCGTAGGCATGGAGGCCGAACGTGATGCCGGCCTGCTCGAGTGTCCTGGTCGCGCGCGTCGATTGCGCCATCGTGATGCTCCTGTCATCTGCGGGCAGTAGGGGCCGGTCCCGGCGGGGGCGGCCAGGATCGCGGATCGCGTCCGAAGGAAAGGTCGGGCACATTCTGCATGCGGAACGTCAGACGGCCGCCCTCCATGACCTCGTCATGGCCGATCCAGCAGCGCTCGAGGGGCCTGCCGTTCCACTCGACGCGCCCGTAAAAAGGTCGATCCGACCGGTTGCCGGGCGCGCTCACGACCAGGTTCCGCCCATTGCCCAGCCGCACGCGGGCTTCTTCGAACAAGGGGCTGCCGAAAACATAGACGGTGCTGACCGGGTCGACCGGATAGAAGCCGAGCGCGGAGAGCACGAACCAGGCGCTCATCTGCCCGCAATCGTCGTTGCCGATCATGCCGTTCGGCCGGGCGCGGTACATCAGGGCCAGCAATCGACGGACCATGGCCTGGGTCTTCCAGTGCGCGCCGGTCCAGGCGTAGAGGTAGGCGATGTGGTGCGAAGGCTCGTTGCCATGCGCATATTGGCCGACCATGCCGCTGATGTCCGGCGGTGCGTCCTTCGGCAAAGTGGAAGGCGCGGCGAAGAGGGCGTCCAGCCTGGCCTCGAGCCCGGCAGGCCCGCCCAATGCCTCGGCAAGACCATGGACGTCGTGCTGGTTGAGGAAGGTGGCCTGCCAGCCGTTGCTTTCGGTGAAGTCGCGCCACTTGGCCGAATGGCCGAGCGCGGCGGGATCGTAGGGCTGGGCGAAGGATCCGTCGTCGAGGCGGGGCCGAGCGAAGCCGGTTTCCCTGTCGAATACGTTTCGCCAGTTGCCGGATCGCGCCTCCAGTCGGGCGGCATCCTCCGGTGCGCCGACGGCGTGGGCGATGCGGGCGGCGGCATGGTCGTCGTAGGCATATTCCAGCGTACGGCTCACGCTCTCGAAGACCTTGTCGGCCGGTATGTAGCCCTTCGCATCGTAGAGCGGGATGCCCAGCGCATTGTCCAGCACAGGCGCCGTGAAGTCGAAGGCCCGTTTGCGAATGGCGGGCCAGGCGGCGGCATAGTCGCCGGGAATGCCCTTCGCCATCGCTTCGGCCAGCACCGGCACCGAGTGCCAGCCGATCATGCAGCCGGTCTCCACGCCCTGGAGCGGCCAGACCGGCGGGCCGAACAAGCTCTGCCGGGTCTGGCGCACGAGGTCGGTCACGAATGCCGCGACAAGGGCAGGTCGCAGCAGCGTCTGCAAGGGATGCCAGGCGCGGTATGTGTCCCAGAGCGAATAGGCGCTGTAAGCCTTCTCGCCGGGGCCGAGCGGGTGGATCTTGCGGTCGAGCCCGATGGTGCGCCCGTCCACATCCGACAGCAGCGTGGGAGCGACGGCGGCATGATAGAGCGCCGTCGCCATGATCGTCCGCTGCTCGGCCGTCCCGCCGCTCACGCCGATCTGGGAGAGTTCCTGCGCCCAGGCCCGGCTGGCGGCCTGCCGATAGGCTTCGAAGTCGAAATGCGGCGCTTCGGCGGCAAGGTTGGCGCGCGCGCCCGCGACGTCCATGGCGGACACGGCGGTACGCACGACGATCGGCGCGCTGGCGGCGTCGTCGAAGTGGAGCACCGCCTTCAGCCGTCGACCTTTGACTTGCCTGCTTTCGGGCGGCTGCGGAGCGTCGCCGTCGCCGAAGAACGCGATCTGGCTCGGCGGTCGCGAAAACTGCATGGCGAAGTGGATGCGCCGGCCGCGTGCCCAGCGGAACACACGGCGCTGCCCGGTAAGCGTTCCGTCGGCCTGCAGGGTCATTTCCGCTTCGTCGATCACCGGGTGTGCGCCCGAAGCGTCGGCTGCGAAGTGCGAGAGGTCGATGAGCAGATGGCCGCCGCCGTTCGGATAAGTATGGCGCTGGATGCCGGTGCGCAGAGTGGCGGTCAACTCGCTGATCACCCCGTTCCCGAGCCGGACACGGTAGAAGCCGGGCTCGGCCGCTTCATCCGAATAGCGCAGACGGTAGCCCTCGTCCGGCCGGTCGAGCGGTCCCGGCTCCAGGCGCACCTCGCCCCGGCAGGGCACGACCAGTACATCCAGCATGTCGCCGATGCCTGTTCCCGAGAGGTGGGTATGCGAGAAGCCCAGCATCGAAGGGTCGCCGTGGCGATAGCCGGAACAGGTCGCCCAGCGCGCCGTGTCAGTATCCGGGCTGAGCTGGACCATGCCGAAAGGCAGGGTTGCGCCGGGGAAAGTATGGCCGTCCCCGCCGGTGCCGATGAACGGATCGGCCCTGGCGGCAATCTCGCCTTCCAGAGCGTGGACGACGCCCCCCGACACGGCCGCCGCCAGCAGCGCCATGCGGCAGGATCCCGTCATCAGGCGGCGGCGGGTAAAGGCACTCATGCTCCTGTCCTAAGGGGGAGCATTGCCGCAGGGCAATGCCGTAAACCGCAACCTGTTGACGAAGCCGTCGTTTCCCCACCTGTTAAGGCCAGGTCTGGAAAGCGCCGCAATCGTCGCGGCCAGGGGAGCGATGCGAATTATGGGGATGAAGGGGCACGACCGGCGCAGCATGTTGGCCGGGGGCATGGCGGCGGGGCTCGGCTTCACCTTGAGAGCGGCCCGTGCGGCCGACGTCCCCATGCCGGCGGGCGGAGGCCGGCCTGCGCCCGCGCAAAGGCGCTACGTCAGCCGAGCGGTCGAGGCCGAGATCGAGCGGGTCTCGCGAAAGATCGCCGACCCCAAGCTGCGCGCGATGTTCGTGGGCTGCTATCCGAATACGCTCGATACCACGGTCTTCATGGACACAGTGGACGGGCGGGCGGACGCGTTCGTGATAACCGGGGACATTCCGTGCCTCTGGCTGCGCGATAGCAGCGCCCAAGTCCTTCCTTACGTCCATCTCGCCGCTCGGGATCCGGCCCTCGTCGCGCTCTTTCGCGGGCTGATCGCGCGTCAGGCCCGCTCGATCCTGATCGATCCCTACGCCAATGCCTTCATGCGCGATCCCTCGGCGAAGAGCGGTCTTTCCTGGGCGCGGACGGATCAGACCGAGATGAAGCCGGGCGTGGCGGAGCGCAAATGGGAGATCGATTCGCTCTGTTACCCAATGCGGCTGGGCTATCGGTACTGGCAGGAAACGCAGGACAAGGCGCCGTTCGACGGAACATGGACCGAGGCGTCCCGGACCTGCTTGCGCACCCTGCGCGAACAGCAGCGCAAGCAATCGCGCGGGCCCTATAGCTTTCGCCGTACCAGCGACCGGCCGACCGAAACGCTTCAACTCGGAGGCTGGGGCGCCCCCAGCCGGTCCGTCGGGCTGATCCACAGCGGGTTCCGCCCCTCCGACGATGCTTGCACTTACCCGTTCCTGATCCCCTCAAATCTCTTCGCCGTGGCGACTTTGCGGGAAATGGCGACCGTCGCCGAAGCGGCACGCGGAGACACCGCTCTGGCCGAAGACGCCCGTGCTTTGGCAAGCGAAGTGGAAGCCGCGCTGCGAAAATGGGGAACGATGTCTCTGCCCGACGGCCGCCGGGTCTGGGCCTACGAAGTGGACGGCTTCGGCAATGCGATGTTCATGGACGATGCCAACGTTCCCTCGCTGCTCGGCCTTGCCTATCTGCAATGCGTGGCGGCGGACGATCCGCTATGGCGCGCGACCGCCGAAGCGTGCTGGTCCGAGGCTAATCCCTACTTCTTCCGAGGTTCCAGGCTGGAAGGCATCGGCGGTCCGCATGTCGGTCTGGGAAAAGTCTGGCCGATGAGCCTCATCGTCAGAGCGTCTTCGAGCAGGGATCCGCAGGTGATCCGCACGATGCTGCGCATGCTGAGAGACAGCGACGGCGGCACCGGCTTCATCCACGAATCTGCCGACAGCGACAATCCCTCCATTTTCACTCGGCCGTGGTTCGCCTGGGCCAATGGTCTGTTCGGCGAGTTGCTGGTGAAGCTGGCAGATAACAGAGCGGATCTGCTGGCCAGTTCTCTTTGACGCCCGGCTCCGTGAAAAGGCAGAGCCGGATTTTACAACCTATCGCTTTTCCACAAGACCGGTTCCGTATGTGGAAAACTTTCTCGAGAAAAGAGTTTGACCGAATCAATGGTGGGTCCTAGAGGGCGTTTCACCGCAGCGGACCACC
>NZ_ATHL01000004.1 GCF_000445125.1 Novosphingobium lindaniclasticum LE124
ATGATGACAAGGGCGCGTAGCGCCCGCAGGCTTCATCAAGGCGGTCATGAACGCCCAGCAGGGCTCTAAAGTGAGGTTGTCGAGACGACACTTTGGAGGCTGACCGATCATGACCAAACTCTCTTCTACACCCGCCGGCGCCGTACTGGTAGCAATCGATATGGCCAAGAATCGGCAAGAGGTGCTCATCGAGCGCCCCGAGGGCGGACGACGCAGGCGCATGACGGTGCTCGCGACCAAGACGGACTATGATGCTCTGGCAGACCAACTCGCCGCCATCGGAAGGCCCATCGTGGTCGGCTTCGAAGCGACAGGCAACTACCATCGGACCCTTGCGCATCGGCTGCTCACTGCAGGGTTCGAGCTACGGCTCATCTCGTCGGTGGCTTTGGCGCGGACGCGGGAGGCGTTGCATAATAGCTGGGACAAGAACGACCCTAAGGACGCGCAGGTCATCCTGCACATGCTGCGGATCGGCGCCACCCAGCGCTATGTCGACCCGCTCGCTGTCGGAATCAACGATCTGCAGGAGTTATCCAAGACGCACGAGGTCGTCTCCAAGATGAAGACGCAAACCTGGCATCGCATATTGACCCACTACCTCCCGCTCTATTTTCCCGAGATCGCCCACTTTGCGGGCAATAGCAGGTCGGATTGGTTCTTGGCGCTCCTCGAGCGATTTCCGACCCCAGCCATTATAACCTCGCTTGATCGTGAAGCCTTCTCTACCGAGGTATGGCCACTGATCGGGCGCAAGGTCTCCAAAGCGCGGCTGATCAACGATATTTATGAGACTGCGCGCGCTTCGGCAGCGTTGCCGGTGCCAGAGGACTCCGCGGCGATCACCATGTTCCGTATGGTCATTGCGCAGGGACGAAGTCTCATCCAGCAGCGCGACGAGATTGAGCGGCTTGCCCATCTCAGGCTCGCCGATCACGTTGACTACCAGTTGCTGCGCAAAATTCCCGGCATTGGTCCGATCAATGCACTGACGATCCTGGCAGAGGCAGGCGATCTACGTCGCTTCAGCCATCACCGCCAATTCCTGAAATTTTGCGGTCTGGATCTCGCGACCTGCCAATCAGGCACTTTTCGCGGCCGCACCAAGCTATCCAAGTACGGCAACGCACGATTGCGCCGGACCTTCTGGATGGCTGCCCAAATTGCCGCGCGGCAGCGCGACAACAGCTTCCGCGACAAGCTCGGACGATATACCGCCGGGCACGCGGACGATGCCGATCGCCGCCGCAAGGCGATGACGGCGCTCACCGCCAAGATGGCGCGCGTGGCTCACGCGGTCGTCAAGACGGGGACAGAGTACCGGCCGTTCGTCGAACGGTCGGATGCCAGGTGGAAGGACCCCCCTCTGTAAGGGCCATGAGGGCGCGAAAGCGACCCTGTAGATAATGTTCGGGCCTTCCACCTGGGTGCGTATCTCGTTCTAAGGACGGTGAGGACCACGGCCGCCTCGGCGCCGCTGGATCCTGTGTTTGCTATGGCAGGGAGCGATCCCGTTGACGGTGGAAGCCATCTGGCTCAGAATGCACGCCGCGCCGATCATTGTCGACGCGAAGAGACCTGCTGGCCAAATCGCGCCATTGCTTCGCGACCCAGGACGTTGTCACTGACAATGCAAGCCGGCTTCCCGTGCAGGCGAACCAGCGCATCCA
>NZ_ATHL01000005.1 GCF_000445125.1 Novosphingobium lindaniclasticum LE124
AAAAAAACTCAACAGGCGCAGAACATTGGTCACGCTTTGTTAATGATTAATCGAGTTTATTGGATAGGATGATTGTAAAAATGTGTGTGGAATAACCACGATTGTTATTTCAATTTTCTTTGAAATAAGGGGAGGGAAATGCCCACAGCAGGGGCAGTTCGGGATTCTAAAGCTATTAAATAACTAATTTATATATATGAAAGGATTGATATTAGATGAATCTATATCATTTAACTGGATTTGATTCAGATAAAGCACTTCAAGAGTGGGAGTTAGTGTTTAAAGAATTGAAAGATTATGTTGAAGATAAAGAAGCATACAAGTGCACGATTATTGTTGCTAATGATGCTCATCAGTATGAAGAAAGACAAAATAGTAAAGGTGAGTGGTTTACGCCATCATCTAATAAAGGTCAGGAGTTTACGGTTTTTGTAAAACAAAAGCCTTTAGTTGATGAGTTTAGTAAATGCGCTATTGAAGATGTTAAAAATGCGTATGTAGCTGGAGACAGAAATCGTGGGAGAGCCATCTTTGAAGCTGACCGTTTGGTAAAAAGCTAGTGGCGATTGCATCAGCAGTTCAGAAGTGAAATATTCTCGGCAGAGCCCAGATTTCACTTCTGAACTTCAATGCAATCGCAAGTATTTAATTTTTTAGCAATGAGTGAGCTTCAAAGGTGTGATTTGTTGGTAATTTGTGAGCGAGGTTGCGCTATGTCGCAACGTCGTGAACAAATGGACGCGCGAATGCGCGTAATTAATTGAGATTTAAAATTTTGTACAAAGTTCTAAAGCTCATTGTTTTGGGACTGAGGGCTTGTTTTAGTCCCAAAACCTAAAAAATTTTGTACAAAACAAGTCTAAAAAGACTATTAAATTAGGAAAGGTGGTGTATAAAATTTGGCAGATAAAAAGAGATGTACTAACTATATGTTTGTTCAGCAACTAGATTTCTTAAATTTAACGATTGATGAGCTTAAGCGTAAATGTGAATGTGATCATTCTATCAAAGAATTTGCAATGATAGTGCATGATAAAGACTTAAAAGAAGATAAAACAACCTATGTTGAACCTCATTTACATTTGTTCTTGAACTTTAAACAACATAAGTCATTAAAGTACGTATCTGAATTAGTAGATGATAAAGAAAATAACATTGATTATTTTAATAAGGATACTGTACCAGATAAAAACGAAAGGAA
>NZ_ATHL01000006.1 GCF_000445125.1 Novosphingobium lindaniclasticum LE124
CTCGCACGAGCGGCGCGCCTTCTTCATTTCCAAGGGCAGCCTCAGGCTTTTGCCGCGACCAGCCGCAAGTGATTTTCAGTGGTCGGCTCGGACGCGAGGACCGTGCGGTTCCTGCCCTGCCGCTTCGCCTCGTAAAGCGCTTCGTCCGCTCGCCGCATGACTTCCGAAAAGGTCAGGCCCTGCGAGGCGGCAATTCCGAGGCTGAGCGTGGGCGCTATCTCGCCGCCCGCGAAAGTCGATATTCCCAGCTCCGACACCGTGCGGCGCAGGCGCTCGGCGGCGGCATGGGCTTCCCGCCCGCCCCGAGCATGGAGGAACAGGCCGAACTCCTCGCCGCCCAGTCGGCCGCAGAGGTCGCCGGCGCGCAAGTTGCCCTGTATGGCATCGCCGATCGCGACCAGCACGCGGTCGCCGACGCCGTGCCCGAAATCGTCGTTGATCTGCTTGAAATGGTCGACGTCGGCCACGATCAGCCACCCGGCGCGATCCGCCATGGCATCGCGAGTCATCTCGATGAAAACGTCTCGATTGGTAAGTCCGGTCATCCCGTCCACCTGCGCGCTGCGTTCGAGGCGCTGGAACGCCTGCGCCAGATCGGAATGAAGCCCGGCGATCCTGGCTTGCTGACGCAGGAGCACGAGGCAGACCGGCGCCGACACCGCCAGCGCCACGATCAGTCCCGACACGATGAACTGCGTCGAAATCCCAAGACCGGGCAGCAGGGCCGCAATCTGCAACAGCACTGCCGCCCCCGCGACGGACAGGGCCGTGCCCGCGGCGACATTGCGCCAGCCCTGGCTTTTCATGCGAATGAAACCTTACCCCGTTGAACCCTGGTCGTGTCAATATAGGATGATAGTTAAGGCTTTACTTCGCCTTCCTACAAAAACACTGCCGCCCGTGTGCGCTTAGAAGGTCGTCCGCCCGTGACAACTCGGGGATTCCACGGAGGTCACAAACGTTTGCCGCCGCAGGCCCGATCGCGTGTGGATGCGGACTTTTTCAGGACGGGTTAGCTTCCCATCCTAACGCCTTGGCAAAAAACGGGCATTCGTGTCAAAGGCGCGCGATGGTCGCCATGGCCGCCGCCGGGGCTCTTTCTTTCGCGCCATTGATAAAGAACGCGAAGACGTCGCGACCGGACTTCGACCATTCTGCAGCGCGCGCAGCCCAGCGATCGAGGTCGGCCTCGGGATAGCCCTGTTCGATCTCGCTTTGCGCATTCTGGAGTCGCACATAGAGGAAAGGGCTTGCCTCCGCCGCTTCCTTGAACGCGGGGTACTCCGTGCTGTCGGCAAGGATCACCGCCATCCCGGCTTCCCGAACAAGATCGAGAAACACGGGATCGCGAAAACTCTCATGCCGGGGCTCGAGGGCATGGCGCAAGCGCAGGCCGTGATGCTCCTGGGGCAGCAGGGCGAAGAATCGCGCGATCTCCTCGGGATCGAACCGCTTAGCCGGGGCAAGCTGCCAGTTGATGGGGCCGAGCTTGTCGCCGAGTTCGACGATGCCCTGATCGACGAAATTGGCGATGCTCTCGCCCGCTTCCGCAAGGTTCTTGCGGTTCGTGCAGTAGCGGGAGCCCTTCACGGCGAAGCGGAAATGTTCCGGCACGGAGTCCCGCCATTTGGCGAAGCTGGCCGGTTTCTGGCGCCCGTAGAACGTGGCGTTGATCTCGGTCCCGGTCAGGTGCTGGCCGACATATTCCAGCTCCCGCGCCTTGGAAATGCCTTTGGGGTAGAACGTCTCCCGCCAGGGTTCGTAGCTCCAGCCGCCGATACCGACGTGGATCTCCCCCGGCGCCTTCACCCTCACGGAGTCTTTTTCCGCGCCAGCCGCCGGCGGTTGGCCGTCACGCGCTTTCGGTAATGCCGCACGGCCTTGTGCGCCGTCTTTTCCGGCGAAGTCAGCCCGCCGGTCGCCAGCTTGATCGCCAGTTCGGCACCGGCCTGCAGCTTCTCGGTCACCATCAGGAGATTCTCGGTGTTGCTGCCGCGACCGGTCATCATATCGGTGGTGCGCATGCCCATGACCATCATGGATTCGGCCCAGAGCCAATAACTGTCGTGCGCGAGCTTCATTAGATCGCCATTGGAATTGCGCGGCATTCGAGAACCTTCTTGGTAGACGGCGACGATACCAGCGCGATCGATTCTCGCGAAGGGAAATTGGCGAGCGTTCAAACGTTCGTCGTCCCGGGCTCGACCCGGAACGACGTCGGTTCGGTCAGTCGTGCTCGCGGTTTCCGGCGCCCATATAGAGTTCGCTGCCGGTTTCCTTGAACACCTTGCTCATCCGAACCATCCCTGCTTCGGCTTCGGAGATGGCGAGCTTGCCGGCTTCCCCCGCCGCGATGAAGCCGGTGCTCGGCTGGTTCTGCTTCGCGGCGAAGTCCCGCACTTCCTGGCTGATCTTCATCGAGCAGAACTTCGGCCCGCACATCGAGCAGAAATGCGCGGACTTGGCGCCCTCGGCCGGAAGCGTCTGGTCGTGGTACTGCTCGGCGGTGTCGGGATCGAGGCTGAGGTTGAACTGGTCGCGCCAGCGGAACTCGAAGCGGGCACGGCTGAGCGCATCGTCGCGGACTTTGGCGGCCGGGTGGCCCTTCGCCAGATCGGCGGCGTGGGCGGCCAGCTTGTAGGTGACGACGCCGACTTTCACGTCGTCCCGGTCCGGCAGGCCGAGATGCTCCTTGGGGGTGACGTAGCAGAGCATCGCCGTGCCGTACCAGCCGATCATGGCGGCGCCGATGCCGCTGGTGATATGGTCGTAACCCGGCGCGATGTCGGTCACGAGCGGCCCGAGGGTGTAGAACGGCGCTTCGCCGCAAGCCTCGAGCTGCTTGTCCATGTTCTCCTTCACCTTGTGCATCGGCACGTGGCCCGGACCCTCGATCATCACCTGCACGTCCTGCGCCCAGGCGCGCTTGGTGAGTTCGCCCAGGGTGTAGAGTTCGGCGAACTGCGCTTCGTCGTTGGCGTCGGCGATCGAGCCGGGGCGCAGGCCGTCGCCCAGCGAATAGGCGACGTCGTAGGCCTTCATGATCTCGGTGATCTCGTCGAAGCGTTCGTAGAGGAACGATTCCTTGTGATGGGCGAGGCACCACTTGGCCATGATCGAGCCGCCGCGGCTGACGATGCCGGTCACGCGCTTGGCCGCCAGCGGCACGAAAGGCAGGCGCACGCCGGCGTGGATGGTGAAGTAGTCCACGCCCTGCTCGGCCTGTTCGATCAGGGTATCGCGGAAGACTTCCCAGGTCAGGTCCTCGGCAATGCCGCCGACTTTCTCCAGCGCCTGGTAGATCGGCACGGTGCCGATCGGCACGGGCGAGTTGCGGATGATCCATTCGCGGGTGTCGTGGATGTTGCGGCCCGTGGAGAGGTCCATCACCGTGTCGGCGCCCCAGCGGATCGACCAGACCATCTTGTCGACTTCGCTCGCCACGTCGGACGCGACGGCGGAATTGCCGATATTGGCGTTGATCTTGACCAGAAAATTGCGACCGATCGCCATCGGCTCGCTTTCCGGGTGGTTGATGTTGGACGGGATGATCGCCCGGCCGCGCGCCACTTCCTCGCGCACGAACTCCGGCGTGACGTAGTCGGGGATCGCCGCGCCCCAATCCTGCCCGTCGCGCGCATATTCCTTGAGCATCGCGCGGCCGAGATTCTCGCGCTCGGCAACGTACTCCATCTCCGGCGTGATGATCCCGCGACGGGCATAGTGCATCTGGCTGACGTTCATGCCCGCCTTTGCGCGCAGCGGGCGCCTGGCGACGTTGGGGAATGCCGGCACGCCGCCGGAGCGGTCCGGGCCGAGTTGGCCATTGTCCTCCGGCTTCACCGCGCGGCCTGCGTAGTCCTCCACATCGCCGCGTGCGAGGATCCAGTCTCGGCGCTTGACCGCAAGGCCCGCCGCGATGTCGATGGTGACGTCAGGATCAGTATAGGGGCCGGAAGTGTCGTAGACGCGCACCGGCGCTTCGCCCGATCCCGGCTCAAGATGGATTTCCCGCATGGCGACGCCGAGCGGCCCGACATGAATCTTCTTCGACCCACGAATGGGTCCAGTGGTAACATCGAAGTGCCCTCCCGGGAGGGGGATTTCCAGTTTGGAATTGATGTCGGCCATAAGCGATTTCCTTCGACTTATGGACGAAAGAAAGGTCGCGACAGATAGTCCTGTGGCCCGCCCTTCCCTCCGCCCGTGTTAACGGGTTCAGGTTCAACGGGTCGGGCAGCGTGACCTGCCCCTCTCAGCCATTTGTTTCCTTCCGGCTCTCGCTGACGCGAAGCCATGGGCACAAGCTCCCCGGGGATGGCGCGGACGATAGACGCGGCTTTTCCGCCCGTCTAGGGCCCAAAGATAGACATGCCGATCATCTATCGCCTCGACGCGCCTGCGCGCGAAGTTGCCCGCGCCATGGGGGCGGAAGCGGGCGACGATCCCTGGCCCGGCGGCTCGGTATCGGGCGGCGGGTTTGCTCCGGTGGTGACGATGGGCCGCGAGTTCGTCGCAGGGCCCAGGCC
>NZ_ATHL01000007.1 GCF_000445125.1 Novosphingobium lindaniclasticum LE124
CTCCCGGCGGGTCTTTCCTTGTGCCGTCCGGTGATCGTCAGGCGGTAAGGGGCGCCCGGCCCCGCGTCGCGCCCCTGGCCAGCGCGCCGAACGCGACCACCAGCGAAAGTACGCCGGCGGTGACGAAGGCGCCCTGCATCGATCCGGTCGCGCCGCTCGCCTGATGGACGAGGAGGGGGGAGATGAACTGGCCGAAGAAGAACGATCCGGTCCAGATTCCCATGCCCCGGCCGCGATGCTCGAAGGGAAACTTGGTCTGGGCCCAGGCGATCAGCGAGGGCACGGCCATGCCGGCGCCGGTCTGCTGGATGGCGAGGCCGACGATCATCTCGCCGGGATTGCGGGCCAGCCCTATCACCGCCAGGCCGGTGCCGAGAATGGCAAGGAAGGCGCCGAGCTGGACGCCGTTGGAACGGCTGGAAAGGATGCGGAACAGCAGGGCGCCCAGGATGACGAAGAGGCTGGGAAGGAAGCTCATCTTGGCGACGGCGGCAGGATCGCTGACGCCCACTTCGTCGAAGGCGATGCTGCCATTGACGATGAATACGTAATATTGCGCGGCCGAAAACAGCGTCAGCGCGGCGACGCCGAGCGCGGCGCCCAGCGGGAAGCGGGCTTTCGCCGCCATATCCGGCGACACCGTCTCGTCATGGGCGGCACGGCCCTTGGGTTCGTAGAGGAAGGCCAGCATCGCGAAGTAGATCGGGAACGCGACCAGGTAGACCAGGAAGCCGCCGTTCCAGCGCACCGAGGCCACGAGGCCCGACATCAGGATCACGCCGGAAGCCAGGAACGGCCCGATCACGCCTTGCAGAAACAGCCAGTTGCGGCGGCTTTCGTTGTCCCAGTAGTCGCCGATCAGGGTGTTGACGATGGTCAGAATACCGGCCTCGCACACGCCCAGGGCCAGGCGGCTGGCGAAGATCTGGTCCAGATCGTCGAGGAAGAACGGCAGGGTGCCGAAAAGGCCGTAGAAGAAGGTACTGATCAGCAGCAGGCGGCGGCGGCCGAACCGGTCGACGAACCAGCCGGCGAAGGGTGCGAGAAGCGCGATCGTCAAACCCGGCGCCGTCACCATCATCGGCACTTTCGCGGCGGCATCGGGATCGGTTTTGAAGTGCGCGATCATCGACGCCACGATCGGGAACATCGAGACGATGGCGAAGATCGGAAGGAAGGCCGCGATGACGATCGTCATGCCCTGCGGCTTCATGGTGAGCTTGCTGAAGAATCGGGAAACCGGGTTCATGCCTCTCCGCCCGCGCCGCTGACCGGCGCTATATTAGAATTGGTATTCCTTTTTGTCCTATCTACGATTCCTCTCGCGGTCAATGCGATCGAGGGCCTTGACCGATCGGCCCTGCGCAAATTAGAACCATAATTACAAATAACGCGAGAGGAAGCATGACGAAAGCGCATCGCGCATGAGCGAAAGCCGATCGGGCTGGAACCGCCGCGACTTCACGGCGGGCGCCGCGCTGCTGGCCATGGCTCTGGGAATCCCGGCGGCGGGAGTAAAATTCACCGATCCGGGCGGGGAAGACTTGCCGAGCGATCGCCAGCGCAATTTGATCGCGGACGTGTCCGACCTCGTCATCCCGCCCAGTGACACGCCCGGCGCGAAGGATGTCGGCGTCGGGGATTTCGTGGTGCTGGCACTGGCGCATGGGCTTTCCGGCACGCGCACGCCGATGGCTGCGGGCATGGTCACTGCGGCGCTTGAACCCTTCCGCCGCCGCGACGGATCGCTGCGCCACCTGCCATGGCTGGAGCATATGCTCGACCGCGCGGCGGGCGGCGACTTCCTGCGGCACGACCGGGCCGAGCGCACGCGGCTGCTGGCCGCGCTGGACGCGGAGGCATTCGCGCAAGGCGCGCTGCCTTCGCCCTGGACGGCGATCAAGGGCCTGATCCTCACCGGCTACTACACCAGCGAAGCAGGCGGATCGCAGGAGCTTCGCTACGAACTCGTCCCCGGCAAATGGGAATGGGACATACCTCTGGTGCCGGGGATGCGCGCCTTCTCCAGCGACTGGACCGCAGTGGATTTCGGCTGATCATGACCAACGACACGCAATTCGACGCCATCGTCGTCGGCTCCGGCATCACCGGCGGCTGGGCGGCCAAGGAACTGACCGAGGCGGGACTGACCGTGCTCATGGTCGAACGCGGCCGCAATATCGAGCACCAGACCGGCTACGCCACCGAACTCAAGGCCCCCTGGGAGATGCCGTTTCGCGGGCAGGGCGACGCGGCGCTCTATGCGTGGGAATACCCGGTGCAGATGCTGAACCGGCATTTCAACGAGTTCACCGAAGGCCACTTCGTCAACGATGCCGAGCAGCCTTACCAGAAGGCGCCGGGCAAGGACTTCGACTGGTTCCGCTCCTACCAGCTCGGCGGCCGCTCGCTGACCTGGGGGCGGCAGTGCTATCGCTGGTCGGACTACGATTTCGGTGCCAACAAGCGCGACGGTTTCGGCGCCGACTGGCCGATCCGTTACGCCGACCTCGCCCCGTGGTACGACAAAGTCGAGGATTTCGTGGGCGTCTCGGGCGCGGCGGAAGGATTGCCGCAGCTTCCCGACGGGCGCTTCCTGCCGGCCATGGAACTGAACTGCGTCGAGCAAGCCGTGCGCGAGCGCATCCGTGCGAAGTACCCGGACCGGGTGATGACCATCGGCCGCACCGCGAACCTGACCGAAGCACGCCCCGAGCAGGGCCGCGCCCATTGCCAGTACCGTAGCATATGCGCGCGAGGCTGTTCCTACGGCGCCTACTTCTCGACCCAGTCGGCCACCCTGCCGGCGGCGAAGAAGACCGGGCGGCTGAAAGTCGTCACCGACGCGCAGGTTCACAAGGTGGACTACGATGCGAAGACCGGCCGCGTCACCGGCGTGCGCTGGATCGACACCAGGACCGGCGAACACAAAGTGGCATATGCCCGCATGGTGTTCCTCAATGCCGGGGCGTTCAATTCGGTCCACCTGATGCTGAACTCCGCCAGCGAGGCAATGCCGCGGGGCCTTGCCAATTCGAGCGGGGTGCTCGGCACGCACATCGTGGATCATGCCAATACGATGGCGGCCATGGCGGTCATGCCCGGCTTCGAGGGGCGCACCAGTTTCGGCAACCGACCCACCGGCATCGTCATCCCGCGCTTCCGCAATCTCGACAGGCTGGACGGCGATGGCTTCACCCGCGGATATTCGTTCCAGGGCGGCGCGCTTCAGGGCACCTGGACGCGCGGCAAGCGGATGGGCGGTATTGGCAAGGACTACAAGGACGCGCTGCACCAGATCGGCCCCTGGACGATGGTGCTGGTGGTCTTCGCCGATTCGATGCCGCGCGCCAGCAACCGCCTGATGTTGAGCCGGCGCACCGATCCGCGCGGCGTGCGCCAGCTGGAAATCGCCTTCGAGCACGGCAAGGAGGAGATGGCGGCGCTGGCCGACGCCCACCGCGAGGCGACGGCGATGCTGACCGCAGCGGGTGGCCATGTGATCATGGGCTTCGACCGCCCCGGCCACGGCGGCACTTCCATCCACGAGATGGGCGGTGCGCGCATGGGGTGGGATCCGAAGACGTCCGTCCTCAACCGGATGAGCCAGGCGCACGATATTCCGAACCTTTTCGTCACCGACGGCGCGCAGATGAGTTCCTCGGCCTGCCAGAACCCTTCGCTCACTTACATGGCGCTGACCGCGCGGGCTTGCGCAGCGGCGGTTTCGATGCTGAAGGAAGGCGTGATTTGACCGCGCTTGCCGCGCCCGCGCCAGCCATGGACCTGACCGAGCGGCAGAAGTCGCTGGCCTATCTCACGCTGATGGTGGCGCTGGTCCTGGAGATCGTCGACGTCACCATCGTCAACACGGCGCTGCCGGTGATCGAGCGGGATTTCGGCGCGGCGGCGGCGCAGGCGCAGTGGGTCGCGGCGGGCTATTCGCTGGCTTTCGCGCTCCTGCTGATGCTGGGCGGAAGGCTGGGCGACTCCTTCGGCTACAACCGCATGTTCATCGGCGGGGTTGCGGGCTTCACTTTCGCCTCGCTGCTCTGCGGCCTCTCGGCCAGTCCGGATCAGTTGATCGCCGCGCGCGTGCTGCAAGGCGCGGCGGGGGCGATGATGGCGCCGCAGGTCATGGCGCTGATCCAGGTGCTGTTCGAACCGCTCGAGCGAGTCGCGAAGCTGGCCTGGGTCGGCGTGATCGGCGGACTTTCGGCAATCTGCGGCCCGATCATCGGGGGCGTAGTGATCCACGCCAACCCGTTCGATCTCGGCTGGCGCAGCGTGTTCCTGATCAATGTGCCGGTGGGCCTTGCGGCGGTGGTGGTCGCCTCGCGCCTGCTCCCGTCGGCGCGATCGGGTTCGGCGCGGGGGATCGACGGCGGCGGAACCCTGCTCTTCGCCGCATCGATGGCAGCGCTGCTCTACCCGCTGGTGCGCGGACACGATCTTGGCTGGCAGCCCTGGCACTTCGCGCTCCTGCTCGCGGCGCCGATCCTGCTGGCGCACGTCTGGCGGCGCACGCGGCGCCGGGCTGAGGCGGGTCTGTCGGCACTGTTCCCGCCCGACCTCTTCCAGCAGCGCCAGTTTTCGCTCGGCCTAGGGATGGCGCTTGCTTTCGGCGCGGCAACGGGCGGGTTCCTGTTCGTCTTCGCCTTCGGCGCGCAGAAGCTGCTGGGCTTTTCGCCGCTGGAAACCGGCCTGCTGCACATTCCCTTCAGTGCCGGCGTGATGCTGGGTATCGCCTTCCTCGGCCGCAAGCTGGTGACGGGCCATGGCAAATGGGTGCTGGTCGGCGGGACCGCGCTTATGGCGCTGTTCGCTGGGGGAACGCTGGCCTGGATCGAGACCGGCATCTCGCTGCGGTGGGCGCTGCCCTGCCTCGCGCTGGCCGGAACCGGGATGGGCATGACCAGCGGGCCGCTCACGCCGGTGATCCTGGCGCGGGTCGATCGCCGCCATGCGGGCGCGGCGAGCGGGCTCATCAAGACGGTGCAGGAACTGGGCATGGCGATGGGCATCGCGGTGGTGGGCACGGCCTTCTTCGCGGGTGGACCGGCAGGCGGCGTGGGCGCGGTCTTCCCGGCCATCGCCGCGATCGAGGGGCTGTTGCTGGCCTGCCTCGTGCTCGCGCTGCAGCTGCCCGCGCCCCTGTTCCCAGAGCAGGATGCTTGACTGGAATATCGGTTCTATTTAAAAGCGACATCGAGCCTGGTAGCGAAGCTTCTTCGCTTGGGAAGTCGGCGCAGCATCATCCTGCCGCGCCTTCATGCTGCGGGCCGCTTTGTCCTTCGGGACGACCCTTTTCGGGGGCGGCGGCGCAGCCTGTGAACACATCGTCCGCCACTTCCGAGCAAGACCGGGAGAAGACGATGTCCGACTATGTGCGCAACCTCTGGTATCTGGCCGCCTGGGATCATGAAGTGCCGGAAGGCGGCATGTTGTCCCGTACGCTGCTGGACGAGACCTGGGTGATCGCTCGGCTTTCGGACGGCGCTTACGCCATGCTGGCCGATCGCTGCCCCCACCGCTTCGTTCCGCTGAGCAGAGGGCGGCTGGAAGAGGACGTGATTCACTGCCCCTACCACGGGCTCGGCTTCGACCGGACGGGGGCCTGCGTACACAATCCGTTCCCGGCGCCGCCGCCTGCGCATGTCCGCGCGCGGACGATGCCGGTCGTCCATCGCCATCGCGGGCTGTGGTTCTGGCCGGGCGATCCGGAGCAGGCCGATCCGGCGCTGATCCCGGACTTCGCCTTCGTCGACCGCGCGGGGATGCAGCGCAGCCGCCTTGTCATCCAGGGCCATTACGAATTGGTGACGGACAATCTCATGGACCTGACCCATGCCGAATTCCTGCATGTCACGAGCTTCGGCGTGAACGGCTCGATCTTCTCCGGCCGGCAGTCGGTGGCTACGGACGAGAGCGGGGCGATCTGGAACAATTGGGACATGGAGGCGGTCACTCCTCCAAGCTGGGCCGCGCCGATGCTGGGCGAGGGCGAGCGGGTGGACCAATCGCTGCACATGCGCTGGCATGCGCCGGCGGCCATGGCGCTGACCGTAGGGCTCGCAAGGGCGGGCACCGGGCGCGCGGACCTGGTCGTGCCGCAGATGGTCAACCCGCACATCATCACGCCCGAGACCCGCACCAGCAGCCACTACTTCTACGACCACGAGGCATCGCCCGAAGCCGAGGCCCTGGCGCGCCAGGTCTTCGTCGAGGAGGACGAGCCGATGATCGAGGCCGCGCAGGCGGCTTTGGCCGGGCAGGACTTCTGGGCGGCGCGCCCGGCGATCCTAGAGACCGACGCCGGGGCGATCCGCGCGCGGCGGCGGCTGATGCAATTGCGCCGGGCGGAAGCGGGCATGTCCGAAGCTGCGGAATAGGCAGGGCGGAGTAAGGTAGGGTAGGCTCAGGGTAGGGTAGGTTTAGGGTAGGGCCGGCGGCTGGAGCCGCCGGCCTGCTATCGGCGCGGCTGTTCCCGCGCGTTGAGTAGGAGCAGGGCGAGGAAATCGTCGAAGGCGATCCAGACCGCCTTCATGCGCGCGGCGATGCGCGGCTTCAGTTCCGTCGCGATACCGGCGCCGATCGCCGCCGTGCGGTCTGCCGGGATCGATGACGGGAACCTGCGGTTCAGCGCCGAGCAGGTGACGAGCACCGTCCGTGCTTTCGGGCTGAGCACCTGGTGGGCCAGAGCCACCAGCGAATCCGGATCGCCGGCGTAGTCGTTGTCCGCGATCACCCGGAGGGAAGGGCGCTGGGGGATGCGACGGACAGCCGCGGCCCGTGCCGCAAGGGCCGACCGCCCGGCTAGCGATAGGCCTGCCGCCAAGAGGCTGGTGGCGGCGCTGCGTCTGTCGGTCTTGGTGGCTCAGCCCTCCCTCAGCGCACGATAGCGGTAGTCGCGGAAACGGGCCATTCCCTTGCCGCTGGCGAACAGGGCCGGGCGCAGGCTGGCGAGATCGTCCATCGTATTGGCGTGATAGCCGGATACTTCGCTGCGCACGGCATGGCGTATCCAGTCGCCGCCGGGGACGCGGTGGTACATCGTCACGATCTGGCGATCGTTGACGATCCTGAGGTCGATCCGGCTGCCCCTGGTGACCGGCTCCTGCCAGTAGCTCGGCTTGCCGCCCCGGTAGCTGACCATGCGCGCGCCGTCGTAGCCCATTCCGAGGAACAGCCGGTCATTGAAGAACAGCAGCAGTCCCGCCTCCGCACCGCCTTCGAGTTCGAGCGAGACCGTGCATTCGTAGGCCCGGTCGCCGACGAGGTGGGTGAGCGGCGAGGCATCCTGCGGACCCCTCCCTTTTGCCGCGAGCGTCAGCGTGCCCCCGCCCGCGACGGCCCGCGCGCTTTCGTCCGGCGCCTGGTTGTAGAACCGCCAGCGCTTGCCGAGGGATGGGCATGCGAAGTTGTCCGACCAGGGCATCCCGTGAACAGTCCCGCTCGGCTGCGCCTTCCCGCCCGCCGGTTTGGGGAGAGGCCTTGCCAGATCAGCGCCCATGGCGCGCGGCCAGCCGTCCTTGTCCCACTGAATAGGTTCCAGCAGAGTCTGCCGGCCGAGCGTGTAGAAGCCGTTCTCGTAGCCGTGATAGACCGCCCACCAATCGCCGGCCGGTCCCTCGACGAAAGTGGCGTGCCCGCGCGAGAGCCAGGTATCGGCGGGATTGACGGTACGGATGACGGGATTGTGCGGGCAGTCCTGCCAGGGCCCGTTCACCGAGCGCGACCTGGCGACCGTCACCATATGCCCGGTCGGCGGCCCCGCCGTGCCGCCCACGGCGGTCACGAGATAGAACCACCCGTCCCGGCGAAGCAGTTTCGGACCTTCGAGCGAATAGGCTTCGGTCACCCAGTCGTCGGGATACTTCCAGCCGTCGTAGACTTTCTCGACCGGCCCGTCCGTGGCGAGGCCGTCGTCGGTAAGGCGCACGCGGTTGACGCCGGACAGGAACAGGTAGGGCTTGCCATCCTCGCCCACGACATGGCCGGGGTCGATCAAGCCGCCGATGCCGAGGTCGATCGGGTCGCTCCAGGGGCCGCGCATGTCGTCGGCATGGATGACGTAGATGTTGGCGAAACTCTTGAGGCCCTGCGACCAGGGCGCCTTCATGAACGGGATATAGATGTAGTAGCGGCCACGGTACTTCACGAGGTCAACGGCGAAGACGGTGCCCAGCGGCTTGTCCAGCGCAGGACCGATCGGCAGCCAGTTCACCAGGTCGCGCGAATGCCAGATCAGCAGGCCCGGCGCGGCCTCGAACGAGGAGTGGGTGAGGTAGTAGTCCTCGCCGTCCTTGAGGATCGTCGGGTCGGGGAAGTCGCCGGCCAGGATGGGGTTGACATAAGTGCCGTCGCCCCGATCCGCCCGCCGCTGGCCCTCCACGCCTTGTGCGGGCGTGCCGGTGCGAGGGGCGGGCAAGGCCAGGGACGGGGCCGAGAGTCCCGCGCCAAGGCCCGTCAGTGCCCCCAGGCGAAGGGCGTCGCGCCGACCGATCATGCGGAGAGCGACACGCGCTTGGCGTCGGAATTGATCGACGGAAAGGGCAGGTAGGAGACGCGAAGCTGCTGGAGCAGAGCCAGTTCGTGCTCGCCTGCGGGGAAGCCGCCGGCATGATCGACCAGGATCGTCGCCGGCGCGCCGAAAGGCCAGCGGCGCTCGTAAGCGGCTTCCATCTCCTCCAGCGTGAGAGGACCGCCGCCTTCATCGAAGCGCACGGCCGCGCGGGGTAGGGCATTGCCGTCGATGGACACGTCCAGTTTCTCGATCATCGAGAGGCCGAGGCCGCGATAATAGCCCAGCCGCGCCTCGAAGGCGAAACCGGTCGGGGCATCGGCCGGGCCGGTGTTGCGCAGGCTGGCGGCGTCGATCAGGTACTTGTCGAACATCAGACGATCTCCCGTTGCGCTTCGGCCCTGGCGATGAGGCGCTCGAACATGACATGCTGGCGGCGGACCTGTTCGCGGCTGTCGACCGGCATGACGTCCTGGATCCAGCGGTTGCCTTCATACTCGCTGGAAAGCGTGCCTTCCCAGCCGCATTTCACCAGTTCCGGGATCACGTCTTCATAAGCGATCGCCGGATCCGTGCAGTCCTCCGTCATGCCGTAGAACTTGGCCTGGATGTGGCGGAACCAGGGGGCGTAGTCCTTGATCCGTTTCGGATTGGCATAAGGCGCATGGCGCAGGGTTTCGGCCATGGCGATCTCGGCCTTGTTGCCGCCCATCTTCACCGCGACTTCGTAGATCGTGTATTCGCACATGATTTTCTGTTCATGCTGGTCGACGATGAACTGCGCCACTTCCGGGCGCGCGCCCTGCCGTTCGAAGCGGGCGCGGAATTCGGGCGGGTAGTGCTTCATGAACACGCCCATGTCGGGCAGGATGCCGAGGTGCTTCGTGCCCAGCCGGTCGGCCACGTCGATCGTGCGCAGGATCCAGGCATGTTCGAGGTGCCAGGGCGCATGGACTTCCACGCCCATGTGGACGTCCAGTTCCTCGGCATAAGGGACGCACTTTTCCAGAATGTCCGGCCGCACGAAGATCAATACGCGCATGTTGCGGATGCCGAGCCGGTTGCAGAGCACCAGGTCGCGCCGGATGCTCTCCACCTGCTCCGCGTCGGACAGCGTCTCGCCCTTGCGCAGCTTGGTATCGAGGAACATGTCGTAGCAGGTGAAATGCGCGCCGTGCCGCGCCAGCATCTCCTGCCAGCGCGCCACTTCCGCATCGTCGATATGCGGGAAAGTCGGCATGTTCTGCTCGGGCAGGATCTCGATGCCCTTCGCACCGATCGAGGATGCGAAGGCGAGGACGTCTTCCACGCTCATCTGACCCAGGAACATTTCTTCCTGAAAACTGTAGAGGCTCACGCCCCTTTGGATCTTGGACATCCACTCCCTTTCAAAGCTGACGCGGTTCCTGCCGGCAGAGGGTGGCATGGATCGCCCCCGACCCGCCGCCGGGAGCTCTCCGCGATGCCTGCCGATTCCGCCGGCCATTATTAGAATATGCATTCGTATTTGAACCGCAGGCGCGTGGCTGTCAACGCCTCTTCGCCCCTTGACGACGATCCCGGCAACAATTAGAAGATGAATTCTAATTAAAGCGCGGCGCCAGGCCGCGCGATAGGGCGCTGCGCGCCCGGGAAGAGGATCATGCAACGAAAGCAAGAGGCCGCGACACCGGCGGGAGAGCGTCATGCGTGAAGGCAAGGTGCTGGTAATCGGCGGCGGCATCGGCGGCCTTTCCGCAGCGATCGCGCTGTGCCGCAAGGGGCACAGCGTCGCCGTGATCGAGCGCGACCCGACCTGGTCGGTCTACGGCGTGGGTATCATCCAGCAATCGAACGTGGTCCGCGCCATGGACCAGCTCGGCGTGCTGGACACGTTCCTCGATGCCGCCTGCGGTTTCGACGCTGTGGAGATCTACGTTCCGGACGGCACCCGCGTCGCCCGTATTCCCACGCCTACGCTGGTCGAGGGCAAGCCGTCCAATGTCGGCATCGGCCGCCGCGCGCTCCAGAAGGTGCTGGGGGACAGCGCCAGGGCGCTCGGCGCGGAAATCCGGCTTGGCGTGACGGCCGAGGCGCTGGATCAGGACGAGACCGGCGTTTCGGTGCACTTCTCGGACGGCGGTGCGGGGCGCTACGATCTGGTCGTCGGCGCCGACGGCCTCTATTCGCAGACACGCCGCATGATCCTGCCGGAGGCCGAGAGCCCGACCTTCACCGGCCAGTCGGTCTGGCGCTACAACTTCCCGCGCGCGGAAGGGCTCGATGCGCTCTGCGTCTACAACGGGCCGACCGGAGTGGGGCTCGTGCCGATGTCCGCGGACACGATGTATCTCTACGCGACGACGCCGGAGCCGGACAATCCGCGCTACCCGCTGGACGGGCTGGCGGCGACGATGCGCGCCAAGCTGGCGGAAACCGCGCCCGCCATCCGCGCACTGGCCCAGCGGATCACCGAGGATGCCGACGTGGTTTACCGCCCGCTGGAAGGCATGATGGTGCACGGACCGTGGCACCGGGGCCGCGTCGTGCTGCTGGGCGATGCCGTCCATGCCACTACGCCGCACCTGGGGCAGGGCGCCGGCATGGCCATCGAGGATGCTTTGGTGCTGGCCGAGGAACTCTCTTTCCGCGACACCCCGGAAGAGGCTTTCGCGGCCTATCGCGCGCGCCGCTACGAGCGCTGCCGCTACATCGTCGAGGCTTCGCTGGCGATCTGCCACGGCCAGATCGGCAAGGGACCGCCGGTCGACAACCACAAGGCCACCGCCGAGATGTTCGCGGTGGTCAGCCAGCCCATTTGATCTCCTGTTCGAGGAACCGCAGTGATGAGCCGAGTGACCGAAATCCGCTATGTCGGTTATGGCGTCGAGGACTTCGACGCCGAACGTACGTTCTACGCCGAGGACTGGGGGCTCGTCGAAGTGGCCCGGCAGGACGACTTCGCCTGGTTCAAGACCCACGGCCATGACGAGCACCATGTCGTGCGCCTTCACAAGTCGGACGCCAACCATGTCGAGGTGATCGCTTTCGCCGCCGACACGCGCGCGGATGTCGATGCGCTGCACGAGAGGATCGTGGCGGCGGGCTGCAAGGTGATCTTCGCCCCGCGCGATCTGGATGCGCCGGGCGGCGGCTATGGCCTGCGCTTCTTCTCGCCGGACGGCCTGCCCTTCGAGATCTCGGCCGAGGTCGCGCGTTCCACCAGCCGCGCCATGGCGCGCTGGGAGGGCATGCCGGTGAAGATCAGCCACGTCGTCCTGCACTCGCCCGATCATCAGGCCATGGTGGGGTTCTTCACCGATGTGCTGGGCTTCAGGATCAGCGACTGGCTGGGCGATTTCATGTGCTTCCTGCGCTGCAACGAAGCGCACCACCGCGTCGCCATCCTGCCGGGGCCGCCGTGCCTCAACCACGTCGCCTACGATATGCTGACGGTGGACGACATGTTCCGCGGCGCGCACCGCCTCAAGCAGCGCGGCACGGACCTGCGCTGGGGGCCCGGCCGTCACACGGCGGGCAACAACACCTTCAGTTACTTCACGACGCCTGCGGGTTTCGCGGTCGAATATACATCCGAACTGGAAGAAGTCGATTTCGAGACGCACCAGCACAAAGTCCACGTCCCTGGTCCCCAGGTCATGGATCAGTGGGGCATCGGCGTGGGCGGCCCGCAGACGATGCCGCATCCCAAGCCGGATGCGCGGCTGTTCCAGGCGGCGGAGCTCTGATCGATGGCCCTGTTCGAATATTTTCCGAACTACATCTGGAACCTCTCGGTCGCGATCGCGATGGAATCGGGCGCACAGCTCGGTGAGATCATCGACATGTGCCAGCCGATCCGCGACGCGGCGGCGAACGGTGCCGACGCCGGAACCCCGCAGTTCATGACCGCCTGGGCGGCGATGGGCGACAAGCTGCTCGACCTTGCCGCCGAGGACGAGTTCAAGGGCCGTGCGTTCTCCGCGTCCAACAAGCTGGAGCGCGCCGCGCTCTACCTCATCACCGCAGAGCGCATGCAGGGGCACGGCCATCCCGGTCGCAAGGAAACCTACGCCCGGGCGCGCGCGGCCTTCGATCGCTCGACCGAACTGGGCAAGCTGAACCGCGAGCGTGTGGAAATTCCGCTGGAGGCCGGCACGATGCCGGGGCTATACACGCGGGCGTCCGGCGAGGGGCGCAAGCCGGTGGTGGTGTTCTGCAACGGTCTCGATAGCTGCAAGGAACTGCTCTACTGGACTCGTCTGCCCCATGAACTCGCGCGTCGGGGCATTTCCACCCTCTGCGTCGACCAGCCGGGCTCCGGCGAGGCGCTGCGCCTTCAGAACCTGCCGGTCGATCCCCGTTCGGAAAGCTGGGCGAGCAAGGCGGTGGACTGGCTGGAGCAGCAGCCGGACGTCGATCCTGAGCGCATCGGCATGACCGGCATCTCGCTTGGCGGCCACTTCGCGCCGCGCGCCGTGGCCTACGAGCCGCGCTTCGCCTCGGGCGCGGTCTGGGGCGCCAACCATAACTGGCGCGAGGTGCAGGACAAGCGCATGGGCCGCGAGGGCGAGAACCCGGTGCCGCACTACTGGGCGCACGTCCACTGGGCCTTCGGCGCGACGGACCAGGCCGATTTCCTGGCAAAGTCCGAGGCGATGAACCTCAACGGCCACATGCACGCTGTCCGCGTGCCGTTCCTCGTCACGCACGGCGCCAGCGACCGCCAGATCAGTGCTGCCTACGCCGACGATCTCTATGACCAGCTGATCAATTCGCCTCGCCGCGAGAAAGTGATCTTCACCGCGCGCGAGGGCGGCGTCGAACACGTCGGCGCGGACAACATGGCCTATGGGCGCGATCTCATCAGCGACTGGTTCGCCGAGACGCTCGGAGGAGAAACCGCATGATCCGCCAATCTTCGAGGCGCCGTTTCGTCGATCTCTCGATCAGCCTGTGCAACGACGTGGTCAGCGATCCGCCTTTCCTCAAGCCCGAGATCACGTACCAGACCCACATGGACACGGCGGGAGAACTGGACATGTTCTTCCCCGGCGTCACGGCGAAGGATACGCCCGACGGCGCCGGTTTCGCGGCGTCCGAATGGGTCAGGCTGACCACCCACAGCGGCACGCACCTCGATGCGCCCTATCACTTCCACCCGACGATGAACGGCAGGGACGGAACCCCGGAACGCTCGATCACCATCGACGAGGTGCCGCTGGAGTGGTGTTTCCAGCCCGGCGTGAAGCTGGACTTCCGGCACTTGTCCGATGGCTATGTAGTGAGCGCGAGCGACGTGGAAGAGGAACTCACGCGCATCGGCCATGTGCTGCAACCGCTTGATATCGTCCTCGTCAACACCGCGGCGGGCAAGGCCCTGGGCGAGCCGGACTACGTCAACCGCGGCTGCGGCATGGGCTACGAGGCGACGATGTACCTCACCGAGCGAGGGGTGCGCGTGACCGGAACCGATGCCTGGTCATGGGACGCGCCGTTCAGCTACACGGCCCAGAGAGTCAAGGAAACCGGCAACACCTCTTTGATCTGGGAAGGCCATAAGGCGGGCCGCGACATCGGCTATTGCCATCTCGAAAAGCTGCACAACCTGGAAGCGCTGCCGGGGCACGGCTTCACGGTCTCGTGCTTCCCGCACAAGATCAAGGGCGCCTCGGCAGGCTGGACGCGCGCCGTCGCGATCTTCGAGGACTGATCATGCGCCTTGCCACTCTGGACGACGGCCGCCCGGACGGCGCGCTGGTGGTCGTTTCGCACGACGGCGCGCGCTGGTTGGCGACGCCCGGCCTGACCCTTCTGTCCGCGCTGGATGACTGGCAGCGGGCCGAGCCGGAGCTGCTGCGGCGTGCCGCCGCGCTCGAGGCCGGGGCAGGCGGACGGCTC
>NZ_ATHL01000008.1 GCF_000445125.1 Novosphingobium lindaniclasticum LE124
AACGAAAACGGCCCGGTGCATCGCTGCACCGGGCCGTTTCGTGACGATCCGTCCGATGGAAGCGATCAGTCTTCCTTCTTGGCGGCAGCCTTCTTGGCCGGAGCCTTCTTGGCGGGCTTGGCTTCAGCCCCACCCTCTGCTGCGCCCTCTGCGGCGTCGTCAGCCTTCTTGGCAGCGGCCTTCTTGGCAGGCGCCTTCTTCGGCTTTTCTTCGGCGGCAGCTTCCTCGGCCGGAGCCTCGGCGTCTTCCTTCTTGGCAGCGGCCTTCTTCGCCGGGGCCTTCTTGGCCGGCTTCTTGGCTTCCACCGACTTTTCGCCGTCCGTATCGGCCTCGATCGCGGCCTGCAGCTCGTCGCGGGTCACTTCACGCTCTGTGACTTCGGCCTTCTCGATCAGGAAATCGACGACCTTGTCCTCATAGAGCGGCGCGCGCAGCTGGGCAGCCATCATCGGGTCCTGCTGGACATATTCGAAGAAGCGCTGGCGATCTTCCGGACGGTACTGCTGCGCGGCCTGGGCGACCAGCATCTGCATTTCCTGCGCGGTCACCTCGACGCCGTTCGACTGGCCGATTTCCGACAGAAGCAGGCCCAGACGTACGCGGCGCTCGGCGATCTTGCGGTAGTCGTCCTTCTCGGCCTCGATCTCGGCGAGAGCAGCTTCCGGATCTTCCTCGTGGCTGGCTTCGTGGGTCAGCTGCTGCCAGATCTGCGAGAATTCGGCTTCCACCATGGTCGGCGGCACGTCGAAGTCATGACCGGCGGCGAGCTGGTCGAGCAGCTGGCGCTTCATCGCGGTACGGGTCAAGCCGGCCGTTTCCTGCTCCAGCTGGCCCTTGAGCAGGCCCTGGAGCTGCTCGAGGCTTTCGAGGCCGAGTTCCTTCGCGAAATCGTCGTCGATCTTCGATTCGGCCGGCGCCTTCACTTCGTGCGCGACGATGTCGAAAGTGGTTTCCTTGCCTGCCAGGTTCTTGGCCTGGTAGTCCTCAGGGAAAGTCACGGTGATCGTGCGCTCGTCACCGGCCTTGATGCCGACCAGCTGCTCTTCGAAGCCGGGTATGAAGCGGTTCGAACCGATCACCAGCGGAGCCTTTTCGGCCTTGCCGCCGTCGAACTCGACGCCGTCGAGCTTGCCGGTGAAGTCGATGATCACCTGATCGCCATCAGCGGCGGCGCCGTCCTTGGTCTCGAAACGCTGCTGCTGCGAAGCGATGCGCTCGACCGCCTCGGTCACGGCGTCCTCGGCCACGGGAACGGTCAGCTTCTCGAGCTTCAGGCCGTCGAGCGAAGGGGCGGCGATCGTGGGCAGCACTTCGAGGCTGACGGTCAGCTCGGCGTCCTTGCCCTGCTCGTAACCTTCGCCAAGCGCGACGTCGGGGTTCATGGCGGGGCGCAGGGCGTGGTCGGCGACCAGCTTGTCCATGGCTTCGCGGATCGTCGCGTTCAGCGCATCCTGGTGAATCGCTTCACCGTGCATCTTCTTGACGAGGTTGGCCGGAACCTTGCCGGCGCGGAAGCCGGGCATCTTCACCTGCGGAGCGATCTTCTTGATCTCGCCTTCGACGCGGGCAGTGATGGTCGTGGCCGGAATGGTCACCGTGTAGGCGCGCTTCAGGCCTTCGTTGGTGGTTTCGACGATCTGCATTTCAAATGCCTTCCTGTGCAATTCAACGGGCCTTACGGGGCCAATTCTCGCGACTCATCTCCCCCAGGGCGGCGTAATGGTGCGGGCGAAGGGACTCGAACCCCCACATCTTTCGATACTGGTACCTAAAACCAGCGCGTCTACCATTCCGCCACGCCCGCAAAGATCGAAGCCTGAAACTCAAGGGACGTGCCCTTATAAGGACACGCGGAAAAGGGCAAGCGCCGCGAGTCGCGTGGATGCAACTAGTGCCGCGCTACCGGGTTACTCTCGTGGAAGACCCTGCAACCACCAGAGAGGCGAACATGGCCACCCAGCCTGCCGACAACCCCGGCGACACGCCGCCCGAGACCCCGGTGCCCCCGGCGGATCCGGGCGAACCCACCGCTCCCACGGAAATCCCCGAGACCGGCCCGGATTTCGATCGGCCCGAAACCGGACCGATCGAACTTCCGCCACCCGACTGAACACCCCGATCAAAAACATAAGCGCCGCTGCCCGAAAGGACGGCGGCGTTTTTTTATGATCAAGTCTCGCTGAAGAACCGTGCCAGGCGCTCCAGTACGGACAACTGCTTCACCGTCGCCGGCTGGCTGCGCCCCGGAAGCACCGGACATTCGAGGCAATAGGCCTGGGCGCCGCGGGCCGTGAACATGCCGCCGACCTGCTCCGCCACCCGCGCGAACTGCTGCTGGCGGCGCAGCGCCACGAAGCTCGCAAAATCGAAGGCAGCGGTGGATTCGCTGGCGGAATCCGAAGTCAGGCCGTCCAGGAACTTCGAGAACGAATCCGCGTCCTCCTTGAGATGGACCGCCTGCCACTTGCCATTGCCGACCCCGCCGATACGGGCCGCTTCGGCAAGCGCTGCGTCAAGACCGCCGATCTTGTCCACCAGGCCGATCCGCTGAGCCTCCTGCCCCGGCCAGACCCGGCCCTGCGCGACCGAATCGAGCTTCTCGGGCGTCATCCTGCGTGCGGCGGCGGAAAGGCCGACGAACTTGCGGTAGGTGTTCTCGATAGAGGCCTGGAGCATGCCCTCGACCTCGGGCGAGAAGCCGCCGAGAATGTCGGGTTGGCCCGAAAGCGCCGTGGTCTTCACTCCGTCGCTGGTGACGCCGTAATCGCCCAGGGTCCTCTCGAAGCTGGGGATCACCGCGAAGACGCCGATCGATCCGGTGATCGTCTCGGGCTGCGCGAAGACCTGCTGGCCGGGGGTGGACACCCAATAGCCGCCGCTGGCCGCCATGTTCCCCATCGAAACGACGATGGGGATCTTGCGCGCCTTGTAGCGATCGATGGCGCGGCGAATGCGCTCCGCCGCCATGGCCGAGCCGCCTGGCGAATCGACGCGCACGACCAGCGCCTTGAATCCCTGATCGATATTCTCGTCCAGCAGGTCGGCGATGCGGTCGCCGCCCGCCTTGCCGGGGCCGGCATCGCCGTCGACGATCTCGCCGGCCACCGTGACGACGCCGATCTTGGCGCCCTCGCCCTTTTCGGGATTGGCCGCGAGCCATGCGGCAAGGCGGTTCGCCTTGTACGGCAGGTCGCCGCTGCCTTTGGCAGCATCGTTCTTGCCGGCGATCTCGGCGACGCGATTCTGGAACTCGGTGCGGTCGCCGATGCGATCGACGAGGCCCGCCGCTTTCGCGCCTTCGGCGAAGTCACCGCCCGACGCCCTGGACCAGGCGACGGGATCGCCGGTCATCTGGTCGAGCCTGGCCCTGGGACGCGCGCGGGCGATATCCGCCTTGTAGCCGTTCCACAGCGCGCCGTAGATGTCCTGGTATGCCTCGCGCGCGGCCGGGGACATGTCGCTCCGCAGATAAGGCTCGACGAAACTCTTGTAAGTGCCCGCGCGATAGACGTGGGCATTGACCTTGAAGCGGTCGAGCAGGCCCTTGAAGTAGACCTGGTTGCCGCCCGGCCCCGCCACGAAGGCGCCGCCCATCGGATCGACCCATACCTCGCTGGCGTGGGAAGCCAGCTGCACGCCGTCGTCGGCATAGGCATTGGCGAACGTCAGCACCGGCTTGCCGGCCTTGCGCACGGCGTCGAGCGCCTTGCCGATCTCCTCGATATGCACCATGCCGCCGCCCAGGAAGCGCGACATGTCGAGCACGACGACCTTGATCCGCGAATCCCCGGCAGCAAGGCGCAGGGCCCGCTCCACGTCGCGCGCCTGGTATTCGCCGGAGGGCGCCTCCGCGCTCACCAGCAGACCGAGCGGATCGACCTTGCTCTTCTCCTCGACGATGCTGCCGTTCAGATCGAGCAGCAACGCACCGTCCACGATCCTGCCCGGAGCCGGCCGCGATGCCAGCGCGGCATAGAGCAGCGCGAAGAACAACAGCAGGAAAATCAGGGCCAGAGCGTCCTTTACGCCCACCAGCAGCTTCCAGATCTTGCGCGCGAACGTCATGAATTCACCAGCCTTTCGGCGCCTAGCCATAACGGCCGAAAAGCCGCGCGGCCAGAGCTAGCGATACGAGGAGGCAGCGACGATGCGTAGCCGGCAGTAGGCAGCGTGCGATGTGCGGACGGGGCGCGTGCACAACAAACCGCTTGAGCCGACTCCGCCCGGTGCCTAAGGCCTTGTCTTCGATGACAGCTCCAGAATTCACATATCCGGAAGGCTCCGCAGCCTTCCCGCATCGCAGCCTCGTGGGCATCGGCGGCCTGGCCCCGCACGAGATCATGTTCCTTCTCGACGAGGCCCAGCAATGGGTCGAGCTGAACCGCGGCACGCAGAAGCGCCGCGATCTGCTCTCCGGCCTGACGATCATCAACGCCTTCTTCGAAAACTCGACGCGCACGCTGCTGAGCTTCGAGATCGCCGGCAAGCGCCTGGGCGCCGACGTCGTGAACATGGCGGTGGCCAGTTCGAGCGTGAAGAAGGGCGAGACGCTGATCGACACGGCCTGGACGCTGAACGCCATGCGCGCCGATGCCATCGTCATCCGCCATGCCAGCTCCGGCGCGGTGCATCTGATCTCCAACCTCGTCGATTGCCCGGTGCTCAATGCCGGCGACGGGCAGCACGAGCACCCGACGCAGGCGCTGCTCGACGCCCTCACCATCCGCCAGAACAAGCGCGCCTTCAACGGGCTGCGCGTCACGATCTGCGGCGACATCCTGCACAGCCGCGTCGCCCGCTCGAACATTCTGGCGCTCAACTCGCTGGGCGCCGAAGTGCGCGTCTGCGCCCCGCCTGCGCTGCTTCCTGCCGATATCGAGCGGATGAACGTCCAGGTCTTCCACGACTTCGACGCCGCGCTGAAAGGCGCCGACGTGGTGATGATGCTGCGCCTCCAGCTCGAACGCATGGAAGGCCAGTTCATCCCCTCCCCCCGCGAATATCGCCATCTTTATGGCCTCTCCCTCGAGCGCCTCGCCAAGGCGGAAGGGAATGCCCTCGTCATGCACCCCGGTCCGATGAACCGCGGCATCGAGATCGACAGCAATGTCGCGGACCTCGTGGGCCGCTCGCAGATCACCACCCAGGTCGAGATGGGCGTCGCGATGCGCATGGCCTGCCTGGACGTGCTGACCCGAAGAGGACGCGGCGTGGAGGGCTGGGCCTTGGAGTCAAAGCCATGAGCAACAACACGCCTCTCACCGTCACCGGCGGCAAACTCGTCCTTCCAGACGGTACCATCGCTCCCGGCGCGCTGCGCTGCGAGGACGGTTTCATCACCGCACTGGGCGCGGACGTTACGCCCCGGCCGGGCGACGAAGTCCATGACGCCGGCGGCAAGCTGATCGCGCCCGGCCTCGTCGACATCGGCGTCTTCGCCATCGACAAGCCCGCCTTCCACTTCGGCGGCATTACCCGCGCCGCGCTGATGCCCGACCAGAACCCGCCGCTCGACGTGCCCGCGCGCGTCCGCTTCGCGGCCCAGTCGGGCAAACCGGACCTCTGGGTCCACCCGCTCGCCGCCGCGACGCAGAACCTCGAAGGCAAGGCTCTCGCCGAGATCGCCCTGATGCGCGACGCGGGTGCCAAGGCCGTGACCACCGGCCGCCAGTGGATCGGCGATTCGGGCACGATGCTGCGCCTGCTCCAGTATACCGGCATGCTCGGCATGGTCGTACTGACCCATCCCGAGGACGCCGGGATCACCGGCAAGGCGGTCGCCACCTCCGGCGAGATGGCCACCCGCCTTGGCCTGCCCTCCGCCCCTGCCGAAGCCGAAGTCCTCGCCATATCGCGCGACATCGCCCTGGCCGAACTGGCGGGCGCGGCGATCCACTTCCGCAAGGTGACGACTGCGAAAGGCCTCGACCTCGTGCGCCGCGCCAAGGATCGCGGCCTCAAGGTCACGGCCGGCGTCACGCCCGCCTATTTCATGCTTTCGGACCTCGCACTGGCAGGCTTCCGGACCTTTGCCCACCTCTCCCCGCCGCTACGCTCGGAAGACGATCGCAAGGCGGTGATCGCCGCTATCGGCGATGGCACGATCGACGTCATCGCCTCGGGCCACGATCCGCGCGGCCCCGAGGACAAACGCCTGCCCTTCGCGGACTCCGCGCCCGGCATGGCGGGCGCGGAAACCCTGCTGCCGCTGACGATGAACCTCGTGCGCGACGGCGTGATCTCGCTCTCGCGCGCCTTCGACCTGATCGCGAGCAACCCGGCCCGGCTGCTCGGCGTCAACGCAGGCAAGCTCGAAGTCGGGGCGGAAGCGGATATTGCGATCGTCGATGCCGACCGTCCGTGGATCGTCGATTCGGACAAGATGGCCGCTGCGGCCGGGAATACGCCGTTCGACAAGCAGCCCGTACAGGGCCGCGCGCTCGCGCTGTTCAAGGGCGGCGTGGCGGTCAAAGCCAAGTAGGAAGGGACAAGGCAGGGGACCTCAGCCCCCTGCACCCCCGGAACTGTCGAGGTCAGGCGGACCGACAGCCCGGTGCGCTCATGGCTGCGTCGGGAGACTTGATGGCTGCGTCGCAAGGAGCACAATACGGATAGGCCGGGCGCGACAACGACATTCCGAGGGTCTGGGGGATCATCCCCCAGGACTTCTCTTCTCACTTCCTAAAAATCCAAAAAAAGACGGCCTCTGTCCGAAGACAGAGGCCGTTTAGGCTCACATGGAACTCAGTTGCGAGGCGCAAACCTCGCGGAAAAATCTAAAGCTCGGCCCGGCGCATCTGGCCGGCGTTGACCGCGCCGGGAAGCTGCCGCTGCCGCGCGTAGGCGAGGCAGGCATTGCCGCTCTGCCGCAAGCTGGAACACAGGGACTGCGCGGAGCGCTGATCGAACCCATCGGTCGTGACGCGGTAGTAAGTCTGACCGTTCACGCTGGCTTGAGCGATACGCAATTCGTGGCCCCTGAGAATGGGAGTGCGGGATTGGATGGCGCTCCAGGCGCGCTTGGCACCATCCATCGTGCGGAAGGAGCCGAGCTGGACCAGATGCGTCGCCGAAAGCGCGGCCTTCGGCCGAGCGGGCTGAGGCTTCGGGTACGCCACCGTCCGAATGGTCGAAACGGCCGCAGCCCTCAGCGGCTGAACGACGCGAACCGCCGCAGGCGAAGGAGTGGGCGTTTCGGCGCTTTGCTCGTTCGCGCCCCAGAAGCTCTCGCCGGTCTGCACCGGCGGCAGTTCCGCTTCCGCCATGGCTGTGGTCGGCGGCACATCGGCAGCCGCCATCCGAGAGGTGGCAGCGGGACCGGCCAGCGCGAGCATCGCGGGTTGGCCGGGGTCGCTGCGCAGCGGCGCGCCGATCAGGCCTGCGACGCGAGCCTGCGACTGATCGGGCCGGACGGCGCGCGCCCATTCGCCAAGGCGAGCGTCGAGTTGATCGCCGGGAACATCCTGCGAGGCGATCAGACGCGCCTCTCGCCAACGCCCGTCGAGCGCGTAGGCATAGGCGAGGTTCTGGCGCGCCTTGGCGGTGTTTTCCCCGCCACGAATGGCATTCGTCAGCACCTCCACGCCAAGGGCGGTCTGACCTGCAAGGGCTACGGCCAAGCCGTAGTCGCTGGCCGGCACCCTGTCGTGCAAGCGCTGAAGCACCGCCAGAGCTTCCGGCTGGCGACCCGCGCCGATATAGGCCAGCGACGCCCCGAGAGCCGTGCGCGGGCTTCGATCGCCCAGCGCGATGGCGTCTTCGAAAGTCGTTGCCGCAGATCCGAAGCGCCCAGCGGAAAGATAGGCCTGCGCCAGAGCCGCCCGGCTCGAAGCATCGCGCGGCGAACGGGCTACACGCTGCTCGGCGCGGGCGAGGTCCGTCCTGTCTGCGGAGTCGCTCGGTGCGGCGGCATCGGCCCTGGATAGCGGCATCCGGCCCGCGCAGCTCGCGATAAGCCCCGCGGCGACGACCGCGCAGACCGTCGGCGCGATCTCCGTCAGCTTGCTCAGGCGCTTCATCGTCAAGACCCCGCGATGCGGCGGCCGAAGCCGCCGACGGGCCGAGCCGGCATCACCGGCTGTGCGGTAAACTGCGGCGCAGTGAAGATGGCGCGGCGGAAATTGCGTTCCAGCCGATCCGAAACATAGTCCCACAGTGCTGCGATTTCCTGCGCTGAACGGCCGCTGGGGTCTACTTCCATGACCGTCCGGCCGTCGATCATCGAGGCGGCGAAGTCGGTTCGCTGGTGCAAGGTGACCGGTGCGACAGTGCCGTGCTGCGAGAGAGCGACGGCGGCTTCTGCGGTAATGCGGGCCTTGGGCGTCGCGGCGTTGACGACGAAGATCAACGGCTTGCCTGCACGGCCGCAGAGATCGACGGTGGCACCTACGGCCCGCAAGTCGTGCGGGCTGGGCCGCGTCGGCACCACGATCAGCTCTGAAACGGAAATGACGCTCTGGATCGCCATGGTGATCGCCGGCGGGGTATCGATGACGGCCAGCTTGAAGCCCTGCTCCCGCAGCAGCTGCAGGTCGCTCGCGAGGCGTGCGACGCTGGTTTGTGCGAAAGCGGGGTACTGGGCCTCGCGCTCGTTCCACCAATCGGCCAGCGAGCCCTGCGGGTCGATGTCGATGAGGACGACAGGACCGGCTCCGGCGCGCTGGGCTTGCACGGCAAGGTGCCCGGAAAGCGTGGTCTTACCCGAACCACCTTTCTGCGATGCCAATGCCAGAACGCGCAAAGCCGTTACCCCCTAACGGAGCCGCGTCGGAAAAACCGTCGGCTCACGAGGGGCTGGATCGCAGATCGTTCCTAATTTAGAGTTAACCGCAGGGCCTTTTCCGCTGCTCCAGCACTCCCGCGCAGCGGAGCCGTCCAAGGGTTTTCTTGTAGCAGCGGGATTAACGCGAAGTTCGCCCTTTCCTGCGCATATAGCGGAATGTTCGTATGGTGAGCTTCAGGCTTTCGCTTACCATGACGGCGCGGGAATCAGACAATCGAGGCCAGCCGACTTGCGAAAAAACCATATTGTCCCTTCACTGGTACGCCTTTGCGCCGCTCCGGCAGTCGTGCTGGCCGCTCAGGCCGCACCTGCCTTGGCCGATGTGAAAGCGGGTGTGGATGCCTGGTCCGCAGGAAACTACGCCGCCGCCGTCCAACAGTGGCGGCCGCTTGCCGACAAGGGCGATGCCGATGCGCAGTTCAATCTTGCGCAGGCGTACAAGATGGGCCGCGGCGTCGCGGCGGATCTCTCCAGGGCCGAGGATCTCTACGGCAAGGCCGCGGCCCAAGGCCATGTCCAGGCCTCCGACACTTACGGGCTGATGCTGTTCCAGCGCGGCGAGCGGCAGAAGGCCATGCCCTTCATCCGCGCCTCCGCCGCGCGCGGTGACGCCCGCGCCGAATACATCCTGGGCGTGGCGCACTTCAACGGCGACATCGTCGAGAAGGACTGGACCCGCGCCTATGCCCTCGTCAGCATGGCTCAGCGCGCGGGCTTGTCCCAGGCGACCGGGGCGCTGACGCAGATGGATGCGCATATCCCGCTGGCAGACCGTCAGAAGAGCGTTGCTCTCGCCGCTCAGTTGTCGGCCCAGGCCGAGGCCACTCGGACCAGCGAAGCTACCGGCACCGAACTCGGCAGCAAGCCGACCGACGCCGCAACGCGCCCAATCGCCGCCGCACCGGCAGGTTCCGCCCGCGCAGGCGCAGACTATACCCTGCCGAGCGTTGCGCGACCTGCACCGGCCCTCAAAGCTGCCGCGGCGCCCAAAAGCGCAGCGAGCAAACCGGCGCCTCGCTCCGCCTCTGCGCTCGCCCCTGCAGCTGCCACAAACGGCGCGGGTGCCTGGCGCCTTCAGCTCGGCGCCTTCGGCGTACCCGGCAATGCCGAAAAACTCTGGACCGCCTTGTCCAAACGCCCGGAAATGGCAGGCAGTAGACGGCAACTGGTCCCCGCCGGCAAGCTCACCAAGCTCTACGCCGCAGGCTTCTCCAGCAAGGCCAAGGCAGACAAGGCCTGCGCGGCGCTGAAAGCCTCCAAACAGGAATGCATCGTCACCTCGTAGTCTTTCGCCGTTCCATGCGTTGTCGATGGACCGGGTCCGGCATCTTGCCTAGGCTCGCGGCCGGGAGAACGAAGGGATGTCGGAAGCGATCACGGGCGAACACGTCCGGACTGTCGGGCGTGCATCACGATGGGAGCAGCCGCTGAAGAGCGACGGCCGGCTGGCTTCGCTCGATCTGGTGCGCGGCGTGGCCATTCTCGGCATCCTGGCGATCAACATAGCCGGTTTCGCGGGACCAAGCCTCGGCGCGCTGACGCCGAACTTCCCGCATGCCGTCACTCTGACCGACCAGGCTGCCTGGTCCCTCGGCTTCCTGTTCTTCGAAGGCAAGATGCGCGCGCTGTTCGCCATGCTGTTCGGCGCCGGCATCGCGCTCCAGTGCGAACGCAGCGACGCCGCGGGGCGGGACGGCGACGTTCTGCAGGTCCGCCGCCTGGCATGGCTCATGGTCTTCGGCACCCTGCACTATCTGCTACTGTGGTGGGGCGACATCCTGTTCGTCTATGGTTGCTGCGGGATCGCCGTACTGTTCCTGCGGCGCCTGCCCTGCCGCGTCCTGCTGGGTATAGCCGCAGGGATCATGGTCACGGCCTCGATCGTGAACCTGTGGTCCATGCTGCCGCTGGTCTTCGCGGAAGAGGCCGTTCGAAGCGGCACCGCCAGCGCGGCGCAGCATCATGACGTGATGGCGCGGCTCGATCTCTACCACGCCAACGTTCAGGCCCAGACGCAGCTCTATCACAGCGGCTTCCTCGACATAGCGCTGGCCAAGCTGCGCGGTGATCCCTTGTGGCTCTTCACCATGACCGGGCACGCCTGGAGCGAGGTCCTGCCGCTGATGCTGCTGGGCGTGGTGCTGCTGAGGACGGGGTTTTTCGCCGGGTCCGGGCCGCAGCGGTGGATGCGGCGCCTTCGCATCGGCGCGACGATGTCCGGGCTTGCGCTCACGGCGATAGCGCTCGGCTGGGCCTGGCAACGTCACTTCCCGCCCATCGCCATGGCCATGCTATTGGGTGAGGGATTATGGCCCGCGCACCTGCTGACGGCGCTAGGCTATGCCGCCCTGCTCGTCGGATTCACGCCGCGCCTGGTTCCCACGCGTGGAGGGCAGCGCATCGTCGCGGCCGGACGGGTGGCCTTCAGCAACTACATCGCCTCCAGCCTGATCATGTGCGCCCTGTTCTATGGCTGGGGTCTCGATTTGTTCGGCAGAGTCGGGCCGGCCGGCCAATGGGCTTTCGTGCTGCTCGGCTGGATGATGATGCTGGCATGGAGCAAGGCCTGGCTGAGTCGCTATCGGCGAGGTCCCTTGGAACTGCTCTGGCGCAGTCTGGTCGAGCGGAAATGGCTGGAAAACCGCCGAATCACAGCGACTTGACAGGAAAATGAAGAACGCTATTGCGATCCATTTGCATTTGCATATGATGGTGTCCCAAGAGGAATCGCACCATGTACGTTTGCATCTGCAATGCCATTCGTGAGACCGACCTGCGCACCGCCGCCCGCTGCTGCCGTGGCGATGCGACAGCGCTTTACGGGGCTCTCGGACATGTGCCGCAGTGTGGACAGTGCCTGGACGATGCCGAAGAGATCATTGCCGAGGAATCGGCGAACGCCAACGCGCCCCTGAGCGCGGCAGCCTGACCCTGCAACAAGGCGGGTTACACCTGGCTTCGGCTGGGTGTTTTCGTGTGCCTGCTTGCCTCGAGCCTCTGAAAGGCCCATAAACCCGCCTGAATAGTTTCAGGAGCTTCCCCATGAAGGGCGATCAGCAGGTCATCGAATTTCTCAACAAGGCGCTCTTCAACGAGCTGACCGCGATCAACCAGTACTGGCTGCATTACCGCATGCTGGACAACTGGGGGATCAAGAAACTCGCCGAGTACGAGCGTCACGAATCGATCGACGAGATGAAGCACGCCGACGTGCTGGCAGATCGCATTCTCTATCTCGATGGCCTCCCCAACTTCCAGGCCTTGGGCAAGCTGCGCATCGGCGAAAGCGTCGAGGAAATCCTGAAGGCCGACCTCGCGCTCGAGCACGATGCGATCCCGCTACTCCGGGATGCGATCGCCCACTGCGAAAGCGTTCGCGATTTCGTCAGCCGCGAAATCTTCGCGCGCATCCTCGAAAGCGAGGAAGAGCACGTCGATTTCCTCGAAAAGCAGTTCGACATGATCGCCCGCATGGGCATCCAGAATTACTGCCAGTTGCAAAGCAAGCCGGCGGGCGAAGGCGAGTAAGTCCGGACGGCGCGCGAAAAAGGCATCCATTCTCGACCATGGACTTTCTCGCGCGCCTCGGCCTTTCGATACCCCTGATCCAGGCGCCGATGGCGGGCACTTCCACACCCGCCCTAGCCGCCGAAGTCTGCAATGCCGGAGCGCTCGGCTCACTCGCGCTTGGCGCTCTTGGCCCGGACGAGGCGCGGCGGCAGATCGCCGAACTGCGGGGCCTGACCATCCGGCCCTTCAATCTCAACCTCTTCGTGCACAAAACGCCGCAGCCCGATCTCAAGGGCGAAACGGCATGGCTGGACGCACTTGCGCCGATCTTTGCGGAGTACGGCGCCCGGCCCCCGTCCGCGCTGGAGACGATCTACCAGAGCTTCGCGGGTAATGCGGGGATGCGCGATGTCGTGATGGAGGCGAAACCGGCCGTCGTCAGCTTCCACTTCGGCTTGCCCGACGCCGCCACGATCACTGCCTTGAAGCAAGCGGGATGCCTGCTGCTCGGCAGCGTCACCAGCTTGGCCGAGGCCGAACTTTCACATGCAGCCGGCATCGACATCCTGGTTGCGCAAGGCTGGGAGGCGGGCGGCCATCGGGGCATGTTCGATCCCGATGCGGCCGACGACCGACTCGGCACGTTCGCCCTGACGCGCCTGCTGGTGCGATGGGGCAAATTGCCGGTCATCGCCGCTGGGGGCATCATGGACGGCGCGGGCATGCGCGCCGTGCTCGATCTCGGCGCCGTGGCCGCGCAACTCGGCACCGCCTTCGTGGGCTGCCCCGAAACCAACGCCGATGCAGGCTACCGCGCCCTGCTCGATTCCGACGCGGCGTGTCATACGGTGATGACGCGCGCGATTTCCGGGCGGCCCGCTCGGTGCTTAGCCAACAGATTCACGCACTTCGGCCAGCGAACCGACCTGCCGCCCGTCCCGGCCTATCCGCGCGCCTACGATGCCGGGAAAGCCCTCAACGCCGCTGCCAAGCCGCACGGCGAGACGCTTTACGGCGCGCAGTGGGCGGGACAGGGCGCGCCGCTGTCCCGCGCGATGCCGGCGGCGGAACTGGTCGCCCGGCTTGCCGCCGAACTCGCCGCTACTCGGCCTTAGCGGGCTGCCGGTCGGTCCGGTACTTGTCGAACCACGCCAGGATCGCCGAGGCTTTCGCCGCCGACTGCGAGGGGCGTGCCGCAATGCCGCCGTGGCTCGCCCCCGGAACCTTGACCAGCGCCGTCGGCACGCCGCGAATCTGTAATGCGGCGTAATACTGCTCGGCCTCGCTGACCGGTGTGCGGAAGTCTTCCGAACCCACCACCACCATCGTCGGGGTCTTGACGTTGCCGACCAGGCTCAGCGGCGAGCGGCGCCAGTACTCCATGGGATCCTCCCAGGGCTTCTTGTCGAACCAGTAGCGCGAGGTGAACGGCGTGGCGTCCATCGTCAGCGCCTCGCTGATCCAGTTGATCACCGGCTTCTGCGTCACCGCCGCCTTGAAGCGGTCGGTCTTGCCGACGATCCACGCGGTCAGCACGCCGCCGCCCGAACCGCCGGTGACGAACAGATTGTCGGGATCGGCCACGCCGTCCGCGATGGCGGCATCGACCGAAGCGATGAGGTCGTCATAGTCCGTGCCGGGATAGGCCCGGTCGATGAGGTTGGCGAATTCCTCCCCATAGGACGTGCTGCCGCGCGGGTTGGTGTAAAGCACCGCGTAGCCATGGGCCGCATAGAGCTGGTAGTCGGTCGCGAAGCCCGGCGCATAGGCGGTGTTCGGCCCGCCGTGGATTTCCAGGATCAACGGGGCCTTCTGGCCCGGCGCGAGACTTGGCGGCGTCACCAGCCAGGCATCCACCGCACGGCCGTCCGGCGCGGTCACCGCCAGCTTGCGGACCGGCGCCAGGACCTTGGCGTCGAGCCAGGTGCCGTTGAGGTCGGTGAGCTTGCGCCCTGCACCGCCGCTGCTGAGCCAGAGATCGGCAGGCCGCTGCGCGGTGCCGGAAGTATAGGCCAGGCGCCCGTTCTTCGAGACGCTGAAGGCACCGCCGGTATAGGGCCGGTCGAAATGGTCGCCGGGGCTGAGCCCCTCGACCACGTTCTTCAGCGCGCCATCGAGGCCCACGCGGGCCACGTAAGTCTTCGCGTGATCGTCGTACTGCACCATGATCGTGGAATTGCCCGACCATTCCAGCGCATCGATCGAGCGATCGAAGCCCTTCGTCAGCAGCCGCGATCCCGAACCGTCGCTGTTCATGACGTAGAGGCCGGAATTCTCGTAAGAGCGGTTGATGTCGTCATAGCCGAGGTAGGCGATGTGCCTGCCATCGGGTGAAACTTTTGCGCCTGCATCGGGCCCATTGCGCGAAGTCAGCGCCGTTACCCCGCCGCTGGCGAGATCCAGCGCGTAGACTTCCGAATTATTGATGTCGTGCTGCCAGTTTTCGTGGCGGTTGGCGCTGAACACGATGCGCTTGCCGTCCGGCGTCCAGGACAGCGGTCCGCCATCGTCGAAATCGCCGAAAGTCAGCTGACGCGGCGCCCCGCCATCGGCCGAGACCAGGAAGATGTGATCGTAGCCCGGCCGTGCATAACCGCCGCCGTCCGCGCGGTAGCTGACGCGGTCGATGACCTGGAGTGGTTCGGCCCACTGCGCGCCTTCCGGACGATTGGCCGGCTGCGCCCCCATCTTGAGCCCCTCGCCCGGCACCCGCATGGTATAGGCGATCTGGCGGCCGTCCGGCGACCAGGCGAGACTGCCGGGACTGTCGGGCAGCCCCGTCACCTTGACTTTGGCGCCGCTATCCAGCCAGAGCACGTAAAGCTGCGGCGCACCGCTGCCGTCGCTCGAAACGTAGGCGAGACGTTTCCCGTCCGGCGACCAGCGCGGCGAGAAATGCGCGCCGGTGCCGGCGACCAGCGGACGTTGCGCGCCGCTCGCCGCATCGACCAGCCAGATCGAGGGCACCACCTTGTCGGTCATCACGTCCGCTGCGGAACGGACATAGGCGATGCGGCTGCCGTCCGGCGCGATCTGCGGATCGGTGACGCCCGATAGTTTGAACAGGTCGTCCGGCGTAAAGCCGCGTTCCAGACCTTTGACGGCATCCTTCGCAGGAGCCGCATCGGCCGCAAAGGCGGACGAGAACGGGACGACGGCGCAGGACAGCGCGAGAGCGGCCATGCGAAAGGCCATTACGTGGGGCAAGATGGAAAACTCCCGCTCGAATGGAGGATGGCCCTGTCTTGCCCAGACTTTTTCAAAAATCCAGACTTGGTGAAAAATCCAGTCACCTCGGCCAGCCAGCTTGCGGGGCGGGAAATCGTGCTAAGACGCAGACATGGAGCAACCTGATCGCCCCCCCTACACGATCGAGGACTACGGTTTCGGTGTCCTTGTCATTCTCGTCACCGCAGCGTTCGTCTGGTTGCTGCTTCCCTATTTCGGCGCCGTTCTCTGGGGCGTGGTCGCCGCGATCCTGTTCCAGCCGCTGACGGCGAAGCTGGCCACCGCCCTTGGCGGGCGCAAGACCCTGGCGGCTGGCATCATGCTGCTGCTGCTGCTGGCGCTGTTCATTATCCCGACGATCCTGCTCGGCATCAGCCTCGTGCAGGAAGTTTCGAACATCTACGAGAAGGTCCGCGTGGGCCAGATCGACATCCCCCGGATCTTCGAGCAGCTCCGTGCCTCGGTGCCGGAATCGGTAGAGCGCCTGATCGATCGCTACGGCCTTGCCGATTTCGAGAATATACGCCGCCAGTTCGGCCTGGGCATCGCCAACGGCCTGCAAGGCCTCGCCGCGCGTCTGCTATCGGTCGGCCAGGGCGCCTTGAGCTTTCTGGCCGCGCTGGGCGTGATGCTCTACCTCACCTTCTTCCTGCTGCGCGACGGCGAGCGCTATGGCGCGCTGATCCGCGATGCCATGCCGCTGCGCCCTCACCTTCGCGATCGGCTGGTCGCCAACTTCGTGATCGTCGTGCGCGCGACGATGAAGGGTACGGTGGTCGTCGCGGTGGCGCAGGGCCTCGTCGGCGGGATCATCTTTTCCCTGCTCGGCATCCAGGGCTCGCTGCTCTGGGGCGTAATGATGGGCTTCTTCTCGCTGCTGCCCGCCGTTGGCACCGGCCTCGTCTGGGTGCCCATGGCCGCCTATCTGATCGCGACCGGCAATATGTGGCACGGCGCCATTCTGGCCTTCTGCGGCCTGTTCATCATCGGCATGATCGACAACATCCTGCGTCCCATCCTGGTCGGCCGCGACACCCGCATGCCCGATTTCGTGGTGCTGATCGCCACTCTGGCGGGCCTGCAGATCTTCGGGCTCAACGGCTTCATCGTCGGCCCGGTCATCGCCGCACTCTTCATCGCCGTCTGGACGCTGATGCGCGAAATCAAGAACAGCGAAGGCATGCTGGAGCCCGATGCCATCGAGGTCGAGGAAGAACGCCGTCCCGAAACGGCGATCTCGGATGCCGAGACGGCAGCGCATCCGTCCTGAAACGTAAAAAGGCCGCCGGAGAGGTTCTCCGGCGGCCTTTTCGTTATTTGGCGAAGGGGTTCTTCGGCATTCGCAAGTTCAGCCGGATCGGCACCGCGTCGAACCCGAGTTCCCGCCGAATACCGTTGATCAGGTAGCGGCGGTAGCTTTCCGGCAGCAGGTCGAGGCGCGTGCCGAACAGGACGAAGCCCGGCGGGCGGGTCTTGGCCTGGGTGATATAGCGCAGCTTGATGCGCTTGCCGCCCGGCGCCGGTGGCGGGTTGGCGGAGAGCGCATCGTCGAACCAGCGGTTGAGCGCGGCAGTCGGCACGCGCTTGCTCCAGGCCTCGCGGATCGAGAAACCGGCCGCGATAAGGTCGTCGATGCCCTTCCCCGTCCGCGCCGAGACCGCCAGCAGCGGCACGCCGCGCACCTGGGCAAGCCCTTCGTCCAGCGCGCCGCGAATGCCGTTGAACAAGCCGGAAGGCCCTTCAGCCACGTCCCACTTGTTGATCGCGATGATCAGGGCGCGGCCTTCTTCCAGCACCTTCGAAGCGATGGTGAGGTCCTGGTGCTCCAGCCCGCGCGTCGCGTCGAGCAGCAGCACGACGACTTCGGCAAAGTCGATCGCATGGCGCGCATCGGCCACGGCCATGCGCTCCAGCTTCTCGGTCACATTGGCGCGCTTGCGCATGCCTGCGGTGTCGATCAGGCTGACCTGGCGGACTTCCTGCGTCTTGGGATCGGTCCACTCCCAATCGACCGTAATGGAGTCACGCGTGATGCCGGCTTCCGGGCCGGTGAGCAGGCGGTCCTCGCCGAGGATGCGGTTGATGAGGGTCGACTTGCCCGCGTTCGGACGGCCGACGATCGCCAGCTTGAGCGGCCGGCGCAGCAGTGCTTCCTCGTCCTCTTCTTCCGGGAACTCCGGCTCTTCGGGCTGGAGCGGTTCCAGGTGCGGCAGCAGCGATTCGAACAGGTCGGCAACGCCCACCCCGTGCTCGGCGGAGAACGTGATCGGATCGCCGAGGCCGAGCGAATAGGCCTCCAGCACGCCGCTTTCGCCGGCGCGGCCTTCGGCCTTGTTGGCCAGCACGACCACCGGCACCGTCGAGGCGCGCAGCCACTGGCCGATCTCCTCGTCCAGAGGCGTCAGCCCGGCGCGCGCATCGACCACGAAAAGCGCCACGTCGGCGGATTCCAGCGCCGCTTCGGTCTGCTTGCGCATGCGGCCGGGAAGCGTTTCGGCCTCGTCGTCCTCCCAACCCGCCGTATCGACGATCTGGAATTTCAGGCCGAGCAGTTCGGCATCGCCGAAGCGGCGGTCGCGCGTAACGCCCGGCTGGTCGTCGACGAGCGCGAGCTTCTTGCCGACGAGCCGGTTGAACAGCGTGGACTTTCCGACGTTCGGTCGGCCGATGATGATGACCTGGGGTAGCATATAAAACTCGATAAGGGATTCCGGCCCCTAGAGGAAATCGGCGCGGATGGGAATGTTTGCGTGACGAAACGACGTTCCGGCGCGTGGGGGAACAAATTCCTAATTCGCGGGTAACCATGCCCGGAAGGATTCTCACAACCGTGGTGCGGGGAATTGAGGGGCATGAAAGGTTACCGGATCGCAATCATGTTGGGGCTGGCTGCGGGGACGATTTCGCCCGCCGCCTCCTGCCCCGCCGTCGCCCGCTCCGCCATCGACGACGCGCTCGCCGGGATGGACGACGATCGGCCCGCGGCGGCCAAAGGCCCGGATTATCTCGAATGTGTGCCCTATGCCCGCCAGCTTTCGGGCATACAGATCTTCGGCGACGCCCATACCTGGTGGAACCAGGCCAAGGGCCGCTACGTCACGGGGCATGCGCCCAAGATCGGCGCGGTCATGGCGATGCAACCCTACGCCAATTCGCAGCTCGGCCATGTCGCCACCGTGAGCAAGGTTGTCGATTCGCGCACGATCCTCGTCAGCCACGCCAACTGGTCGCCGATCGAAGGCCAGCGCGGCCGGATCGAGAAGAACGTCACCGTGCTCGACGTCTCTCCCGCCAACGACTGGAGCCAGGTGCGGGTCTGGTACGCCCCGATCCACAACCTTGGCAACACGCGCTGGCCGGTCTCGGGCTTCATCTACAACAGCAAGGCGGGCGCCATAACCAAGCCCGAAACCGCGAAAGCCAAAAAGAAGGGCCGCCGAAGCGACCCTATCGGCGACATCATCGCCGGATACTACTGAGCCCGCCAAAGGCAAATCTCGCACCATCACTCCCGCCCAAAGAGCGGGGCGATGATGCTGAACAGATCAGATCTTCGCGACCGGCGCGTCTTCGCCGAGATCCTCGTACCAGGCCTCGACAGGCCCCTGCAGCTTGACGGTCAGCGGATTGCCCTTGCGATCCAGGGTCTTGCCGGCCTGAACGCGCACCCAGCCTTCGGAAATGCTGTATTCCTCGACATTGGTGCGCACGGTGCCCTTGAAGCGGATGCCGACGCCGCGCTTCAGCTTTTCCTCGTCGAAGAACGGGCTGTTCGGGTTGATGGCAAGGTGATCGGGCGGCACGTCCGCGCCGGTGTTGGTCTCTTCGGTCATGCCTCGCGATTTAATTCCAGATGGCCGCTTGTCAATTCGATCCGACTCATCTAGAGGCGCGCTTCCGCAGCGAAATGCGGGCGCGTAGCTCAGTGGTAGAGCACACCCTTCACACGGGTGGGGTCGCAGGTTCAATCCCTGCCGCGCCCACCATCCCTTTTCCGGGATGGCGCATCCGGTGGACATTTCCCCAAGATCACCAATTGTCGCAGGCGGAACGAGCCTGTGGAATCTTGCGCCTCCGCGCATGAAGCGCCATAGCGCGCGCCATGCACGATATCCGCCTGATCCGCGAGAATCCCGAAGGATTCGACGCCGGCCTCGCCCGCCGTGGGGTAGCCCCCGTGGCCGCCGACATCCTCGCCCTCGACGAGCAGCGCCGCTCGGTGGCGACGCGCATGCAGGAGGGGCAGAACCGCCGCAACGAAGCCTCGAAGGCGATCGGCAAAGCCATGGGCCAGGGCGACACCGCCACGGCCGAAGCGCTGAAGGCCGAAGTCGCCCAGCTCAAGGACACCCTCCCCGCGCTTGAAGCCGAGGAAAAGGCGCTTTCCGAGCAGCTTCACAACGCGCTCGCCGGCCTGCCGAACATTCCGGTGGCCGAAGTGCCCGACGGGGCGGACGAGAGCGAGAACGTGGAAGTCGCCAAGTGGGGCGCGCCCGGCACGTTCGCGTTCGAGCCCAAGGAACACGCCGATCTCGGCCCGGCGCTGGGCCTCGATTTCGAGACCGGCGCGAAGATCTCCGGCGCCCGCTTCACGTTCCTGAAGGGGCAGATGGCGCGCCTGCACCGCGCGCTGGCGCAGTTCATGCTCGACACCCAGACCGCCACCAACGGCTACATGGAATGCATCGTGCCGCTGCTGGTGAAGGACGAGGCCGTATTCGGCACCGGCCAGCTTCCCAAGTTCGCGGAAGACCTGTTCCGGACCACCGATGGCCGCTGGCTGATCCCCACCGCCGAAGTCTCGCTGACCAACGCAGTGCAGGACGAGATCGTCGATCTGGCCGCCCTGCCCTTGCGCATGACCGCGCTCACCCCCTGCTTCCGTTCGGAAGCGGGCGCTGCGGGCCGCGACACGCGCGGGTTCATCCGCCAGCACCAGTTCGAGAAAGTGGAACTCGTCACCGTCTGCCAGCCCGAGCAATCGGAAGCCGAGCACGAGAAGATGGTCGCCGCCGCCGAATCGATTCTGCAGGCGCTGGAACTGCCCTACCGCAAGGTCCTGCTCTGCTCGGGCGACATGGGCGCCACGGCGAGGAAGACATTCGACCTCGAGGTCTGGCTGCCGGGCCAGCAGGCCTACCGCGAGATCAGCTCGATCTCGAACTGCGGCGACTATCAGGCGCGCCGCATGAACGCGCGGTTCAAGCCGGAAGGCTCGAAGAAGACCGAGTTCCTGCACACCCTCAACGGCTCGGGCCTCGCGGTGGGCCGCACGCTGGTAGCGGTGCTGGAGAACTACCAGCAGGAAGACGGTTCGGTGCTGGTGCCCGAGGCGCTGAAGCCGTGGATGGGCGGAATCGACAAGCTGGAGCCTCTTTTCTGATGCGTATCCTGCTCACCAACGACGACGGCATCAACGCTCCCGGCCTTTACGTCCTCGAAAAGATCGCCGCGCAGCTTTCCGACGACATCTGGATCTGCGCGCCGAGCGAGGAACAGTCCGGCGCCGGCCACTCGCTGACGCTGGGCCGCCCGGTGCGCATGCGCGAACATGCCCCCAAGCGCTTTTCCGTTACCGGCACGCCCACCGATTCGGTGACGCTGGGGCTCAAGAAAGCCATGCCCGGCCCGCCCGACCTGATCCTCTCGGGCGTCAATCGCGGCGCCAACCTGGGCGATGACGTGACCTACTCGGGCACCGTCTCCGCCGCGATGGAGGGCGCCATGGCCGGCATCCCCTCGATCGCGCTCAGCCAGGTCTATTCGGGCGAAGGCCACGGCAACAACGTCAGCTTCTCGGCGGCCGAGGACTGGGGCGCGAAAGTGCTGCGCCCCCTGCTCGACGTGCCGTTCGCGCCGCGCACGCTGATCAACGTGAACTTCCCGCCGCTGGCCGGCGAGGACGTGAAGGGCATCCGGGTCGTGCGGCAGGGCTTCCACGATTACGCACGCGGCTCGGTGGTCGAAGGGACGGACCCGCGCGGGTTCCCCTACTATTGGTTCGGCCTTCATGGCATCGAGCATACCCCCGGCCACAAGACCGACCTCGAAGCGATCGCCGAGGGCTATATCTCGGTGACGCCGCTCCAGCTCGACCTCACCCACGACGGATCGCTGGCACAGATCGCGAGCCGCTACGGAGCATGATGCGCCGCGCTCTTCTTCTGCTGGCGGCGCTCGCGCTGCCGATCGCGCCTGCCTCCGCCGCGCCGGGTGACGAGACCGTGCACGTCGTGACGGCGGGCGAGACGCTGAACGGCATCGCCAACCGTGCCGGCGTCTCCTCCGAAGCATTGGCCAAGGCGAACGGGCTGAAGGCGCCTTATGTCGTCAAGCTCGGCCAGAAGCTGACGATCCCGCGCGCGAAAGCGGCAACCGCAAGATCGGCACCGACCAAGGTGCCCACGAAGCAGCCCGACCCCGCCACTCCCGCGAAAAAGGCCGCCGCTGCCGCAAACTCCACCGCCAGGGCTGCCATCGCCGCCGCCAGATCGCCTGATCAGGAAAGCGTCCACGTCGTCCAACCCGGCGAGACGCTCGGCAGCATCGCCCTGGCCGCCAAAGTGCCGCGCGTGCTGATCGCCGAAGCCAACGGCTTGCAGCCGCCCTATGCCGTTCGCCTCGGCCAGAAGCTGCAGATCCCCCGCACCCGCCGCCATATGGTGAAGGCAGGCGATACCGGCTTCTCGATCTCCTACAAATATGCGGTGCCCTGGGAGGAGATCGCGCTGGCCAACGGCCTCGACGCGGCAGCTCCGGTCAAGGCCGGCCAGTCGCTGCTGATCCCGACACTGCTCGATCCGCCCGTCGCGCCCGTGAACGCTCCCGCCCCGGCTCCTGCCCCCGCGAGCAAGTCCACGCGCTTCGCATGGCCGGTGAATGGCCCCGTCCGCCGCGGGTTCGCCAGCGGCGCCAATCATCACGACGGCATCGACATCACCGCGCCGGAAGGAACGATGGTTCGCGCCGCCGCGGCCGGCACCGTCCGTTTCGCCGGAATGGAGAAGGAGCAGTTCGGCAACCTCGTGGTCCTCGACCATGGCGACGGATGGTTCACCGCCTATGCCTTTCTCAGCCGCGTCACCGTGAAGGAGGGCGCGACGGTCGCTGTCGGAGAGCGCGTCGGGCTGGTGGGCCACACCGGTCTCGCCAAGGGCAACGAACTGCACTTCGAAGTACGGCGCGACGGCAAGCCCGTCGATCCGCTGGACGACCTGCCCAAGGCGCCTTAAAGCTCGCGGAGCATGTCGAAGCGACGCTCCACGCGCCCCCTGTTCCGGCCCGCCGCGATCAAGCCGCTGCGCCGCGCCTTGGCACTTCCCGTCTGGGCCGACGTGGCTTTGCGGCTCGGCGGGGCGTTCCTGCTGATCTTCATCGTCATCATGGTTCACTGGAGCGACCGGGCCGGCCTCAACGACGTGCACGACGGGCAGGTCAGCTTCCTCGACGTCGTCTACTTCACGATGATCTCGATCACGACGACCGGCTTCGGAGACATCGCCCCGGTCAGCGACCGGGCGCGCCTGATCGAGGCGGTGCTGGTCACGCCGATCCGTCTGGCCGTCATCACCATCTTCGTCGGCACTGCCTACAATTTCATCATCAAGCGCAGCTGGGAGACGTGGCGCATGAAGCGGATCCAGGAAAGACTGGAGGACCACATCGTCGTGCTCGGCTTCGGCGTCAGCGGCTCGGAAGCGGCGCGGGAACTGATCGAGCGCGGCACCGACCCCGCCTGCATCGTCGTGGTGGACCCCGTCCAGGCACGCCTTGCCCAGGCCGAGAAGATGGGCTGCAACGTGCTCCAGGGCGACGCCACCCGCGACGAAGTGCAGAACGCCGTCCGGGTGAGCACCGCGCGGACGATCCTGGTCTCGGCGGGCCGTGACGATACCTCGGTGCTGATCGTGCTGACCGCCCGGCACCTGGCGCCGAACGCGCCGATCACCGTCGTCATTCGGGCCGACGACAACGAACTGCTCGCGCGTCAGGCAGGCGCCAACAACGTCATCAATCCGGTCCGCTTCACCGGCCTCCTGCTCGCCGGATCGGCGGAAGGACAGCATGTCGCGGACTACTTCTCCGACCTCGCCTCGGCGGCAGGCCGCGTCCAGCTCGTGGAGCGGCCGGTGGAGCCGTCCGAGATCGGCGGTTCGCTCGACAACCTCGTCAGCAAGGGCAAAGGCCTCAGGATCTATCGCGGCGAACGCACGATCGGCTTCTGGGAAGACGACGCCAAAGCGCTGCAGGCAGGCGATATCGTCGTGGAGGTTCTGCCGACGGCTTCCACCGACCGTCCCCCCGAACGCGGCGACTTAGCCTAGCAGCCAGAACACCAGCCCCATGGCGAGGTAGGCGACCAGCCAGAACAGGCAATCCATCGCTCGGCGCAGCGGCTCGGCGCGGTAGCGCACATGCGTCAGCCAGATCGCCGGAAGTACGAAGGCGATGGCGACGCCGCCGGTCTGCATGAAGTAGAGCCAGGGCTTGGCCGCCAGAGTTTCGGCGCCGATTCGTGCAAAATTGTGCCCGAGCATCACCGCGCTGACCAGGAACACGAAGCAGACCAGCCCGTAATTGCCCGCCCGCTCCGACTTGCGCGGCGAGAGGCTGCGCCCGTTCTGAAACGGCGGCCCGTTCCACACCGCGCCGATCACCACCGCCGCCAGCGCTGCCAGAACCACCGCCAACCAGTTTACCGGACCCATGCGACAACCCCTTTTTCCAACAGCTTCCTCCTTGCGCAGGGTCTCTTCAAAGGTGCAAGAGCGCTAACAGTCTGGAAGTCGGATCGACGCGAATCACATGGCCATGATTCGTTTTTCGTGACTCTCGGTCGCAATGCGCGTATCGGGCGCGCCATCCCTATGGCTATCGAAATCCCCTCTCCGCCCAAGGTCGGCATGGTCAGCCTCGGCTGCCCCAAGGCGCTTGTCGACTCCGAACGCATCCTCACCCGCCTGCGCGCCGACGGCTACACGATGAGTCCCGACTATGCCGGGGCCGATGTCGTGCTCGTCAATACGTGCGGATTCCTCGATTCCGCGAAGGAAGAGAGCCTCTCCGCGATCGGTGAAGCTATGGCCGAAAACGGCCGCGTGATCGTCACCGGCTGCATGGGCAACGAGGCCGACGCGATCCGCGCCCGCTTCCCGGACGTGCTCGCCGTCACCGGCGCGCACCAGTACGAAGCCGTGGTCGAGGCCGTGCACGAAGCCGCCCCGCCCGAGATTTCGCCTTACGTCGACCTGATTCCCCAGGCCTACGACGATGCGGGCGTGAAGCTGACCCCGCGTCACTACGGCTATCTGAAGATCTCGGAAGGCTGCAACCACGCTTGCTCTTTCTGCATTATCCCCAGCCTGCGCGGCAAGCTGGCGAGCCGCCGCATCGACGCGGTGTTGCGTGAGGCGGAAAAGCTGGTCCAGGCCGGCACCCGCGAACTGCTGGTGATCAGCCAGGACACTTCGGCCTATGGCGTCGATGTGCGCCATGAGACGCGCATGTGGAAGGACCGCGAGGTCCGCACCCACATGACCGACCTCGCCCGCGAATTGGGCCAGCTCAGCGATTCGCAGGGCCGCAAGCCCTGGGTACGCCTGCACTACGTCTACCCCTACCCCCATGTCGACGCGGTGATCCCGCTGATGGCTGAGGGGCTGATCACGCCTTACCTCGACATTCCATTCCAGCATGCGGCGCCTTCGGTGCTCAAGTCGATGAAGCGCCCGGCCAACGAGGCCAAGGTGCTCGACCGGCTGCGCAAGTGGCGCGAGATCTGCCCGGACATCGCCATTCGCTCCAGTTTCGTGGTGGGCTTCCCAGGCGAGACCGAGGCGGACTTCCAGTACCTGCTCGACTGGCTGGACGAAGCCCAGCTCGATCGCGTCGGCGCCTTCCGCTTCGAGCCCGTCGAAGGCGCCAGTGCCAACGACCTTCCGAACGCGGTGCCTGAAGAGGTCAAGGAAGAGCGTTATGCCCGCATCATGGAGAAGACCGCCGCGATCAGCGCCGCCAAGCTCCAGGCCAAAGTCGGCCGCATCCTGCCCGTCATCATCGACGAAGTGGGCGAGCCGGACGAGGATGGCGACATCGGTGCAACCGGCCGCTCGCAGGCCGATGCGCCCGAGATAGACGGCAATGTCTTCCTGCGCGGTGCCGGAAGCGATCTGCAAGTCGGCGATATTGTCGACGTTCTGATCGAAGACGCGGACGAGCACGACTTGTACGGCGCTGTCACCGAAGACTGAGAGCGTGGGCTTCAGTTGCACATCTTGCAACATTGCCCAATCTTTTCGCATTTGCGGCGAATCGGTGCCGAGAGCATATGGAGCAGGCCTTTCAGGCATCCTCTCCCAAAAACTTTTCCAGGGCTGGTCTTCGGACC
>NZ_ATHL01000009.1 GCF_000445125.1 Novosphingobium lindaniclasticum LE124
AGGCAATCTTACACTAACAAATAACCCGGACCACTCGGTGGGGGCCGATCAATTGACGTAGGCGGTTTCATTAAATCGTGATGCCAAGGCAAAGCCTCAAAGATTTGAATAAACGGCTATTGCCTCATCAATGTCATCATAAATGCAAGCTTCTCCACGATCGAGAATTACGGCCTTATGGCAATAGCTTCGAATAAAATCAGTCGCATGAGACGCAATCAACATCGTTCGATCAAAGCGCTTTTCAAACATTTCGGAGTGACATTTGCGTTGAAAGTTTTGGTCTCCGACGAGAATGATTTCATCGATCAAGTAGCAGTCGAATTCGATTGCCAATGACAGAGCAAAGGCTAGGCGCGCGCGCATGCCGGAAGAATAGGTCTTCACAGGCATCTTAAGCTGCTTTCCAAGTTCAGTGAATTCTTCCACGAACTCGCGCACCGATGTGTAATCGCGCTGGTATATCCGAGCGATGAAACGGATGTTGTCGAATCCGGTTAGGCTTCCTTGAAATCCGCCTGCAAAGCCCAATGGCCAAGACACGGACATCTCTCTTACCACTCTGCCCGAAGTTGGCATTTCCACGCCGCCGATGAGCTTGATAAGGGTGCTTTTACCTGCGCCGTTCCGCCCAAGCAGCGCGATGCGGTCGCCCTGTTGGATCGTCAGATTGAGACCCTTGAAAACATGCTTCCGGTTGCCACCATGCGCGTACGACTTGTAGATGTTTTCACAAATTATCATTCGACGTTCAGTGTTCTGCGGACACGCCTGCACAAAATAAGACCCACCAGCGAAAGTACTACTGAGCATAGGATGGGATTCCAAGGGTTGTAGCTGGCGGTGAGTTTCTCTCCCCAGACACCTTCTCGCATCATTTCCATCCCGTTGACAAAAGGTGATAGTAACAGAAACTCTTTGATACCTGGCGTCATCCAGGAAACCATGTAGAAGGCGCCTGAAACTGGAATCATAATGTACGTTGTGACTGGAATGAATTTCTCCATCGCTTCAGACATTTCGGACAATGGCGAAAGTATGAGGCACAGTGAAAAACAAAATAGGCAGTAAAGGGCCCATCCGGCTATCAAAAGACCAATATTCGCAGGCATAGGAAATTCGCCAATAATGCCAAGGAATAGTGCCATCACCAGATACGCCATCATACCGCCCAGCATTTCTATGATGAAACGGGCGCAGACAATATCTACGACCTTGATCTGACGATGATATAGCAAGCTTTGGTTTGCCGTGAACGCAGATACACTGCGTGACACGCAGTGCCGAAAAAAGGTGAGCGGGATATATCCTGTGGCCGTAAACGCCACGACGCTCACGCCATGTTCCGTTGGACCCTTCATGAAATACCACATCAGGCCGACTAGGCCAGCAAACAGCAAGGGTTCGACCATGATCCATAGGAAGCCGATGTTTTCGCGACCAAATCGGGTGATGAGCTCCCGGATCATTAGCGCATGGATTACCTGCCCCTGAACTTCGAGGCCATTGGTCAGCTTGCGAACAAAGCTTCCACTCATGTCAATCTTCTTGCGAATGTTCAAGAATTCCAACTACAAACATCCACACGATGAAATACATGCACAGCGTCGCTGCAAAAACAACGAGGATGTTTATGAAACGCTTTGGGAGTAACGGCATGTCAGGCACGTTTGGATCGACGACCCGCTCAAGATAAAACTGCTGCCGCTGCGCCTCGGCGCGGGCCTGAACGAGCGCGGCGCTGGCTGCGGTCAGGCTGTCTGTCGCAAATTCTTGCTCGACCAGAAGGTTCTCGTAGCCGCCCAGTTTCGACGCGATGCCGCTGCCGGAGCCGACAACGCGGCTGTCCTGCGAGGCGATCTGAACGGAAATCGCATTGATCCGATTTCGCAAAGCGGGGATGGATGGATTGTTCGGCGTGAGGCGCCGCATGAGATCTAGCTGGGCCTGTAATGCCGCCCGTTCGCCTATCATGGTGTTGGCTATCTCGAGAACGCCACCGGCCTGTTTGGCGGGGTCGATCAACGACTGCGTGTTGCGATATTGCGCAATGGCGATGCGGGCATTTTTGACGCGTTGGGCCGCCAATTTGACCTGTTGTTGCGCTTCCGCAATGCCCTTGGAGCGTACCCGAGCATTTAGACGGTTGACTAAGCCTTCGCTCAGATCGAGCAAAGTGCGATTGATAATATAGGCGTCTTGCGCGGTGAACGCCTCGACTTCGATGATCGCGGTTCCTTCTTCTGTGTCCAGTCGCGCGTTGACCATCTTTTCATAATATTTGTAGAGGTTCTCAAAGCTGGGTTGGAAGAAGAGGCCAGGGAACCTGCTAAGGAAGTCCGCTTGTGCAGGAGAGTAGCGTTCGCGGACGCGAGCGGTCTTCTCTAAGGCCTTAAGCGCATCGCGTGAGCGAATGTAGGTTAATACCTCGTTCGTCTGTTCCTGCCCGCCGGAAAGACCTGCGGTCTGAACTAGGTTTGCTATGGTAGACACTTGCGACCGCTTCTGGTCCGGGCTTTTAATGACGAACCGAGATTCGGACACATAGATATCTGAAGCGACGAAGCCATAATAAAGCGCCGCTAAGAAGGTAGGTGCGATGACGGTTAGGATGAACCAGCGCCGCTTTCTTAACCAAGCCTGAAATGCAGATCCGCGGGCTGGCTCGTCGGCTGTCGCCGGCAACGAATGTTCAGCGTTCATAGAAGTGTCTTTGCAGCACCTAAGTGGCCGGGCTCAGAGGGCCCGCTGTATCGAATGGTCCTGCGCTAGGGCAACATCGATCAGGGCGCAAGAGTGGCCAGAAAAGTTAGCAATGTATCGCGGTACGTCGAGGGCGAATGCTCATGGCTTTGTTGCGCAACTAGCAGAGGGTTTCTGGCCGCGTTTCCCGTTCGTTAAGAGGCCCAGATGAGCGATCCGACCGCCTGCGGTATCGTGCGACGAACTGGAAATCCTACAACGCAGCATTGGCTCGGTGCGGCTTGTTTGAGATCTGGTTTGATTCGGGAATGGTGAGGTGGTCCCGCCTTCTTGGACAGTTTGGCGGCTGAGTTAAGCTAATCCCATTTGTTGTTTATGCCGCCATTCTGGTCATCAGATGATGGGGGGTATGCCCCACATCATCTGATTACGCGATCCGCCCATAGGCCTCTGTCGGGGTTTGCCCGGCCAGACCCGAGTGCTGCCTCAAGGTGTTGTAATAGGTGATCCACCGGGCAAGGCCAGCGCGAAGCTCTGATCCGGTTTCGAAGGCATGGAGATAGACGCACTCGTACTTC
>NZ_ATHL01000010.1 GCF_000445125.1 Novosphingobium lindaniclasticum LE124
CCGGGCGGCGGCGGCATGTCGTGCTGCCGGACGGCTCCGGCCTGCTGCTCGATGCCGCCTCGTCGGTCGCGGTGCACTTCACCGCCGAACGGCGCCGGATCGAGCTGGAGCGCGGCGCCGCCCGCTTCGACGTCCGCCACGATGCCGCCCGCCCCTTCGAGGTTCGCACGCCAGGGGCGGCAATGACCGCCCTCGGCACCAGCTTCAGCGTCGACCGGCTCTCCGGGGCCGCCGAACTGCGGGTCTTTTCGGGCCACGTGCAGATGGCGGCGGAAGGACAGCCGCCGCGGGTCGTGCCCGGACGGCAATGGGCGCTGTTCGACGGGCGGGCCATCGCCGGAGGCAGCTTCGATCCGGCCGCGCATGCCGACTGGCAGGACGACTGGCTGGACGCCGAAGCCATGCGCCTCGGCTTCGCGATCGAGCGGCTCGGCCGCTACAGCGCCGTGCCGATCCGCCTGGAAGAGCCCGCGCTGTCAAGCCGCACCTTCAGCGGCCGCTTCCGCCTGGACGAACCTCGGCAATCGCTGGCGCTGATTGGTGCCCTGTTCGGCCTTCAGCCCCGCGAGCGTGCGGACGGGATCTATCTCGTCGCCGCCTGAAGCCGCCTCCCCTCGGCTGCAAGCGCCGCTCGGCCTGGATCGGAAAATGGCCCGCTGCGCGATCGACGTGCGGCGGGCCATCGCTTTGCCGGAGCGTGTCCCCGCTCAGCGGAAATCGGCCTTGACGATGTTGTTGGCGAAGTTGGCGTCCTTCATCGGCACGTTGCCCTTGCCGAAATCGGCCTTCGTCAAAGCCTCGCGCGCGGCGGCCGGCATCTTCTCCCACTGGATCAGCGGCTGCTGGCCGCCCTGCGATCCGGTTGAACCGAGCTGATGGTTGGTGATGCCGTTGGTGTAGTAGCGGACCTTGGGATGGCTGCCATCGTGCGGCGGCGAGGTCGACTTGTCGAAGCCGGAATGCGCCGAATAGGAAACCGCGACGATATTCGCGGAATCCTCGCAGCTCGACAGCCAGACGACCGCGCTTTCCCAGTCGTGACGGTGGCCGTCCAGCACCTGGTCCTTGGGGAAGTACCAGGCGTACATGACTGCGCAGAGTCCGTAATGGCTCTTGGCCCGCACGTAGACCTGCCCGACGTTGGAGGAACACCCGCCGTTGCGCGATCCGGTGGGGGCCAGGCCGCCGTTCGTGTTGCCGCTCGCATCGACGGCGGGAAACGGCACGCAGCCGCTCTCGACCTTCAGCACCGGCTGGAACTTGGCCATGTAGCTTTCGGCGGCGGCGGGGATCGGTTGAACCTGGTCATGCGGTATGACGGCGGCGACGGCGGATCCCGCGACGAAAGCCGCGGATACCGGAACCATCCACCGGGCGAGCCGGTGCAAAGGGGAAACGAAGCGCATCGATTTGCTCCTTTCAAGTCAGTCAACGGGCGATGCCGATCTCAAGGGAGCGGCAGGGCAACGACCGCCATGCTGTCTGGAGCCGGTCGCCCGAGCAGGAAGACGCCCGGGCACCGGAAAGGGGGACAGGGAATTTTATGAAGGTTTGAAGACGCTTGGCAGGGGCCGGCTGCCGCGCGCTTGCGGCTGTCGTTCGGGCGGCTTGTCCAGAACCGAGCTTGTCCAGCTTCCGCCTAGACATAGTATGTAACTATTCTTGCCGCATCTTGCGGTTAGAGCGATCCCGGTGGCGCTTTGTCGCCATCGTCGTCGGATGCCCTCGGCGCAAGGAGTGCGTTTATGCAATGGAAACACCTCATGGCGGCCGGCGCTGCGGCAGCAGCGGCGAGCCTGAGCGCGCCGGCCTGCGCGCAGGATCTCAGCGGCTCCCGCCAATCGTTCGAGAAGCCGAGCAACGATCGCATCCTGCTGGGCATCGGCGCCGCCGCGACCCCCGTATATCAGGGCGCCGACGATTACCGGGTCTTGCCGCTCCCGGCGATCGATATCGCGCAGGGCCCCTTCTTCGCCAATTTCCGCAATGGCGTGGGCGTCAACCTCGTCGCGCGGCGCGGCCTCACCGTCGGCTCGAGTGTCACTTTCATGCCCGGCTACCGGCGCCGCGACGTTCCCGTGGGCGTCGGCCGCCTGTCGTCCGGTGCGGGCGCCCGCGCTTTCGCCAGCCTCAGTTCCGGCGGCGTAATCGCGACGGTTGGCGCCACCCAGGGGTTCGTCGGCAATACGAGAGGCTTCGTGGCCGACGCCAGCCTGTCCTATCCGATCGTGGCCAGCCGAAAACTGATCCTCACCCCCTCGATCGCAACCAGCTTCGCCGACCGCCGCCACAATGACCGCTATTTCGGCATCACCGCCGCCGAGGCGCAGACCTCTGGCCTCGAAGCCTGGCGCGGCAAGGCCGGTTTCAAGGACGCCTCGGTGCTGATGACGGCGATCTACCGCCTGGACGATCGCTTCAGCCTGAGCGGCTCGGTCGGCGCGACGACTCTGCTGGGACGAACGGCAGACAGTCCGCTCGTCGCGCACAGGACGCTTCCGATGGGGTTCCTTTCGCTGACCTACCGCCTGTCGCCCTGACGAAGCGGATCACGGCGGCGGCTATTTCCGCCGGCGTGCGACCACCAGGGATCCGGCAATAGCAGCCGAAGCCGCCAGAACCCCGATCGCGCCCGCCGTGACCTTGCGCCGCAGCGCTGGACTGCGCGTGTGGCCGTCCGGGCCGCTCGGCACGGGCGGCGGCGCGAACAGGCTTCCTTCGGTGTTCGCGCCGGGCTCCGCCTTGCGCGACCACACGTCGAGGAAGCCGTTGATGATCGCCGGACCCAGGTTGGGCGTGGCGAACTGGGCCATCTTCATGACGATGCCGGGGGCGCCGACGAATGTCGAATTGCGCGGATGCGTGGCAAGCCGGACCACCGCCCTGGCGACTTTCTCCGGCGGCAGCGATCCGGGCGGTAGCGAGAGCTGCGCGCCGGTGTAGTTGCCGGCATGCTCTACGGCCGGCGTATCGACGAACGTCGGATAGACGTCGCAAACATGGATCTGCGGCCGCTTGGAAAGCTCGGCACGCAGGGCCTCGCTGAAACCGCGCAAGGCGAACTTGCTGGCCGAATAGGCCGCCGCATAAGGGGTCGCGACGAAGCCGCCGATCGAGATCATGTTGACCCAGGTGCCGTGGTCCTGCGCCAGGAAGATCGGCAGGACGGCATGCGCCTCATGCATATGGCTGATGAGGTTGGCTTCGATCACCCGCCGGTGATCCGCGAAGGGCGTGTCCTGGTACTTGCCCAGAACGCCCACGCCGACGCAGCTGAACCAGAGGTCTATGCCGCCCAGCAGCGCGTTTGCCTCTGCAGCAAGACCGGTTACGGCCGCCGCATCGGTGACGTCGACGACGCGGGTCTCCACCGATCCGCCCGCCTCGCGGCAGCGCCGCGCGATGTCGTCGAGCCCGGCCGCGCCTCTCGCGGCGATCACGACGCGGGCACCGAGACGCGTGAAAGCGATGGCCGTCGCCGCTCCGATCCCGCTCGATGCGCCGGTGATGACGATACGCTTGCCCGATAGGCTCCGGCTCATCTCGTAATCTCCTTCCCCTGCTGCGCGGGCGCTGCCGCCCGATCGGTCAGAGTTCGCGGTTCTGCCAGAGCTTCGCGCGATAGCGTTCGAAGCAGAGCTTGCCGCATGTGAGGCGCATCAGGGCCCCTTCGGCTATGGCAGTGGCGCGCCGCGGATCCTCGCTGACGAGCGGGATCAGGGCTTCCTGGTTCCAGGTCTGGCTATGCTTCACGTCGAGCACTGCATGAAGGTCGAAGTACCGGCGCTGCGAGCCGGACAGGCCGATCCGCCGGAGCCCCTTGGCAACCGCCGCCGAGCGCCACGGCGCCGTGAGTTCGATCACGCCGAGCGCGCCGACCGAATGCCACGCATAACGCCGCGAACTGGCCATGGCCGTCATGGCGTTGGCCAGCGCGAGACTTTCCCAGACGGTGGTGTCGATCGAAGGTCGGACTTCGAGTGCCTCGGCCACGATGTGCAGCATCGGACCGTGCATGCCCTTGGCGTTGCCTCGCCCCATCTCGTCCCAGTAGTTGGCGGCAAGCTCCAGCTTCGCGCGGTCCGGCAGCTTTATCTGCGTCATCGCCACGAGGTCGTCAAATCCTGCCTCGCCGGCAGCTTCCTGCTCGAAGAACCAGCGCAATTCCTCGCGCGTCGCCTGCTCGGCCAGCCACGGAAAGAGGGGGTCGTTCTGGCCGGGCCCGGCCTGCGCCAGCCCCTCGAACCAATCGATGAACCTGCTCGCCTCGGTCGGAGCCTCTTGCGCGGCTTCCCGAACTTGCGAGCGCAACTGCTCGATGAATGCCCCTTCGCGCAGGAGCATCGCAGCGTCGCTTTCCAGGCGATCGCGCCAGTTCTCGGTTGGAAACTGCGGGGCGAGGCGCTCGTGATTCCAGTGAGCGAGTTCCCTCTGGAATGTATCTGCGAACAATTCGCCAGTATCTTCTGTGTTGTTACGGGCAGGGAGACGAAAAGCCAGAAGCTGGGACATGGGTTAATTCCGTGATATGTTTCCCAGAAAGGACGTGCGGAGCCCCGGCAAGTTCCCACTCCAAATATATGTTAATCCGATTCTATCGATGAGCCGGACCATCCGCGCCGCCACGCGTGGCCGGAGCAGAGCGATGGGGCATAGCCGCCCGCGAAGAAGCCGCCCGTCGCCCGTGCGGCGAGACGGGCACCGCGACTGGCACTGCGCGGACCACAGGCACACCGTAACGATCCAGATCCTCCATCAACAGCACATTGGCCGGATGAGGGTCGAGGGGGCCGAGGACGGCGGTCAGCGGCATGTCCTCGCCGAAGGAAGCGAGGGCATCGAGCGCACCGCCATGAAATCTCACGTTAAAACCGCCCCGCTTCAAATGCTCGATCTCGGCGCGCACGACACCGCGCGAAGCGGCGACGACGATTGCACAGGGCTTATCGGAATCAGGCTCTCTCATGCCGTCCTAACGCGGCAAGATGGCCCATGCGTTCCCGCAGCCGGAGCGTAAATCGGCCTGCCCGCTTTGGTGCTTCGACGAAGCGAGGTCTTGACCGCGTCGAGGCAAGTTCCGGGAACGAGGCAGGCTGCTGCGCCGTTGCCTTGCGAAAGGAGAACCACGATGAGCGGCGATGGCGAACAGCTTGGTAAAGAGGCGCGGGCAGCGCAGCAGCGGCTTACCCGTGCAACGTCGGAAGGCGTGGACGCGCAGAACGCCACCGAATTCGACATGCGCAGCGGCCTTGCCGGAGCGGAGGCCAAGCCGTTTTCGAACGGCGCCGGACAAGTGCCCGCCTCGCCCGAGGCCGCCGATCAGCCGGAGGGCGACGGGCGAGACCTGATTTCCGGCCGTCGCAATGCCGGTCGCGAAGATGGCGCGGACGACAAGCGGCCTGGATAGACGCGCGGACTGCCAAAGCCGGCGAGGAGCTGTGAAGCGGCGGCGTCCTCGTCGGCGAGCGCCCGAAAAAACGAAAAAGAGTAGCATACTTAACGCGTTGGGATTGGCTGAATTCATCTAACGTTAAGAGTGCTACATATCTCCCGCTGGAATGCCTGTGACATAAACAGCACAGCTCGGCAATGTTATGCAATAACACGCCAGAAGTCGTTTGAACCTCTCCGTTCCACGCGCGATGGGCTCGCCCCCGAGCGTCATCGAAACGCTCCAATGGCGGCACCAGTCGCACCTTTGGCAAGCCCGGTCGCACGACTTGCCAGCGTAATGGACAAGGAACGTAGATTTGAAGACCCCCCTCCAGAAGGCTGTGCTGTGCAGCGCCACGAGCCTCACGGCTTTCGTCCTGCTCTGCGGCAGTGCCCAGGCACAGGATGCCGCCGCTGACGCTTCGGAAGAAAACACGATCGTCGTCACCGGCTCGATCACGCGCAATCCGGCGGCCGCCACCGCGTCCCCCGTGGTGTCGATCACCGCTGACGACCTGACCAAGCGCGGCATCACCACCGTTTCCGACGCCCTGCAGTCGCTGACCGCCAACAACGCCGGCACCATCCCGGCAAGCTGGTCCGCGCAGGGCTTCACCACCGGCGCCACTGCACCTTCGCTGCGCGGCTTCAACAACGCCTACACGCTCACGCTGTTCGACGGCATGCGCACCGCCTATTACCCGCTGGCCGACGACACCCAGCGCAACATCGTCGACATCAACTCGATCCCCAGTTCCACCGTTCAGAGCATCGATACCCTGCTCGACGGCGCTTCGGCAACCTATGGTTCGGACGCGATCGCCGGTGTCGTGAACGTCATCACCAAGCGCCAGGTCCAGGGCCTTCACCTCGACGGCTCGCTCGGCATCTCGCAGCGCGGCGACGGCGGCGAACAGCGCCTGAACGCCAGCTACGGCTATGGCGACCTGGACGAGCAGGGCTTCAACATCTACGCCAGCGCCGAGTACCAGCACAACGACGCGCTCTACCTGCGCGACCGCAAGGGCCCGTGGAGCACCGCCGACCAGAGCTCGATCTGCGGCACCGCCGAACAGGGCTGCCTGACCAACGGCATCCGCAACGGCATCCAGGCCGACGGCAGCTACAACGGCTTCCAGTCTACCACGGTGAACTTCGGCCAGTCGACCCAGACCACGATCGACGCCAACGGCAACTATGTCCCGGTCTATAGCGCCACGACCACCGACGTGCCGAGCGGCATCCTCTACAACGGCGCCTACCAGCTGCTGAACGCCGGCGCCGGCTGCGGCAACCTTACCGCACAGACGCTCACGCCCGATCAGCAAGCGGTTGGCCAGAACGCCAACAACGGTGTCAACACCGCCCCTTCGGTGGTCTGCCAGCAGGACTTGGTCAACGACTACCGCATGTATACCGCCGAGACGACCCGCAAGGGCGCTGCGGTGCGCGGCACGGTGAAGGTCGGCGACAATGCCGAGGCCTTCCTTGCGCTTAACTACTACAACGTGAAGACCGCAAACTCGATCGCGAACTCCTCGTGGGCCGGTCAGACGGCGGCGGGCGGCGAGCAGATCACCGCCACCAACGTCTTCCTGCCGGTCTATGTCTGCGCCAACGGCACCTCCAGCGTCGATGCCAACGGCAATCTGCTTGCGACGGGCTGCAACGCCGCGAACGGCACGCTCAACCCGAACAATCCCTTCGCCTCGCAGGGCCAGCTTGCGCGTCTGAGCGGCATGCCGGACCAGCCGCGCCGCACTTTCACCGACGCCAAGACCTACCGCGTCGCCGCCGGTATCCACGGCAGCTTCGGCTCAGGTTGGGACTACTCGGTCGGCGCCACCGCCTCGAAGGTCACGCTGGACGTCAAGAACACCGGTTACATCTACCTTCAGGGCCTGGCCGACGCGATCGCCCAGGGCACCTACAACTTCGTCGATCCTTCGCAGAACTCGGCGGAAGCCAACCAGCAGATCTTCCGCGACCAGGAACGCCGCGCCACCTCGAAGCTGGCGCAAGTCATCGGCACGCTCAGCAAGGACGTGTTCGAACTGCCGGGCGGCATGGTGAACGTGGCGGTCGCCGGTCAGTATCGTTACGAATCGATCAACAACCCGAGCGCCAACGCACCCAACGAAGACAACCCTTACGCACGCTACTACGGCATCAACGCCGTGAGCGTGGTGGGCCACCGCGACGTCTGGTCGACCTCGTATGAAATCTCGGTTCCGATCCTCGACTCACTGCGCGTCAAGGCTGACGGTTCCTACGACCACTACTCGACTGGCCAGAAGGCGTTCTCGCCCAAGTTCGAGGCGGAATTCCGCCCGATCGAACAGGTCAAGCTGCGCGGCACCTTCTCGCGCGGTTTCCGTGCGCCGAACCTCAACGAGTCGTTCCAGGCACCCTCCACCGGCTACAACAGCGCGCAGATCAACTGCTCCCAGGGTATCTACGAGGCCTTCTGCGCCGCCCACGGCAGCAACCCGGCCTACTACGCCGGGACTTACTCTCCGGGCGTCACTTCGGGCGGCAATCCGGACCTGAAGGCGGAGCGTTCGACCTCCTACACCTTCGGCATGGTCGTTCAGCCAGTCCGCAACGTGACGGTTACGCTCGACTACTGGCGCACGAAGATCACGAACCTGATCACTTCGCCGAACATCAGCTCCGAGATCTACGAACAGTATTACGGCAACAATGGCGTCGTGAACGTTCCGGGCATCACCGTGATCCCCGGCCAGCCCGACCCGCTGAACCCCGGCGCCCTGCCGCTGCTGGGCCAGATCGCCGGTACGTTCAACAACCAGAATGCGATGCTCGGCAAGGGTATCGACTTCTCGGCCGATGCGCGCTTCAACCTGACCGACACGATCACCTGGCAAACCAAGGCGAACGCCTCGTACCTGATCCGTCTGGAACAGGAGAACGACGACGGCACCGTGTGGCGCTATGACGGCTCGCTGGGCGGTTGCAGCCTGACGTCGTGCTCGGGTGCGCCGCGCTTCCGCCTGACCTGGCAGAACACTCTGGACTTCAACGACCGCGCCAGCCTGACGCTGACCGCCAACTATACCAGCGGTTACTCCAGCACGTCGGCCGATGCCGGCGGCACCTACAAGGACTGTGCCGCCAGCGCCGCGGCCGGCCAGCTGGTCAGCTACGACAACGGTGACGCCGTCCAGTGCCATGGTCCGAGCACCTTCAATCTCGACGGCCACGGCGAAGTGAAGGTTGCTGACCAGTTCAAGCTCTACTTCGACGTTCTGAACGTGCTCGACGGCAAGCCGAAGTACGATCCGAACGCGGGTTACGGCCTGTACCAGTTCAACCCCGCCTGGCAGGACCGCCTGTTCATGGGCCGCTACATGCGGGTCGGCGCGAAGGTGGACTTCTAGAGCGGTTTCCGATCCGATTGCATCGGATCGACCACTCTAAGTTTCTGGTTAGACGTATTTTTCGAGTCATCCGGTGATTTCACCTGATTGGAAAATGCTCTAAGCACCCTGTGACCTCCCCCGCAGAGCCATCGTTTAGGCATGGCCCTGCGGGGGAACGCGAAGCGGCGCCTGGGGCGTGTCCCTTGCCCCAG
>NZ_ATHL01000011.1 GCF_000445125.1 Novosphingobium lindaniclasticum LE124
CCCCTCCCTCCACCCCCCGGTAGCAATTTCCGGACCTCGCAGTGTTTCCACCGAGGCGAAAAATGCTCTAGGCAGCGATGGCCTTCATCCCAAGAGTCGGGACCGCAGTGGTTCGGCAGGGCGAGGCGCCAACATGGGGATTTTTCCAGTGGTCCGGGAAGTGAGCGGCGCGGCGGCATGCTGATCGGGATCGATCTGGGAACGACCAACAGTGCCGTGGCGATCTGGCAGGACGGCGCGGCATCGCTGGTACCCAACGCTCTGGGCGAATTGCTGACTCCCTCGGCCGTCTCCATCGCCCGCGACGGCCAGGCCTGGGTCGGCCGCCCCGCGCTGGACCGGCTGGCCGCGCATCCGCTGGACACCGCCACCAGCTTCAAGCGTCTCATGGGCACGGCTAGCAAGACGCGGCTCGGCGGAAAGGAATACGGCGCGGAAGACTTGTCCGCCATCGTCCTGGGCGCTCTTGCCGACGATGTCGCGGCACTGACCGGAGAGCGGCCGACCGAGGCGGTCATCACCGTGCCCGCCTATTTCAACGACCGCCAGCGCAAGGCCACGCGCCGCGCCGGCGAACTGGCCGGCCTCACCGTGCGCCGCCTGATCAACGAGCCGACCGCCGCCGCCCTCGCCTTCGGCCTCCAGGACAAGGGCGACCGCGAACCGTTCCTCGTGTTCGACCTCGGCGGCGGCACATTCGACGTTTCCGTGGTCGAGATGTTCGACGGCATCGTCGAAGTGCGCGCTTCGGCCGGGGACAACCGGCTGGGCGGCGACGATTTCGATCATGCCCTTGCCGCCCTGGCGAAACCGCGCATCGATCCGAGCGGCCGGCTGGAAGCGCTGCCCGCCGATCACCGTGCGGCCATGCTCAAGCGCGCCGCCGAGGCCTGCCGCCGGGCGCTCAGCCAGGCCGGCGAGGCGGACTTCGCGGTGGTGATGGGCGAGGACCGTCTCTGCGCCGCGATCACCGAAGGCGAATTCCAGGCCGCCTGCGAACCCCTGCTGCGCCGTCTGCGCGAACCGGTCGTGCGGGCCCTGCGCGACTGCGCCATCGACGCTTCCGACCTCTCGGAGATCGTGCTGGTGGGCGGCGGCACCCGCATGCCGGTGGTGCGCCGTGCGATCACCCGCCTGTTCGGCCGTTTTCCCAATGCCTCGGTCCATCCCGATCACGCGGTGGCGCTGGGTGCGGCCATGCAGGCGGCGCTGCTCGGCCGGGATGCGGCGCTCGACGAGATCCGCATCACCGATGTCTGCCCGTTCACGCTCGGGGTCGAAGTCGCCGAGCAGGACGGTCACGGCGGGCTGCAACGCGGCCTGTTCTCTCCGGTGATCGAGCGCAATACGCCGGTCCCGGTCTCCCGGATGAACACCTATTCGACCTTGGGCGACAACCAGAAGACTCTGGAATTCGGCATCTACCAGGGCGAGGCCCGCGAAGTGCGCGGCAATGTGAAGCTGGGCCAGATCGCCATTCCCGTGCCGCCGCGCCCCGCCGGGGAGATCTCGGCGGAAGTGCGCTTCTCTTACGACAGTTCCGGCCTGCTGGAGATCGACGTCCATGTCCCGGCCAGCGGCGACCAGCGCAATCTGGTCATTGTCGACGAAGAGGACAGGCCGGGGCGCCAGGAACTCGACAGCCGCCGCGCCGCCCTGGCCAGGCTCAAGTTCCACCCCCGCGAGGAGGCCGGCAACGTCTCGCTCCTGACCCGCGCCGAGCGCTGCTACGAAGATCACATCGGCGACGTCCGGCAGGCGATCGGTCATGGGATCACACTGTTCGTCGGCGCGCTCGACACCCAGGATCCCCGCCGCATCGCCGACGCCCGCGCCATGCTGCTGGCCCGGCTGGACGACCTGGAAAGCCTCGGCCCGCTATGAGCGCGCCCTGGTCGATTCTCGGCATCGGCAGAACCGCCGATGCCGCCGCCATCCGCAAGGCCTATGCCGCGCGGCTCAAGGCCATGGACGTGGACAGCGATGTCGAGGGTTTCGCCCGGCTCCGGCAGGCGCGCGACCAGGCCTTGCGTCTGGCGCGGACCATGGCCGAAGCCGCTGAGGACGGCGGCAAGAAGACGCAGCCGATCGAGCCCACCGCCGAGGCGGGCGAATTCGCCCCCTCTCCCGAAGCGCCCCGCCGCTGGATCTACGCGGCCCCCGATCTCGACGGCGCCTGGAGCCGCGCCGACCTTGCCGCCCGCCCCGGCGAGCCGGACGATACCGCGATGCTGGGGCGCATGGCCTGGGCCGCCGCCGCCGCGCGCGAGGGCGTCAGCGGCGCCGGCATTCCGCTCACCACCATCGACCCTTTCACCGCCCCCCTGCTCCCCGGAAACCATGCCGCCGACGAGGCGCTGGGCCTGCGTCCCGGCGAAAGCCCGGCCGAGCGGCTGGCCATCCTGCTCGATCCCGAAAGCGCCACCGCGGGAGAACCGCTCTGCGAGAACGAGGCCCGTCAGGCGATGCGCGCCTTGCGCAAGATCCTCGACGATGCGGCGCAGGCGCAGATCACCCGCGCCCAGCAGATCGAGGACTGGCTGGCCGAAGTTCTCGCACGCGGCTGGCCGCGCTCGGCGCCGTTGCTGGAAGACGCCAATGCCGCTTTCGGCTGGGAGCGCGAATGGGCTGCCCACGATGCCCGTCCCGGCGTCGCCTTCCTGGGCGCGCGCCTGCGAGGCTACCGGTTCCAGCAGAGCGTGCTCCAGCCGGGACATCGCTTCCACAAGGCCTGGAACGAACTCGTCCGCCCCGGCAAGGCAAGCCCTTTCCGCTTGCTGCGCGGTCCGGCGCAAGGCGAAGTCGACAGTCTGCTGCGCGGCGTGCGGCAGAACTTCCCGGAACTCGAAACCCACTTCGCGCCGGAGCGCGTGGCCTCCTGGGAGGGCGGCAATCCGTTCGCTTCGGGCCTGCTGATCTTCTTCGGGGTCGTCGCACTGGGGATCGTCCTTGCCCTGGCCAATGGACCTTACAGAGAGGGCGCTTCGCTGGAGCGGGAAACCTGGCACGCGATGCAGAGCGCGATTCCCGAGGCTTTCGGAGAGGGGCACGATACGTCCTGGCTCTGGAACAAGCAGCCGGAACTTGCGGGCACGCTCAATGCCCAGGCCCGCAACCTGCTGGAAAAGGGTGAGAACCAGGCGGCGGTCGTGAACAGGGTGGTGGAGATCGTGCGCAGTCGCAGCTTCCTCAATGGCCGCGAACTGTCCGAAGGCGACCTCGACACCGTGATGCGGCTGCGGCTTGCACAGCTTCGCGCGGCGCGGGCGCAGAGCCCCGCCGCCTGCATCCGGGTGCGCAATAGCGGCATGCTTCCCGGCGCCACGCCCGTTCCCGAAGCCCTGCGTGCGCAGGAGCGCACCCTGGCCGCGCATCTCGCGGAAGCCGGCAAGCTGGCCCGGCCCAAGGACCACGGCGACCGGTCGGCGCTGGTGCCGGGCAAGCTGATCGACCAGGTCGTCGCTGCCACCCGGCTCGACCATGCTGCCGTAAAGCAGGCCATGTCCGGCAAGAGCGACGATGCCTCCGGCTGCGCAGTGACGATCGCGCTGCTGGACCGCACTCTTGCATGGAAAGGTGAGAACCGGCGCGAGATCCTGATGACGCTGTGAGGCGTCCGGGGGCGTGAAGGCGGCTTCTCGCCGACGAACACCCTTGCGTTCTTCGTCGCGAGGGGCGAAGCCCGCGCGGCCATCCAGTGTCGGCGTAGAGCCGCTCCGGACTGCTTCGCTTCGCTCGCGATGACGAAGGATGGTTTAGAGTGGCTTCCGATCGGATTGCATCGGATCAACCACTCCAAGTTTCTGGTTCGATGCCTTTTTCCGAGTGAAAATGCTCTAGGGCTTCAGATCGCCAGCCCCGCCGCGCGGGCGCTCGCCCAGGCCCATTGGAAGTTGTAGCCGCCAAGCCAGCCGGTCACGTCCGCCGCCTCGCCGATCACATAGAGCCCCGGCACCTTGCGCGCTTCCATGGTCTTCGACGACAGGCCGCCGGTGTCGATTCCGCCCGCCGTCACTTCCGCCTTGGCGAAGCCTTCCGAACCGTCCGGCACGAAGGGCCATCGCGCCAGCGTCGCTTCGGCGGCGGCCAGCGCCTTGTCGGACAGCGCGCCGAGTTCCCCCGACAGCCCGAGCCGCGCGCAGAGCACATCCACCAGTCGCTCCGGCAGCCCTTCTCCCAGCACTTTGCGCAAGGAGGTGCGCGGACGTTCGCGCTTGGCCTCGCGCAGCCAGCCTTCGGCACGATCAGGCAGGAACTGCGTCGTCACCGTCTGGCCGCGCTGCCAGTAGCTTGATATCTGCAGGATCGCCGGGCCGGAAAGCCCCCGGTGGGTGAACAGCGCCGCCTCGCGAAAGGCCGCCTTGCCGCATCGGGCGATCACTTCGGTCGAAACGCCGGAGAGATCGCGGAACAGCGCCTCGTCGCCGGCCAGCGTCAGCGGCACCAGGGCCGGACGCGGCTGGACGACCTTGAGGCCGAACTGGCGGGCCAGATCGTAGGCCGCCCCGGTCGCGCCCATCTTGGGGATCGAGGGACCGCCGGTGGCGATGACCAGTGCCGGAGCCGATGCCGCCCGCCCGCCGAACGCCGCGCGGAAGAGGCCGTCGCCGTGGGCGATCTCACCCAGGGCATCGCCGCAGTGCACCGCGACGCCGCCCTTGGCGCATTCCTCCAGCAGCATGGCCACGATCTGCTTCGCGGAGCCGTCGCAGAACAGTTGGCCGAGCGTCTTCTCGTGCCAGGCGATGCCGTAGGCTTCGACCAATTCAAGGAAATCGGCAGGCGTGTAGCGGCTCAGCGCCGACTTGGCGAAATGCGCATTGCTCGAAAGATAGCGGTCGGGCGCCGTATGCATATTGGTGAAGTTGCAGCGCCCGCCGCCCGAGATCAGGATCTTCTTGCCCGGCTGGTCGGCATGGTCGAGCAGCAGCACGCGCTTGCCCCGCTGCCCGGCGGTCGCCGCGCAGAACAGCCCGGCCGCGCCCGCGCCGAGCACGATCGCGTCGTAAGTCTCGGTCACTGGCGGTTCGAGCTCTCGGAACCTGCCGGAACCAGTTCCAGCGCCAGCGCTTCGGCCACGCGGATGCCGTCCACCGCTGCCGAGAGGATACCTCCGGCATAGCCGGCGCCTTCGCCGGCCGGATAGAGACCGCGCGTGTTGAGGCTCTGCAGGTCCCTGCCGCGGGTGATGCGCACGGGCGAGGACGTGCGGGTCTCGACACCGGTCATCACCACGTCGGGATGGTCGTAGCCCGGAACCTGGCGGCCGAAGACCGGCAGTGCCTCGCGAATGGCATCGACCACGAAGTCCGGCAGGCACTGCTTGAGTTCGGTCAGATGGACGCCTGGCTGGTAGCTGGGCATCACTTCGCCGAAATCGGTCGAGGGCCGGTCGGCCAGGAAGTCGCCCAGCTTCTGACCCGGCGCCTTGTAGTTCTCGCCGCCCGCCTTGAAGGCCAGTTCCTCGAACTTGCGCTGGAAGGCCACGCCCGCCAGCGGATCGCCGGGATAGTCCTTTTCGGGGTCGATATCGACGACGAGGCCGGAATTGGCGTTGAACTCGGCACGGGAATACTGGCTCATGCCGTTGGTGACGACGCGGCCCGGTTCGCTGGCCGCCGCCACCACGCGCCCGCCCGGACACATGCAGAAGCTGTAGACCGTGCGACCGTTGGAGGCCTTGTGCGCGATGGAATAGGCCGCCGCGCCGAGGATCTTGTTGCCGGCATTGTCGCCATAGCGCGCGGTATCGATCCAGCTTTGCGGGTGCTCGATCCGCACGCCAATCGCAAACGGCTTGGCCTCGATATGGACGCCGCGATCGTGCAGCACCTCGAAGGTATCCCGCGCGGAGTGGCCCACCGCCATGATGACGTGGCTGGCAGGCAGGAACTCTCCGTTCGAGAGGTGCAGGCCTGTGATTCGGCGCTCGCCGTCCTCGCTCTGCGCGATTTCGAAATCATCGACGCGGGTGCCGAAGCGATATTCCCCGCCAAGCTGCTCGATCGTCTCGCGCATGGACATCACCATGGTCACGAGCCGGAAGGTGCCGATATGCGGGTGCGCCTCGGTGAGAATGTCGTCGGGCGCGCCGGCCTTGACGAATTCCGTCAGGACCTTGCGGCCGAGATGGCGGCTGTCCTTGATGCGGCTGTAGAGCTTGCCGTCCGAGAACGTGCCCGCGCCCCCCTCCCCGAACTGCACGTTGCTCTCGCTGTCGAGCACCGAGCGGCGCCAGAGGCCCCAGGTGTCCTTGGTCCGCTCGCGCACGGCCTTGCCGCGTTCGACGATGATCGGCCGGAAGCCCATCTGCGCCAGCACCAGCGCCGCCAGCAGGCCGCAGGGACCGGCGCCGATCACCACCGGGCGCGGCCCCGCGTAATCGGCAGGCGCGTGGGTGACGAACTTGTAGGAAGTGTCCGGCGTGGGGCGGACATGCTGGTCGCCGTGGTGCGCGGCCAGCACTTGGGCCTCGTCCTTGAGCACCAGGTCCAGCGTATAGACCAGCTTGATCGCGTTCTTGCGCCGCGCGTCGTTGCCGCGCCGCACCACGATCACGCGCTCCAGCGCGTCCGCCCCGATACCCAGCCGCGCGCAGACAGCGGCGTCGAGATCCTCGGGTGCATGGTCGAGCGGCAGGGCAAGGTCGGACAAGCGTAACATCCGCGCGCCCTTATACCCGTTCGGCGCAGGACGCCACGGATTTGCGGGGCTGGCGCGAAGGCCGGACCGAAAGAACGGCGCAAGGTGCTGTGTTCCCGTCATTCGTCATGGCCAGCATCACGAAGCAATCCCAGGCGGCGCGAGACCGACTCCGGATCGTTTCGCTACGCTCGCAATGACGACGGGTATGATAGTGAGGGCTTAGGTCTTCCTGCGCGCGGCCCGCGCCGGGGCTTTCGCGATGCTCCAGCCGCCGGCGTTGGGGCGCACCACGAGTTCGCCGATCGAAGCCGGACGCCCCTCGCGGAGCGCTTCCAGCAGGCGCGCCACGGTGCCGCCGCGCGGCTCCTCGCCGCCGAGTTCGGTGACGCAGCGCGCCAGCACCCGCAGCACCACGGCGCGCGGCGCCTGCGGCCTGTAGCGCAGGCCCATCGGTTCCCGGGTCACGCAGGAGCGCCATTCCAGCGCGGCCATCCAGTCCAGCGCGGCATCGGCTTCGGCCAGGTGTTCGGCGCTGCGGGCGATAGCCGCAATGTCCAGCCACTCGGCCTCAGCCAATGCCTTGCGAATACGGACACGGTCGAAGCGATCGTTGGCGTTGCTGGGGTCCTGGACGGTGGCCATCCCCGCCACCACTTGGGCCAGTTCGCTGCGCCGCCAGTCCAGCACCGGCCGCAGCAGCGGGATCGCCGTGTCCGGAACCAACCCTCTCGCCCGCGCGCCGGCCAGACCGGCAACGCCGCTGGCCCGGTTGAGGCGCATGATCAGGGTCTCCGCCTGGTCGTCGGCATGATGGGCCGTAGCCAGGGTGGCCAGCCCTCGCCGTTCGATCCACGCGGCCAGCGCCGCATAACGCGCGCTACGCGCTTCCGCCTGAACATTGCCGGGAGCGACCTCGACGGTAAGGGTTTCGTGCGGCACACCGAGGCCAGCGCAGAGGTCCGCGGCACCGGCCGCTTCCTCCGCGCTTTCGGGCCGCAGGCCATGATCGACCGTCGCCGCTTCGACCCGGCCCGGCAGCGCCGCATGGGCGAGCAGCAGCAAGGCCGTGCTGTCCGGGCCGCCGGACAGCGCCACCGCCAGCCGGGCCTGCGATTCGCTTATGCCCTCTCGCCAGACAGCCGCCAGCCCGGCCCTGAACCGCTCCACGGCCTCGGGCGCAGGCGTCATCGCCGGGTCAGGCGCACTTGAGTCCGCTGCGCGTGGCATCGTAAGTGCCCTTCAGGCGACCGGCGGCTTCGGCCGCGTAAGTCTCGCTGAACTCGGCCAGAGCGATGCAGGCACGCTTGCTGTCCTTGAGCTGCTTCATGGACACGGCAAGGTAGAGCAGGCTGTCGGGCGCACGATCGCCGCGCTTGTCGGTCTGGTAGTTCTGGACGAACCACTTGGCCGCTTCAAGGGCGTTGCCGTCATCCAGATAGGCGCGGCCGAGCAGATTGCGGCCCCAGCTCGAACGCGAATGCTTCGGGTACTTTTCAAGGTAGAGCTTCAGCTGCTGCTGGGCCTCGGGATAGAATTTCGCTTCCCAGAGGCGGAAGCCGTAGCTGTACTCATCGTCGGCGGCATCGCCCGTCTGCGGCTTGACGATCGCGCGAACGGCTTCGATCCGGGAGTTCGAAGGTGCCGCCGGGCGCGGGGTGGCCGCGACAGGCGCGGGCGCAGGGGTCGGTCCCGATACCGGAGACGCCGGCAGCGGCTGTGGCTGCGAGGTCGCCGGCGGCAACGCGCCAGGCACAGGCGCGGCGGGAGCGCCTGCCGCCAGACGCGCTTCGAGCTGGTTGATGCGGTTGGTGTTCTGCTCGACCTGGGAGGTCAGCTGGCGCAGCTGGCCTTCCACGGCATCGATGCGCAGCAGCATGTCGCTGACCGGCGTGGAGGCGGGCTGCCCGGGAACCGGCGTCGGGGTCGGGGTGGCCGGCTTGATTTCGGGCTCGAAGAACTTGCCGTCGCCGCCGGGGAAAACCTTGCGCTGCAAGGCGCGCACTTCGGCTTCCACCTTGTTGAGGCGGGAATTGGTATCCTGCGCCTGGGCGGGCAGACCCAGACCCAGTACCGCGAAGGCCGCGGCGCTCGTCGCGGCCAGGCGCATCGAGCGGATTGCCACAAGAGAACGGTTCATCGCCAAGTCTACTCCGTTTCAAGGCGCCCGCGCGCCCATGAGGTTCCGCGACGCCATGGACAGGAGAAACGGAACCGCTCGTTAACCAGAAAGGGCCTGCGACGGGATTGCCGCAAGCACCGGCCTCTTGTCGAGGCAGGCCTAGTTGGAAGTGGTGGAAAGCGCCGAAGGAGCCGAAGCCCCAGTGGTGGGAACGGTAGCCGCCGGGGCCGGAGCCTGCAAAGTGCCTGGAGAAACCGGAGCGCCGGTCGCCGCGCCGACTTGGCCCCGCGCCAGGAGATCGGCCGGTGCCAGGGAGACGCCCGACATCACGGTCGGCTTGGTCGCGAGCGGCGCGATGCCCTTGCCGCCGACGGTGATCGCCAGGCCGTCGGGCCGGCCGAGGCGAAGCTGCGGCGCCTGCGCACCTTGCGGCACGGTCCAGCTTTCGCCCTGCTTCAGCGTCTTTTCCAGGAGCTTGCCAGTGGTATCCGTCACGCGCAGCCAGACGCCGTCGACTGTGGCGGTCAGCACCACCGGGCCATTGGTCGGCTGCGGAGCGGGCGCGGGAGCTTGCGTCGCCGCGACGGTGGCGGCAGGCTGGGGCCTATCGGACGTGAGATCGGGCAGCTTGCCTTCCGGCGAGAGGTAGCTGCTCCAGAACACCAGCAGCAGCGCGATCACGACGACCGCGCCGGCGGCGGCGACCCAGGCAAGACGCACCGAGGGCACCCGCGCCGGATCTCCCGGTTCGAAGTGCGGCACAACGACCGGTTCCCGGGCGCCTTCCGCGTCGAGCTGACGGCGGACCTGTTCCGCCACGGCCTTGTCGTCCAGCCCCAGAGCGCGGGCATAAGTACGCGAAAAGCCGACGGCATAAGTGCGCGCCGCGAGGTCTCCCAGGCGATCGTCCTCGATCGCGGAGAGATGACGCTCGGCAATTCGGGTCTTGACCGCGATCTGCGGGAGCGTCAGCCCTGCGGCCTCGCGCGCCCGGCGCAAGGTTGCGCCGACCGTGGACGACGACCTTCCAGCCGCTGCATCGGCCGAACCGTCGGCGGGCCCTTGGTTTTCCGGCCCTTGATTTTCAACGTTTTCCATTCCGCTCCCGAAGGGATGGTAGATCTGATCCTGGCGGGCCTCCACCAACCGCGCGAGAATCCGAAGTCAATCCTGACCCGTGGATTACGCGATTGTTTTGCGGCGGATGCGACCCCGTGCACGGCCATTACCATCCTCGCAAGTCTGCTTTATGTCAATTCTTGCTCAAGACGTGAACCGAGAAATAGGCAGATCCTTGTGGAGGGCCGCTCCGGCCTCAATCCGCGGTGATGCCGCGTTCGGCGGCCCAGGCGGTCAGAGCTGCCCGCATGTCCTCGGGAGGATGCGCCAGCCACTGCTCCATGGCGGTGCCGATTTCCTGGAGATCGACCTTGCTCACCAGATCCTTGGTCGGTCCCACCGCAGCCGGCGTGATCGATAGCCGGCGAATGCCGAGGCCAAGCAGCGCCAGCGCTTCGAGACGCCGCCCGCCCATCTCGCCGCAGACGGCGATGTCCACATCGTGCCCGTCGACGCTGCGGATCACCCGGCGCAGGAAGCGCAGGATCGCGGGGCTTAGCCAATCGTAACGCTCTGCCAGTTTGGGATTGGCGCGGTCGGCCGCGAAGAGGAACTGGGTAAGATCGTTGGTCCCGATCGACAGGAACGAGATCTTCGGCGCCAGCAGGTCGAGCTGCTCGGCGAGAGCCGGAACCTCGAGCATGATGCCGTAATGGATCGCCTCGGGCAGTTGCTTCTTCTGGCTGCGCAGGAAAGCGAGCTGCTTGTCGAACACCGCTTTCGCCTGATCGAATTCCCAGGGTTCGGCAACGAGCGGGAACATGACGTGCAGCGTCCGCCCCCCCGCCGCTTCGAGCAATGCGCGCGCCTGGACCTTCAGCAGCCCTTCCCGCTCCAGCGCGACGCGCAGGGCGCGCCAGCCCATCGCCGGGTTTTCCTCTCCCTCGCCGTCGTCGTGACGCAGATAAGGCAGGGTCTTGTCGCCGCCGATGTCGACGGTGCGGAACTTCACCGGCTTGTCCCCGGCCGCATCCATGACCTCGCGGTAGAGCCGCGTCTGCCGCTCGCGAGAGGGCAGCGTGGCGGACACCAGGAACTGGAATTCGGTGCGGAAAAGCCCGATGCCGTCGGCGCCGGTCATCGTCAGATTGGCGATGTCGTCGCGCAGGCCGGCATTGATCATGACCTGGATGCGAGTGCCGTCGCGCGTGGTGGGATGGACCTCGCGCAGGGCGGCATAGGCGGCCTGGCGCTGCCGGCTTTCCGCGAAGCGGGCCTCGAAGGCCTCCACCACACCCGCCGGAGGGCGCACCATCGCACTCGCCTGGTCGGCATCGAGCAGCAGTTGATCCCCTTCGCGCACCACGCCGCGCAGCCCGCGCACGCGGCCCAGGACCGGAATTCCCATCGCCCGTGCCACGATCACCACATGGCTGGTGAGCGATCCTTCCTCGAGAATGACGCCCTTGAGCCGCCGCTTGTCGTATTCCAGCAGTTCGGCCGGACCCAGGTTGCGCGCAATCAGGATCGCATCGTTGCGCAGCCCCATCGAGGCCGCCGTACCCATCTGGCCGGAGACGATGCGCAACAGCCGGTTCGCCAGATCCTCCAGATCGTGCATGCGGTCCGCCAGCAGCGGATCGTCGATCTGGCGCATGCGCATGCGGGTTCGTTGCTGCACACGCTCGATGGCGGCTTCGGCCGTGAGCCCGGAATCGATCGCCTCGTTGATCCGGCGCGTCCAGCCTTCGTCGTAGGCGAACATGCGGTAGGTCTCGAGCACTTCCTCATGCTCGCCGCCCATGCCGAATTCGGCCTGGCTGGCCATGCGGTCTATCTGCTCGCGCATCTTGTCGAAGGCGTGGATCACGCGCTGGCGTTCGGCCTCGGTGTCGTCCGCGACGACATGCTCGATATTGACGCGCGGCTGGTGATAGACGGCCTGCCCGGAGGCGAGCCCTTTCACCAGGGTCAGCCCGCGAAGCTGCTCCGGCCCGGTCTGCGATGCGCCGAGCGCATTGGCGTCCACCTCGTCCACCAGATCCGCATTGGTGATGAGTTCCGACAGGACCATGGCCACGGTCTGCAGCGCCTCGATCTCCACTTCCTCGTAGCGGCGCGGCTCGACATGCTGGACGCAGAGCACCCCGGCGGCGCGCTCGCGGCGCACGATCGGCACGCCCGCGAAAGAGTGGTAGCGATCCTCGCCGGTTTCGGGGCGGTAGGAGAAATCCGGGTGCGCGGCGGCTTCGGCCAGGTTCAGAGTCTCGATCCGGTCGGCGATCATGCCGACGAGGCCCTCGCCCACGGCCATGCGGGTGACGTGGACGGCCTCCTGCGCCAATCCCCGCGTCGCGAAGAGTTCAAGCATGCCTTCGCGCAGCAGGTAGATCGAACAGACCTCGCTATTGAGGCATTCGCCGATCACTTCCACCACGGTATTGAGCTTGGCCTGGGCGTGATTTCGCGACGCCATGACCTCGTGGAGGCGGGTTAGGATATTTCGTGCTGCTTCTACGGCGCCGCTGGTCATAGGACCCGAGTAAACCAAAGCGCCCGCTTTGGAAACGCAGCGCTTGTTAAAAGATGTGTTAGTCGGAAAAGCCGAAATTTCCGCTTGAATCGAAGGATGCGAAAGGAGGCAAGTCTCCTGCGTTCGGCACCATGGCGCCCCCGGTGCGCGGTCGCACCAGGAGCGCCGGACGAAGCGGTTTCAGCGCTTAGTGGCGGGAAATCTCTTCCTTGATCTTGAGCTTCCGCTTCTTGAGGGCCTGTATCATGGCTGCGTCAGGTATCGGACGGCTCAATTCGTCATGAATCTGCCTTTCAATTCCGGCATGCTTGAGCTGTAGAGCGCTGACGTGCGAACTATCCATGGACGGTTCTCCTCTTTTCTCGGGGGGTGGGCCGGCCCCTTTGCCTGCGACCTCTCTTTGGCGACTCGGCATTGGCAATCCGGCGCGAAACGGATGGAACCACATCCCGCGCACCTTGCGAAGACCGCTAATGCTTCATATCGGTGAATCGCGTGCCTGCTGCGTCGAGCGGGGCATGTAATTTTCGCAGCTGAACATGGCCCATCGAGAGTAGGAAATCCCGGCGTGACCGAAGAGGAAATGCGTAAACGCCTTGAAATCCTCAAGATCGAGCATCGCGATCTCGATGCGGCGATCGACGCTCTCAACTTGCCCGGAGCCGGCGACCAGCTTCAAATCGCGCGCCTGAAAAAGCGCAAGTTGAAGCTGAAGGACCAGATCGCGGTGATCGAGGACTTCCTCATCCCCGACATCATCGCCTGAGACTCGTCGCTTCGTCGAGGACCCCGGCAGCGAAAAAGCGTGCCGATAGGAGACAAGGCGCGGAATCGCCCTGTGAATTGGCTCCAGGGGAGTTGCCCGCGAGTCCGGCTTGCGAAATACCGGCGCGGCATGTTCAACTCCGCGACCATCAGCCCGCGCATCGTCGAAGCGCTCTATTGCGAGGCCCTGCTGCTGGCAGACGAAGTGCGCCAGGCCTTCGCCTCGCCGCCGGGCGGCGAAGCGGCGCCTGAATCGGATCAGACTGGAGCGGCGTGTGGACCGGTAGGGCCGGGCCGGCTTGCCCTGTCCAGCGAAGGCCTGCGCACGAGTACCCGGATGATGCACGCCATCGCCTGGCTGCTCAATCACCGCGCCTATTTCCTGGGCGAGATCGACCATGTCCAGCTCCGCCGCAACGGCCGCCTCTCTCCGACGCTGCGGCATTCGGAAAAAGGACAGCTAAGGCCCGACGTCGTCGATCTGGTCCAGGCGACCCAGCGTTTCTACGATCGCCTGCTTCGGCTGGAGGGATGCTGGGGCCTGTACGACAAAGCCGAGCCGAGCGCGATCGAGCGCCTGCGCCGCGGCATCGAAGGGCGGCTGGCCGGCTGAGACCGGCAGTTCCCAAGCCGTCCGCCCGAACCGCAAGCCCGCGCCTCGCGCCGCAGTGTCCTCGACAGGCTCCTTGCGAATGACCATATCGGCGGCATGATCGACGCACGCAAAGACATCGCGAAGCCGTATGCGCAAGCCGAGCGGATCGCGCCGCTGGTGCGCCGGGTGCTGGCACGCAACCCTTCGCCTTTCACCTATACCGGAACCCAGACCTATCTGGTGGGCGATCACGGCGAAATCGCCGTGATCGATCCCGGCCCCGCCGATCCCGAGCATATCGCAGCCATTCTCGAAGCGGTGGGCGAGGCCCGCATCGTCGCGATCTGCTGCACCCATACCCACCGGGACCATTCGCCCGCCGCCGCTCCGCTCCAGGCCTTGACCCAGGCGCCCATCATCGGCTGCGCGCCCCTCACCCTGGACGACGACGGCCCGCGCGCCGACGCCGCCTTCGATCCCGACTACCGCCCCGACCGCGTCTTGCGCGACGGCGAGACGATCGCCGGGCAAGGCTGGACGCTCGAAGCCGTCGCCACGCCGGGCCACACGTCCAACCACCTGTGTTTCGCTCTGCGCGAAACCGGCGCGCTGTTCACCGGCGATCACGTCATGGGCTGGTCCACGAGCGTCGTCTCGCCCCCGGACGGAGACATGACGGACTATCTCGCCAGCCTTCAGAAGCTCTACGAGCGCGAGCAGGACGCCGTCTACTTTCCCGCCCACGGTCCGGCGGTGGAGAAGCCGCGCCAGCTGGTGCGCGGGATGATCGGTCATCGCCGCCAGCGCGAGCGGCAGATCCTCAAGCAGATCGAGGCCGGAAACACGACGGTCGCGGCCATGGTGCCGCGCATGTACAAGGGCGTAGACGAACGGCTATGGCCCGCCGCAGGACGCTCGGTATTGGCGCATCTGCTTGATCTGCAAAGACGAAACCTGGTGACGCGGCACGGAGACACTTGGCAGCCCATCGCATCCGATCAGTAATTTGCATAATTACTGTTTCGATACTTGCGGCGAAAGAGTATACCCCGCCCCATCGGGGATGAGGGAGCAGGCCATGGCAACATTGCCGCGTGCGCGTTTCGCCGCGCTTTCTTTCTGGCAGAAGATGGCGATCGGCCTGTCGCTGTTCATCGTCTTCGCCTTCGGGCAATTCGCGCTGCGCGGCTTCGTCGATGTCGGAAAAGCGCCGCCGATCATGCATGTCCACGGGCTCGTCATGCTGGCATGGCTGGGCCTGCTGGTGACGCAGGCACTGCTGGCCGGAAGAGGCGGCCTCAGCATTCATCGCCGGCTGGGCTGGGCAAGCGCCGCCATGGTGCCGCTGATGGTTGCCTCGATGAGCGCGCTCTGTTTCACCGCCCTGCGCCTGCAGATCCAGCCGCCGTTCTTCACGCCGGCCTATTTCCTCGCCACCGTCCACGTCGGAGCGGCGCTCTTCGCCCTCTTGGTCGTGCTGGCCATCACCCATCGTCGTCAGCCGGACTGGCACCGGCGGCTCATGCTGGGCTCGACGATCCTGCTGACCGACCCTGCGCTCGGACGCGTCCTGCCGATGCCGTTGATCGTGCCCTGGGGCGAGTGGCTGTCGCTGGCGATCCAACTCGGCTTCGTCGCGCTGATCCTGCGCCACGATCGCCGCACCCTCGGCCATGTCCATCCGGCGACAAGCGCTGCGGCCATGGCCGTACTGCTCTCCCATGTCCTGACCGAGCTGCTGGCGATCACGCCGGTATGGATCGATCTCGCGATGCGGATCTCCGCAGCCTGATCCCCGCGCATATTTTCCTTGGGTCCGGGCCGAAGCATCCCTAGATAGGCGGCAAATACCGGCCGGCCGATAGATCGGTAGAGCGCCGGCGCGACCAGACAGAGGGATACCATGACCGTAATGCCCGCCGACCTTTCCGGTATCGACGTGCGCGCCGAAATCGAACGGCTGCGCAAGGAACGCAACGCGGTCATCCTCGCGCACTACTACCAGCGTCCCGAGCTTCAGGATCTGGCCGACTTCGTGGGCGACAGCCTGGAACTGAGCCGCAAGGCCGCCGAGACCGACGCCGAGGTCATCGCCTTCTGCGGCGTGAAGTTCATGGCCGAAACCGCCAAGATCCTCTCGCCGAACAAGATCGTGGTGCTGCCGGACCTCGAAGCCGGGTGCAGCCTGGAAGATTCCTGCCCGCCGGAAAAGTTCGCCGCCTTCCGCGCCGCACACCCGGACCATATCGCGCTGACCTACATCAACTGCTCGACCGAGGTGAAGGCGCTGTCCGACATCATCGTCACCAGTTCCAGCGCCGAGACGATCCTGCAGCAGATCCCAGCAGACCAGAAGATCATCTTCGGCCCGGATCGTCACCTCGGCGGCTATCTCAGCCGCAAGTTCGGCCGCGAGATGCTGCTCTGGCCGGGCGTCTGCATCGTCCACGAGGCATTCTCGGAAACCGAGTTGCTCAAGCTCAAGGCCCAGCACCCCGCCGCGCCGATCGCCGCGCATCCGGAGTGCCCGCCGCACATCGTGGACCATGCGGACTACGTCGGCTCCACCAGCGGCATTCTGCAATATGCCAAGACCACCGAGGCCGACACGCTGATCGTCGCGACGGAACCGCACATCATCCACCAGATGCAGCTGGCGATTCCGAACAAGACCTTCATCGGCGCGCCCGGCGCGGACGGCAACTGCAACTGCAACATCTGCCCCTACATGGCGCTCAACACGCTGGAGAAGCTCTACGTCGCCCTGCGGGACCTGGAGCCGCGTATCGAGATCGAGGAACAGCTTCGTCTCGATGCCAAGAAGAGCCTCGATCGCATGCTCGACATGGCGAGCGGCACGATCGGCAAGGGCGACCTCGGCGCGCGGTGAGCTTCGATTCGCCTGGACCGATGCAGCGGGGCGGTGCTTCGGCGCCGTTCCACGCGCAAGACCGCGCCGCGCCGGAAAAAGACGGCATTGCCGCCGTTTCAGTCGCTTGTTCGGTTGCGATTAGGTAATGGCGCCGTGCCATGCTACACCCGTTTCGCTAATGTCGAATTTGCGACGGGTGTCCCCGATCGTTCGCGCTACGGATTGTTCTCCGCACCAAGATCGATCGAGACGATTTCCTTTCAATTGACGATGTGACGCACGACCAGCTCCCGCAATTTGCGAGAGCTTCCATTCGTTTCTTGAAAGGAAACACTCATGCCGATCGGTACCGTGAAGTTCTTCAACACCGACAAGGGCTACGGCTTCATCGCACCGGAAGACGGCGGTCAGGACAGCTTCGTCCACATCACCGCCGTGCAGAACGCCGGGATGCACACGCTCGAAAAGGAGCAGCGCCTCTCCTACGAGATCGAAGTCGGCCGTAACGGCAAGGCCTCGGCCGTCAACCTGAAGTCGGCCTGATTTTCAGCCGATTGCGCCGGCCGCTCATGCCCGCCGGCGTGACATGGAAAACCCCCGCAGGCTGAAGCCGACGGGGGTTTTTTCATGTGCTTGTCGAAAGGCGGACGGTCAGTCGACCATGGCGGCGACGATGCGCTGCAAATCCTGCCTTGAAAGCGCTCCCTGCGCCACCTCGCGCCGGTAACCGGCAGAAGCGAGGGGGAAGGAGCGGGATACTGCGTGGACGCGCTTGAAGGCGTCCGGTCTATGGTAAGTCATCTATTCCTTATGGGCGGCTCAAGGCCGCACCTTTGTTTATCTTTTGAAATTGCTACGGCGCTTGGGCGGGCCGCCAGCCTGTCCGGGAGTACGTTCGCGGAACACGATCCGGCCCTTGGTCAGATCGTAAGGCGTCATTTCGACGTGCACACGGTCACCCACGACCGAGCGGATGCGGAACTTGCGCATCTTGCCCGCGGTGTAGGCGATGATCCGGTGCTCGTTGTCGAGCACCACAGCGAAACGTCCGTCGGGAAGGATTTCTTCGATGAAACCCTCCATGGTCAGCAGTTCTTCCTTGGCCAATGCATCCAGTCCGAAAAAAGGGTTGCCCCAAAGCTGCCGCGCGGGAGGCGCGAATCGGCCTTGAGGGCCAGACAGCTGAAATGGGGAGAAGAGACCGCACGAGGCAGCCTTCAGTTCCCGTCGCAGGCGACGTAGCTCCGCCTATATAGAGTATATCGCGAAAAATGCAAGTCGGGCACTTAGACCGAGATTTCGCGCCACTCTCCGGGTTGCAGTCCATCGAGCGCCCAGGCACCGATGCGCTGGCGCACCAGCCGCAGCGTCGGATGGCCGACGGCAGCGGTCATGCGGCGGACCTGGCGGTTGCGGCCTTCGGTAATGGTCAGTTCGATCCAGCAGTCCGCTACGGTCTTGCGAAACCGCACCGGAGGATTGCGCGGCCAAAGCTGCGGGTCCTCGATCCGCCGCGCCGAGGCCGGGAGGGTCGGGCCGTCGTTCAGCATGACGCCCTTGCGTAGCGCGTCCAGCGCCGCCTCGTCCGGCTCGCCCTCCACTTGCGCAAGGTAGGTCTTGGCGGTCTTGAAGCGGGGGTCGGAAATCCGCGACTGGAGGCGGCCGTCGTCGGTGAGCAGCAGCAGCCCCTCGCTGTCGCGGTCGAGCCGTCCGGCGGGGTAGACGCCCGGAATGTCGATGAAATCCGACAGCGTCGCGCGCGGCGTGGGCGAGCGCGCATCGGTGAACTGCGAGAGAACGTCGTAGGGCTTGTTGAACAGGATGAGGCGCGCCATGGGCCTTGCCCTAGCAGCGCGCCTCTTGCGTTCCTAGCGGTCCGTTCAGGGCAGCCAGTTCAGTGAACGATCTTCGGCTCTTCGCCCCGAGTCTTCCAGAGCGACCACCCCACCCCGCCCGCAATCAGCGCCAGGGTCACGCCCAGGCTGATCAGCGGCGGGAACTTGGCACCGCCGAGCAGGAAGTCGGCCACCAGGATCTTCGCGCCGATGAACACCAGGACAAGCGCCAGCGCATACTTCAGATAGTGGAAGCGGTGCACCATGGCCGCCAGTGCGAAGTAGAGCGCGCGCAGGCCCAGGATCGCCATGATGTTCGAAGTGTAGACGATGAAGGTGTCCGTGGTGATCGAGAAGATCGCCGGCACCGAGTCGACCGCGAACACCAGGTCGGCGAGGTTGATCACTACCAGCGCCAGGAACAGCGGCGTCGCGGCCCACACCAGCTTGCCGGCAGCATTGCGCTCACGCACGAAGAAGTGTTCGCCGTAATGGGCCTTGGTCACGCGCATGTGGCGCGAGATCCAGCGGATCACCGGGTTGTTGCCGATGTCCGGATCCTGCTCCTTGGCGAAGAGCATCTTGACGCCGGTAAACACCAGGAACGCGGCGAAGATATACATCACCCAATGCGCCTGCGAGACAAGCGCCACGCCGCCCGCGATCATCAGCCCGCGCAGCACGATCACCGCCATGATGCCCCAGAGCAGGGCGCGATACTGGTATTTGGGCGCGATCGCGAAGAAGCCGAAGATCATCGAGATCACGAAGACGTTGTCGATCGAGAGCGCCTTCTCGATGAAGTAGCCGGTGAAGTAGGCGATGCCGTCTTCCGAGCCCTTGGCCCACCAGACCCAGCCGCCGAAGGCCATGGCGATGGCGATGTAGAACATCGAGAGCTTCAGCGATTCGCCGATGCCCATCTCGCGGTCCTCCTTGTGCAGGAAGCCGAGATCGAAGGCGGTGAGTACGAAGACGAGGCCGGCGAAAGCCAGCCAGAACCATGTCGGGGTTCCCAACAGGTCATGAAAGAGGAAGTCCACGGGGTGCTCCTGAAGCGATGGAAAACAGGAAGCGCCGGCGCGAAAATGGGGGGGAACGCGCCGGCGCGAGGGTTACAGACCGCGTGTCGCGATTGCTGGGGGGAGGTGCAATCGCGCGAGTCTGCCCCTGAACTCCTGTTTCAGTCTCTTCAGTCTCGCGATCTCCAGGGGATCGGCGAAACGTCTGCCCTGCGCGAGGCGCAGCAGGGCGTCGAGCTTCTGGTGTCGCTCCAACAGGCGGAACATAAAATCGGTCATCTCAAATCCCTATCGAACTGGAATGGGTTCGATCGGGTGAGCCGGCAGGTTCCTGTTGCCTGAGCTTTACGGGGGGTGGATGGGTCCCCGGAACCTGCATCGGTTTCACCCGATGCGGTCCGACATCACGCAGCATTCCCAAGGAAGACGCTGCGCCAGAGGGGCCCGGCCCGCGCACCCTTGATAGCCCCGGCCGCGCCGATTTTCAACCCTTCGCGGCCACGGGCTTGACGGCGCCCTTCCCGTTGATATTAATGTGATATCACTTTTTTGGAGGGCAGCCCGATGATCGACCCGCATCTTCCGATCAATTCCAGCCGCGAAAACAAGGCGTCCAGCATGAGCGGCTATCTGATGCTGCTGGTCTTTCTGGCCGTGCTGGCGGCGATCATTCTGGCCGTGTTCTCCCTAACCAGCGTCGGATCCAGTCCCGGCGCCGTGCTGGGCATGTTCGCCTTCATCATCCCCGCCTTCGCCGCCGAAGTGCTGATCGCTGCGGGCTTCTACATGATCCAGCCGAATCAGGCGGCGGCGATCACCCTGTTCGGCAGCTATCGCGGCACCGACCGCACGGCCGGGCTGCGCTGGGTCTGGCCCTGGATGGCCAAGCGCAAGATCTCCGTCCGCGCGAACAACGTCGTGTCGGAAAAGCTCAAGGTGAACGACTTGCGAGGCAATCCGATCGAGATCGCCACCAATGTCGTCTGGCGCGTCGCCGACACGGCCCAGGCGCTCTATGACGTGGACGACTACAAGGCTTTCGTGAACGTGCAGATCGAAGCGGCGGTGCGCTCGATCGGCTCGCGCTATGCCTATGACGATGTCGAGGATGCCGAGATCACCCTGCGCGGCAGCCACGAGCAGGTGAATGCCGAACTCCGTACCGAACTGATCGCGCGCCTGCAGGTCGCCGGGATCACCGTGGACGAGTGCGGCCTCACCCACCTGGCCTATGCGCCCGAGATCGCCGGCGCCATGCTCCGCCGCCAGCAGGCCGAAGCAGTGATCGCCGCCCGCCGCAAGCTGGTGGAAGGCGCGGTGTCGATGGTCGAGATGGCGCTCTCGCAGCTCTCGGAGAAGAACGTGGTCGAACTCGACGACGAACGCCGTGCGGCGATGGTCTCCAACCTCATGGTCGTGCTCTGCGGCGAGCGGGACACCCAGCCGGTCGTGAACACCGGCACACTCTACCAGTAGGGATCGCGGGCGGATGGCGAGTCCCGGCAAGAAGGCGTTCGCCCTGCGGCTCGACCCGGCGCTGCACGAAGCGCTGGAGCGCTGCGCCGCGGCCGACTTCCGCTCGGTCAATGCCCAGGTCGAAGTGCTGCTGCGCGAGGCGCTCGCCCGGCGCGGCGTGACAGTGGACCTCAGCCCCCCTGCCCGCCGCGGCCGGCCGCCCGCTGCACCGGACAGTCCAGGAGACGAGGGATGACGCAGGAACCGGTTAAGGACCGCGCCCTACCCCAGCCCTGGTTCGCGCGCCGCCGTCCAGGCTGGGTCATCGGCATGCCGATAGCCTGGCAGGGGTGGCTCCTCCTGGCCAGCTATCTGGCCCTGCTGGCCGGGATCAAGGCGCTCGACCATTCCGGCTGGGCCGCGGGCAAGCCGATCGCTTTCGCGCTGTTCCTGCCCCTGACGGCGATCTTCCTGGTGGTGGCCGGAAAACGGACGCCGCGCAGAACCGATCGCATCGAAACCGACATCAAGGAAGCTGTAGCCATGTCCACCCAAGACACTCTGTTCGTTTGCCACCGAAGGGGTTGGCGGTTCTATTGCCAGCCGCGCGGCAAGGCGGGCTGGCTGGCCCTCCTGGCCTGGACGCTGCCGCTGCTGCCGTTTTCGCTGGTGTTCGCCTGGCTGCTCCTGCGCCTGCCAGAAAGCATCGTGGTCATCGCCGTCGCTTTCACGCTAATGATGCTGCTGTGGACGGCCGCCATGACGTTCTGGATCGCGAGCCGTAGCGAGATGGTGGATTTGCGCGCGGGGTCGAAACCGGAGAGCTCCAGCCGCAAGCCCCGTTCGTAAGCGCGATCGGCCTGTCCCGCCGTGGGACGTAGCGAAAAGGCGGTGCAGCGTTCCGCCGGGCGGGCGCTAGACCTGAAGCATGAACCGCTCGCTTCGACTCGCCCCCGCCCCTGCCTCGCTCCTGGCCGCGCTGTTCGCCGGCTCCCTGTTCGTCGCCATGCCAGCCGCGACCTCGTTCAGCCAGACGTCGGGAGTCGCTCCCTACACCGTGATGGAAACGGGACGCAGCTTCGCGCGGCTTCAGGACGCGGTGGACGCGATCGGCGACGGCAGCGGCACCATCCGCTTCGCCTCGCTGCGCTTCTCCGACTGCGCGGTGCAGAGCCAAGGCGAGATCACCTACCGTGCCGAGGTCCCCGGCCAGTCCATACTCGACGGCAAGGCTTGCGAGGACAAGGCGGCGCTGGTGCTGCGCGGGCGCGGCGCCCGGATCGAGGGCATGGTCTTCGCCAACATCCGCGTTCCCGACAAGAACGGCGCCGGCGTCCGGCTTGAGCACGGCAACCTCTCGGTCTCGCAGGCCTGGTTTCGCGACAGCGAACAGGGCCTGCTCAGCGGCGAGGATCCGCAGGGCACGATCCGGATCGACAAGTCCACCTTCACCCGGCTGGGCACCTGCGAGGGTTCGGGCTGCGCGCATTCGGTCTACGTCGGCAACTATGGCGCTCTCACGATCACCCGCAGCCGCTTCGAGGCGGGCAGTGGCGGCCACTATGTGAAGAGCCGCGCGGCTCACGTCGAGGTGCTGGATTCGAGCTTCGACGATTCGGCCGGCCGGGCCACGAACTACATGATCGACCTTCCCGAAGGCGCGACCGGGCGCATCGCCGGTAACTGGTTCGTGCAGGGGCCGGACAAGGAGAACTACTCCGCCTTCATCGCCGTGGCCGCCGAGCATCGCAGCCACCCCTCGGCAGGTCTTGGGGTGGAGCGCAATAACGCGCGCTTCGCTCCGGGGGTGGACCGTCGCAGCACCTTTGTCGCCGACTGGTCCGGCGAGCCGCTGAAGCTGGGCGAGAACACGCTCGGCTCGGGAATTGCAGGGTTCGAGAAGCGCTGAGGGTAGTGGCGCGTTCCCGGTGTGGGGTGCGAACAGTCCTTGACGAATGCGTCTGTTCACGCGCCCGCTATGAACGATGGTGGGGTGTGGCTCCCACCCTGCGTTACAGGATGTGCCCAGTGCGGTCCCGCTTGGTGTCCAGATAACGGGCATTGTGCGGGTTGGGCGGCAACTGGTGCGGCACGCGTTCGACCACCTCGACTCCCACACCCTCCAGCGCGGCGACTTTGGCCGGATTGTTCGTCATGAGGCGGATCGACGAGACCCCCAGCAGATCCAGCATCCGCGCAGCCACCGGAAAATCGCGCGCCTCGGTCGGCAGGCCCAGGCGGTTGTTGGCGTCCACCGTATCGTAGCCGATGTCCTGCAGGCGATAGGCCCGCAGCTTGTTGATGAGGCCGATGCCGCGCCCTTCCTGGCGCAAGTAGAGCAATACGCCCCAGCCGCCGGCCTTCGCCTCCTCGGCCATGGCGCGCAGCGCGGCATTCAGTTGCGGGCCGCAGTCGCACTTGAGGCTGCCGAGAATGTCGCCGGTCAGGCATTCGGAATGGAGCCGCACCAGCGGCGCACGGTCGCCGTCCTGCGTCCCGATCACCAGCGCGACATGCTCGCGCAAGTCGTCCAGTGAGCGGAACGCGACGATTTCCGCCTCCTCACAGGCGGCTACCGGCAGGCGTGCACGGGACGCTATTCCCAAGCGGCCGGTGTCCTTCCATTCGGCGAGATCGGCGGGAGAGACCGCCTGCGCTTCGCTCACCCTATCGGGCGAGACCAGGAAAGCCGGAAGGATGCCTGCGAGGCGCGCCAGTTCCATGGCCGTGCAGGCCAGGTCGATGTCCTCGATGTGCTCCGCCGCGAAGGGGCCTTTCATCGGGTGCGCCAGATCGAGCGCCGGATCGGCCACCGCGCGCGCGGTTTCGAGATCGAAAGCCTCGGCCGCGCGGATCAGTACCGGCGCTTCCGGCACGGCCGCCTCGCGCTGGTTGGCAAGCTTGAGAGTCGCCGCCCGCGCCGCCGAGATCAGCATGCGCGGTGCCGTGACGCCCGGAGCGAAGCCGGTTTCCGCCGGGAGCAGCACGGCCCCCTCGCCTACGCGTACCGGCCAGCCATGGCGCAGCGCGTCCAGCGCCAGCGCGACCCGGCGCGCACCTGCGGAAGGCAGGACCTGCTCCGGCGAAGGGGGGCTCAGAGTTCGAACTCCGTGATCAGCGGGATGTGGTCGCTCGGCTGTTCCCAGCGCCGGGTTTCCTCCACGAGGCTATGCGCCCGCGCCTGCCTGGCGAGATCGGGGGAAGCCCACATGTGATCGAGGCGGCGGCCCTGGTCCTTCTGGCGCCAGTAGCTGCGATAGGACCACCAGGAATAATTGCGCTCCGGGGCCGGAATGAACTGGCGGCCGAGATCGACCCAGCCATGGGCATCGCGGAAGCGGGCCAGCGTCTCCACCTCGATCGGCGTGTGGCTGACGACCTTGAGCAAGGCCTTGTGATTGTAGACGTCGGATTCGAGCGGGGCGATGTTGAAGTCGCCGACGATCAGTGTGGGCCGGTCGATCTTGTCCGCCCAGCGCGTCATCCGCTCGAGGAAATCCAGCTTCTGGCCGAACTTCAGGTTCACCGCGCGATCGGCGATGTCGCCGCCGGCGGGGATGTAGACGTTCTCCAGGATCATGCCCTGCCCCGCGCCCTGAAGCTCCACCCCGACATGCCGCGCCTCGCCGTTGTCCTGCCAGTCGTAGCGGCTGAACTCGGTGAACGGCACCCGGCTGACGGTGGCGACGCCGTGATAACCCTTCTGCCCGTGGATCGCCCGGTGGGTATAGCCGAGTCGTTCGAACATCTCGTGCGGGAACAGGTTCTCGGCCACCTTGATTTCCTGCAGGCAGAGAACGTCCGGCGATTGCTCGGTCAGGAAACGCTCGACCTGATCGATACGAAGGCGGACGGAATTGATGTTCCAGGTGGCAATCTTCATGCCGCAGCCAATAGGCATCCGATCCCGCGATTGCCAGAGGCGGCGATGAAAACTGCTCATTGTCCCCCTCCCCCAAAGGCAGCAACCCACCCTTTTTCTGGCTGATTTTTTCGTCCGGCGGGAGCGAGAATGCTGCCGATCGAGAACCGGAGCGGAGCGGCCTTAATGGCCGTGAGCACCGGAAGCGCAGAGCGGTAGCGTTCGCAGCCCCGCTGGGCGGAAAAGGCAGCCAGAAAAAACAAAAACCCTCGGTCCGGGGGCAGAGGACCGAGGGTTCATGTAAGCGTTCGTCACGCTAAATCAGAGGGCCTTTGTGGAGGCGTGGGCAACAGGGGGGAAACCCGCCTCAAGCCGCTCTGACAAGTTCAATCTAGGCGCTCTTGGCTTGCTGGCAAGTGAACGACATTCAGAAAAGTGACGCATTCCGTCGCAGTGAGCGGGCAACTCGCGGCCAAGCGGTGCCCGCCATCGACGAGTGTCAGCGGCGCGTCTTCGGGCGCGGGTCCACCCAGCGGAAATCATTGTTGGAGACCGGCACACCATAGCGCTGGTTAGACAACGAGATCGTCGTGCGCTTGTTCTGCGAATCGAGCGCGACCCAATAGCTGAGTTCGAGCCCTCCCGGAGCCGAGGCCTTGCGCGTGAAGATCAGCGTGATCACGCCGTACTCGGGATGCGAACGATCGCGCACTTCGATGCTGACGACGTTCGGGTTGCCGGTCTGCTTGACCGTGCCGTACTTGGCGACATCCCGCTTGGGATCCAGCAGCGCGCCGAGCGGGCTGTTGCTGATCGGCCAGCGCTGAACCTGCTTCACCGAGTAGTCGATCATGGTCAGCGCCTTGCCGTCGCTGACGATCAGCAGCTGGGCGCTTTTCTGATATTGGAAGCGGATCTTGCCGGGACGCATGAGCGTCAGTTCGCCGGTGAGGCTCTGGCCGTTGCGGTCCGTCTGGACGAAATCGGCCTTCATCGTCGAAATCGCGCGCAGCGCCTCGACGGCCTGGTTCAGCTGCGCCGAATCGCCGGAAGGCGCGGCGTAGGCCGGCGTTGCCGGAAGAAGGGCAGGAACGCAAAGCGCGGCCAAAGCGGCCGCGCTAGCGCAAGAGCGAAAGATCTTGGAGGTGCGGTTCATAGTGCTCCCATTGGGTTTGCAGGCTTGAACCGCCCCTGAATTGTAAGGTTCCCGAAGGAGGCCTTACTTGATCTTGGCTTCCTTGAAGTCGACGTGCTTGCGCACGACCGGATCGTACTTGCGGAAGGTCATCTTCTCGGTCGTGTTGCGCGGGTTCTTCTTGGTGACGTAGAAGAAGCCGGTGTCGGCGGTCGAGACAAGACGGATCTTGACGGTTGCGGGCTTCGCCATGGCGGTTTCCTGTATCTCTCGTTTCAGCCGCCCTGGCCGGCCGGCGTTCCGTTGAAAAACATCAGGGCGGCAATCGAGCGCCGCCCCTCAAGGTTGCGGCCCATGCGATAATGACAGGCCAAAGTCAAGCGGGAGAGGGGTAAATCACTCCGTGTCGAACCCCGCGATCGGCTTCAGAACGCCGAATTTCTCGTTGTAGGGTGCGTGATTCAGTTTCGGCATCTTGATGCTCTGCGGCTCGACCTTGGTGTCGGGCAGACGGTCCAGCAGATCGCGAACGAGGGTGAGTCGGCCGATTCGCTGGTCGTTGAAGTCCACCACCGTCCACGGCGCATGCTTCTTGTGAGTGGCCTTGAGCATGACTTCCCGCGCCTTGGTATAGTCCTCGTATTTCTCGCGCGCGGCGACGTCGATGGGCGAGAGCTTCCACCGCTTGAGCGGATCGTCCAGCCGTTCGTGCAGGCGTTCCTCCTGCTTCTCCTGGTCGCAGGCGAGCCAATACTTGAACAGCAGTATGCCGTCGTCGACCAGCATGCGCTCGAACACCGGCACCTGCTTGAGAAAGCGTTTCACTTCCGAGCCGGTGGCGAAGCCCATCACCTTTTCCACGCCCGCGCGGTTGTACCAGCTGCGATCGAACAGCACGATCTCGCCGCGTGTGGGCAGGTGTTCGATGTAGCGCTGGAAGTACCATTGCCCCTGCTCGCGCTCGCTGGGCGCGGGAAGAGCGACGGTGCGGCACTGCCGGGGGTTCAGCTGGCCGCCGACGGCCTTGATGGCTCCGCCCTTGCCTGCCGTGTCGCGCCCTTCGAACAGGACGACGATGCGCGCGCCGGTGGCAGCGGCCCAGCGGGCCATGCCGACCAGTTCCTCCTGCATCGGTTCCAGCAGCTTGTCGTACTCTTTGCGCCCCAATTTTTGGCCGAGTTTGCGGTCTTCATCCTCGGCCATGGCTCAACTCCCTGATCAGGCCTGCGAAAGCAGGAAAAGTGCAAGTGCGCCGGCGACGATACGATACCAGGCGAAAGGTGCAAAGCCGGAGCGGCTGACGAAGGCCATGAACGCCTTGATCACCACCAGCGCCACGACGAAGGAGACGACGAAGCCGATCCCGATCTCGTCCCAGCCCACCGGACCGGTGCCCGCCATCAGGTCCTCGTGATGCTTGAGCAGTTCCAGGGTCGTCGCGCCGATCATCGTCGGCACGGCCAGGAAGAAGCTGAATTCGGCCGCCGTGCGGCGCTCGATACCCATCGACAGCGCGCCCATGATCGTCGCACCCGAGCGGCTGACGCCCGGAACCATCGCCAGGCACTGCGCAAGGCCGACGCCGAGGCATTTGACGGCGGGCAGCTCGGACACGCCCGTGAGCGGGCCGGGCTTGGCCACCTTCTCGATCCCGAGAATGGCGATACCGCCGAGGATCAGCGCCCAGGCGACTACAGCGGGTTCGCCCAGCAGGCCTTCGATATAGTTGTTGAACAACAGGCCCAGCACGGCCGAAGGAACAAACGCCAGCAGCACGTTGCGCACGAAGCGGATCGAGGTCGGATTGAGCTTGAACAGCCCCATGCCCACCGCCCAGAACGTGCGCCAGAACTGCACGATAACCGCGAGGATCGCACCCAGCTGAATGACGATGTTGAACGTGGCCCACTGGCTCGAATCATATCCGAACAGCCGCGTGGCCAAGATCAGGTGGCCGGTCGAGGAGACGGGCAGGAATTCGGTGAGGCCCTCGACAATGCCGAGGAGGATCGCGGTGATGGTCAGGCTCATGGGGCGCAGGTCATGCCGGACGCACCGGCCAAGTCAACCCGGCGGGCGGAGCGTTAATCCCTATAGTCGTTCAGAAAATACGTTTTGGCGTATTTTGCCCTGATTCATGCGCGCCTTCGACATCCGTCGAAGGCTTGCGGCACCGCACGGAAATGGCCGGACGGCCATTTTTGTGCGACCGTGAGGTCGAACGGACGACTCTGGCTCGGTCCGGCGCAATGCCGGACCGAGCCACTTTCCTTACCAGATGCGCACGCGCTCGGCAGGCGGGAGGTAGAGGGCGTCGCCGGGCTTCACGTCGAAGGCCTTGTACCATTCGTCGAAGTTCCGGACGATGCCGTTGATGCGGTAGTGCGCCGGCGCGTGCGGGTCGGTGATCAGCTGCTGGCGCACCGATTCCTCGCGGTACTTGCTGCGCCACACCTGCGCCCAGGCCATGAAGAAGCGCTGGTCGCCGGTCAGGCCGTCGATCACCGGGGCTTCCTTGCCGTTCAGCGAAAGCTTGTAGGCGCGGTAGGCCAGGCTGAGGCCGCCGAGGTCGCCGATGTTCTCGCCCATCGTCAGCTTGCCGTTGACGCAGGTCTTGCCGTCGTCGAACGGGCAGAAGCTGTTGTACTGGGCTTCCAGCTTGTCCTGCAGCTTCTGGAAGTTGGCCTTGTCGGCCGCGCTCCACCAGTCGCGCAAATTGCCGGTGCCGTCGGACTTCGCGCCCTGGTCGTCGAAGCCGTGGCCCATTTCGTGGCCGATCACCGCGCCGATGCCGCCGTAATTGACCGCCGGGTCGGCCGAGACGTTGAAGAACGGCGGCTGGAGAATGGCGGCCGGGAACACGATCTCGTTGAACGGCGGGTTGTAGTAGGCGTTGACCGTCTCGGGCAGCATGAACCATTCGGTCTTGTCGACCGGCTGGCCGATGCGCTTCATCTGGTCGTCGTTTTCCCAGGCGCCGGCGGCGATGGCGTTGCCGAGCGGATCGGTGGCCGAGAAGGTCAGGCCTTCATAGGTCTTGAACGTGTCCGGCGCGCCGATCTTGGGATTGAACGCGTCGAGCTTGGCCTGGGCTTCCTTGCGGGTTGCCGGGCCCATCCAGGCCAGGTCCTTAAGGTTGACCGCCATGGCCTTGCGCAAATTGGCGACGAGGTCGGTCATCGCGGCCTTGGCTTCGGGCGGGTAATACTTCTCGGCATAGATCTTGCCGACCAGTTCACCGGCCATGCCTTCGACCGCCGCGACACCGCGCTTCCAGCGGGCGCGCTGCTCGGGCTGGCCGCTCATGACCTTGCCGTAGAAGGCGAAAGTGGCGTCGTCGATGTCGCTGGGCAGGACGGCGGCATTGGCGCGCAGGAAATGCGCGGCAAGCCAGGCCTGCCAGGTCGCCACCGGCACTTCCGACACCAGCTTGGCCACGGCGGGCACGCCGCCGCCGAACAGGGTTTGCGCCTTGGCGGGATCGATGCGGGCCGCCTTCAGTTCTTCCGGCGTCGGCGGCATCTCGCCGACGAGCACGTAACCGGCCTTGCCCGCGCCGAGGGAGTCCATGAAAGTGCGCATCAGGCCGGGCGTGCCGAGACCTTCGAACTCCGCCAGCGTCAGCTTGTTGTAGGTGAGGTCGGGATCGCGGCTCGCCGCGCGGTCCCAGTCGGCCTGGGCGATGCGCGTTTCCAGCGAGAGCACGGATTTGGCGGCGGTGGCCGCATCGGCATAGCCCGCCTTGCCCAGAACGAACGTCAGGTATTCGGTGTACTTGGCGCGAATGTCCTGCGAGCGCTGGTCGTTCTTCAGGTAGTAGTTGCGGTCGGGCAGGCCGAGGCTGCCGATCCCCACCTGGAAGGCGTTAACGTCGCTCTGCTTTTCGTCCGGGCCGACATAAGCGCCGAGCGGCGAGGCGAAGCCGGGCGCCGCAAAGATCTTCATCAGGTCATCGGGTGTCCTGGCCGCGAAGATGCGCGCCAGATGGGGCTGCGCGGGCGCGAGGCCGGCCTTGTTGATGGCGTCCACGTCCATGAAGGCGGCATAGGCCGCTTCGACGCGGGCGGCGTCGGTTCCGGCGGCGGGCTTCGACGCGATCAGCTGGTCCATGATCGCGTGGACGCGCTGTTCGGAAAGATCGCGCAGCGCCGTGAACGAGCCCCAGTTGGTGCGGTCCGCAGGAAGGACGACGGCGGCTTCCCATTTGCCGTTCACGAACTTGTCGAAGTCCGCACCGGGCTTGGCGGTCTTGTCCTGCCACTGGGTCTGGATCCCGGACTTGCCCCAGTCCATCTTGGCCGGATCGACCTGCATCGGATCCGAAGACGCCGCCGTCTGGGCGGTCGCCGGAAGCGCGGAAAAGCTGAGTGCGGTAGCGAGCGCCGTCGAAGCGAGCACCCGGCCGAGAATGCGGGTCATGGTCCCACCTTTCTGAATTGCATGACACGAACGGTCTGGCGACGAACCGGAACGGCCCGCCGATAATGGCGCAACATAATTGCCATATTCGGCAACGCCAGTCCTGAAATGCAGTTGGTCGGCGCGCGTCAGCCGTTTGTCGAACGGGAGAAGGCGGCCACAGCATCGCTGTCGAACTGGAGCGATGCCAGGCGCGCATAGAGCCCGCCTGCCTGGCTCAGGCTTTCGTGTGTGCCCTGCTCGACGATGCGGCCGCCGTCCATGACCACGATCCGGTCCGCCTTGCGCACGGTGGCAAGGCGATGCGCGATCACCAGGGTCGTGCGGTTCGCCATCAGGTGTTCCAGCGCGTCCTGCACCAGCCGTTCGCTTTCGGCATCGAGCGCGCTCGTCGCCTCGTCCAGCAGCAGGATCGGCGCATCGCGCAGGAGAGCGCGGGCGATGGCGAGACGCTGGCGCTGGCCGCCGGAAAGACGCGCGCCGTCCTCGCCCAGAAAGGTGTCGAGGCCCTGCGGCAGTTCGCGTAGGAAACGTTCGGCATTGGCGGCGCGGGCGGCGTGCCAGATCGCCTCGTCATCGGCCTGCCAGTTGCCGTAGCGCAAGTTGTCGCGCGCGGAAGCGGCGAACAGCACGCCTTCCTGCGGCACCAGCGCGATGCGGCGACGGATCTCGGAAGGATCGGCGGAAGTCAGCGGCACGCCGTCGATCTTGATGACGCCGCTCTGCGGATCGTAGAAACGCTCGGCCAGCTGGAACAGCGTGGACTTGCCTGCACCCGACGGCCCGACGATGGCCACCGTCTCGCCGGGCTCGATCGAAAGGCTGAAATCATGGAGCGCGGCCAGTTCCGGGCGCGAGGGATAGCGGAAGGTCACGCGCTCGAACGCCAGCTTGCCCCGTCCGGGCGACGGCAGGGCGAGCGGGCGGGCCGGAGCCGAAATCGTCGGGTGCTCGCTCAGCAGCTCGGCCAGGCGGCTTGCCGCGCCGGCCCCCCGCACGAGGTCTCCGTAGACTTCGGTCAGCGATCCGAAGGCGCCTGCGACGATGCCGGCCGTCACTACGAAAGCCGCGATCGTGCCGCCGGTGATCGTCCCTTCCGCCACGCCGATCGCACCGCGCCACATGATGACGGTGATCGAGCCGAAGATCAGGAACATGATCACCGCAGTCATCACTGCGCGCAGGGCAATGCGGCGCTTGCCGGTTTCGAACGTCCGCTCCACGGCGCCCGAAAAGCGCTCAAGCTCGCGGCCTTCCTGGTTGAAGGCCTGCACCACCCGCAAGGCGCCGAAGACTTCGCTCGTGGTCGCGCCGATGTCGGCGACGCGGTCCTGGCTCTGACGGGCGACGACGCGCAAGCGGCGGCCGAACGCGGCGATCGGCAGGATCACCACGGGAATCGCCACGACCAGCCCCAGCGTCAGATGCGGTGCCAGTACGAAAAGGTAGGCCACGCCGCCTATCGCCATGATCGCATTGCGCAGCGCGACCGAGACGGTCGTGCCCACCACCGTCTCGATCACCGCCGTGTCCGCCGTCATGCGCGAGGCGATTTCCTTGGGGCTGTTTTCCTCGAAGAAGCTGGGGGACAGGGTCAGGAGGTGGCGCTGCACCCGGAGCCGCACGTCGGCCACCACCCGTTCGCCGAGCCAGGACACGCTGTAGAAGCGGATCGCCGTCGCCACGGACAGCACCGTGACGACGCCCAGCAGCATCACGAACCACCAGCGGATTGCCGAAGGATCCGCCCCTTCGGCGAACCCCTGGTCGACGATCTGGCGGAACCCGTAGGGTATCGCGAGCGTCGAGGTAGCCGTCGTCAGCAGGGCCAGGCCTGCCACGGCCATGCGCCCGGGATACTTGAACAGCTCGCGCCAGACCATGCGCAGCGCCCCGAGGCTCCTGCGCTGGGGCGTGCGGGTCTCTGTTCCACCATCGGGGGTGGCGTTCTGGTTCACGGGCAGCGCGGCCGACCCTGCGTTGGCATCCATGGGCGCGGCCTTATCCTGTCACCGGCCTCAGGAAAAGATGTATGAAAGGCGTCGTTACGATCAGGACCGCCCTTCGCCGTGCCTCTGCCGTTCCGAAAGGTTTCACCTCTTCACCCGGATTTGCCGCATTGCGCATGCAACGATTCGGTCCCACATGGCCTTTATAACTTGCAGGACGGCGGGATGCCTTGCCGTTCGGGAGACGCATCTTGCTTTACAATGCCTACGAATTGCAGCGCACCATGTTGAGCGGCGCGGCCGCCTGGGCCTCGGTGAGCTCCGAACTTCTCAACAATCCTGCCCTGCCCATGGGTTACCTCGGTTTCGGACCGGTCATGGCCTCGGCGCTGGACGTCTTCGCCCACGCCGCCGCCCCGCGCGGAAAGCCCGTCTTCGGCATCGAAAGCGTCACCGTCGGCGGCCAGATCCATGCGGTGACAGAATCGATCGTGCTGCGCCGCCCCTTTGGCGACCTGATTCGCTTTACCCATCCCGGACTGCCGAAGGATGCGCCCAAGCTGTTGATCGTCGCGCCTATGAGCGGCCACTTCGCCACTCTGCTGCGCGGCACCGTCGCCCGCATGGCGGAAAGCTGCGAAGTCTACATCACCGACTGGGCGGACGCGAAGCTGGTCCCTTCGGATGCCGGCCGTTTCGACCTCGACGATTACATCGACTACCTGATCGGCTTCCTGGAGCACATCGGTCCGGGCACCCACATGCTGGCGGTTTGCCAGCCCTCGGTCCCGGCTTTCGCCACTGCCGCGATCATGGGCAAGCAGCAGCACCCCTGCCGCCCGGCCACGCTGACGATGATGGGCGGCCCGGTCGACACGCGCGAGGCGCCCACCAGCGTCAATGACGTCGCCATGCAGCAGCCGCTCTCGTGGTTCGAGAACAACGTGATCGCCACCGTTCCGATCAGCTATCCCGGTGCCGGCCGCAGGGTCTATCCGGGCTTCCTCCAGCTCGCGGGCTTCATGGCGATGAACCTCGGCAACCACATGATGAGCCACTACGGCATGTTCAAACATCTGGTCGCCGGAGACGGCGAAGGCGCGGCGGCGACCAAGGCCTTCTACGACGAGTACCGCGCCGTCTGCGACATGACCGCCGACTATTATCTCCAGACCATCGAGCATGTCTTCCAGAAGCACTCGCTGCCGAAGGGCGAATTCGTCCATCGCGGCGAACGCATCGATCCTTCCGCGATCCGCGACACCGCGCTGCTGGCCGTCGAGGGCGAGCGTGACGACATCTCCGGCATCGGCCAGACCAAGGCGGCGCTCAAGCTTGCCACGCATCTGCCGGACAGCAGCAAGAAGTATCTGCTGGCGGAGAACGTCGGTCACTACGGCATCTTCAACGGCAGCAAGTGGCGCACCCGTATCGCCCCGGTGCTGGAGGAGTGGTTCCGCCAGCACGCCCGCAAGCCCGAGGAAGCGGCGGCCTGAGGTTTCCCTTGGCACGGCGGGCGCCACCTGCGTCCGCCGTGCCAAGCAAGCGAATCGAAAGCGGGTCTTTGCCGCGACGAACGGGTTAACCTCTGCGGCGGCTTGCCCCGCGGGAAGGAACCTCGGCTTGATAGCACTGGAAAGTTCCGGGCGTTTAGGTTAACTTACCGGTATGGAACAGACGTTGGGTCGACGCGCTGTCCTCATGGGCGGACTGGCGGCAGGCGCAAGCCTGGCATTGCCATCGCGTGTGCTGGCAGCGGAAAATACGGTGGGAACGGCGACGGGACAGATCGGTCCTGCCGGACTGCCTTCTCTCGGCGCGGGAATGGGCACGCTTGATGCGGTGCCGAGCGCCCTCACTCCTTATCAGCGCCGCATTCTCGATGTCGCCTCGCGGCAGGTGCAGCGCGTCGGCACGCAGATCTGGCGCAGAGACCTGGTGGGCATTGCCGATTTCGCGCAGCCTTCCTGGAAACCCCGCTTTCATTTCGCGAATATCGAGGCTGGTACGGTGCGCTCGTTCCTGCTGGCGCACGGGCGCGGCTCGGACCCGGCGCATAGCGGCTGGCTGCAGAGCTTCTCCAATCTCCCCGGATCGGAAGCCACCTCGCGCGGCGCTTTCCTGACCTGCGAGTGGTACTCGGGCAAATACGGCACCTCGATCCGTCTCAAGGGTCTCGACAACGACAATTCGATGGCGCTCGAACGCGCCATCGTCATGCACCCGGCCTGGTATGTCGATGCTGCTATGATCCAGAAGTGGGGCAAGCTCGGTCGCAGCGAAGGCTGCTTTGCGATGAGCAATGCCGACTTCAACGAAGCGCTCTGGCACCTCTCCGGCGGTCGTCTGCTGTTTGCCGACCGTATCGGCGAATACTGAATCCGCTCATCGCCTTATGCCGGAATCCGCCATGCCGGAGTCGGCTTGCGCCGGTTAGACACCGGGGCGAGGCGGTGTTACGGGTCCTCGGATGGACGGACACCGTGCGGAATTCAGGAACGATGCTTGGCAGCGGGTGGATAGCGTTCCCGCGCGCTTCTTCCTGCACCAATCCCCTCAGGGAGCCTTGCCGAGCCGTCCGGTCTTGGAGGAGATCGCAGAGCGGCTGCCGGCCCCCTGCGCCATCAACAGCGCTTGCGCTCTGCGCCGCCATGGGCAGGCGAAAGACGCTGTAGTCCACGGAATGACGGCATGAGCGGTGAACTGGCAGGCGCAGCCTGGCCGATGTTCGGCTGGATCGACGACGTTCGCGCGCCACTCGCAGACGCGATGCGGCAGGGCCGCCCCGCCGCGCTCGCCACGCTTTACAAGGTGGAAGGCAGCGCGCCGCGCGGTCCCGGCGCCCAGATGCTGTTCGTGGACCCGCAGGACGGCGGCGGCGAGATCGCGGCCAGCGGCTACTTCTCGGGCGACTGTATCGAAGGCGATGTCGCCAGCCATGCCCTGCACGTTCTGAGCGACGGCGTGCCGCGCCGCCTCCATTACGGCACCGGCAGCCCGTGGATCGACATTCGCCTGCGCTGCGGCGGCGCGCTCCATGTCCTGGTCGAACGCGTGGCTCCGGACGATGCCGCTGCTCGCGAACTGCTCGGCCATGCCGAAGCGCGCCGGTCCTGCCGCTGGCACAGCGACGGCACGAACCGGCGCGTGACCCAAGACGACGGGCCGTTGCTCGACGTGTACGAAGAGCCGTTCTCCCTCGCCCGCCGACATGACCCCGTCCGCCGCCTGATCGTTTCCGGCGGCGATCCGGGAGCGCTGGCCGCCGCCCGGCTCGGCGCCTTGTCACAGTTCGAAACCATTCTCCTGCGCCCGGACGGCCCCTTCGAACCCCCACCTTTTCCGGTCTCGCGCTACGTGCGCAGCGATCCGGCCACGGCCCTGGCGGAACTCGGCATGGATCGCTGGACCGCCTATCTCGGCGCCACCCATGAAGATCACCATGACCTTGGCGGTTGCCTTGCCGCGCTGCGGGGCGGGGCGGGCTATGTCGGCATGATCGGCGCAAAATCGCGGGCACCGGCGCGGCTGGACGCTCTCAAAGCCGCCGGAGCCACTCCGGAAGACCTTGCCCGGCTCAACCTCTCGCCCGGCGTCGCCGGGCTCGGCAAGTCGCCCTGGGAAGTCGCCACCGGGATCCTCGCGGAAATCATGCAGGCGCTGAACCCCGCGCGCGAACGGGCATGACGCAGGGCACCCGCCTGGCCTCCCTCGTCCTCGCCGCCGGAGCATCGCGGCGCTTCGGCAGCGACAAACTCTCGGCCATGCTCGATGGCGAGCCGCTGGTGTTTCACGCCATCCGCGCCGCCAGAGCCGCGCCGGTTTCGCGCGTACTCGTGGTGGCCGGGCCATGCCTGGATTGCGGAACCTGGGAGGGCGATCCGCCGGTAGAGGCGGTGCGGATCGCAAGCGGCGCGCTTTCGGAATCGCTGGAAGCGGGCATTTCCGCATTGAACGAGGCGACCGGAGTCTTCGTGTTCCTGGGGGATATGCCCCGGGTGCCGCATGGAGAGGCAGCCCGCCTTGCGAAAGCCATCGGTAGCGGCAGCGCCGCCCTCCCGCGCCATGGCGGGTTGCCGGGCCATCCGGTGCTGCTCTCCCCGCGCCTGTTCCCGGAGATCCTGGCGCTCACCGGCGATCAGGGCGCGGGCCGTCTGCTGCGCGGACGGAACGACGTGGTTTTCGTCGAGAGCGTAGATCCGGCGATCCACGTCGATATCGATCGGCCGGATGATCTGTCGAAGTTGGAAGGTGCCGAGCCGCCGTCGTCCCGGACCTGATCCGGGACCGCTGGCGATACTTCAGGCGCAACGTTCCAGAAAAGCGCCCCGCCGACAGTGCAGTCGGTCGCGGGGATCAGGTCCGGGAGAACGTATCGACGAATCTTGCTCTGGGTTGATTCAGGCGCTTCCCGTCTGGCTGGACAGCAGGGCCGGATCGATCCCTTCCGCGCGCCAGGTGGCGGCCCAGCGATTCTCGACCGCCGTATCGAACAGGATCTCCGGATGGGGATCGGCCGCGTACCACCCGTGCTGGCGCATTTCCCCCTCAAGCTGCCCCGGTGCCCAGCCCGCATAACCCAGCGACATGAGCCAGCGCCGGGGGCCCTTGCCTTCCGCGATCGCCCGCAGGACGTCCATCGATGCGGAAAGCGCGCAAAGCGGATGGACTTCGATCGTGTCGCTGCCGCCCCAGTCCGTGGAATGGAGGATGAAGCCGCGACCGGGCTCCACCGGGCCGCCCTCGTGAACTTCGCAGTCCGGCGCGACTCCGGGATCGATGCCCAGTTCTTCCAGGATCTCGTGGAAGCGCACCCCTTCGCGCACCCGGCCGACGCCGATTCCCAAAGCGCCGTTCTCGTCATGCACGCACAATACGCTCACGCTGTGGTCGAAGCGCGGATCGAACATCCCCGGCATCGCCAGCAGCAGTCGCCCGGCAAGATAATGTTTTTCGGTCACACCGCAAATGTAGGGCCTTCGCAGGGGACGGCAAGCGGCTTGCACTATTCCCGGCCCGGATAGCGCTTTATGGCTCCCCGCAAGCAAGGAAGGGAAATCGCGAGTGAGCCTGCTGTTCGAACTGCCCGAAGTGCCCTGCGTCGCCGTGCTGGGCGAGCACGGCCGCTATCCCGTGCGCCGGATATTCTGCGTCGGCCGCAACTATGCCGCCCATGCCCGCGAACTGGGCAACGCCGTGGACCGCGAGGCGCCGATCTGGTTCACCAAGGCCCCGGCCGCGCTCTGCCACTCGGGCGAGACGATCGCCTATCCGCCGGGCACGCAGGACTGCCACTACGAGATGGAGCTCGTCGTAGCACTCGGTGCTGCAGGCTTCGAGGTCGCCGCTGAAGACGCCATGAGCCTCGTCTACGGCTATGCCTGCGGCTTCGACATGACCCGGCGCGACCTCCAGAACGCCGCCAAGGCCAAGGGCTACCCCTGGGACACCGGCAAGGACTTCGAGAACGGTGCCGTGATCGGGCCGATCACCCGCGCCGAGGCTTTCGGCCAGAATGCCTTCGATCCATCGGCCGAGCAGCGCATCACTCTGGCGAAGAATGGCGAGACGAAGCAGGATGCCCTGCTTTCCGAGATGATCTGGAGCCTGCCCGAACTGATCGCCGATCTCTCGCGGCTCTACCACCTCGCCCCCGGCGACCTCATCTATACCGGCACCCCGGCAGGCGTCGGCCCGGTCGCTCCCGGCGACCGGCTCGAAGGCCGCATCGAAGGGCTGGAGCCTGTCGTCCTGACGATCGACGCCATCTGACATGTCCATACCTGCCGGAATTCGCCTGCCATACCGCGCCGCTCTGCTGACCGGCGCCGCCCTCCTGTTCGCCACTCCCGCCCTCGCCGACGAGAGCGCCGAACCGGGCAGGCCGATCATCGTCACCGGCCACGGTCTCGAATCCGGACCCGCAACCCCGGCCTACGATGTTCAGACCATCGAGCGCGATGCCGTGATCGCCAGCGCTTCGGGCCGGATCGAGGACGTGCTGAATTCGGTGGCGGGCTTCTCGCAGTTCCGCCGCTCCGACAGCCGCTCCGCCAATCCCTCCTCGCAAGGGGCGACCCTGCGCGCGCTCGGCGGCAATGCCTCGAGCCGGACGCTGGTGCTGCTGGACGGCGTGCCGGTGGCGAACCCATTCTTCGGCTATATCCCCTATAGCGCCATCGCACCGGAGCGGCTGTCGTCGATCCGGGTCACGCGTGGCGGCGGCTCGGGCGCTTTCGGCTCGGGCGCGGTGGCGGGCACTATCGAGATGACGAGCGCCGGGCCGGACCAGATCGGCATCCTGCAAGGCAGCGCCCTCATCAACGACCGGAGCGAGACCCAGGCCTCGGCCACGATCGCGCCGAAGCTGGGGGCGGGCTTCCTCGTCGCCAGCGTACAGTGGGACCGGGGCGAAGGCTTCTGGACGACGCCCAAGGATCAGCGCGCCCCCGCCTCCGCCCGCGCCGCCTACGACAGCTGGTCGGCCTCGCTGCGCGCCGTCGCGCCCCTGAGCGAGAGCGTGGAACTGCAAGCCTCGGTCCTCGCCTATGGCGACGAGCGCACCTTGCGCTTCAAGGGCGCCGATTCGACCTCGGAGGGCCAGCAGGCCTCGCTGCGGGTGGTCGGACGGGGTGACTGGCAGTTCGATGTGCTGGGCTATGTGCAGGCGCAGGACTTCTCAAACATCGTGATCAGTTCGAGCACCTTCGCGAAGACGCTCGACCAGCATCGCACGCCTACCACCGCGATCGGCGGCAAGGCCGAACTGCGACCTCCGGTGGGCGAGGATCATGTGCTGCGAATCGGCACCGATCTTCGCCTGAGCGACGGCCGCCTGCTCGAACTGCCCTACAATGCGGCCGGCGCCTTCACGGCGGCACGCCGCGCGGGCGGCAACCAGTCCGACCTCGGCTTCTATGTCGAGGACGACTGGACGCTGGGCGATCTCGTGCTCACTGCCGGTGGCCGTGCCGATCGCTGGACGATCCGCAACGGCTTCTATCGCGCCGTCAGCCCTGCGGGCGTGGTGACGCAGGACGATGCCTATGCGAATCGCTCCGGCTGGATGGGCAACGGGCGGGCCGGGCTGGTCTGGCATGCAAGCAAGGCCGTAAGCCTGCGTGCCGCCGCCTATACTGGCATGCGCCTGCCCACGCTCAACGAACTCTACCGCCCCTTCGTGGTCTTCCCGGTGACGACCGAGGCCAATCCCAACCTGAAGCCTGAACGCCTGCGCGGCTACGAGGCGGGGATCGATGTCCATCCGCTGGAAGCGCTGACGCTGTCGCTCACCGCCTTCGACAACAAGGTGAAGGATGCGGTGGCCAACGTGACCCTCAGCGGCACGACGCGCGAGCGGCAGAACGTCAACGCCGTGCACGCGCGCGGTGTGGAAGCTGCCGCCGCGCTGGATCTCGGCACGGTGCGGTTCGACGGCTCGCTGGCCTGGACCGACGCCAAGGTACGGGCGGACGGTCCCGATCTCGACGCCCGGCGCCCCTCGCAGACGCCGAAGTTCGCCGCCAGCGCCACGCTTGCCTGGCTGCCGGCCGAAGGCTGGCGCTTCGCCGCGACGCTGCGCCACGTCGGTGCCCAGTACGAGGACGATCTCGAGACTTACGTGCTCCCCGCCGCGACGACGCTTGACGGCTATGTGCAAGTCCCCGTCGCCGGGCCGCTCTCGCTGGTGCTGCGCGCGGAAAACCTGACCGACGAAACCATCGTCACCCGCAACCAGAACGGTTCGATCGACCTCGGCACGCCGCGCACGTTCTGGGCCGGCCTGCGCGTCGCGCTGCGCTGATCCACGACAGGCCGTGCATGAGCACCGTCCCGTCGCAGCGCGCGCACTGGCGCAAGCCCTTCCGCAGGCATAAGGAAGCGCGATGCCGCGCCTGACCGTCAACGATCACCCGGTCGAAATCGCCATGGACCCGCAGACGCCCCTGCTCTGGGGCCTGCGTGACGGGGCGAACCTCACCGGGACCAAGTACGGTTGCGGCGTGGGAGACTGCGGCGCCTGCACGGTGCTGGTGGACGGCGCCGCGCTGCGCGCCTGTCTCGTCACGCTGGGTGAATGCGAGGGCCGGTTCGTCACCACGATCGAGGGACTATCCGCCGACCGCTCGCATCCGATGCAGCAGGCGATGGTGGCCGAGCAGGCGATCCAGTGCGGGTTCTGCACGCCCGGCATCGTCATCGGCGGCGCCGCCCTGCTCGCCCGCAATGCCAATCCGAGCGAGGCAGAGATTCGCGAGGCGCTTACCAATCTCTGCCGCTGCGGAGTCTATCCGCGCCTGATCGCCGCGGTACAACGCGCGGGCCGGGTCATGCGGCGAGAGGAAATCATCAGCGCCGCTCCCGCGCCGGGAATTGCCCCAAGCGACGCCGCGCGCAAGGTGCCGGCCCTCACGCTCCCGGAAAAAGCGCCGCCTCTGAACAAGACAACATCCGAACGACAGGAGCAACGCCCGTGAAGGCGACCATCTGGCACAACCCGAAATGCGGCACTTCGCGCAAGACGCTGGCGGTTCTCGAAGAAATCCCCGGCATCGAACTCGCGGTGATCGAGTATCTCAAGACCCCGCCTTCGGCCGAAAAGCTGGGCCAGCTCTACCGCGACGCCGGCATCACGCCGCAACAGGGTCTGCGCCTGCGCGGCACCGATGCGACCGAGCGCGGGCTGCCTGAAGCCGACGATGCGACGGTACTGGCCGCCATGGCCGCCGAACCGGCGCTGATCGAACGCCCTCTCGTGGAAACCGAAAAGGGCGCCCGGCTGTGTCGTCCGCAGGAAAAGGTCCACGAGATTCTGTAATCCCCGCGTAACATCGGCCGACGCTTGCTTGCATTGTCGGCCCCGATCTGTCACCGAATCGCCCTTCGCCGGACGACAACAAAAGCGAGAGCTTCCTCCAGCATGACCAGTACCGAGCTTGCCCGAGAGGCGCTGCCACAGCGGCTCAAGCGGAAGATCAAACACAGCCTTGGACCTTGGGGCGTGTTCATCGAAGGCTTCCTGCGCAATCCCGTGATGGTCGGTTCGATCGTTCCGTCGTCGCGCTTCGTGATCAATCGCATGCTTGGCCCGGTGGACTGGGCCAATTGCAAGCTTTTCGTAGAATACGGCCCCGGCGTCGGCACGTTCTGCCGCCCGGTGCTCGACCGGCTGGGACGCGACGGTCACCTGATCGTGATCGACACCAACCCGCTGTTCATCGACTATCTGCGCCGCACCATCACCGACAGCCGCTTCACCGCGGTGCTCGGATCGGCCGCCGATGTCGAGGATATCGTGCGCGCCCATGGCCATGAAAAGGCGGACTACGTGCTGTCGGGCCTGCCGTTCTCGACCCTGCCCGACGGCGTCGGTCCGGCGATCGCGTCCGCCACCTACCGCGTAATCCGCAAGGGCGGCGCCTTCCTGGTCTACCAGTTCACGCCAAAGGCGCGCGAGTTCATGGCGCGTCACTTCAAGCGGATCGACAGCGGCATGGAAGCCATCAACGTCCCCCCCTGCTTCCTGTTCTGGGGCTGGAAGGACGAGGACTGAGACGCGCTTTCCCGCGCGTTTGGCATCCATCGACGAACGAAAAAAGGCCGGCGTCCCTGACGCCGGCCTTTTTCATTGCCGCTCACTCGAAGGTCTGCGTCACCCGCTCCTCTGCAGGACCGGCCAGCTGGCGATGGACCTGGGCGATGACCGCGACGAAGTAGAGCGCCATGATCGTCGCCATGACCGACTCGACCACCGCAGCCACGATCCGGACGACTTCCGCGGGCGCCAGCAGGGCGACAGGCAGCGTGAGGATATTGCCGAAGATCATCAGCACGATCATCGCCAGCATGAGCAGGGCATAGAACCCCAGCAGACGGGCCGTGCTGCCTTTGGTCAGCGTCCAGGAGCGGCCTAGCGCCAGGATCGGATTGAGCGTCTTCTCCACGGCGACGACCGGTGCGGTTACGGAAAGGCGCACGAAGACGGCCACCGCCAGGACCAGCCCTATCGCCATGCCGACCGCCGCGCCCACGCCGCCGCCCGCTGCCCCCAGCACGCCGGCGATGACCAGGACGACGAGCCCAAGCCCCATGCCGATGAGGATCTGGGCGACAAGATAGGGCACCAGCCCTTTCACGCCCGCGCGAATCGCTTCGCTCACCGTCGGCCGCCGCTCCGTATCCAGCAGGCAGAGCAGCGACAGCGTGCCGAGCGCCTGAAGCAGCGCGATCGGGATCATGATCGGCAGAATCGAGGTGTAATAGGTCTTGACCATGGCAAAGACCTGCTGCTCGCTCATCCCCGTTCCCATCTCCGGCTGGGGGAAGAAGATGGCGAAAACCAGCTGGGGCAGCAGGAAGAACACCCCCGCCAGCGCCAGGACAACCTCCCGGTTGGCGGAAACCGCTTGGGATGCCTGGGTCCAGGCCCTGTTGCTGTCGAACGTCATAACTGCTCCTGATGCCGCCCGATAAGCGCCGGCCCTTCAAAGTCACTTGATAACCGCAGGGAATGACGCCACGCAACGCGGCATGACTGTTCCGTCCACGCTTCCGGCCACGCTCACCACCTCGCTTCCGGGCGACATCGAACTGCGCGTGAGCGCCGAGCCGGTACCCTACCGCGCCGCGCTCGAGGAAATGACCTCGCGCAACGCGCAGATCGCCGCCGGAGAGGCGCGCGAACTGATCTGGCTGCTCGAACATCCGCCCGTCTACACCGCCGGCACCAGCGCCGACCTCACCGAACTGCTCGATCCCCGATTCGAAGTGGTCGAGGCCGGGCGCGGCGGGCGCTACACCTATCACGGCCCCGGCCAGCGCGTTGCCTATGTCCTGCTGGACTTGCGCAAGCGTGCCCGCGACGCGCGCGGCTTCGTCCACGGCCTGGAAGGCTGGGTGATCGACACCCTGACCGACTTCGGCGTGGAGAGCTTCCGCAGCGAAGGCCGCATCGGCATCTGGACGCAGGATGTGGACGGGCGCGAGGCCAAGATCGGCGCGATCGGCGTGCGCATCCGCAAATGGGTGACGATGCACGGCTTTGCGGTGAACATTCGCCCGGACCTTTCTCATTTCACCGGCATCGTGCCTTGCGGGATCGACGAATTCGGCGTCACCAGCCTGTCGCGCCTCGGCCGCGAAGTCGATTTCGCCACCTGGGACGAGGCGCTGATAGCCCGCGCACCTGCGTTCCTGGCGGCACTCGACCGCCCCTGCCCCACGGAGAAGCCCGCATGACCTCGCCCCGGAATACCGCGAAGCTGGCGCTGCTCGTCGTGGCCTCGACCTTGCCGGCGCTGGGCGCCTGCAAGCAGGAAGAGAGCCCCAGCCAGAAGGCGGCAGCCGGCGCGAAGATCCTGCCGCGCTCGGTGGGGGACGACATGCTGCCCTACGACACGGCGCGCTCGCAGTCCCCGCTCGCCGAGCCCGCAGCGGCTACGGCGCCGTCGGGTCGTTCGGCGCGCGGCACCGCGAGCGAGGCCGCGACGGTGGACGACACCGCCGCGGATGCGGCCGCAGCCGCTGCCGATGTCGAGGCGGCGACGACCGAGTAGAAGCCTGCGACGCCGGGCCCACCGGCATCGCAGGCTGAAACGGCAATTCGCTTAGAGCGCCTTTTCGTAGATCGCGTATTCGCGGTTGATCTTGCTGTCGATCGCGCCGGCAATGGCGACCATGCCCTGGTTGTCGTCCAGCACCCAACCGATCTCGGCGCGCTTGGCCCCGAACCGCTCGACAGCCGATCGGCGGATATATTCGATCATCATGAAAGCAAGTTGGCTGGCGAGTCGGGAAGATTGCAGCTTCTTGCGCACGCCCATCAGCGGTACGCGCATGTCCGCCGGGTGGGGCTTGCGCAGCCAGAGCAGCAGCTTGAGCAGGCCCAGGATCGAAGGCTTGCCCTTGGGACCGTTCAGCCGCTTCTGCGCCTGGTTGAGATCAGGCCAGGTCATCATGAAGGCCACCGCCTCGCCTTCGTACTCGGCGATGCGGATGAGGCTGGGATGGACCAGCGGCTTCAAGGCCTTGCCGGTATATTCGATCTCCTTCTCGGTGAAGGGAACGAAGCCCCAGTTATCCGACCAGGCATCGTTGAGGATCTCGCAGATCAGCGCCGCTTCCTCGTCGAAGCGCTTGGGATCGACTTCGCGGATGCGGATCTTCGCATTCTTCTCGCCCGAGGAGACGATGCGCTGGATCAACGGCGGGAACTGCTTCGTCACGTCCAGGTCATAGGTGTAGAGCGTCTTCACGCGCTCGTAGCCGGCGCCTTCGATCCAGGGCCGGTAAGCCGGATCATGGTGCGCCATCATCACCATCGGCGCGTGATCGAAGCCGAGAACCTGCAGGCCCGGCTCCTCCCAGACGGACAAGTTCATCGGCGCCAGCACGCGGGTCATGCCTTCTTCGCGCAGCCAGTTCTCGGCGGCGGCGATCAGGGCCGTGGCGGCGTCCTCGTCGTCTGCCTCGATGGCGCCCCAGTTGCCCGTGCCCGGCCCCATGCCCTGCTCGGGCGGCTGTTTCAGCGCCAGTTCATCGATATGTGCCGATATGCGCCCGACGACCTGATCCCCGCGTTTGGCAAGGAACAGTTGCCCATGGGCATGGTCCCAGAACGGGTTCTTGCCCGGCGTGAACTTGGAGATTTCCTCCGAGCGCAGATTCGGCACCCAGTTTGCATCAGCCGCGCCATTTTGACCTGACGCATAGTGCCGATAAGCGTAATCGACGAAGGCGTTCCTGTCGGCCTTGCTGGACACGGGTGTGATGACTAGTTCGGCTTTGGCCACGATCCTGCCTTTGTTCCGCTTTATGGGGATTGCTGGGATCGCGACCTGCGGTCGGTCCCGGCACCTTGTCAAGCGGGACTGCGATGCAGGACCGCCTGCAAACACTCTCCGGGCCGTTTATGCCCGAAGACTTTGAATTCGGACTTTGGACTCGAAAGTATGATTGCCCAGGATGCCATCGATCTGACGCCCGCGCGTGAAGCGCCGCTTCCGCGCGAGGCGGTGCGCCCGCGCTCCTCGGAAATCCCTGACGACAAGGCGATGATGCGCGCCGCCGTCGAACTGACGCGCGACATTTCGCGCGCCCGGCCCGAGATCTACTGGCCGGACATGCTGGGTTCGGCCGCCGTCGGCTATGCCGCGCTGGCAGGCACGATCCTGGTGGACAACACCTGGGCGGCGGTGGCTCTCGGTCTCGTCTCGGCCCTCGCGCTTTACCGTGCGCTGCTGTTCATCCACGAACTGACCCACATCCATCGCGATGCCCTGCCGGGCTTCCGCTTCACGTGGAACCTCCTGGTCGGCATTCCGATGCTGATCCCCTCGCTGATGTACGAGGGCGTCCATACGATCCACCATACCCGCACGCGCTACGGCACGGTGGAAGATCCCGAATACCTGCCGCTGGCGCTGATGAAGCCCTGGAGCCTGCCGGTCTTCGCGCTCACCGCCATTCTGCTGCCGGTGTCGCTGCTGATCCGCTCGGCCGTGCTGGTGCCGCTGGGCGCCGTGATTCCGCCGTTGCGCCGGCTCGTCTGGGGTCGGGCTTCGGCGCTGGCGATCAATCCGCAGTTCAGCCGCCGCGCTGCGGAAGGCCCGTTCGCGCGCATGGTCTTCTGGCAGGAGCTGGGCTGTTCGGTCTGGGCGCTGGGGGTGCTGGCGGCAAGCTATGCCTACGGCTGGCGGCCCCTGCTGATCGCGCTCTGCGTGGTTTCGCTCACGGCCTTCCTCAACCAGGTCCGCACGCTCGTCGCCCACCTCTGGGAGAACGACGGAGACGCCATGACGGTGACGGCGCAGTACCTCGATTCGGTGAATGTGCCGCCGCCGGCGAAGTTCTCTGAACTCTGGGCTCCGGTCGGCCTGCGCTATCACGCACTGCATCACCTGCTGCCGTCGATGCCCTATCACTCGCTGGCGGAGGCGCATCGCCGCCTTGCCGGGCAGTTCGGCTCGGGTTCGACGTATTCGAAGGCGAACTATCCGGGGTTGATGCCCCTGCTCGAACGCCTTGCGAGAAGCACGATGGGAACCCGTTGAAAACGAAAAGCCCCGCGGAAGACGCGGGGCTTTTTTTATCGGGCACTGCTCTTTCCAGGCTACTCTTCGGTGCGGATCAGCACCGTCTCGCCGATCAGCGTGAAGAGCACGAAAGGCGCCCAGGCGGCGATGAGCGGCGGGTACCCGCCGAAGTTGCCCATGGCCAGCGCCGCATTGTCGAGCACGAAGTACGCGAAGCCCAGCGCCATGCCGATCACGGCGCGGATCAGCAATTGGCCCGAGCGCGCCAGGCCGAAGGCCGCCACGGCTCCCAGCAGCGGCATCAGCACCGAGGAAAACGGACCAGACAGCTTGTGCCACCATGCCGCCTCCAGTTCGCTGGTTCGGCGCCCGGCCACTTTCATCGCTTCGATCGAAGAGGAAAGTTGGAACAGGTTCTCCGAATCGGCATCGACCTTGGAGATCATGATCTTTTCCGGCGTGATGCCCGGCGCGACGGTGGCGGAGGCCAGCCGCGTCGTGGTCGTCGTCGCCACATCGAACCGCGTCGCGTTCTGGAAGCGCCAGCCCGGATTGGCGAAGGCGGCGCGATCGGCGCGAAGCTGCTCGACGATGATGCCGTTGCCGTCGCGGCGGTAATAGGTGACGCCGCGCAGGACCATCCGCTCGCCCTGCCCTTCCAGGCTGGCGGCCATCAGCAGGTCGCGGCCGTCCGCCAGGTAGAGGTTCGCCTTCACGCTGGGATCGTTGGGGACCGGCCCATAATTGGCGGCCTGCCACGCACTGAGGGTCGCCGTGGAGCGCGTGACGATGCGTTCGTTGAAAGCCAGACTGCCTAGCGAGATGACCAGCGCCGTCAGGATCAGCGGTGCCAGCACCTGGTGCGCCGACAGGCCCGCCGCCTTCATCGAGATCACCTCGCTGTTCTGATTCAGCGTGGCGAGCGTTATGATCGTCGCCAGCAGCACCGAATAAGGAAGGAACCGCGCCACCAGCTGGGGCACGCGCAAGGACACGTAGTAGAGCAATTGCTCCTGTCCATTGCCGGGATAGGCAAGGATGTCCCCGCTCTCACCCAGCAGGTCCAGCATCTGGAGCACCAGCACCAGCATGAACAGAACCGCCAGGATCCGGGTGACGAAAAGGCGCGCCAGATACCAGGTCAGCGTGCGCGAAGGGAAGAATTCCAGCTGCATCTCAAGAGGCGTCCGCAGGTTCGGGCAGCACGGGTCCGCGACGGCTGCGCTTCAGCAGCGACTTGAATCGCTTGACCACGATTTCGGCGCCCTTCTCGAGCCAGCCTATCGCCTGGCCGCCCGGCACGTAGGCGACGCGCCAGTACATCCACAGGATCAATGCCGCGAAGACGAAGAACGGGCCCCAGAGGCCGAGGATCGGGTTCATCTTGCCCAGGGACGCGACGTCCGCCGCATATTGGTTCACCTTGTGATAGGCGACCACCATGACGATCGAGACGAACAGGCCCAGGGCCGACGTCGAGCGCTTGGGCGGAATCGCCAGCGCCACGGCCAGCAGCGGCAGCAGCAGCATCATGATCACTTCGACCATGCGATAATTGAAGTTGGCCTGGCTCGAGATCCGCTCTTCCTCGGGCAGGCTCTTGTTCCAGCCAAGCTTGGCGAGTTCCGGCAGCAGGTATTCCCGGTCCGAGCCGCCGCGCTTGCGGAACTTCTCGATCTGCGGAAGCTCGATCGGCAGGTCGTGACGGGTGAAGGACAGCACCCGCGGTTCCTTGCCCGGCATGTCCTGGATGATCTGGCCTTGGTCCAGGCGCAGGATGATGGTGTCGGGCGCGCCTTCGAGCGCAAGGAATTGCCCCTGCCGCGCCGAAATCGATAGCACCTGGCCCTTTTCGTTAGCAACGCGCGCAAAAATGCCGATCAGGCGGCGGCCGTTGTCGCGGCTCTCGTCCACTCTCAGCGCGATACGGTCCTTGAGCGCGTTGAACTCACCGACCTTGATCGAAGCGCCGAGCGCCCCCGATTTCAGTTCGTAGTTCAGCTCTTCGTAGTAGTAGCGGGCGAGCGGCTGGAGATAACCGACGATGGCGAAATTCAGCGCCGCCAGCAGCAGCGCCAAGATATAGGGAACCCGCAGCAGCCGCGTATAGCTGAGACCGACCGCGCGCATGACGTCCAGTTCGCTCGATGTCGCCAGTTTGCGGAAGGCCAGCAGAATGCCGAGCATCAGCCCGAGCGGAATCGCCAGGCTGGCATATTCGGGCAGGAGATTGGCCAGCATCTTGAAGACGACGCCGATCGGCCCGCCCTCGGTCGCCACGAAGTCGAACAGCCGCAGCATCTTGTCGAGCACGAGCAAGGACGCCGCGAGCAGAAAGATGCTGAGCATCGGCACCAGCACGAGGCGAAAGATGTAGCGATCGATGGCGCTGAGAAATTTCACGCTGAAAGGTTCACCGGGGCGTCGTCATAAAACCGTGCACCCCAAGCCCTTAACGACTTGGCGCCAAGGGGCAAAGCGAATTGTCTTGCCCGGTTGCATCGCGATCGGCAGCGATCCCCGGCAAAACGACAAAGCGGAATACAGCCGCGCCGAACCGCAGCGAGATGACGGACAGGTCAGCGGCTCGCGGCGACTGAAAGGCAGCAGGGGTTACCGGAAGATCGGAATCGGGGCCGGCCAAGCCGCACGGATCCGGCGATCACCAGGCTGAAATCGAGATGAGCTCGCTCAGGCCTTTTCGAGCGTGCACTGGAGCGGATGCTGGTTCTGCCGGGCGAAGTCCATGACCTGGTTCACCTTGGTTTCCGCGATCTCGTAAGGGAAGATCCCGCAGACACCCACACCCTTTTGGTGGACATGCAGCATGACGCGCGTCGCCTGCTCAAGATCCATATGGAAGAACCGCTTCAGCACCATGACCACGAACTCCATCGGAGTATAGTCGTCATTCAGCATCAAAACCTTGAACTGGCTCGGCTTTTTAGGCTTGGCGCGGGTTTTGGTAGCTATGCCAAGCTGGTCGTCTCCATCCGTGCCACGATCGGAATCCTGGTCGTCCGCGGCGCGAGCGGGCGCGTTGGGAATCCAGTCGGCGCACTGGCCGTGCGCAGGCAGGGGGAGAGGCAATCTGGAATCGGCAGCAAGGGATAGCATGATGACAGAATATCGTATTGCGCGGCCCGGAAACAAGATGCTCCGGCCGATTTTGAAGTCGGGATCGCCCGGCGGGACGACAAAACGGCCGGGTGGGAACCCCCACCCGGCCATCTGCTAAACAGCCGTCAAAGCCCTGACGCGGCTCAGGCCGCGACGTTGCGCGCCTTTTCGACGGCAACGCTGACGCGGCCCGAGATCGGCGCAACCGTGTCGCTGAACAGCTTGAGAGCGGCTTCGCTGTTCTTCGAACCGTAAGCGACGGCGCTGTCGAAGTTCTTGCGCAGGATGTCGCCCTGCAGCTTGAAGAAGTCGGTCGGCGACTTGGCGGCGGCGAGTTCCTTGATGTCACCGGTGAAGGTTTCGAACGCGGTGCGGCTTTCGGCCACCAGTTCCGAACCCATGCCCTGAAGGCCTTCGGCGAAGATCTTGCCCGATTCGATAACGGCTTCGACATTGCCCTTGGCGAAATCGCGGGCTTCGCCGAACGCAACCGAGCTCTTCTCGAAAGCGGCCTTGGCCTTGGCCTGAGCCTCGGTCATGGCACCCTGGAATCCGGCGAAGTTAGAGCTGATGTCCATCGTTTTTTCCTCAAGGATGAAGGGATTAAACAGTCCTGCAAACATATTGGTCTTGGGCTCGGCGATCTCTGCCGCCTTGCCTGATGCTGCGGAAGGTGCCGCCACGCGAGCGGCCACGTCCTGGGCAACCTTGTCGTCCGGCCGGGCCGCGACGGGCGCGACCTGGGAAACCGGAGCGTTCGAACCCGCGGAGGTGCCGGTCTGGGCCGGCGGCAGCGGTAACGAATTCTTCTGGGCCGGCGCAACGGGCTTGGGCGCTGCGACCTTTGCCGCCGGCGTCTTCACGGCCGGCGCAACGGGCGTGAGCACCGGTGCCTCGACAGCGGAAGCCTCGACAGCGGGACCCTTGGGCGCTTTCGCCTTGACGGGTCCCTTGCTCATTGCCGGCTTCGGCGCAATCGCCGGCGCAACGGGCTTGGAGATCGGGGCCTTCGAAACCGGCGGTTTGGAAATCGGTTGGGGCAACCCGGGCAGCGGAGCGGAAGCGGAGGACGCCGATTTTGCGGACGAAGCCTTCGCATCGCCCGTCTTGCCAGCGCCCGTCCTGCCCGCACCCACCTTGCCGTCGGTCGACGACTTGACGTCGAAATCGGTCTTCAGCGGTGCAGCGGACGTCTTAGCGGCTGCGGCCTCGTAAGCCTTTTCAGCGCGCGCATCGTCTTTCGTCTCTTCCTGGCCGGCCATGTGACACTTCCTGCTTTTCTGCTGGCAATTAGGTCTGGGGCGGATCGCGAGAGAGAACTTGGCGCGGCGGATAATCACCCGCTTTCAGATCGCCCTCTCCCGACCACGATTCGGAAAATCTCTGTGCTGCGATGCACAATAGGGGTTTGCAGAAGCGAAGTCAATCAATTCATGTTGCAGTGCAGCATGGCATTTGCAAGGCACTTTGCGTCGGAAGCAGGCTTGCAGCCTGTTCCCTCCGGGAGACCGGTGCGGACTTGCAGTGCAAAAGACTTAGCACCTGCAAAACTTACGGAAATCCCGATCAGGTCCGAAGTGAACGAACCTTCCTGCGGCCGTCCCGAAGGGCAGTGCGCTCGCCGGGAACGGAGAAGCCGAGACATGCGAGGATGTCGCGCGGCCCCGGCTTCGAAAAACAAACAGCCGTTATGGTGCCAGTTTTGCACCGAGACGGTGCCCCTCAACGCAGAGTGACGTACCGGCCCGGCGCATCCTCGATGACCTTGTCGCCGCGCCCACCCGGACGCCGCTTACCCCGCGCGGCGATTTCTTCGGCGCCGAGATCGCGAAGCCACGCGATCCAGTGCGGCCACCAGCTGCCGGGATGTTCCTGCGCGCCCTCCACGAAAGCGTCGAGGCTGTCGGATCGCGCATCGTTGACCCAATACTGGTACTTGTTCGAGCTGGGCGGATTGACCACCCCGGCGATGTGCCCCGATCCTGCCAGAACGAACGTCCAGGGGCCTGCCAGATAATGCGTCAGCTTCCAGACGCTTTCCGGCGGCGCGATGTGATCCTCACGCCCCGCCTGGATATAGGCAGGGGTCGCGATGCGGTGAAGGTCGATCGGCACCCCGCAGGCCTGCATCGAATCGGCCACCACCAGCCGGTTGTCCCGGTAGAGATCGCGCAGGTAGTCGCGGTGCCAATGCGCCGGCAGGTTGGTGACGTCACCGTTCCAGTGGAGCAGGTCGAAAGCGGGGTAGTCCTCGCCCTTCAGGTAGTTCTTCTCGACATAGCTCCAGATCAGATCGTTTCCGCGCAGGATGTTGAAAGTCGCCGCCAGGTAGCGCCCGTCGAGATAGCCTTCCGGCGAGAGCTTCCCCAGCGTCTCGATCTGCGGGTCGTCCACGAAGTGCTTCAGGTCGCCCGCTTCCTCGAAATCGACTTGCGCGGTGAAGAAGGTGGCGCTCGCCACTTTGTCCGCCTCGCCCTTGCGCGCCAGCACGGCCAGCGTGGCGGCCAGGGTCGTGCCCGCGACACAGTAGCCGATCGTATGGACCGACGGGACATCCAGGCGGGCACGAACCACGTCGATCGCTTCGACCTGGGCGGCGATATAGTCGTCCCACACGAGATCGGCCATCGAGGCATCGGCCGACTTCCAGGAGACCATGAACACGGTGACGCCCTGCTCCACGGCCCATCGCACGAAGCTTTTCTTGGCATTGAGGTCGAGGATGTAGAAGCGGTTGATCCACGGCGGGAAGATCAGCAGCGGTGTCTTCAGCACTTTCTCGGTGGTCGGCGTATACTGGATCAGCTGGTAGAGCGGCGTCTCGAACACGACCTTGCCCGGCGTCACCGCGATGTTCTCTCCCAGCACGAACGCGCCGGGGCGGGTATGCGTAAGCTGGCCCTTGCGCATGTCGTCCAGCAGGTTCTCGAAGCCGCGCACCAGACTTTCGCCCTTGCTGCGCTGGGCCGCCTCCAGGGCGACCGGGTTGGTCAGCGGGAAGTTCGCCGGGCTCAGTGCATCGACGATCGCGCGGGTGGCGAAGAGCAGCTGCGCCTTGCGGGCAGGCTCCAGACCTTCCGTCGCTTCGGCCAGGCCCATGATCTCGGCCGAGAGCAGCAGGTAGACCTGGTGGAGCACCGCGAAGAACGGCTGGCGGCGCCATTCGGGGTCGGCGAAGCGGCGGTCGCGAAGCGGCAGTTCCGGCTCCGTAGCGGGAGCGCCCGCCGCTGCATCTGCCCCCGCGTTCGGCCCGAGCCCATATTGCGCCAGGACGCCGTTGATGAGCACGGATACGCCGTTCCAGAGCCGCTGCTGCACGTCGGGACTGGCGAAAGGCAATTGCCGCACCACCGCCTGGCCCGTGGCGATCCACTTCATCGGATCGGCATAGTGCGGCGGGCTCGCCTGCGCCTTGCCGAGTTGCTCGACCTGATAGTCGGTCCAGATCGCGTGCATTCGGCTGGCGATCTGCGCCCATTGCACGGCGTTCTCGGCTTCGGCTAAACCATCGGCTGGCATAAACTGGCCGAACAGGCCCGTGATCTGCCCCATGGCCTGCTGGGATTGGCTGCGGAACATTTCGGTGAAAAGCTCGGTGGCATCGGTCGCCATGTGCGGTGCAACTCCGGTGCAGATTGGGGAATCCGGCGAATCCCTTCCCCGCTGTTCCTATCGACACCCGGCGCGAACGCCAACCGGACAAAAGTTGCGCGCTGCGACGGGTTCGCCTCTCACAATTGCGCTTCGGCCATTTGCGCCGGCGGCATATTCCCCTACAGGAACCGGCGCGGCACTTTCGCCGTGTGTTTTATGGATTGTCAGAGGTCATGGAAGACGAGTTCTACCGCATCAAGCGCCTGCCGCCCTACGTTATCGCCGAAGTCAACGCGATGCGTCATGCGGCACGCCAGGCGGGCAGGGACATCATCGACCTCGGCATGGGCAACCCCGACCTGCCGCCTCCCCAGCACGTCATCGACAAGCTTTGCGAAGTGGCCCGCAAGGAAGACGCGCACGGCTATTCGGCCTCGTCCGGCATCCCCGGCCTGCGCCGCGCGCAGGCCAACTACTACGGCCGCCGCTTCAACGTCGATCTCGATCCCGAGACGGAAGTGGTGATGACGATGGGTTCGAAGGAAGGCCTTGCCAGCCTCGCCACCGCAATCACCGCGCCGGGCGACGTGGTGCTGGCGCCGAACCCCAGCTATCCGATCCATACGTTCGGCTTCATCATCGCCGGGGCGACGATCCGCTCGGTGCCGACCACGCCGGACGAGCGCTATTGGGAATCGCTGGACCGCGCCATGGCCTTCACGGTGCCGCGTCCTTCTATCCTGATCGTCAACTATCCCTCGAATCCCACGGCCGAGACGGTGGATCTCGCCTTCTACGAGCGCCTCGTCGCCTGGGCGAGGGAGAACAAGGTGTGGATCCTGTCCGACCTCGCCTATTCGGAACTCTATTTCGACGGCAACCCTACTCGCTCGATCCTTGAAGTGCCGGGCGCCAAGGACGTGGCGGTGGAGTTCACTTCCATGTCGAAGACCTTCTCGATGGCCGGCTGGCGCGTCGGTTTCGCGGTGGGCAATGCCAAGCTGATCGCAGCGCTCAAGCGCGTGAAGTCCTACCTCGACTACGGCGCCTTCACCCCGATCCAGGCGGCGGCCTGTGCCGCGCTGAACGGCCCGCAGGATATCGTCGAGAAGAACCGCGCCCTCTACCAGAAGCGCCGCGACGTCATGGTCGAGGCGTTCGGCCGCGCCGGGTGGGACATCCCCAGCCCCAGAGCTTCGATGTTCGCCTGGGCACCCCTGCCCCCCGCGCTCAAGGACATGGGCAGCCTGGAGTTTTCGAAGCAGCTCCTCACCGAGGCGGAAGTCGCGGTGGCTCCAGGGGTGGGCTACGGCGAGGACGGCGAGGGCTTCGTGCGCATCGCCATGGTGGAGAACGAACAGCGCCTTCGCCAAGCCGCGCGCAACATCAAGCGTTTCCTGGTTTCGAAGGGTGTGAACACTCCGGCGGCGTGATTTTTTGAGCCTGCAGGCGGGCTATTACAGAGTTTTCACAGCCCGCCTGTAAGAATTTAGGTGTTGTTCCTTAGCGGATATATCCCAGTATATAGGCTCGTTTTTCAACTGGCTGAACAGATTGGGGGGGGAATGACCTATCTGGGAAAGAGCGGGAGCCACATGCCACGATTTCGGTGGCTGGCACCCGAGAAGATATCCGAACGGCTCGATCTGCAGCGCTGCGGCTGGATCCTCGATCCGGAAGGGGTGCCCGCCACGAACTGCGTGGGGCTGATCGATGCGGCCGATCTCGACAGCACCGCCTGGACGCAAGTGCTGTCCTGGCTGCCTTCGGAAGCGCGCCGCTGCGTTCTGGTGGCCGGCGTCGGGGCGGCGCACGATCGCACGTCACTCCTGCAGATCGGCTTCGGCGACGTCGTTACCGAGCGCATCGAGATCGAGGAACTGGACGCTCGCGCAAACCGGCTGGCGCAGTTCACTGAATGGCTGCCGCGCACACGCCGCGTCGGACAGCTCACTCTGGACCTGCTTGCCCGCGAGGCTTTCGGCGACGGCAAGCCGCTCAACCTCAACCCGCGAGAGTTCGCGCTGATCTGGCGGCTGACCGATTCGGTCGACCAGTTCGTCAGCAAGCAGGCGCTGATCTACGACGTATGGCGGATGGGCTTCGTCCCGGAAACCAACAGCGTGGCCGTCCATATGTCGCGGCTGCGGCGCAAGCTGGCCTTCGTCGGGCTTGCCGGGATCATCGAGACTTCGCCGAACGGAGGCTATCGCCTGCGCGTACCCGAAGAACCCCGGGCGGTCGGTCGCGTGGCCGTCAGCCTGGAGGCGACAGGCCCGGAGACGGCCAATTCCCGCCCGAACGCCGCTCAACTTGCCTTGCTGACGCACTGAGCCGGCCCGCTCCGGCCGTCCCTCACCGCTCCGGCTGCCCGCCGGCCGCCGCGCCCGGTGCAAGCCCGCGCCGGAGCGCATCAAGGTCGTCTGGCGTGTTCACATTGGCGACTTGCTCCGGAATCTCGACCCAACGCGCGCCGACCTTTTCGGCGAAGCGGCGCATCGAGTGCGGCTCCGCGCTATGAAGCAGCGCCTCCAGCGTGGCCGCCGCCGCGCTGGGCCACAGGCCGATGACCGGCTGCTGGGCAAGGCAGGCCGGCGCCGCGCCGAGGAGCGCGGGCAGATCCTCGGGCAGGAACACCGCGTCCACGCCGCAGGTCAGCACCGTGTCGTAGCCCTCGTCGACAGCCGCATGGAGCGCGGCGGCCAGTCCGCCCAATGGCCCCATGCCGGGGCGCGGCCAGTCCGGCAACGTCTGCGCCGGCGCGGTCTCGCGGCCCACCACCACCACTTTCTCGCACCATCCCGACAGCGTATCCACGGCCAGCGCGATCAGGCTATGCCCCTGGAACTCGGCCAAGGCCTTGTCGCTTCCGAACCGGCTGGACAGTCCGCCGGCAAGAACGGCTCCGAGAATCATGGCTGCGACCTTTCCGACATAGAGGGAAACCAACGATCCGCCCTTAGGCCCGTTCCCGCGCCGACGGACAAGATCTCCTTTGGGAATGGGTCTTCATCCTTGCATTCGGCGGCAAGCTGTCCTCCACTGCTCGGCGATGAAGACGCTCTTCGATCCCGATCGCCTGCTGGACCAGGGGCTGACCCGTCTGCGCTCCCGCTTCGCCGTGCCAGAGCGGTTCCCCGACGACGTCGTCGCCGCCGCGCAGGTGGCCGCAAGCCGCCGTCCCGACGCGCATGCGGATCGCACGGCCCTGCCCTTCATGACGCTCGACCCGGCAAGTTCCACAGACCTCGACCAGGCCTTCGCTTTGGAGGCGAGCGGAGCGGACTGGCTGCTGCACTACGCGATCGCCGATGTCGCCTGGTTCGTCGAGGACGGGGATCCGCTCGATCGGGAAGCCTGGCAACGCGGAACCACGACTTACCTGCCCGGCGGCAAGGCCAGCCTCTATCCGCCGGTGCTCAGCGAAGCGGCTGCCAGCCTGCTGCCGGGGGCCGAGCGTCCCGCCGTGATCCTCACCGTTCGCATCGACGCCGCAGGAGAGTCCCGCCTCGACGGCGTGGAACGCGCTGTGATCCTCAGCCGCGCCAAACTCGCCTATGAGACGGTGAGGGATGAAGACCTGCCCGGCGGCTTCCTCGAAATCGCGCGGCGGATCGCACGCGCCGAGGACAGGCGCGGCGCCCAGCGCGTCGATCCGCCCGAGCAAGTGGTCGAGAGGTCGCCGTCGGGTCGTTTTTCGCTCGGCTTTCGTCCCCAGCTCCCGTCCGAGCGGCGGAACGCAGCCCTGTCCCTCGCTGCCAACCTGGCAGTTGCGCGAACGATGCTCGAAGCGGGAACCGGGCTTTTCCGCGTCATGGCGCCGCCCGATGCCCGCGGCGAGGAACGCCTGCGTGCCACGGCCCTGGCGCTCGCGCTGGAATGGCCACCGGCCATGCCGCTGACACAGTTTCAACGGCGCCTCGATCCCGGCAAACCTGTCGAGGCTGCATTCATGCTGGCGATCCGCCGGTCCGGCTCGGGCGCCTCTTATCGGCCCTACGTTCCCGCAGGGTCGGATGCTCTCCGGACGGATACCGCGAGAGCGGACTGGGCCGAACTGCCATGGCACGCGGCCGTCGCGGCGCCCTACGCCCACGCCACCGCCCCGCTCCGGCGCCTGGCCGATCGTTACGTCCTGCGCACGGTGCTGGCCCTCGCTCAGGGACAAGCCATGCCGCAAAACGTTCTCTCGGCGCTGCCCGAACTGCCCGGCGTCATGGCCCGCGCCGGCTCGCGCGATGCGCAGATCGACCGCTCGGTCATCGACCTTGCCGAAGCGACCATGCTCCACGGCCGGGAGGGGGAGACGTTCGAGGCGGTGGTCACCGAAGCCAGGGAAAACCGCGCGCAAGTGCAGCTCAAGGACCTGCCGGTAATCGCCACCGCCGCCGGGGCGCCGGGCGCTGCTCCGGGCACGGTGCTCACTCTCCGCCTGGTTCGCGCCGATCCGGTGGAAGGCGCTCTGACCTTCGAGGTGGCCGATTAATTTTCCCGCATCGAAAAATCAGCGTTGCACTACCCACGATCCGTTGTTAGTTGCGCCCTTCTCCACACGGATGGCCCGATGGCGGAGTGGTGACGCAGAGGACTGCAAATCCTTGCACGCCGGTTCGATTCCGGCTCGGGCCTCCATCTTATTCAAAAGAATTCAGGCACTTAAAGCCTCCACCGCAAACGACGACGGTGGGGTGGAGAAGCCGTAGGTGGGGCATTTGGGGGAGCTAGCAGAGGCCAGACCCTCACCTAGACCCCTTTGGTCATCCGACCTTTCTGTTCGCGAATCATGTCCTGTTTGTTGAACCGCAGAGAGGTTGTGATATCCCTCGCAGTTCGATCACCGGGGGGATCATGCGTCATATTGCAGTCGGGCTGCTGCTATTGGTCTGCGGTTGCAGCGAACAGCCAAGCAGAGAAGAACTTTTGAATCGCGTCTCTGAGCTTGAGGACGAGAACGCGAACTTGCGGCAGCAGATCGAAGACGCAGAATCGTCTATCGCGGAAAGTCAGGAAGCTGCTCAAAGAGCGCAGGACGCCGCAGGGGAAGCGCAATCCCAGGCTCAGCGGTTCGGGACCGAAGACTGGCGAGACGTGGTGTCTGACGTGCAAAACGCCGCCGATGAGGCTAACTCGGCGGCTCAGGATGCGGCCAGTCTTGCGGATGACGCTTCAGGAGCGTTCGACTGAGCGTTGAAAGACGTGCTGATGGATATCGCCGTGGACGTAGGAAAGAAGGCGTTCGGGTTTCGGGAGTGCTGGGTGGGCATGGGGTCCCTGCGCTTCCTTTCTGCCCATGGAAGTTCCGCATTCGATCTAAAAGGCCTGTCTCAGACCCGTCGCCCTTACCATTGCGTGAAACGGTGGAAGCGTGGGAGTTCGCTATGCGGTCTGCTGGATTGCCGCGCACTTTGACGACCTGTCGAAACTTGAATTTCTGACGGCCAAGAAAGGCTTGAAGCGGCAACAAGAGCGCAAAGCTGAGAACCGCAGAAAACCGCCGTTTTTCGCCATTTCCGAATATAAGCCGGATTCTAGAAGAACACGCCTTCTTGTTGTGATCCGAATATACTGCCTATTTAAGAAGAACAGCTTTCGCCTCCCCCATCCTTAAGTGATCGAAAAGCCCACAATCAGGAATGAAAAAGGGTCTCACCTTCAGACCCCCTCTCTCTCCCCCTAAAGCTCACTCTGAGCAAACTCTAAGACTCAATGACCATACCATCATTCGCGGCCCCAGCTAGGTCGCGGAAGCCTCCGCGTGTCTCACGTCCCGAAGCTCCCGAAACTGTCGCCTCCTTTATCGAGCAGGCATTAGCTGATCCTATGGCGCCTCCTGCTCGGGAGCGAAAAGAACGCGGCCCGAACCGTAAGGCGGGCATCTGGGATAGCCTCACGACCCCTGAAGCACGTTCCGCCTACGCCAAGGCCCTCGCCGCCAAGCGACAACCGCAGAACATGGCGCGGACTTGCCAGCGCTCAGGGACTCCGAAGGGCTGGGACCATCGATCCGCCGCAGTCGCTAAGACCGCAGCCCGGATGGAAGCCGAGGCACTTGTTACCAAGCTACAGAACAAAGGCATTATCGCTCCCGAGGACACAGAGGGAGCCAAGGCAACCGCCGAGGCCCTAACCATTGTCCGCGCTCCCGGAGGTATCAGCGAGCGCCGTAAGTGGGCGAAACGCCTCTTGACGCATTACCATCCCGACATTGCAGGAGCCGTGTTTTGAGCCGAGGCCGCGAGCAAGTTGCCTTGCGTTTTCGGCGGGAAGCCCACCCTCTTATGTCGCAACCGTGCATTGTGCCCACAACCCACAAAAGGGACGGTAACGGCTATGTGCGCGTAACGAAACGCGGCCTTAAAGGTGACCGCGCTAGGCCCCTTCATCGAATTGTCTACGAGGCCCGCCATGGTCTCGGATCAATCCCAGACGGCTGGGAGATCGATCATATTTGCGGGCGTAGGGACTGCTGCAATCCAAGCCACCTTCGAGCCCTGTCGCGGTCGGAGCACAAGAAAATCACGTCCGCGATGCGTTATGACGATGACCGTGAAGCCGTCTGGGCTCACTGGCTCTACTACCGCAGCACCGCCGCTGAATTAGCCAAGATTTACGGCTTCAAGGCGCGAACAATCGCGGGCTGGATCACCGAATGGAAGGGCAACCCAGCCTACAGCCCGGCCATGACGGCTCATTAATCAATTCTCCCTCTCACCGCCGCGTCATCCGTGCGCACACCTTTCGAGGCGATGCTGAGACCCAACAATCCTAGGAAAATAGCCAGACATGGCACTCTATGATGACTTCCCCCAGGGAGTCCTTACCCCCGGCTTTCTTGACGGCGCTGGGCAATCGCAAGCCCCTGCCTCTCCCGTCTATCAAGCTCCCCAATTCGATACCGCCGCGCTCGACAGCGTTGCGGCCCAACCGCTCACACAAGCCTCCCCTCAGTTCGAGAGGCCCGGTTTCCTTCGCCGCATCAAGCAGCAACCGGGAGGCTCCAAGGCACTCCTAGCCTTCGGTGCCGGTCTATTGTCCAGCCAGAACTTCTTCGACGGCCTGGGCAAGGGCGCGATGGCTTACCAGAACACTCTGGACGCGGAAGCCGAGAAGCTGAAGCCCCAGCTTACGAAGGATGCTGCCTTCAGCTATCAGCGCGACCCCCGCACCGGGGAGCTTACATGGGACCGCACCGCGGTAGGCGATTTTGACGAGGCCCAGGCCATTCGGAAGCTGCAATCCTCGCTCGCTATCGCCCAGCTTCGGGACGAAGGGCAGACCCTCCGCAACCGCGATGACCTGAAGTTCAAGGACCGTTGGGAATCGCAAGAGGACGATTACCGCCGTTGGCGCACCGATCGCGAAGGCGAGTGGCGCAGCGCCGACAATCGCACCAGCATTGAGGTCGCGAACATCGGAGCGGAATCCGCTTGGAACCGCGCCGTCATCGAACAGGGTGGACAGGCAGGAAAACCGCCGCCCGTTGGCGTTCAAAAGATGGTGGGCGAATACACAAGCGCCCGAGACGCTCAGGACAACGCGGAGGCCCAGCTTGCGCCGCTGATTACCGCTATCGAGCGTGGGGACCTCAGCTTCAATGCCGCGAGCAACCTTCGCCATAAGGCAGCGCTCATGACCGGCTTGGGTAGCAATGCGGAAACGGTCCTCTACTCCCAGTTTCAGACCTCCCTTGAGGGTCTGAGGAACGCTTTGCTTGTCGCAAACAAAGGCGTCCAGACTGATGGAGACGCTAATCGAGCGATGGCCGAATTGCTGGCTGGAACCGGCGACACCGCGTCAATCCTTACCAATCTCCGTAGCGTCCAAAAGTCCCTCAAGACCCGAAGCTCTCAAGCCCAAGGCCGAATCGACGAACTTGCCCGACAGTATGGCGCGGACGTTGGCGATAGTTCCCCTTCGACGCCCCGCGCCGCAATGCCTCCCCGCAAGGCCGCGACTTCGCGCAAGCCTTCAGTTTCCAATTGGTAATTCCGTATGCCTCGTAACATCACCGTGACCTTCGCAGACGGGTCAACCCACGTTTATCAGAACGCCCCGGATGACGTGACACCCGATCAAGTGACGGCCCGCGCTGCCTCCGAATTTGGAATGGGCGTAGCGTCCATCGACGGCGGTCGGGAGTCCAAGCCCACCGCTGCCCCTACGCCTCCCATGAGCGGGGAACTGTCCTCTTCTCAGCAGCCTTCTGGAAGCGCCGAAATCTACGCCCCGGATGGTTTCGGGGGTAACTCCTACAACAATGAGACGGGACGCTTCGATGACGCCTGGATTGCCCAGCAGGAGGCCGCCTATCAGGCAAGCCTCAAGGACAATCCTCCTGTCTCTCCGGTAGCCGCTCCGGAGCCATCCTCGCCCGCTCCGCAGCCTGAGCAAACCTCTCGCCTCGGAGCCTTCGGGCTCGGGGCGCTGGACGGCATTTCGTTTGGCCTTGATGATGAAATTGGAGGGGGTCTCGCTGCCGTCATTCCCGGTATTGGGAAAAGCTCGATTTGGGATGGGAAGACCCTCTCCCAGGCGGCGAACGAAAACATCGACGCTTACCGGGGCGTCAAGAAAGCCGCAGAGGACGAACACCTAGGCTACTTCATCGGGGGCGGCCTAGCAGGAGGTCTCGTGCCTTTCAGTGGCGCCCTCGGAGGCGCTAAGGCCGTGAGCAACCTCGGCAAGCTCGGAGCGGCCGCGAAGGCGGGGGCGGCCTACGGCGCTGCCTATGGCTTCGGCTCCGACGAAGGCGGCATCATGGACCGGATGGACGGCGCAGCGCTAGGCGCTGGCGTAGGCGCAGTTGGCGGCACTGCGCTTCACGGCGCTGCGACGGCGGGCGGAAAGGCTCTAAGCCCCCTCGCCCGCAAGCTGCTTCCGAAGCTCGCGGATGCCCAGTTCGCCAAGGGACAGGCATCGAATGCCTATGCAGCGACGGACGCCGCCGTGTCTTCCGATTTGGAGAAGTTGGTTCAAAACCTCAGCACCAGCAATTCAGCTAAAGCGAAGCTCTCAAAGACTCAGAAAGCCACGCTCTTGAGCCGGATCGACGATCTTGAGGCGAGCTATCTCCCAGCGAATGAAGTCCGCTCTCTGGACCTTCCTCCATCGACGAAAGCAAAGCTAGATGCCGCGATGGCGAAGCGCCACTTGCTCAGCGATACGGAAGTCCAAGCGCTTCGCGATGGCACTCCCGCTGGCGAGGCGGTAGCCGAAGGTATCGAGAAGGCCCGACGCCTGCGAGCCTACGTGCCTGAGGGCCAGGGAAGGTCTGGGAATCGGTTAGCCGGAAGCCTTGGAGATGCCGTGGGGTCAGCGGCTGGCTACAAGTTCGGAGGCCCGGTAGGCGGAGCCATCGGCGGAACCTTGGGTCGTGCGATCACCCAGCGTCTGGATGCAAGGGCCGCTAGGGAAGCGATGGCGCTCGCGAACAAAGCTCCCCAGTTCGCCAAGCTCCCGGAAGTCATAGCCGCTAGGGAAGCAGGAAGCGGAAATGACGCCCTTACCCGCTTGTCTAGTGACGCTCTGGACGCCCGTTACCTTGCGGAGCGTTCTGCCAAGCAGGAGACGGAACGCCTTACCGCCGAGGGAAAGAAGGTCGCTATCGCCAACGCTCGCGACAACGTGCGCCCTAATGGCGGATATCGTGGCGAAATCTATGAACGGACAGGCCTGCTCCCTGCCGAGCAAGACGCGGGCAACCTCAAGGCCCTGAAGGACGGTGCGATTACCTTGGAGCAGTTCCAAGCGCATTTGGACGACCCTGCGAAGCTCATGCCGGGGAATGCGGGCAACGGGATGATTGATCGCCTCGCAGGAATGGCCGATGATGGAGTCTTGAAGCGCGATCCTAAGTGGTCCCCTCCACCTGCCAATCGCACTGTTAGCCGTGAAGGCGCTCAGGCTGCATTTCATGAGGCAGACGCCCTGTGGAGGCAGGCTCACGAAGCAGATGCGGCCTTGTTCGAGCGAACCGGCTTAGACCGAACGGAGCGGCCCACCTTCGCTGCCGTAGAGGAAGCATTTGCCCGACGCGAGCAGGCCCAGCGAGACCTCGCAGGCACGGAAGCAGCGATCCGCAATCCTCTTGCCTACGCGGCTACCGCAAAGGGTAATCAGCAGCGGGTCTCTGATTCGTTGTCATCTGTCTTGAGCGATCCTTCGCTTCCGAATGCCCATCGCGAGACCCTTGCAACGGCGATTGCTGCCATCGGCAACACGTCCAGCCGCGAGCGAGCGCAGGGAATCGCCATGGACGCCTTAGACCGGCTCGGAGCCGATCACCGGGAGCATGGGCGTTCAATCCTAAGTCCCTTGATCGAGCAGATTAAGAGGTAAGCGAGAACGGCCCTCCGCAGGCTCAGGAGTCGAAATGAGACGCAAGGGCTACTCAGGTAGCTCACGCCCTACTTTTCGACTCCCTGAGTCCCTGTGGGCCGTTTTCAGCCCGGTTGCCCGATCATGTTGCGATGGTTCTCCATCCGCTTCCCGTCATCCATCAATGAGCAGACGTAAGAGCGTCCGGTGAATTCGTCGCCAATCGCCTCCGCATAGGCGCGGGCATTGTCCTCGCATTGTTGTAGGCCGGTAGCGTGGCCGATCAGCTTGTTATCGTCCTCATTACCGTCTTCTACGTTGCGCCAATACCAGACCTCATAATCGGCCTTGTTCTCCACGTAGTCGCACGAGTAAGCAGACGGATACTTAGAGCAGCCGCAAGCACTCAGCGCCGCGCAGCACAAAACCGCAGTAACAGACCTTAACCGCATAATCCCCCCGTCGCATCGAACCGCGAAGGGGAGGCCTACCAACTCAAAAACGTAAGTGCCATCACCTATGACAAGCTCGCCTCGCTATCCCGCTGTAGAGATGGACGCAGCGAAATACTCGCCCCTGAGCGCCTTTCCTGTTTCATCAGAGGCTGAGCGTCTTTGCGAGAATCTAGCTGTTAAGCTGTTCCATCAGTCGGCAAGACGCCCAGGCAAGCCCATGATGAAGGCTGTAGGCGCTCTTGTCGCAGACTTGTTGCAACGCGACCATACGCATCTAGGGGGATGGCTGTTCCGAGAGTTTAGCCGCGCCTCGTTTACGGACGGTCCTGTGGGCTATCGCACAACCAAGCAGTTTTTCGATGAACTCAAGGCCTGCGGCATGGTCGATAGCGTCACCGGCAATATGGTCTGGACGGATAGCGAGTTTACCGCAGGCAGACACCCGGAATGGAAGCGAGCGACAAGATTCCGGGGCACCGCAGCCTTCCGTGAGTGGTTCGCTTCGAAAGGCATCACACGCGAAACTTGGGACTTGCACTTCGAACGTAGCGAGGAAATCCACTTAGGCTCAGCAGCTTCAGTCATCCTACGGGCAGCGAGGCCCGCGAATGCAGGCCCGAAGGCGAAAGCCCGCGACATGATCCCGCACCCCGAGGACAAGCTATTCCCCGACATCAAGCAGCGTATGGATCGGCTTAACGCTTACCTTTGCGAGCAGACCTTTGCTCCATTCCCTGCTGTGTTCCTTCGCCGCATCTTCGCTAACGGCGATCAGCAGACCTCCTACCAATGGAACCAAGGGGGGCGGCTCTACGCACTTGGGGACGAAAGCTATCAGAACGCCCGAAAGGAAGACCGGGCGGCGATAACCATCAATGGAAAGCGCACGGTCGAGCTAGACCTCCGCGCCGCGCACCTGACGATAATTGTCGGCATGGGCTACATCCCCGCCTCCGTCTTGGAGGGGGACCCCTATGCTGTAGAGGGCCTACCGCGAGAGATCGCAAAGCAATGGGTTACAATGACCCTCAGCCATGGGAAGCGACACAGGCAATGGCCTAGAGAGATCGCCGCTGAGTATCTACGGAAGCACGGACGGAAACTCTCGGATGACTTCCCGCTGCGCAAGACTGGCGACCTGATCCTCAGCAAGCTCCCGATCATTGGTGAGGACGGACAGACCGCTCCTGTCACGTGGGCCGAGCTTCAATATCAGGACAGTGAAATCATGTTAGAGGTTTTGGAGCGTCTTGCGTTTGACCATGGCGTCCCAGCGCTCCCGGTTCACGATAGCCTGATCGTCGCGGAGGACGCGAAGGACCTAGCTGTGTCACTGCTCAAGTCAGTCTTCGCGGAGAAGGTCGGCATTGTTCCTGAGATTGCGTAGGCCTACGGCGATACATTCAATATCATTTATTGATGCTTGCAAGCCTCAGGCTGGACACCATAGCGGCGGGAGAGAGCTAGGGGGTTTACTAGGAACATTTTAGAGCTTGCGGATAGGCCAACACTGGCTTCGCTTCGCTCTGCGAGATCTTCCCCCCTAGCTCCGGCTCCGTTAGGCCGCCTCTCGCATCCCCTGCGAAGACTGATCTGTGTTTTTCGCGAGATCATGACCATAGCGGGGGCTCAGCGCCTGCACCGCTAGCAGAAGTTGCTCCCAATCTAGCGCGACCTGCTCAAGCTCTCCGGTTTCGTTCTTCTGGCAAAGGACCAGCGAGCCCTCCCCCATGTCATGAAGCTCCACAGCCGTCTCGCCATGAAGCATAAATGTCGTTTCCATTTTCGCTTCCCAACATCACTCGGCACCGCGCCGAGGAAGTTGCGATCTACTCATGACAGATTCGCGCCACAATACATAAAGAAGGTTAACGCGTAATTATTCGGTCCTAGATTTACGACCATACACGTTAGTAGAATGTCTACCTAATGAACAGAGCGCCTAAGCGCCCTGATCTATTCAACATTTTGATTACAATACTGCGGCACAGTACCTGGACACGGTAGCCTTAGATATTCCAAAGTGTTCACTTGTCTGCTTTATGCTCGCGGCATTTGCCTTGCGCCATGCAATGACTTCGGAAGCCTCCTTGGCTACTGGGCGACCTAAGCTCACCTTCCCCCGATGGGTCTTACCAGTAGCCGCAAGAGAAGCCTTGGCAGCTTCGCGTCCCGCTTCGCAACGCTCTTTGATCCTGTGGCGCTCCATGTCCGCTATCTGCGCCAGAACAGCTACGATAAGCTCGCCCACGCCTCTACCGATGGTCCCCAGCCCCTTCACGTCGATAGTCACGCCCATGTCCAGCAAGCGACGGACCATCGCCTGCACGTCGAGAGCGTCACGGCCTATGCGGTCGATATGGTAGACAGAAAGCACGTCGCCCTCGCGAACGTAGGACAGGAGCTTAGCAAAGCCTGGACGATCTTCCGCCCGCGTTGCTCCGCTTACGCCCTCATCGGAGAATTCACGGTCAAACGACCCACCTAACGCCTGACGCTGAGCTTCGACGCTCTGGTCTCCGGTCGAGCAGCGGTAGTAGGCGATACGGCTCATGATGCGCTCCTAGTCCCTCAGAAGATATAACGAGGTTATGAGGCATATCTCACAATCCGTCAACATATCTTTTGATAGAGGCATGGCGGCACGTTTCGTCCTCTCTCACAACTTAGAAGTTTTGAGTGATGCACCGCGAGGGGGGAATGGTCGGGGCAATATCTCCACGCACTCCCGCCCACCGCGCTCAGGAAAGCCATATGCCCCCGGCTCTGGGCGAGGTACGGAACGGAAGCGAGAGCCGTCGCTTGGCCTATCTTTCCAGGAACGACGGGTCCCCTCCCCGACGATTGGGTCCCTCCGGGTCCCTTCCGGGAGCGATTAGGGTTCCCCCGACTGCTAGGCGACAGGCGCTTTCAAAAACACCGCTAAAGCCTCGCCTTGTTGGTTGTTGTTGGTTCGGAAAGAGCAGCGAGCCCTGTCGGGATTTTACTGGGGTTTATCCGGACCCGCTACTTGAGCAGAACCCAACGCCTTGATTATCCAGTCGGTCGCCTTGGGAGTAATCGCGCTTTGGTATCGCCGTTCAATCAAACCGATCCAGAAGAAATGTTTGAAAGAGTCCTGTCATTTCAACACGAAATGATAGATTATTTTGCTGGCGGCAAGACGCTAAGCGAAGAATACTATAAGAGTATGCGCAGCGAACTCCTGTCTGAGCCGTCAATTCGCAATCTTGTTCCAAAGTGGTTACGCAGAAATAAGGACCTCGCTGAGCTTTGGTCCTTTGCTAAATCGGTAGACCCCAGCTGGGAACCTAGGCGTCAATTTATCCGGGAACAGTTCGAGCCGCTTCTGGACTTCCTAGAGCAAAATGAACACTCGTCCGCCGCGTCGATGCCCGGAAAATACGATGCGAATGCATGGACGGGGGCGCAATCAACGCTGCAACAGGCGAAAGCGATCAAAACGCTAGTTCCAGTGGCTCAAGCGGCAATCGGCACTCTGATTAAGCACCTTGAGCAGCCAAGCCATAACGGGGGGCCGCCCTTGGATGAGGTCGAATTCGCCCTTGGCCGATTAAGAAAACTGCACGACGCCCTAGGCATGCTCCTGACCGCCGTAGATGATGGTAAACTGAAAGATACGCTTCAGACGGGTCTCATTGTTGAAATAGCGAGGTACGGAAAGCAGGCCGCTAGGGCGCTGAAAAATGATCCTCTGCCGTATGCGCTTTCGGGGGTACTGCTGGCTGTTTTCACCGCTTGCGGCTTCGACGGGCTGGGCGGCTATTTAGGCGGAATCGCGATGGCCATAAAAAAGCCCAGCAGTTCCACGCACAGCGAATAGGCCGCCGCCTGCGCTAGCTGGGTTGTAACTCGCGGCTTGACGGTGGATTCGTAAGGAGTCCATCAAAGCGGCCATGCCGATCTATCCCGACCGCAAGAACGGAAAGCTAACTGGGCGCTTCCGGGTGGAAGTGAGCCTCGCAGGTACGCGAAAGCGGGGCCGTGCGAACACCATGCGAGAGGCTCGCGCCCTAGAAGCCTCCTTGCTGCGCCAATTGGAAGGCAAGGAGGAACCGTCCACAGCACCTGCGAAGGAAGGCGCTCGCAAGCCTTCGCCCATGACGGTTCGGGACGGTATAACGAGAGCGCACGGCATTCTGTGGGCAGGGCAGACGACCGCAACGCTTAGCTACACGAAGCTAGAGCGTATCGCCCGGATTGTAGGCGAAAAGCTGTATCTAGACGCCTTCGACCTGAACACGGTGGACCTTCTGGTAAAAACGCTCCGGGAGGAAAGCCTATCGGATGCGACCATCAACCGCTACATTTCGTGCCTCAGCGCCTTCCTCCGCTTCTGTAAGCGGCGCGGCTTCCGCACGGTCGATCTACCGGAGCTTGAATGGAACGACGAGGAAGAGAACCGCATCCGCTGGATCACTCGCAAAGAGGAAGTCCAACTCTGCAAGCTGCTCCCCAGCCCCTTCGACGCTCTAGTCTACATCGCGATTCGGACGGGCCTTCGCGCTACCGAACTTCTGACGCTACAACCGGATCAGGTGACGCCGGGATGGGTCCACCTGCACAAGACTAAGAATGGACACCCCCGATCCGTCCCGCTCTCCAAGGAAGTCTATGAGCACCTTGCGCCGCTAGTGACTCAAAGTCTCATGCCGGACTACTGGCAACTGAGGGGACAGTGGGACAAGGCGCGGCGGGCTATGGGCCTCGCGGACGATCCGACTTTCGTATTCCACGCTTGCAGACATTCCTACGCTACGCGGGCGATCCAAGCGGACGTTAACATTCGGGTCTTGCAGCAACTGATGGGCCATCGCACAATTCAGACGACCCTTCGCTACGCTCATATTGAAGACAAGACGCTCGCGGAGGCCGTTAAGAAAATGACCGCCTATCACGATGGCGGAATGCCTCCGAAGGGAGGGGTAAACGGGCTGAATCTTCCCCTCACGCGAAAAGCACCCCGCGAAATAAATCGTTTTAGAACAGTAATTTGGCGGAACGGAGTGCCTCCACAGGGTGACTGCAAATCCTTGCACGCCGGTTCGATTCCGGCTCGGGCCTCCACCCTGTTCTCTCAAGATGATTGAGAGTTTCTCCACATCTCCGTTTTCGATTTGTCGCTGAAGCGCCGCTCGGCGTGCCGGTGAACTGTAGCCGGTTTCGCGCTTGCCTGGCGCATTTACGTGCCAGCGATTACTGCAAGTTAATCGGCAGTAACGCCATCTTAATCTCGTTCGTTACGGTTCCTTAGCCGAAAGGGACTAGCCTGCTCGCTTCCACATGAGCAGGATGCGATGCAGAAAATCGACAGTATACTCTTGCCCGTGACCGGCCGCACGACAGTTCGGCGTCTTTCCGTTCATGTGGCTCAGGCCTGCTGCGCGGCAAGCGCGGTATCGAGTTTTCTTTTGCAAGGCACCGCATCGCATGTGCTCGCCGGGATCGCAGCATCGACGGCTCTGTTTACCCTGGGCGCCGGGGTCCGATACGGCCGGCGCGCGTCGGCCGAAAGGAACGGGCACCTCTCCCTGGTAGCGGAGGCCAGCGCCGCAAGGGCGCAAGTCGAGGAACTGTTCGCCATGGCCGACATGCTCCAGGCGGCGGACGATCACGAGGATGCGGGCGCGGTGCTCATGGCCAGCGCCGAGCGGCTGCTTCCGGATCTGAGCGGAGCGCTCTACATCTTCAACAATTCCCGCGACCGGCTCGATCTCGCGCGATCCTGGGGGCGCAAGGACGGCTTCGTGGCGCCCGCCACGCTGTTCCCCGGCACCTGCTGGGCGCTCAAGCGCGGCAAGCCGCATGTCAACGACCGGAAAGGCGGCTCGTTATGCTGCCAACATGCCACGGGCGAGGTCTCCACCATCGAGGTGCCGATGATGGCGCGCGGTCAGGTTTTCGGCCTGCTCGTGATCGCCGCCGACCCCGGCGAGGCGCGCGACCGGCTGCGAGGCACCCGGCGAATCGCCAGGGCCCTTGCCGATTCGATGTCGCTCGCCCTGTCGAACATCGCGCTGCGCGAAAAGCTGCGGACCCAGTCCCTCCGTGATCCGCTGACCGGCCTCTATAACCGGCGCTACATGGAGGACGCGCTGAAGCGATACGTCAACCTGGCGCAGCGCACCGGCACCCCGATCTCGGTGCTGATGATCGATCTCGACAACTTCAAGCGCCTCAACGACGAACATGGCCATGCCAAGGGCGACGCTGTCCTTCGGGATGTGGCGGGCCAGTTGGTGGATACGCTGCGCCCCTCCGACGTGATCGCCCGCTACGGCGGCGAGGAACTGCTGGTGATCATGCCCAAGTGCAGCCTCGAGAACGCTGCCACCAAGGCCGAACTCCTGCGCAAGCGCGTGGAAGCGCTTTCGGCCGCACATGGAACCGAGATCAGCGCCTCTTTCGGCATAGCCACGGTTCCGGAAACGGCGACAGGCGCCGGGGACGTCATCACCATGGCCGACAGCGCGCTCTACGGGGCCAAGCAGGCCGGCAAGAACCGCGTGGTCACGGCACCGCGCCGAACCCGCGGCGAGGACAAGGCGGCCCCTCGGCTCGCTGCCGCCAACTGAGGCGGCGTTCGTTGGGCAGGCCTGGTTCCCATGTCATCGTGGGAGCAATGTGCGCAGATAGTGCAGCCAGAACGAAAAAGGGACCGCATCGCTGCGGCCCCTTCGTCTGTTCCGGCTCTTGAAAGCCGATCGCTAAAGCGATCAGTCTTCCTTGAGGAACGCCGGCATGTGGTCGGGATCGCCACCGCCGTTGTCGCCGCCACGCGGGCCGCGAGGACCACGGTCGCCCCGGCCTTCGCCGCGCGGACCACGATCGCCGCCACGGCCGCCTCCATCGCGGCGAGGACCACGACGGTCACCGCCACGGTCTTCACGAGGACCACGATCGCCACGCGGCTCGCGCGGTTCGCGGGCCGGACGGGTATCTTCCAGCGCTTCGCCGGTTTCCTGGTCGACGACGCGCATCGACAGGCGAACCTTGCCGCGCTGGTCGATCTCGAGGACCTTGACCTTGACGAGCTGGCCTTCCTTGACCACGTCGGTCGGCTTTTCCACGCGCTCGTTCTTCATTTCGGAGACGTGGACCAGACCGTCCTTGCCGCCCATGAAGTTCACGAAAGCACCGAAATCGACGATGTTGACGACCTTGCCGTCGTAGATCTTGCCGACTTCCGCTTCCTCGACGATGCCGAGGATCCACTTCTTGGCGGCTTCGATCTGGGCGACGTCGGAGGACGAGATCTTGATCACGCCTTCGTCGTCGATGTCGACCTTGGCGCCGGTCTCGGCGACGATCTCGCGGATCACCTTGCCGCCGGTGCCGATGACGTCACGGATCTTCGACTTGTCGATCTGGATCGTCTCGATGCGCGGTGCGTGAGCCGAAAGTTCGGTGCGAGCCGAACCAAGGGCCTTGTTCATCTCACCCAGGATGTGTGCGCGGCCGGCCTTCGCCTGCTCCAGCGCCTTGCCCATGATTTCCTTGGTGATGCCGGCGATCTTGATGTCCATCTGCATCGTGGTGATGCCGAGTTCGGTGCCGGCTACCTTGAAGTCCATGTCGCCGAGGTGATCCTCGTCGCCCAGGATGTCCGAAAGAACGGCGAAATCGTCGCCTTCCAGGATCAGGCCCATGGCGATGCCCGAGACCGGACGGACCAGCGGCACGCCGGCGTCCATCATCGAAAGGCAGCCGCCGCAGATCGTCGCCATCGAGGACGAGCCGTTCGACTCGGTGATGTCCGACAGGATGCGGATGGTGTAGGGGAAGTCTTCCTTGGCGGGCAGCACGGGGTGCAGCGCGCGCCATGCCAGCTTGCCGTGGCCGATCTCGCGGCGGCCCGGAGCGCCGAAGCGGCCCACTTCGCCGACCGAGTAGGGCGGGAAGTTGTAGTGCAGCATGAACGACGAGTACGACAGGCCTTCCAGGCCGTCGATCATCTGTTCAGCATCCTTGGTGCCCAGGGTGGTGGTGCAGATCGCCTGCGTTTCACCGCGGGTGAACAGCGCCGAACCGTGAGTGCGCGGCAGGAAGCCGACCATCGATTCGATCGGGCGGACCTGATCGAGCTTGCGGCCGTCGATGCGCTTGCCGTCCTTGAGGATGGCGCCGCGCACGATTTCGGCTTCCAGCTTCTTCATGGTCTTGATGGCGACCATCTGGAGCTGCGGGGTCTCGCCGGAGAAGGCTTCCTTGGCCTTGGCACGGGCAGCGTTCAGCGCGTTCGAGCGGGCCGACTTGTCGGTCAGCTTGTAGGCGGCGGTAACGTCCTTGCCGACGGCCTTCTTGAGCTTCGCCTTGATGTCGGCGGTGTTGTCCGACAGGTCGATTTCCCAAGGTTCCTTGGCAGCCTGCTCGGCCAGGTCGATCACGAGGTTGACGACCTTGCGGCATTCGTCATGCGCGAACATGACGGCACCCAGCATCTCTTCCTCGGTCAGCTCCTTGGCTTCCGATTCCACCATCATCACCGCATCGCTGGTGGCGGCGACGACGAGATCGAGGCGGCCGTCTTCGAGAGCGGCGGTCTGCTTCGGGTTCAGCGTATATTCGCCGTCGACGAAGCCGACGCGGCAGGCGCCGATCGGACCCATGAAGGGCACGCCCGAGATGGTGAGCGCGGCCGAAGCGGCGATCATCGCAACGATATCGGCCTCGGTCTCGCCATCAAAGCTGAGAACCTGGCAGATCACGTTGATTTCGTTGTAGAAACCTTCGGGGAACAGCGGACGGACCGGACGGTCGATCAGGCGGCTGGTCAACGTTTCCTTTTCGGTGGCGCCGCGCTCGCGCTTGAAGAAGCCACCCGGAATGCGGCCGGCGGCCGAAAACTTTTCCTGGTAGTGGACGGTCAGCGGGAAGAAGTCCTGGCCTTCCTTCACCGACTTGGCGGCGGTCACCGCGCAGAGCACGACCGTTTCGCCATAGGTGGCGAGGACGGCGCCGTCGGCCTGACGGGCCACGCGGCCGGTTTCGAGTGTGAGGGTCTTGCCGCCCCACTCCATGCTTACGGTTTTGACGTCGAACATTTTCGATTTCCTTGACCCGCGAGGCCCTATTGCCATGCGGGGCTTACTGCCGGGGATACCGTCCCGGTCCGGTGCGGGGCTTTTTCGTCGCCCCTGGGCCTCCCGCCGGATTGCGGAAGATGCCCGGTTATCTATTTCGTCGTCCGGGACGACGTGGCCTTGTCATGCGGGCCCATTACCACATCGCGGGCCACAAATGCAAAACGGCCCGCCGAAGCGGGCCGTCTTCTCGGTTCTTACTTACGCAGACCGAGCTTCTGGATGAGGGCGTTGTAGCGCGCCACGTCCTTCTTCTTCAGGTAGTCCAGCAGCGAGCGGCGCTTGTTGACCATGGCCAGCAGACCGCGACGCGAGTGGTTGTCCTTGTGGTGAGCCTTGAAGTGCTCGGTCAGGTTGCGGATGCGCTCAGTGAGGATCGCGACCTGAACTTCCGGGCTGCCCGTGTCGCCAGCGACGCGTGCGTTGTCCGAAATGATGTCCTGCTTCTTTTCAGCGGTAACCGACATGTACTCTACTCCGCGACATCCGATAGGTTGAATCCCCTGACGACGCGGGCTTCTCCACCCGAAAGCTCCATGAGCGCGACGGGAGTGATCCCTTCCCGCGCCCAGCAGAGCCCGTCTTCATGGGGCAATCCGGTCAGAACACGGCCCTGGCGGACCGCCCTTGCCTGCTCCGGATCGAGGTCGATGGCCGGGATGTCGTCCAGCCCCACCTCAAGTGGCAAGAGTACCTGCTCAAGCGCAGCGCCCTTGCCGATTTCGTTCAATTTGTCCAGCGAAATCGCCCGCGACAGGTCGAACGGGCCGGCCTTCACGCGGCGCAACATGGTCACATGACCAACGGTGCCGAGAGCCTTGGCGATGTCCCGTGCCAGCGAGCGGATATAGGTGCCCTTGGAGACATGGGCCTCGAAAGTGATTTCGGACAACGCGAGCCCGTCTCCTTCAGGGGAGAGGTTGGGGTGGGGGCCAGCCTCCAGGCGCTGCATTTCCGGCGAGCCCCCACCCCCGGGCCCTCCCCTGACGGAGAGGGGGGAAAGCTCGTGAATCGTCACGCTCCGCGATTTGAGCGCCACCTCCTGCCCCGCTCTGGCGAGATCGTAGGCCCGCTCGCCATCCACCTTGAGCGCTGAATAGATCGGCGGCACCTGTTCGATCGGCCCGGTGAAGCGCGGCAACACGGCCTGCACCTGCTCCAGGGTCGGCCGCACCTCGCTGGTGGCGATCACTTTGCCCTCAAGGTCCAGCGTATCCGTTTCCTCGCCGAAGCGCACGGTGAACTCGTAGATCTTGCTGGCATCCAGCATGCGCCCGGCGAGCTTGGTCGCCTCGCCCAGCGCGACCGGGAGAACGCCCGTCGCCAGCGGGTCGAGCGTGCCGCCGTGGCCGACCTTCACCTTCTTGCCATAGCCGGCCTCGCGCAAGTTGCGCTTCACGGCCGCGACGGCCTGCGTCGAGCCGAGGCCGAGCGGCTTGTCGAGGATGATCCAGCCATGGGGGGCCGGGCGGGTCTGGGGAGCGGAAGTCATGGCCTTCCCCAAGTCGCGCCGGGCGGAAATGTCAACGCCTGCGGCGTCAGGCCCCCGCCACGAACTGCGCCAGAGTATAATAGTGGTCGGTTGCCCAGATCACCGGCGGCAGGACCACTCGCCGCACGATGCCCCATTGCGGGAAGAAATAGGGCACCACCAGCAGGAGCACGATGAGCAGCGGGAAACCGTAGGGCCGGAACCGCTCGTACTGCCGGGCCGCGCGGCGGGGGAGCAGGCCTTCGACGATATGCGATCCGTCGAAAGGCGGTATCGGCAGCAGGTTGAACAGCGCCAGGAAGACGTTGATGGTGATGAAATTGTTGAGGTTCATCGCCGCGAAGGTCAGCCCGGCGCCCTCGGCATCTCCCGCAAGACGCACCAGCACGCCCAGAAGCACGGCGCCCACTGCGGCGAGCACCAGGTTGGTGCCCGGCCCCGCCGCCGCGACCGCCATCATGCCCCGGCGCGGATCGTTCAGCCGCCAGCGATTGACCGGCACCGGCTTGGCCCATCCGAAGATCGGCAGGCCGGCCAGCGCCAGAAAGCCCGGCAGCACGATCGTCCCCATGGGATCGACATGGCGGAGCGGGTTGAGCGACAGGCGCCGCTGCTCCTGCGCGGTCGGGTCACCCAGCGCCAGCGCCGTCCAGCCATGCGCGACTTCATGGAAGACGATGGCGACGATAAGCGGGATGATAAGCGCCGCGGCTTGCAGCAGGGTCTGGTTCATGGCGCTGATCTAGGGCCAGGAGACCGAGGCTGCAATGGAGCAGGCGGATAAGCGCGTTACCGCTCCATCGCTTCGCCGAAGTGCCGGCGGCAAAGCGCGACATAGCGGTCGTTCCCGCCGATCTCCGTCTGCGCGCCCTCTCGCACGGCAGCACCCGCCGCATCGACGCGCAGGTTCATCGTGGCCTTGCGTCCGCAATGGCACACGGCTTTCAGTTCGATCAAGGCATCGGCAATGCCCAGCAGGATCGCCGATCCGGGAAACAACTCGCCCCGGAAGTCGGTCCGCAACCCGTAGCACAGCACGGGGATGTTCTCGCGGTCGGCAACATGTGCGCATTGCCAGGCTTGCTGCGGCGTCAGGAACTGCGCCTCATCCACGAGCAGGCAGGACAATGGCTCGACCGCATGGACCGCGCGCACTTGCGCCACGAGGTCGGTGTCCGGCTGGAAACGGTGCGCCGGCGCGTGGAGGCCGATGCGGCTCTCGATCGCGAAATCCTGTCCGCGCGCGTCGCTGCGGTCGTCGATCGCGGCGGTCCACAACATCGTGCGCATGCCGCGCTCGTGATAGTTGAAATTCGCCTGAAGCAAAGTCGCCGACTTCCCGGCGTTCATGCTGGCATAGTAGAAATAGAGTTTAGCCATCGGAGTTGGGGATAACATGCCCCATCGCACCCCGCACGGCACCTGTTGCGATTGTCCCCGCTTGAATGAAAACCGCCGCCGTTATCTACTTGTCGCAGCTACGATCGGAACAGCGCGCGCATGGACGACTGAAGCTGACAGGGAGCTGGGCATGAAGAGATGGATCGCCATGGTCGTGATCATCGCTCTGGCAGGAGCCGCCGCCGGCTATGTCGTGGATGCGCCTTTCGCCCCTCACGCCGCGCCGCCCTCGCGCCCGACCTTTGCGATGTTCGACCAAGCCGCCGCCGCCATGCTCGCGCTGCTCGGCCCGATCGGCGCCATCGCGGCGCCGCTTGTGACAGGTGCAGTGCTCTGTGGGCTCCTGTTGCTGCTGAACGGCGCGCGCCCGGTGCCTGTCGCATCCGGCCCGGTTTGGCGGCCGGAATTCCGAGCCACGGATCAAGGCCTGCTCCGCCCGAACGAGGCGCGCGCTGGCGAGTCCGAGGCTCCGGATATAGAAGGTCCCCCGCCCGGCCCTCTTGCGCTGATCCGCAAGGCCCGCTCGCGATCGCGCGACTGGTTCGACGATCCCAGCTGGCTTGGGGGCCTGCCTAAGCTGACCGGCATTCCCTGGCCGCGCGACGAGAACGGAGCGCCCCTGCCTTTCGCCGCTCAGATCGACCTGGCGGACATCGCCGCCGCCTGTCCCGAAGCGCCGCTTCCGGCGGCCGGATCACTGGCGTTCTTTCTGGGAGACGGTGCGGTGGTTCCGGTCCCGCCCGGGGCCCACGAATTCACCGCGCCGCCTGCCGCGCCTCGCGATGGCAAGGGTCTACCGGCCAGCAACACTGCGCGTCCATTCCAGGACTTCTTTCCGTTCTGGCCCGTGGAGCCGGTCGCCGTCGCCCTGCCCGAGGACCTGCGCGACGGGGACGAACCGGGCGACGAAGAAGCCGTGGAACGGGCCATGACCGAGTGGCTGGCCCGGCGCTATCCGCTGCGCGACGGCGCGCTTACCGTGCCGGAACCCGTGACTCGCATCTGGTGGCATGGCGCCTGTCATCTCGCCGAACGCCTGCATGTCGCCCTCGCCGAAGCGTCACGGCTGATCGACAAGCGCATGATCCGCACGTCGGATGCGCGCGCGGATATCGAGATGCTTCAGTCCGATCCGGCGACGACACCCTTGCGGCTCGAAGCGGCGGAGCGCGCCTTCGAACGCGAGGAGGCGAAGCTCGCGAACATCAGGGCGCAGCACGCCGCGCTGTCGCAAGTCGTGCCGGCGATGGACGGTTTTGTCGATGACCGCGATCTCTGGAGCCCGCTTTCGCAGGACGAGTTCGCCGTGATCGAGGACGTCCTCACCCACTTGGGCCGGGACTGTCCCGATCTCGTGCGTTGTCATCTGCCGCAGTCGATGGCAGAAATCGCCGCCCTCTCGCTGCGCGCCATGGTCTCGGGCCCGCCCGAGGCTCTGGCGCAAGTTCCAGATTCGGAACTGGCCCGGATCAACGCCGCCTTTCGGCTGGCCAATCTGCACCAGCACCAGATGTTCGGCCCGAGCGGCGGCCTGTCCCGCGCCGGGCATGACGATCATCGCGGCGAGATCCTGCTGCTGCAGCTCGCGCGCGATGACATGATGGACTGGGACTGGGCCCTCTACCAGTTCTGGATACGGCCAGAAGACCTCGCCCGCCGCAGATGGGACCGGGTCGCGCTTACCTTCCAGTCTGGGTGACGACCGGCGGTTTTCCGAGGATCGCGCGAGCCGTCAGTCGCTTCCGCCTTCGAGGTCGCGCTTCACTCTGGGATCGTTGAGCAGAGCATCGATCCGGCTGGCCTCTTCGAAGGTGTCGTCGATGCGGAAGCGGATCTTGGCGGCGGATTTGAGTTTCAGCCTCTGCGCCACTTCCCGCTGGAAGAATGCCGTATGCGTCTGCAGAGCCTTGAGCACGATCTCTTCTTCCTCACCCAGCAAGGGCTTCACGAAGACCGTTGCGATCCGCAGGTCTGGCGTCATGCGGACTTCGGTTACGGAAACAGATCGCGTGCTGAGCGTGTCATCGTGGACCTGCTGCCGCGTGAGAATCTCGGAAAGGACGTGACGCACTTGCTCGCCGACCTTGAGAAGGCGGACGGAATGCTGTTCGGGAGTGACTTGCTGGCGTGCCATGGCTTTGTCCATGTGGGCCCATGGCCGCAATTTGCAACAATTGATTACAGCTCCACGCCCGGTTCATGTCGTTTGCCCGCCCAACTCACGCGCGGAGCGAGCAACTGCGCAAGCCTCGCGCCGTTCACATCTTCGCGACGATCCGTGCCAGCGAACGGACGTTGCGCGCCGCCCCCCGGCAGGCGAGCCGCTTCTCGATGAACTCCATGGTCAGCAGGCTTTCTCCCATCGGCCCGCCGAAATCGACGAAAAGACAGCGATCCCCCAGCGCAAGCCGCTCCGCGCCGATGCTGCCATGATCGCCCACAAGCCGGCCGAACTGCTGCCTGGTCGGCTGCCTTTCCAGCAGGACGCTGTGGACGAAGGCATCGTCGCTGCCGACGAAAGGGTTCTCCTCCACCGCCGCGCGGATCTCCTCACGCTTGCGCACCGCCACGAAGGCCGTAAGATCGAACCGGTCGCGCAATAGATAGGCCAGCAGTTCCTCCAGCCCCTCGCTCGGTCGCTCCTCGTAATCGAACAGGACGTTGCCGCTGGAAATCACCGTTTCGGCATTCTCCAGTTCCTCGCGCTCGAAGGCATAGCGCAGGTCCGCCATCGACAGACGATCGCCGCCGACGATCAGCGAAGCGAAGAAGGCGCAGTAGCGGGTCATCTTGAAAATTCCGGTCGATGAATGTATGAACGGCCTACCACGGTAGACGTTTTCACATCACCGTCCGAGCCTGGGTGTTGCAGCATCTGGCCCCGTTTTCCAACTGGCTCTTGTTGGATGGCGTTGCAGCGCCAGCCTCCTTGCCAATCATCGGCGCTTTACCGGCGGTTCAGCTCGATGAGCTTCACGACCAGCTGCAGAAGCGCGACCAGAAAGGTCGCCGCGCCGAAAACCAGCATTACCCGTCGCCGTTGCGACGGAGCAGGCATAGTCATGCGACTGCAGAGGTTCGCGGTTAAATTCCTGACACGCGAGGGACGCTTACCCCTGAAGAGCGCCTGAAACGAGAAGGCCACCGCCGGATCGCTCCGACGATGGCCTTGATTCCCGTGTCCGAGAACAGTCTTAGCCGACGGTACGTTCGCGGTGGCTGACTTCGAAGACTTCGAGGTGGTCGCCCGCCTTGATGTCGTTGGTGTCGGCCAGGACCACACCGCATTCCAGACCGGCGCGCACTTCGTCCACGTCGTCCTTGAAGCGGCGCAGCGAGGAGATCGTCGTGGCCGAAACGATGACGTCGTTGCGGGTGAGACGCGCGCTGAGGCCCTTGCGGATGTAGCCTTCGACCACCAGCAGACCGGCCGCCTTGTCGCGCTTGCCGGCCGGGAAGACCTGCTTGACTTCGGCGCGGCCGACCACGGTTTCGATGCGTTCCGGACCCCAGATGCCGGCCATCTGCTTCGCGACCTCCGCGGTCAGCTCGTAGATGACGTCGTAGTACATCATCGGCGTCTTGGTCTTTTCGATCTGCTCGCGCGCCTTGGCGTTCGGGCGGACGTTGAAGCCCACGATCGGCGCGCCCGAGGCCGAAGCCAGGGCCACGTCGGTTTCCGTGATGGCGCCCACGCCCGAGTGCAGGATGCGGACCTTGATCTCGTCGTTCGACAGGGCGTGGAGCGCCGAGTTGATCGCCTCGACCGAACCCTGCACGTCCGCCTTGACCACCACCGGATACTCGATGACGTTCTGCTTGGCCGCCAGGGCCGAGAACATCGTGTCGATGCTGGCCGGGGCCATGGCGGTGCGCTTGGCCGTCGCCTGCTCCTGACGGTAGGCCGAGACCTCACGGGCACGCTGTTCGCTTTCCACGACGCTCAGCAGGTCGCCGGCCATCGGCACGCCGCCGATACCCAGGACTTCCACCGGCATCGAAGGCGGCGCGGCCTTCACCTGGCGGCCCTTGTCGTCGAGCATGGCGCGCACGCGGCCGCTCTCGGTACCGACGACAAGGATGTCGCCGACCTTCAGGGTGCCGCGGTTGACCAGCACGGTCGCGAGCGGACCCTTGCCCTTGTCGAGCTTGGCTTCGATCACGGTCGCCTCGGCCTCACGGTCGGGGTTGGCCTTCAGTTCCATGAGTTCGGCCTGGAGCAGGATCTTCTCGATCAGTTCGTCCAGACCGGCACCGGTCTTGGCCGAGACTTCCACGTCCTGCACGTCGCCCGACATGGCTTCGACGATGACTTCGTGCTCCAGCAGGCGCTCGCGCACCTTCTGGGGATTGGCCTCGTGCTTGTCCATCTTGTTGATGGCAACGATCATCGGCACGCCCGCGGCCTTCGTGTGATTGATGGCCTCGATCGTCTGCGGCATGATGCCGTCGTCCGCGGCGACCACGAGAATCACGATGTCCGTCACATTGGCGCCGCGCATACGCATCTGCGTGAAGGCGGCGTGGCCCGGCGTATCGAGGAAGGTGACGAGATCGCCGCCCTTGGTCTTGATCTGGTAGGCGCCCATGTGCTGCGTGATGCCGCCGGCTTCGCCGCGCACCACATCCGTACCGCGCAGCGCGTCGAGCAGCGAGGTCTTGCCGTGGTCGACGTGGCCCATGATGGCGACGACCGGAGGACGCGGCTTCAGCGTCTCTTCGGCATCGACGTCGATGGAGGTGTCGATATCGACGTCGCTCTCGGACACGCGCTGGATGTTGTGGCCGAATTCGGTGACAAGCAGTTCGGCGGTATCCTGGTCGATCGTCTGGTTGACGGTGACCATCATGCCCATCTTGAACATCGCCTTCACCAGGTCGGCGCCCTTCTCGGCCATGCGGTTGGCGAGTTCCTGAACGGTGATCGCCTCGGGGACGATCACGTCGCGGACCTGCTTCTCGCGCTGCTGCGACTGGCCGCCGAAGTGCGCACGACGTTCCTTCTCGCGGGCGCGCTTGAGCGCGGCGAGCGAGCGGGCGCGCGCGCCCTCGTCGTCGTTCAGGGCCCGGTTGACGGTCAGCTTGCCCGACTGGCGGCGGTCACCGCCCTTGCGGTCACGATCCGGCGTGCTGCGCGGCGGCGGCGGAGCACCGGCGCCCTTCTTGGCTGCGGGCGCACTCTTCGGCGCGGCGGAACCGCCGGTATTGGCCGGAGCGTTGTTGCTTGCGGGCGCCGCAGCGGCAGCGGTCGCGGCAGGCGCTTCGGGCTTGCGCACGGGCTGCGGGCGAGCGACC
>NZ_ATHL01000012.1 GCF_000445125.1 Novosphingobium lindaniclasticum LE124
CATCCTCTCCCAAAAACTTTTCCAGGGCTGGTCTTCGGACCGGCCCTTTTTTGTCTCCATTCCGGGCAGGCATTCGCCCTTAGGACGCGAGTGCACAAATGGACGAGGCCGATCTCTCCGGATAAGCAAGGACGATGCGGAAGATTTTCGAAACCGATGCAAAAGCCCCGGTCGGAGCCGATCGGGCCCGCGCACTGGAGGTTTTCGCGCTCGTCGCCGCCGAAGGCAGCTTTTCGGCCGCCGCACGATTGTTGGGGCTCACGCCTTCCGCGGTCAGCCGGACGGTCGATCGTATCGAGCAGCGGCTTGGCGTAAGGCTCATCTTGCGTTCCACGCGCGCGCTCTCGCTGACGGTGGAGGGGGAGGCTTACCTCGCCGCCGCGCGGCGCATCCTGACGGATCTCGACGAAGCGGAGCAGGCCATCGCCGATGGCGGCACTCCGCGCGGGCGGCTGCGGGTCAGCGCGGCGCAGGCGCATGGACGGCTGGCCATCGTGCCGCTGCTGGGCCGATTCGCCGCGCTCTATCCGCATATCCTCGTCGACATCAGTCTGAGCGACGGGCTGGTCGATGTCGCTGCCGGCGATGCCGATGTCGCCATCCGCCTGGGGCCGTTGGCCGACAGCCCGCTCACCGCGCGTAAACTGGGCGAGAACCGGCGGGTGATCGTGGCGGCCCCGGACTATCTTGAACGCCGGGGCACGCCGCGCGTGCCGGAGGATCTGCTCGATCACGATTGCCTGAACTTCAACTTCCGCCGGGCCGAGCCGGTCTGGCCGTTCCGCCGCGATGGCCGCGACTATGCCCTCACCGTGCGCGGCTGCATCGAGGCCAACAACGGCGAGACGCTCGGCCAGCTCGCGGCGGACGGCGTCGGGGTTACCCGCGTCGGGCGGTTCAGCGTGGCGGGCGAAATCGCTTCCGGGCGGCTGGTGCCATTGCTGGAAGCGTTCAATCCCGGCGACGTCGAGCCGGTCCATGCCGTATTTGCCGGAGGCGCCAACATGCCGGCGCGAGTGCGGGTCTTCGTGGATTTCCTCAGCGAGCATCTGCGTTAGAGCATCTTGGCGCAACTCTCCGGCCCATTCGGACGTTGGGAACTTTTCCGCCTGTCGCCGCCCGTGCGATTGGCTATATCGAGCGCCGCAGCGACGAGGGCGAAGATGAACTACGGTTACGCAAGAAAGACCTGCATGATGATCCGGCGCTTTCTGCCGTGCGGCGCGGCGTCGATACTGGCTGCCATGGCGCCGGTGGGCCTGGCGGAAGCCGCTCCTGGCCAGCCTGCTTCCGGTCAAGCAGGCGCGCCCAAAGTCAGCCCCGAGCGGTTTCCGATGATGTCGCCGGTCGGCGCGCCCGCTCCGCAGCCGGATGCCAAATCGTCAGCCGCGCCGCAGCCGATGCCCAGCCCCATGTCCTGCCCGTCCGATCCGGTCGACTTGCCGCCGGAACTGGCCGCCTGGACCAAGCGCGAACCGCTGCTTGCGGCGCGGGACACCCGCTCGCTTTCGGGGGCGCGGATCGAGATCGGCAAGGCGGTCGCGGGCGGCCTGCGACCCACCGGCGAAATACGCTACGCGACGAAGCCGGAGAAGCCGGGCGGATCGACGAGCTTCGGCGGGCTCTACACGTTCCGCGTCGCGCAGGCGGCGCGCTATCGCGTGGCCCTGGGCGCGGCGGCCTGGATCGATGTCGTGAAGGCGGGCGCGCGGCAGACGGGGGGTACGGTCATGGCCTCCACCGGTCATGGTCATGGGCCGGACTGCTCGGGCGTGCGCAAGATGGTGGATTTCTCGCTGCAACCCGGCACTTACCTGCTGCAGATCTCCGGCAACGCCGCCGCCCGATTGCCGCTGCTGGTCGCCCGACTGCCCTGAGGCAGGGTTCAGGGCGCTTTCGGCGCGAGGGGATCGCGGCGCAGGGTCTGTTCCAATGCCGCGTATTCCTCGGACTGGGCAAGCTGTGCCATGCGGGCCTGGAGCCCACGAAACTGCGCCAGGACGGTCCGACCGTCCTCGGTCACCCGCGCGCCGCGCTCTCGCCCCCCGCCAGCGACCGCTTCCACCAGCGGGACTTTCCAGCAGCGATTCATGGCGTCCACCAGCAGCCAGGCACGGCGATAGCTCATGCCCAGCACCCGTGCGGCGGCGGAGATGGAGCCTTCGTGGTCGATCGCTTCCAGCAGATCCGCCTTGCCGGGCCCCATGGCGATTTCATCGCCGCAATAGATGCGGGCTTGCAGCTTCAGTCGATGCTTGGCGGTCATGCTCTCTCAGGCGTCCGGGGCTGGGGCGGGCAGGCTAGCCCAAGAGCGCAGGCACCGCGAGGAAGAACTGACGCCCCAGGCGGTAGCGGGCATTGTGCACCTGCGAAAGATACCATTGTAGCGCGAGGCGGGGACACAGCAGTTCTTGCGCCGCAGACCCTCGGGAAAGCGCTAAAATTCCGCGTGTTTCGAAGCTCTCGACAGCACCTTCGCAAGTGCATAAACGGCGCGCGAATCATTCTGGAGACGAACCCTTTCGCCATGAACGCCATCCGCCACGGTCGCATCGAGGACATCTACGCCATCGCGGTGGGCAGCCTGCTCATCGGGCTGGGGCTGACGATCCTCCACGCCGCCGGACTGGTGACGGGCGGCATGGCAGGGCTGGCGCTGCTGGTCGGTCATTTCGCACCCCTGCCGCCCGGCCTGCTGTTCGCGCTTCTCAACGTGCCGTTCCTGTTCCTGGCGCTGAGGGCCATGGGCTCTCTCTTCACTTTGCGCACGATCGCGGCGAGCGGCGGCATCGCCCTGGCCTCGGTCCTCTCCGAACAGGCCCTGACCATAGAGGTGAAGGATCCCTTCGCCGCCGCCGTAGGGGCAGGGACGTTGCTGGGCATGGGAACCCTGGCGGTCGTGCGCCACGGCGCGGGCGTGGGCGGGGTCGGGATCGTCACGGTCTGGCTGCAGCAGCGGCGCGGGTGGAACATCGGGCGCAGCCAGATGCTGATCGACTTCGCGATCCTGGGCGCTTCCTCGTTCTTCCTGCCGCTCGACAAGCTGGCGTGGTCGGCCACGAGCGCGATCGGCATGGGGGTCGTCACCGCTCTCTGGCTGCGTCCGGGGCGCTATGCCGGGTTCTCGCCCTTGCGGGCCGCCCGGCTCGGCCGCCGCGCGGAAGCCACGGCGCCTTGAAACGCGCTTCCGTCATGCGGAGCCCATGAGCCGGTAGCCGACGCCGGGTTCGTTGCGGAGCATGGCAGGATTGGCGGGATCGTCCTCCAGCTTGCGGCGCACGCCCCTGGCCGCCACGCGCAAGTATTCCACATCGTTCTCATGCCCCGGTCCCCAGACCGAGCGCAGCAGCTGCGAATGGGTGATGACCCGTCCCGGATTGCACGCCAGCTCGGAAAGAAAGCCGTATTCCTTGGGCGTGAGATGCACTTCGGCGCCGCCCTTGCGCACCACGCGGGCGACGAGATCGATCTCCACGTCGCCGTGGCGCACCGGCCGGTCCTGGCCATGCGCCGGAAGGCGATGACGCAGCGCGGTGCGGATACGGGCGAGCACTTCGTCGCTGTCGAACGGCTTGGATACGTAATCGTCGGCGCCGAGATCCAGCGCGGCGACTTTCTGGTCGGTCGCATCGCGCGCCGACAGGACGATGATCGCCGCCAGCCCCTTGAACGCCGGTATGAGTTCCAGCCCGTCGCGATCCGGCAGGCCGAGGTCGAGGAGGACCACCTCTGGCTTGTCGATGGCAAGGGCGTTCAGCGCTTCGCGCGCGGTGCCCGCTTCCACCACGTCGTACCCGGCGCGGCCGAGTCCGGCCCGCAGCAGGCGGCGGATGGCGGGCTCATCGTCGACGACCAGGATCTTGACATTGGGGCTCATCGTCGGGGGAACTCGTCATCGAAAAAACACAGCCGGGGTCCGGGCACCGTCCCTTGCGCCGGAAATCCTAGCGCTGTCGAGAGGTGAAGTCTCCCCGCGCGCTGCAACGGCCCTCCCACAAAGCCTGCAGGTCTACCCGGCGCAGCAGGCCGGGACCGGCGATGCCGAGCAGCAGCGCGCAGAGCAGCAGCGCCACGAGGGCGGCGCAGAGCAGCAGGTCCGGAAGCGTGGCAGGGTGGACGCGCGGGGTGATGGCCCGCGCATGCTCGACAAGGGCCAGCCGCCAGAACCCCGCCAGCAGCACCAGCGCGAGCAGACGGGCGCCGATCTCCGCAGGCCACCAGCGTTGGCCTGTGCGCAGGCGCTCCAGCACGGGGCCGAGACGAGGATGGAAAGCGGCGGACATGGCGAGCGGCTCCGAGGCGGCGGGAGACGCGGACCATGGACGGGCAAGCCGTTAAGCTTCCACGGGGAATTGCGCAGCGTGCATAAAGAAAGCATAAAGTTCGTGGCGCCTTTGCGCGCGTGGGACTAGGCGCCGCCATCATGAGCGAGAACTCCGGCCATCACGGCCCCAATGAAAGCCTGACCGCGCTGTCGATCGGCGCCATCGGCGTCGTCTTCGGCGATATCGGCACCTCGCCGCTCTATGCGCTCAAGGAGAGTTTCATCGGCCATCACCCGCTGGTGGTGGACCGCCTCCATATGTTCGGCGTCATCTCGCTGATGTTCTGGACGATGATGCTGATCGTCACCATCAAATACGTTTTCATCATCCTGCGGGCCGACAACAACGGCGAGGGCGGCAGCCTGGCGCTGCTGGCCCTGATCGGCCGCACCATCGGCAAGAACCGCTGGACGCCGCTGATCGCCATGCTGGGCGTGGTGGCGACCGCGCTGTTCTACGGCGACGCCATCATCACGCCGGCAGTCTCGGTGCTTTCCGCGGTGGAGGGGCTGACGGTGGTGAACCCCGGCTTCGGCCGCTTCGTGCTGCCGATCGCGGTGGTGATCCTGATCGCACTGTTCTCGGTCCAGTCGCATGGCACGGCGACGATGGGCAGGTTCTTCGGGCCGATCATGATCGTCTATTTCCTGACGCTGGCGGTGCTGGGGGTGTCGTCGATCCTGCAGGCGCCCGAGGTGATCGCAGCGCTCAGCCCGCATCATGCGGCCAATTTCTTCATGGCGAACCCGAAGCTCGCCTTCCTGGCGCTGGGATCGGTGGTGCTGGCCGTGACCGGGGCAGAGGCGCTCTATGCGGACATGGGGCACTTCGGCCGCAAGGCGATCTCGATCTCGTGGCTCTACGTCGCCTTTCCGTGCCTGCTGCTCAACTACCTCGGCCAGGCCTCGCTGGTGCTCCGCAATCCCGAGGCGATCGGCAACCCGTTCTTCTTCATGGCGCCGGACTGGGCGCGCCTGCCGCTGGTCGCACTGGCGACGATGGCCACGGTGATCGCCAGCCAGGCAGTGATCTCCGGCGCGTTCTCGGTCTCGCACCAGGCGGTGCAGCTCGGCTTCCTGCCGCGCCTGAAGATCCTGCACACGAGCGCCAAGGCGGCGGGGCAGATCTATGTGCCGCTGATCAATTGGGGCCTGCTGGTCATGGTGATCCTGCTGGTCTTCGGCTTCCGCAGTTCCGGCAACCTGGCCGCGGCCTATGGCATCGCCGTGACCGGGACCATGGTGATCACCGCCTGCCTGCTGGGCGTGCTGACCTTCACCGTGTGGAAGTGGCATCCCGCCGTCGCGGGCGCGGTGACGCTGGGCCTGCTGTTCATCGACGGGCTCTACTTCGCCTCGAACGTCACCAAGATCCCCGACGGCGGCTGGTTCCCGCTGCTGGTGGCGGCGGTGATCTTCACGCTGATGACCACCTGGGCCACCGGCCGACAACTGGTGCGTGCGCGGTTGCAGGAGGACTCGATCCCGGTCGACGTCTTCCTGAAATCGGTCGGAGAGCGCGTGAGCCGGGTCGCGGGAACCTCGGTGTTCCTGGCCTCCACCACGGATGGCGTGCCGCCGGGCCTGCTGCACAACCTCAAGCACAATCACATCCTGCACGACCGGGTGGTGATCCTGACCGTCGCGAACAAGGGGATCCCGCATGTCGCGCCGGAGGAACGCTGCGAAGTGGAGGACCTGGGCATGGGCTTCTACCGCCTGGTGCTGCGCTACGGCTTCATGGACGAGGCGGACATTCCAGCGGCGCTGGCGGCGGAGGACCGCGCCGGCGGGCCTTTCAAGCCGATGGAAACCAGCTATTTCCTCTCGCGCCAGACGCTGATCGCCTCGAGCCGTCCCGGCATGGCGATCTGGCGGGAAAAGCTCTTCGCCTCGATGGTGCGCAATGCGCAGAGCGCGATGGAGTTCTTCAAGCTGCCCACCAATCGCGTCATCGAACTCGGCAGCCAGCTGGAGATATGAAGACGCCGGGGCAAGCGGCCCCGGCGCCGTTCGATCAGGGGGCCACGACTTCCAGGGTGGTCACGTAAGTCATGCGGCGGTCCTGAGCCCGGCGCTCGGCGGGCTTGGTATCGCTGGCCGTCGCGCTCAGCCAGTAGATCCCCGAAACCGGCCACTTAACCGCCAGCACGCCCTGCGCATCGGTGACGAGTTCCTGCGCCTGTTCGGCCTCGCGGAACTTCTTGGCGCCGGGCACCACGCTTACTTTCACACCGGCGGCCGGCTTGCCGTCGATGAGGAAGCGAAAGCGCGCCTCTTCGTCGGATACGAGCGCGGTGGGGTGAGTGATGGGGTCGAGTTCCAGGCCCTTGCCGGTGTTGAACACCGTGTTGGTGGGCGCATCGGCGGTGACGAACACCGCATTGGTGGAGAGCACTTCGGTCAGCTTCACCTCGGTGGCACCGGCGGGAATGTCGGCCAGACCGGCAACGCGGCGGACCGGCGGTGCGGTGGTGCCGGGCGCGGCGGGGCGTGGCGGCCGCCCGCCGACGCGCCATTCCTCGCCGTTGAGCTTGAAGGTTCCGGCATAGGCGGTGCGGCCGGTGCCGATCTTCCAGGTGCCGGGCTTGTCGATCTTCACGTCGAAGGTGGAGCGGTGGCGGGCCGTGGCGGCGTTTTCGATCGCGCCCTTGCTGCCGTCCGGCGCCTCGACGGTGATGCCGTCGGTCTTCATGGCGACATGGTCGGGGTGGAACAGGTCGTTGGAAACGGCGGCGTCCACCGAGACGACTTGTCCGGTGCCGGAGAGCGAGGTGGTGGACGGCAGCAGCCAGGCGCGGTGGGCATGAGCAGGCGAGACGAGCGCGGCGGAAGCGAGCCCCGCCAGAAGAAGCGTGCGAATGGTCATGGAAAAGTCCCCGATAACGAAGAGAAAAGGCGCTCCGAACCGGCCGAAGCGCCTTTGCAAATGGGTCAGAAGCGCGCGGTGAGGCCCATCCAGACGCGGGCCGGGTCGATCATGTAGCCGGCCTCTTCATAGTCGAGCCGCTTGTCGAACAGGTTCTGCACGCCGGCATGGAAGGTGAGCGCGGGAGAGACCTTGTACGATCCGCCGAGATCGACGGTGGTGTAGGATTCCACGACGAGGTTGTTGCCGCTGATCTGCGCCTCGGTCACCGCTTCCTCGCCGCGATAGACGGCGCGGGCATACATGCTCAGGCGATCGTCCGGGCGCCAGTTGAGCGAGGCGCTGGCCTGCTGCTTGGGGGTGTCGTTCAGCGCGGCGCCGGCGTTCAACCCGCTGAGCTGCTCGGAATCGGTGAGCGTACCGCTGGCGGTGACGCGCAGGGTGCGGGTGAGGTCGACGTCGATGGTCGCCTCGATCCCGCGCACCTTGGCCTTGTCGACATTGACGTAAGTCGTCGGCGGGCGGCCGATCGAGCTGACGGGCTCGTTGATGCACCAGGCCCCGGCCTGTTCGCAGGTGAGGCGGGTGATCTTGTCGTTGAAGCGGGTGTCGTAGGCGGTCAGGCTGGCCTGGAAGCCCTTGCCTTCGTACATCGCCACGGCTTCGATCGTGCGCGATGTCTCGGCCTTGAGGTCGGGGTTGCCGTAGATCGTGCCGCCCCGGCTGGCCTGGCCCCAGTCGGGCAGGGTCTGGCGCAGGTTCGGCGCGCGGAAGCCCTGCGAATAGCCGCCCTTCAGGGTGAAGCGCTCGGTGGTGTTCCACACGAGGTAGACGCGCGGCGTCCAGTGATTGCCGTACTGTTCGTCGTTGTCCATGCGGATGCCGCCGGTGAGCCGCAGGGTGTCGAGAATCGACAGCTCGTTTTCGGCGAACAGCGCCCAGTTCGTGCGGCCGGCGCCGCCGCGGGTCGATCCCGGCAGCAGGTTGCCCACCGTATCGGTGAGATCCTCGTTACGGAAGAACCCGCCCAGACTCAGCATGTTGGAGGGCAGCTTCACCGACCAGATCGACTGGGCGACCGTGTTCTTGATCCGCTTGGTGGTTTCGAGGTTCTTGGCATCCTCGTACTGGACGTAGCTTTCCGAATCGGCGAAGCCCCATCGACCGGAATGGCTGAGCGCGGCGACATAGCGCTGCTGCGTCTGGGTGTTGAGCGTGCCTTCGGGAACGGTGGCGGTGACTTCCACGGTCTTGCCGGCGGTGGAGGTCACTTCCTGGCGATAGTAGCCACCCTCGACGAGGAAATCGTGGTTCGGACCGGCGGAGAAGCCGATCTTGCCGCCCAGGCTCTCGTCCTTGCGCTCGGGCGTGCCGCCGACGACCCGGTCCTCGCTGCGGCGATTGAGCGAGCCCTGGACCTGAAGGCCCACGCCCTTCGCCAGCGGACCGGATAAGTAGAAGTTGCCGTCGTAGAAATTGCCGTAGTCGCTGCCGAGCTGCATCGTGCCGTTCACGCGCACGCTGCCGCGCCATGAAGGCGCGATGCGGCGGGTGATGACATTGACGACGCCGCCCATCGCGTCCGACCCGTAGAGCGAGGACATCGGCCCGCGCACCACTTCGATGCGCTCGATCGATTCCAGCGGGGGCAGCATGCCGCCTTCGGAATTGTTGCCGCCGTTGGTGCGCGTCTCGCGGCTGCTCAGGCGCTTCCCGTCGACCAGGATTAGCGTATATTGCGGTGACATGCCGCGGATCGAGATGTCGCGGCTGTTGCCTTCGCCAGGCGTAACAGTGACGCCGGGGATCTCCATCAGCGCATCGGTGATCTCGCGATAGGGCAGGCGCTCCAGTTCCTCGCGCGTGATGACGCTGATGGAGGCCGGCGCGTCCTTCACTTCCTGGGCGCGGCTTGTCGCGGTGACGACGATGTTTGAGGCATTGGTGGTGCCCTCGGCCGCCTCCTCTGCCTGTGCTGGTCCGGTCATGCCCAGCATGGCTGCGGCGAGACTCAGGGTAGCGGCGCTGGCGCGCAGCCCGAACTTGTCGATCACGATTCCCCCTATGGAACACTAATGCGAATGCTTTGCAGTAGCGCCCTTGGCGGCAGGGTGACCGAAGGCCAACAATCAAGATTGGATATCGACTATTTGCAAACCGCAGGGACGAGGGAAGGCCCCTCGTGGACGGCACAGGCTCGGGACAACAAGTCTCGCAACCATGCGAGCGCGGGGTCGCGATGGCTGCGCTCGTGCCAAAGCAGCCAGTATTGCAGAACCCCGAGATCGGCCGGTGCAGGTCGGGCGACCAGGTGGTGGCCGCCGCTCTCTGCAAAGCGCGCGGCCGCGCGGGAAGGCACGACCATGACGAGGTCTCCTGCCGCCAGCATGTCCGGCGCAAGCCCGAAATAGGGGAGATTGGCCACGACCTGTCGCCGTTCCGCTACCGTCCCAAGAGTGATCGTCACGCGGTCAAGCTCCGCCTCGCTTACGGTCAGCCCGAGATGGGGATAGGCCAGGAAGTCGTCGAGCGGGACGGGATCGGTGCTTTGGCCGAGCGGATGATCCTTGCGGGTGACGCAGAGGAATTGGTCCTCGAACAGCGGGCTGCGATGAAGCTGCGCCGGGTCGTGCTCGAGCCCGGAAATGGCGAGGTCGATATCGCCTTCGGCCAAAGCGCGGTGGGTGGCGTGGCTGAGCGGCACGATATCGACGGCGATAGACGGCGCCTCTCGCCGGAGCGTGGCTATGGCCGGCAGCAGCACGGCCATGACGCCGAAATCGGTGGTGGCGATGCGGAAACGCCGCTCTACGCGGGCGGGGTCGAAGCTGTCTTCCACCAGTAGCGCAGAGGTCGCCACCATCCAGTCGGCCAGCCTGCCGACGAGTTCCTCGCCGCGCAGCGTGCGCGCCATGCCATTGCCCGACCGTACAAGCAGCGGATCCTTGAGCGCGGTGCGAAGCTGCGACAGTGACCGGCTGACGCTGGGCTGGCTGATGCCTAGCGCCAAAGCGGTGCCGCTGACGCTTTTTGTTTTGAGCAGCAAGGCAAGGGTGAGAAGCAGGTTGGGCGATATCGGCAGGGCCATGCGACGCAGTTAATGCAACTGGCTCGCAATCGCAATTCCATTGGCGAAAGCGCGATAAGAGCGCAGCCGTGCATACAGCGAATGCGCCCCCTCTCGTTCGTGCCGAAGTCGCGATTTCAGGCAGATGCCCGCGAAGCCGAGATGGCGCATCCACCCGCGGATACGAACGGTCGCGGGATAGCGTCGCCCGCGATTCGAGGGCGTTTCAAGAGAGCTGGACCGTCAGCGAACAAACGGCGTCATAGGCTCGCACCGATCTTTGAATGCTATACGAGTTAGCCATATCACGGGAAGTTTTGCCCTGACGTTCGTGCGCATCGACCCGCGGACTGGAGATCTCGCAGGACACACCCTAATCCCAAAGCGCCGAGGCGGTGCAGAATCCCTCTCGACCACTGCGGTTGAAGTGGCTATGCGAATGACTCGCATTAGCCGGGCTGATGCGACGGCTTCGAGGGGGCAACCGCAGACCATGTATGCAACCTTAGATCACGCGCACCCGATCGCACCGGGCCAGGCTGCCGCCCGGCCTGAGCGTCGGCTCCGCTTCGCAGGCGATCCGCAAGCCGAACCGCTGGCCCTGGGTGCGGTCCAGCCGCGGGGTTCCGGCGCTGCCCCGGAGCGGTCGCGTTACGGCGAGGCGCGCCGCCCGAACGTGATCGCCCTGCTGGGCGCAGCGGGTATCGTCGGCGGAACGCTCGCGGCGATGCTGGCGCTCAACGTCGCCCAGGCGCGCAAGCAGGCCGCTCCCCGCCTGGTGGTCGCACAGCTCGAGGCGCCGCGGCCGCCCGCCCCGCCGCCGCCGCCCAAATCCGCGCCGCAGCCGTTGAAGCCCGTGGTGCAACCGGTCTCTCCCGTCGTCGTGCCGCCGCCGCCGGTGGTGCTGACGAGCGCTCCGGCCACGATCAGCACCTCGCCCTCGCCCGCGCCCGCGCCTGCGCCCGTACCGGTATTCGCGCCGGAGCCGCCCGCGCCTTCCGCGCCCGCCGTCGCGGTGGCCGCGCCGCCCCGCATGGAAAATGCCGGCGATCTCTCCTCGAAGATGATCGCCGCCGATCCGCCGCGTTACCCGGTCGAATCCCGTCGCAAGCACGAGCAGGGCACGGTCGTCCTGCTGGTCATCCTCGGCACCGATGGCAAAGTGGCGGACATCTCGATTTCGCGCAGCAGCGGTTTCGACCGGCTCGACAAGGCTGCGCTGTCCGCCGTTCGGCACTGGAAGTGGTCGCCCACCCGCCGCGACGGCGCGCCGGTGATGGTGCGCGGGTTAGTGGAGATTCCGTTCGTCCTGCAGACCTGACGGCCGCTTAGCCGACCGAGGCCGCGCGCGGCTCACGTCCCAGCTGCGCGGCCACCGCCTCGGCGTCCATGCCGATGCCGCGCGTCAGCGCAGCCGGAAGCTCGACGTGGAAGCCGCGCGAGAGCAGGCCCTCGATCGCCCACTTCACGCAGAAATCCGCAGCCACGCCCACGACCGTCACGTCCTTCACGCCTTGGGCGGCCAGCCCTGCGAAAAAGGCGTCCCGGCCGGTTGCTGCCCCTTTGTCGTTCCCGCGTGCATGGAACGCGCGGAGTTCCAGGCCGGGCTCTGCCCACATGTCGAACACGCCCTTCTCCAGCGTGTAGACGGGGATTGCCGGGGGGATGGCCGCGGGATCCAGCACGCTTTCCCACCCGGCCGTGCCGTGCAGGCAATGGATGGGGAACTGCCCGCTTTCGGGCGAGCCCGCGTAGACGTCCGAAACATGGGTATCGAACGTCAGCAGCACGCCCGCCGTCGTCGCCGGGTCGAGCGCGGAGAGCCAATCCTGCATGGGGGACACGATCGCTTCGGCTCCCGCCACCGGCAGCGCTCCCGAAGGCCACACGAAATCGCCCTGCATGTCCACCACCACGACGAAGCGGCGCTTGCCGGAAACCGGCTGCGGCATTGCGGAAAGGGTAATCGATCCGAGGTTTGTCATCGCGCGATATCGTCCTAAGACTGGGTCATGGTCTATACGGATATCGCAACCCGCACCTACAATCACAACTGGCGGCTCGATCCGATCGTGCGCAGCCTGCTCGATACGGACTTCTACAAGCTGCTGATGCTGCAGATGGTGCGGCATCTCTACCCGCACGTGCAGGCGACGTTCGAGCTGATCAACCGCACCAGGACGGTGCGGCTGGCCGAAGTGATCGACGAAGCCGAACTGCGCGCCCAGCTAGACCATGCGCGCTCGCTTCGGTTCGGCAAGAAGGAACTGATCTGGCTGGCGGGCAACAGTTTCTACGGCAAGGCGCAGATGTTCAGTCCGGACTTCATCGCCTGGCTAGCGGATTTCCGTCTCCCCGAATATGAGCTGCACCGCGTCGAAGGGCAGTACGAACTGCGCTTCGAAGGTCCGTGGACGCATACCATGATGTGGGAAATTCCCGCCCTCGCCATCGTCAACGAACTGCGATCGCGGGCGGCGATGAAGGACCGGGGCCGCTTCGCACTGGACGTGCTCTATGCCCGCGCCAAGGCCAAGCTGTGGGAGAAGGTGGAGCGGCTGTCGCACCTGCCGGATCTCGTGCTGTCGGACTTCGGCACGCGGCGGCGGCATGGTTTCCTGTGGCAGCGTTGGTGCGTGGAAGCGCTGAAGGAAGGGCTGGGCAGCCGCTTCATCGGTTCGTCCAACGTGCTGCTGGCCATGGATGCCGATCTGGAGGCGATCGGCACCAATGCGCATGAACTGCCGATGGTGCTCGCCGCGCTTGCCGAAAACGAGGCAGATCTGCGCGAGGCGCCCTACCGCGTGCTCAAGGACTGGAGCGATCACTATGCCGGCAATCTGCGCGTGGTCCTGCCCGATGCCTTCGGCACGGCGGCGTTCCTCGAACGGGCGCCGGACTGGGTGGCGGACTGGACCGGCTTCCGCCCCGACAGTGCCCCGCCCATCGAGGGCGGCGAGCAGATCATCCGCTGGTGGCAGGACAAGGGCCGCGATCCCAGGACCAAGCTGCTGATCTTCTCGGACGGCATGGACATCGACAGCATCGAGGCGACCTATCGCCACTTCCACGGCCGCGTGCGCATGAGCTTCGGCTGGGGCACCAACCTCACCAACGACTTCCGAGGCTGCGCCCCGTTCGACACGGCCGATCTCGACCCCATCTCGCTGGTCTGCAAGGTCGTGTCGGCGAACGGACGACCGGCCGTGAAGCTCTCCGACAATCCTGCGAAAGCGACCGGAGATCCGGCCGAGATCCAGCGTTACTTGCGCGTTTTCGGCGAGGCCGGGCGCGTGGCGGCGGCGGTTTCGGTGTGAGCGGGCAGGGTCTCAATCCACCGGATTGCGCGCCGTGACGATCCAGGCCGCCCCCTCGATCATGACCGAGGTTTCGCCCGGCCGCTGCGCGAAAGCCTTGCGCACGGCCGATGCCGCTGCGGTGCGGATGTCTTGCGGCTGATCCTCCAGCGCGCGGGATAGCGGGCCGACTTCGAAGGCCATGGCCACCGCGTCGTCCAGAGCCGCCTCCCGCGTCTCGCCCTGGCCGAAAGGGATGTCGTGATCGAACGGCAGTATGGCGATGTCCGCGAACCCGGCATCGTTCAGGATGCGCTCCAGGCGCGCCTCGTCACCGAAAGAAAAGGGACCGGGCGCGTCGGGGACCGGCGGAGGCGGAGGCGGGATCATGCCCGCGATCGCGCCCATCGGCAGCCGCACCCAATCGTTCTCCGCCGCGCCGCGCCAGCAGACGAAAGCGAGGCGACCGCCCGGTTTCAAGGCCCTGCGCATATGCGCGAAAGCGGCGACCGGCGCCTCGAAGAACATCACGCCGAAACGCGAGAACAGGAGATCGAAAGTTCGCGCCGGCAAGGGCGCGGCGGCGGCATCGGCCCGTTCGAAGGTGATGGGGGCGTCAGCCGGTGCCATCCGCCGTGCCAGGTCGAGCAGCGATGCCGAGATATCCAGGGCCGTGACCTGGCCGGTCGGCGCAACCCGGTGGGCCAGGGCGAAGCTGGTGGCTCCGGCTCCGCACCCCACGTCGAGCACGCGTTCGCCGGCCTTGGGTGCGGCTGCGGCGATCGCTTCCGCGCCGAACACGTCCAGCATGGCGTCCAGCCGGACTTGATTGGCGACCCACCGTTCGCCGCTGGAGCCGTTCCAGTCGGACACGTTGTAGACCTGCTTTCCCGCCACTTCTGCTTCGTGCATGCTGATGCCTATCTGCGAATGATTCGCAAATACTAGCGGGAGCGCCATGCGATGCAACCGTTCTGGTGGGGCCTTCGCATGGCCGGGACAGTCAGCCGATCTCAGCGGCAGCGGCGGCATTGGTGTCGCGGCGTCCGGTCGCCAGGACGATACGGTTGCGGCCTTCCTCCTTCGCGCGCAGGAGAGCCGCGTCGGCCGAGCCGATCAGGGCATGGGCCGGGCCATGGACCGGGTAGGTGCTTATGCCGATCGAGACGGTGACCGGGCCCAGCGGAACGCCGTCGTGCACGAGAGTCATGGCGGAAATCCGCTCCTGGATGAGTCGGGCCCGCTCCACCGCGCGGTCTTCGCCGCAGCCGGGGAGCAGCAGGAGGAATTCCTCGCCGCCGTAGCGGAATGCGGTTCCGTCCTCGCGCGCGGCATTGTCCAGGGTGCTGGCCACCGATCGGATCGTCAGGTCTCCGGCATCGTGGCCGAAGCGGTCGTTCAACTGCTTGAAGCGGTCGATGTCCACCATGAGGCAGCTCAGCGGCGTGCGGGCGGCATCCGCCTGGGCGACGCCGCGACGCAGGGTGTCGGCCAGTTCGTGCCGGTTGCGCAGCCCGGTGAGTGCGTCGAACAGGGCTTTTTCGTGCAGGGCGTCACGCAGCTTGAGATTGGCGAGCGCCAGTCCCACCGTTTCCGACATGAGTTCGATATAGACCTTGGTATTGTTGCTGGGCCCCTGCAATCCGGCCCTGTTTTCCAGGACCAGCAGGCCGATGGTTTCGCCTTGGGCGGTAAGCGGCACGCAGACGGTGGCCGCGGCCGTTTCCGGAGGGACGTGCTTGCAAGGCACATCGACCAGATCGCCGCCGGGCATGTGCGACTGGCCGCGCCGCAGCGCCCAGCAATCGTCGGGGGCGAAAGCCGCGTCGCTGCCGTCGGGAGACTGCCATTCCGAAGCACAGGCCATCATGCCCAGCCGCGCGTCCAGCGTGTAGAGCCGGCCCGACAGGTCCGGCGCTATCCGGGGCGCGAAAAGGCGCACGACCTCGAACAGATCGGCCACCGATTCGCAGCCTTGCAGGCGCTGGGTCATGCGTGCCAGCAGGTCGCGGACGTGCCAATCGGCATCCCGTTCGCGCTCCAGTCTCTGGCGCTCGATGCCGTTCTCGCGAAAAACGCGGATCGCGTGAGCCATGTCGCCGATTTCGTCGATCTGGGAAAGCTGCGGAGGCTCCACGGCATAGTCCTGATCGGCCAGCCGGTTCACGACGTCGCTCAGCTTGACCACCGGCTTCAGGATCCGGCGCTTCAGGACGAAGCCCAGCACGAACAGGAAGAGCAGGGCGGTGATCCCCACCATTACTTCCGAGACCGTGCGCAACCGCTGCGAAGCCTGGCTCGCCTGTTCGATAGCCCGGTCCGAGCGCTGGTCCAGCATGTAGCGGAAGCGGCCGAGCAGGAAATGCACGCGTTCCAGCTCGCGTTCGTATTCGGCGCCGAACACGATCTTGTGCGCGGTGATTTCATCCCCGCGCTTTATCGCATCTATCGCGGCTTTCTGTTCGTCCTGCAGGGTTCGCGCCCAGCGCAGGCCCTCTTCCAGAGAGCGCAGTTCCTCTTCCTTGGCACCGTTGTCCTTGAGGCGGGAGAGGCGCTGCTCCACGGGGCCGATGGCGGCCAGAGTGTGGTTATAGGCGATTTCATGGCTGGGATCGCCGGTCACCGCCGCCAGCCGCGCCTGGTCGGTAAGCTGGGCCTCGTCCGCTTCCACTTCGAAGGCGAGTTGGTCGAACAGGTCGCGCTGGCGTACGGCATCGCGCTCGATCCGGTCGGCGTTGGAGGCCATGACCATGGTTACGCCGGCCGCGATCGTCAGGCAGACCGTGCCGCCATAGGCCCAATTGGTGATCGTCGCTATGCGCATGCGGAATCCCATGTGCCTGCCGGCGGGACAGGCTCATCCCGCCTGATGCTCCTGGCCGAGTGATCTCGCCAGCCGGTAAAACCACCGTATCGGATAAGGTTTCCCGTTGGTGCTTGCGGTTTCAGCCCGCGCGCCGTCGTCCCCGGATCAGGTACAGGGCCGCTCCCAGCAGGTTCCAGAGGAGGCAGGCGACCAGGGTCTTGGTCGGAAGGCTGGCGAAAAGATAGAGGCAGCCGAGGATCGTCACCGTGCCCACGGCCATTCCGGCCGGCACGTGGAACGGGCGAGGAGCGTTCGGGTCGCGCTTGCGCAGGACGATGAGGCAGGTGCCTACGGCGGCGAAGGCGATCAGGGTGCCGGCGTTGGCCAGCGCCGCGATTTCGGAAATCGGCAGGATTCCCGCCAGGATTGCCACGATTACGGCGGTCAGCGTCGTCACCCGCACCGGCGTCCCGCGCGAGGACAGCTTCGCCATCGAGGCGGGCAGGAAGCCGTCGCGCGCCATGGCGAGGAAGATGCGGCTCTGGCCGTAGAGGAAGCCCAGCAGCACGGTGGGCAGCGCGATCACGGCGGCGATCGCCACGACATGCGCTACGCCCTCGCGGTCCATCTGGCGCAGGATCAGCGCCAGCGGCTCGGGGCTGTCGGCGAAGCGGGCGAAAGGCATGGCGCCGATCGCGGCGGCGGCGACGAGGACGTAGACCAGCGTACAGATCGCCAGCGAGCCGATGATGCCGATCACCAGGTCGCGGCCGGGATTGCGCGTCTCCTCGGCGGCGGTGGAGATCGCGTCGAAGCCGTAGAAGGCGAAGAAGATGATCGCGGCGGCCGCCATCACGCCGCGTTCGATGCCGTCCGGGCTCATCGACTTGCCGAAGCCGAAGGGCATGAAGGGCGAGAGGTTGGTGGCATCGAAAGCGGGCAGGGCGACGGCCACGAAGAGGCTGAGCGTCAGGATCTTGATGATCACCAGCACCGTATTGATCCGTGCGCTTTCCTTCGTGCCGAAAGCCAGGAGACCGGCGACCACGGCGATGATGACGATGGCGGGCAGGTTGATGAGACCGCCGAGTTCCGACCCCTGCGTCAAAGCCTTGGGAAAGCCCAACCCTTGCAGCAACGGCGCCGCATAGCCGGACCAGCCTACTGCAACCGTGGAGACGACCAGCGAGTATTCGAGGATCAGGCTCCAGCCGACGATCCACCCCACGGTGCTGCCCAGCACCTTGTGGCTGTAGCTGTAGGCGCTGCCCGCCTTGGGCATCATCGTCGAAAGCTCGGCATAGGCCAGCGCGGCGCAGGCGCAGATGGCACCGGCGATGGCGAAGGACAGCAGCACCGCCGGTCCGGCGCGGTCGGCACCGACGCCGATCAGCGTCAGGATACCGGTGCCGACGATGGAGCCGACGCCCAGCGCCAGCAGGTGCGGCCAGGAAAGCGTCTTGGGAAGGGCGGCAGGCCCAGGGGATGGAGCGGTCATCAGGGGGTGGTCCTCTCGGGTATTGTCTCTGCCCTAGCACTCGCAGGATCGCGCGCAAGCCGGCGTGCGGTCTCGTCCACGGACGGGACGTGAAGTCGCGCAAGCATCTTCCGGGTTTGCAACGATCCGAAGCGAGTGGGAGGAAAGAACCTGTTCGGTTGCGATTTGTGACAGTTCGAAGATCGGCGGTCCGGCGCGCTCTATATAGAGGAATGGATGTTTCGTCCGGCCGCAATCTGGGCGCTTCGGGCGAACAACTCAGGGGTGGGGGAATCCAGATGGAATGGTTCAGGGCCAATGCACCTATCAGGTTGAAGTTACTTACATCTTTCGGTGCCTTCGTCTTGCTGGTGGCGGTATCGGGATCGACGGGGCTGCTGGCCCCGCGTGAACTCGCGCCCTGGCTGGTGCTGGGGATCAGCGCGGTAGCGGCGATCTTGGCGGTGGCCTGCCGCGAGGCGATCGCCGGGCCATACGTTACGACCGTCGTGCGCATGGAGGGGCTTGCGGCCGGCGATCTCGACAGTCCGATCGCGTTCACGCACTACCGGGACTGCGTGGGCCGTCTGACGCAGGCGATGTTCCAGTTCCGCGCCACCGCGCAGGCCGAGATCGCCGCAAACGGCGAAGCGCAGCGCAATGCGGCCGTAGTGCAGGGAATGGCGGAAAATTTCCGCCGCCTGGCCGAGGGCGATCTCTCGGCCGACATCGTGGAAGACTATCCGGCCGAATATGCCGCGCTGAAAATCAGCTTCAACGAAGCGCTGGCGAGCCTGCGCAGCCTGCTCGGCTCGGTCACCGCCAGCACGCAGAACAGCCTCACCGGCTCGCGCGAGATCGCGCAGGCTTCGGAAGATCTCGCCCGGCGCACCGAGAGCAATGCCGCCAGCCTCGAGCAGACCGCCGCCGCGATCCAGCAGATCGACGAACGGCTGCGGGCCACCGCCCAGGCGGCGACGCGCTCGCTCTCCACTTCGGAGCAGGCGATGGGCGCGGTGCTGGACGGACGCGCCCGCACCGATGCGGCGGTCCGGGCGATGAACCGCGTGAGCGAAAGCGCCAAGGGCATCGACGGCGTGATCGAGGGGCTCGACAAGATCGCCTTTCAGACCCGTGTGCTGGCGATGAATGCGGCTGTCGAAGCGGGGCGGGCGGGGGACGCGGGGCGGGGCTTCGCAGTCGTCGCCGACCTCGTCTCGGCCCTTGCGATGCGCGCCGAGGAAGAAGCCAAGCGCGCCCGCGACCAGCTCGGCGTGACCCAGACCGATATCGAGGCGGCTGTAGGAGCGGTGGAAAAGGTGGATTCGGCCTTCGGCGTCATTTCCTCGTCGGGTGAGGAGGTGACCCGCCTTGCCCGTCAGATCGCCGCCGACAACGATGCCCAGGCCGCGGCCATCGGCGAGATCAACACGGCGGTCGGCGCCATGGACCATGCGACGCAGCAGAACGCGGCCATGGTCGAGGAAACCTCCGCCGCCGCCCGCAATCTGTCCTCGGAGCTCGCCACTCTGGCGGCCGAGGCCGATCGTTTCCGAATGGGACCGGCGATGCCTGGCCTGCGACTGGTGTCGCGGCACGGTTGAACGGATCCGCTGCGGATGCGCGAAAGCCTCCCTGCCGGTGCGGCAGGGAGGCTTTTTTACAACTCAGCGCCAGGCCAGGCCCAGCGCCTTCTGGATCGCCACATAGTCCGCAGTCAGGGCCGCGCGCGCGGAGACGAGGTTCTGTTCGGCGCTGTTGCGGCTGCGGCGGGCATCGAGCAGCGCGACCTTGGTGGCGGTCCCGGCCTGGAAGCGTTGCGCGGCCAGGCTCTCGGTAAGCGCCGCCTTTTCGCTGGCGCGGGCAAGGGCGGCCACCGTGACCCGGTCTTCGCGGAAGCGGGCGAGCGAATCTTCGGCATCGCGAAGGGCGGTCAGCACCGCGCCGCGATAGCGCGCCTCGGCCTCGTCGCGAACGGCTTCGGTCTGGCGGACTTTGGCCTTGCTCCGGCCGAAGTCGAGGAAACTCCAGCTGAGCTGCGGGGCCGCTAAGGCGGTGAAATCGTCCAGCTTGCTGAGATCGCTGATCCTGGTGCCGCCGATGCCGATCAGGCCCATGAAGGAAAGGCGCGGGAAGCGGGCGGCTTCGGCCTGACCGATCCTGGCGGTATCCGCCGCCAGCTGGCGTTCCGCCGCGCGGATGTCGGGGCGGTTGGCGATCAGGCGCGCCGGATCGCCGACGGGCACCGAGGCCGGCGGCAGCGGGATCTCGCCCTCGGCGCCGAGGCTGGCATCCAGGGTGCCGGGCGCCTGCGCGGTGAGCACGGCGAGCGCGTTCAGGAAGGCATCGCGCTCAGCGGCGAGGGGCGCGATCTGCGCACGGGCGGAGGCAAGCTGGCCCTCGGCCTGCGCGACTTCCATGGCGGTTGCCGTGCCCCGCTCCAGGCGCTGACGCGTGAGGACGAGCGCCTCCTCCTGCCAGGCGATCGACTGCTGGCCCAGCGCCATGCGCTGCTGGCGGTCGCGCAAGTCGAGATAGGACTTGGCGACATTGGCGGCGAGGCTCACTTGGACGTCGGCCAGGCTGGCCTCTGCCCCTTCCAGGCTGGCGCGGGCCGCTTCCACGGCGCGGCGCTGGCCGCCGAACAGATCGACTTCCCAACTGGCGTTGAAGCCCAGGTTATAGAGGTTGAGATCGGTGCTGCCGCCGCCGCCTTCACCCGAACCTTCTCCCCCGGAGCCCGCGTCACTCGAACCGAGGTCGAGGCCGGGGACATGGGCATGGGCATAGAGGGCCGAGGCGCTGACGCTGGGGCCGGCATTGGCGCGCTCCTGACCGAGCGCGGCGCGGGCCTGGCGCAGGCGTGCTTCTCCGACCGCGACGTCGGTGTTGCTCGCCAGGGCGCGGGCGATGAGATCGTCCAGCAGCGGGTCGCCCAGCGGCTTCCACCAGTCGGCGACCGGCGGCGCGGCGGTCACGCTCGTTCCATCGGCGCGCACGAACGTCGCGGGCGTGGGAGCGTCGGGCAGCGCCTTGGGCGGGCCGGCATAGTTCGGACCCAGGGTGCAGCCGGCAAGGAGCCCGGTAAGAACGGGCAGGAGAAGGATCGAACGCATGGTGTACCTCAATGTCCGGTCGCCAGCGGCGCATTCTTGGGCAGGGGGCGAAGGAACAGGACGAGCGGGATGACGAAGAGGATGCCGACGGACATCATCCAGAACATGTCGGCGTAGGTCATCGTCAGCGCCTGGATCTGGATGGTGCCTTCCAGCGAACGCAGGACGCCGGAGCCTTGCGCCGCGACATAGTCCTGCACCGCCACGGAATTGGCGCGGAGGCTTTCCTCCAGCCGGCGCGCGTGAAGCCAGAGCCGCTGGTCCTGGACCACGGCCACGCCCGCCAGCGCGAAAGAGCCGCCGAGGTTGCGCGCGGCATTGTAGAGGCCCGAGGCGTCGCCGGCTTCCTCCTTGGGAACCGAGCGGATCGCCGCCTGGTTCAGGAACATCATGCAGAACACCGTGCCCACGCCGCGCAGCAGCTGGGACTCCGTGAAGTCCCCGCCATCGGACAGCGGCGTCAGCCCGGTCTCCATGAAAGCGCTGAGGGCCAGCACGGAAAGGCCGATGCCTACCGAGAGACGGATGTCGACATTGCGGATCAGCCAGGGGGTGACCGGCATCATCAGCATGACCGGAATGCCCGAGAGCATCACCACCTGACCCGATTGCAGCGAGTTGTAGCCCGAGATCTGCGAGAGGAACTGCGGGATCACGTAGGACGTGCCGTAGATCACCATGCCCACGACGGTGACCATGGCCACCACGCTGCCGAACTGCCGGTCAAGCAGGAGCCTGAGCTTGATCACCGGCTGGCGCGCCAGCACCTGACCCAGCGCCAGCAGCACCAGTCCGAAGATCGTCACGCCGGTGAGCGCCACGATCAGTTCGGAGGAGAACCATTGCTCCCGCTCGCCTTCCTCCAGCACCACGGTCATGCCGCCCAGGCCCAGCGCCAGGCCGACGATGCCGAGCCAGTCCGCCTCGCGGATGAGCGAGAGATTGGCCTTCTGGTGCGGGATCGCCACCAGCAGCAGGGTCGCCAGCGCGATGCCCACGGGCAGGTTGAGGAAGAAGGCGTAGTGCCAGCTCACGTTCTCCGTCAGCCAGCCGCCCAGCACCGGGCCGACCACCGGGCCGAGCAGCGCCGTGGCGCCGAACATGGCATTGCCGATCGGCTGCTGCGCGCGCGGCAGGCGGGTCGCCACGATGGTCATGGCGGTGGGGATCAGCGCGCCGCCGGTGAAGCCCTGTCCGACGCGGCCGATGATCATCATCGTCAGGGTCGTGGAAAGGCCGCACATGATCGAGAAGGCGGTGAACAGCGCCGAGGCGACGAGTAGCAGCGTCCTCAGGCCCAGCAGGCGTTCCAGCCAGCCGGACAGCGGGATGACGATGATCTCCGCCACGAGATAGGCAGTGGCGATCCAGGTGCCTTCGGTGCCGCTGGCACCGATCTCGCCCTGGATGGTGGGCAGGGAGCTGTTGACGATCGACACGTCGAGCGTCGCCATCAGCGCGCCCAGCGTGCCTGCCGCCACCGCCAGCCAGGCGGCGGCGTCGGCGCGCTCCTCCGGCGGGGGAACCGCCTCCCGGACAGCGGGAGCCGTGCTCACCGGCGCTTGTCCCGGCGTGCCTCTTCTTCCCTGGCGATGTCGTGCTGCTTGCCCTTGGCCGAGATCGTATCGACCGTGACCGTCACCGAAAGGCCCGGAACGAGCACGCGGCGAGCCTCGGGCCCTGCGTCGATGGCGATGCGCACCGGCACGCGCTGCACGATCTTGGTGAAGTTGCCGGTGGCGTTCTGCGGCGGCAGCAGCGAGAACTGGGCGCCGGTGCCGGGGGAGACGCTTTCCACATGGCCGGCGATCTTGGTGCCGTCCAGCGCATCCACCTGGATCGTGGCGGGCTGGCCCGGATACATCAGCCCGATCTGCGTTTCCTTGAAGTTCGCCGTGACATAGAGCTTGTTCAGCGGAACCACGGTCATCAGGCGCGTGCCGGCCTGGACGAACTGGCCGGCCCGCACCGTGCGGTCGCCCACCCGGCCGTCGATGCCGGCTTTCAGCACGGTCGATCCGACGTTGACGTGGGCCGCGGCAAGCTGCGCGCGGGCGGCTTCGCCCTGGGCTTCGGCCTGGCGGATCTGCGCCTTGAGCGAGCCGATGCGGCGCTCGGCGGAAAGCAGGGCGGCGCGCTGCGCGTCGGCGGC
>NZ_ATHL01000013.1 GCF_000445125.1 Novosphingobium lindaniclasticum LE124
CGGGCCCGGCTCGCGCGCTATACCGGCGACCCCGACCCGCAGGCGACGGGCGACCCGCCGATGCTCGATGTCGATCCGATCCGGCTGCGGGCCGGGATCGATGCGCTTCCCGCCCTGCGCGCGCAGGACGCGCGGATCGCAGTCGCCGAAGCGGACGTGCGTCTCGCGCGCGCCGACAAGCGCCCCGACTGGAAGGTCGGCGTCACCTATGGCCGGCGCGATCCCATGTACGGCGACATGGCCTCGGTCGGCGTGTCGATCGACCTGCCGCTGTTCGCCGGCAAGCGCCAGAACCCCAGGATCGCTGCAAGCGAGAGCCTTGCGCAAGGGGGTCGGTTCGACCGCGAGGCGATCCGCCGCGAGCTGGTGGCGCAGCTCGACGCCGATCTCGCAGACCATGCCATGCATCTCTCCCGGTTGCGCAATGCCCGCGAGACGCTGGTGCCACTCGCCAGGCACCGCGCCGAGCTCGACCGCGACAGCTATGGCGCCGGCAAGCTCGACCTTGGCGCCGCGCTGCTCACGACGCTCGGGCTCGCGGAGGCCGAGGTCGAGGCGCTCAACCGCGAAGCCGACGTCGCGCGCGACGCGGTCCGCATCACTATCACCTATGGGGAGGAGCGGCCATGACGCTCGATAAATCCGCGCTGCGCTGGGGCGCATCGATCCTGGCTGTCGCGCTGCTGGCCGGCGGCACAGGCTATTGGGCTGGCCATCGCCAGGCACCGCAATCGGAGGCGACCACGCCCGCCGGGGCAGGCAAAGTCCTTTACTGGTACGATCCGATGTTCCCCAACCAGAAGTTCGACAAGCCCGGCAAGTCGCCCTTCATGGATATGCAGCTCGTGCCGCGATACGCGGACGGAGGAAGCGCCGGCGCGGCCCCCACGGTCGCCGTCGATCCCGCCGCGCGGCAGAGCCTGGGATTGCGGGTCGTCGCGGCGAAGATGGGCAGCCTTGCCTCGGCCCTCGAGGTCACCGGCACGATCGACTTCAACCAGCGCGACGTCGCCGTCATCCAGGCGCGTTCGGGCGGGTTCGTGAGCCGCGTCTATGCGCGAGCGCCCGGGGACGTGGTCCGCGCCGGCGCGCCGATCGCGGACCTGCTCCTGCCCGAATGGGGCGGCGCGCAGACCGAATATCTGAGCGTCAGGCGGCTCGGCAAGCCCGACCTCACCGCGGCCGCGCGCCAGCGACTGCGGCTGATGGGCATGTCCGACGGCCTCATCGCCAGCGTCGAGCGGAGCGGACGCCCGAACGGCGTGGTGACGATCACGACGCCGATCTCGGGCACGATCCAGACGCTCGACGCCCGTGCCAGCGTGACGCTCGCCATGGGCCAGACGCTCGCCCAGGTAAGCGGGCTCGGCACCGTCTGGCTCAATGCCGCGGTGCCCGAAGCGCGCGCGGGCGATGTCCGGGTCGGCCAGAATGCCAGCACCACGCTGGCGGGCTTCCCCGGCGAGCGCTTCGCCGGCCGGGTGATCGCGATCCTGCCGACCACGCAGGCCGACAGCCGCACGCTCACCGTGCGGATCGAGCTGCCCAACCGGGACGGCCGGTTGCGGCCGGGCATGTTCGCCAGCGTCGCGCTTGGCGGCGATGCCAAGCCGGCGCTGCTGGTGCCGAGCGAAGCGGTGATCCGCACGGGCAGGCGCACGCTCGTCATGCTGGCCGCAGGCGACGGGCGCTATCATCCCGCCGAGGTCCGCATCGGCCGCGAGGCAGGCGGCGAGACCGAGATCCTTGCCGGCCTGTCGCCCGGCGAGAACGTCGTCGTCTCGGGGCAGTTCCTGATCGATTCCGAGGCGAGCCTGTCGGGAATCGAGGCGCGGCCGATCGGCGGCGGTGCGGCATCGGCGACCATCGCCGCGCCAGCGTCGAAAGCCACGCTGTACGAGACGACGGGCAAGATCGAGCGGATCACGGCCAATTCGGTGACGCTCAGCCACGAGCCCGTTCCCGCGCTCGACTGGCCGGCGATGACGATGACCTTCGCGCTCGCCAATCCGGGCATCGCGCGCGGCTTCAAGGCGGGTGACCGGGTCCGGTTCGGGTTCGACCGGCCCCCGGCGGGACCGACGCTGCGGCATATGGCGAAGGTGGCGGGCCAGTGATCGCCCATCTCATCCGCTGGTCGGTGAGGAACCGCTTCTTCGTCGTGCTCGGCATGCTCGCGCTGGTCGGCGCGGGCCTGTGGGCGGTGCGCTCGACCCCGATCGACGCGCTGCCCGATCTTTCCGACGTGCAGGTCGTGATCCGCACTTCCTATCCGGGTCAGGCGCCGCAGATCGTCGAGAACCAGATCACCTATCCGCTCACCACCACCATGCTGTCGGTGCCCGGCGCCAAGACGGTGCGCGGCTATAGCTTCTTCGGCGACAGCTTCGTCTATGTGATCTTCGAGGACGGCACCGATCTCTACTGGGCGCGCAGCCGCGTGCTCGAATATCTCAACCAGGTCCAGGGTCGGTTGCCGGCCAGCGCCCGCAGCGCGCTCGGGCCGGACGCGACCGGGGTCGGCTGGGTCTATGAATATGCGCTGGTCGACCGCACCGGCCGGCACGATCTCTCGCAGCTTCGCGGGTTGCAGGACTGGTTCCTGCGCTACGAGCTGAAGACCGTGACCGGCGTGGCCGAAGTCGCCAGCATCGGCGGCATGGTCAAGCAGTACCAGGTGCTGCTCGATCCGGTGAAGCTCGCGGCCTACGGCGTAACCCACGCCCAGGCAGTGCAGGCGATCAGCCAAGCCAATCAGGAAGCCGGCGGCTCGGTGCTGGAAATGGCCGAGGCCGAATATATGGTCCGCGCCTCGGGCTATCTGAAAACGCTCGACGATTTCCGGGCAATCCCGCTCAAGACTGCGGCGGGCGGCGTGCCCGTCCGGCTCGGCGATGTCGCCACGATCCAGGTCGGCCCCGAGATGCGGCGCGGCATCGCCGAACTGAACGGCGAAGGCGAGGTCGCCGGCGGCGTCGTTATTCTTCGGTCAGGCAAGAACGCCCGTGAGACCATCGCGGCGGTCAAGGACAAGCTCGCCGATCTCAGGAAAAGCCTGCCGCCGGGCGTCGAGGTGGTCACGGTCTATGACCGCTCGCAGCTGATCGATCGCGCGGTCGAGAACCTCACCCGCAAGCTGGTCGAGGAGTTCATCGTCGTCGCATTGGTCTGCGCCCTGTTCCTCTGGCACGTCCGCTCGGCGCTGGTCGCGATCCTGACCTTGCCGCTCGGTGTGCTGGCCGCGTTCGTCGTAATGCGGTTCCAGGGGGTGAACGCCAACATCATGTCGCTGGGCGGCATCGCCATCGCCATCGGCGCGATGGTGGATGCGGCGGTCGTCATGATCGAGAACGCCCACAAGAGGATCGAACGCTGGGAGCAGGATCACCCGGACAGACATCTCGATGGCGAGATGCGCTGGATCGTCGTCACCGAGGCGGCGGCCGAGGTCGGGCCGGCGCTGTTCTTCAGCCTGCTGATCATCACGCTGTCGTTCATTCCGGTCTTCACCCTGGAGGCGCAGGAAGGCCGGCTGTTCGCGCCGCTCGCCTTCACCAAGACCTATGCGATGGGCGCGGCCGCGATCCTGTCGGTGACCCTGGTGCCGATCCTGATGGGCTGGCTGATCCGGGGCCGCATTCCGGCCGAGCAGGCCAATCCGGTCAATCGCTGGCTCACCAATATCTACCGGCCCGCGATCGACTGGACGATGAAGCGGCCCAAGGCAGTGCTGCTGATCGCGGCTCTGGTGTTCGCCACCACGGCCTGGCCGCTCAGCCGGCTCGGCGGCGAGTTCATGCCCAATCTCGACGAGGGCGACCTGCTCTACATGCCCTCGGCGCTGCCGGGCCTCTCGGCCGCCAAGGCGAGTGAGCTGCTCCAGCAGACCGACCGCCTGATCAAGACCGTGCCCGAAGTCGAAAGCGTGTTCGGCAAGGCCGGCCGCGCCGAGACCGCGACCGATCCCGCGCCGCTCGAAATGTTCGAGACGACGATCCAATTCAAGCCCCGCGACCAGTGGCGGTCGGGCATGACGCCCGAACGCCTTGTCGACGAGCTCGATCGCCGGGTGAAGCTTCCGGGTCTCGCCAATATCTGGGTGCCGCCGATCCGCAACCGCATCGACATGCTCGCGACGGGCATCAAGAGCCCGATCGGGGTCAAGGTGTCGGGCAGTGACCTCGCCGAGCTCGACCGCATCGCGCATGATGTCGAGACCGTGGCCAGGAGCGTGCCCGGCGTCAGCTCGGCGCTCGCCGAGCGGCTGACCGGCGGACGCTATGTCGATGTCGACATAGACCGCGCCGCCGCCGCGCGGTTCGGGCTCAACATCGCCGACGTCCAGGCCATCGTCTCCGGCGCGATCGGCGGCGAGACGATCGGCGAGACGGTCGAGGGCCTCGCCCGCTATCCGATCAGCGTGCGCTATCCGCGCGAATTGCGCGACAGCCTCGAAAGGCTGCGGGCGCTACCGATCCTGACGCCCGCGGGCCAGCAGATCACCTTGGGCACCGTGGCAAACGTCTCGATCGCCGAGGGACCGCCGATGCTCAAGACCGAGAATGCCCGGCCTTCGACCTGGGTCTACGTCGATGTGCGCGGGCGCGATCTTGCCTCGGTGGTCGGCGATCTGCAGCGTGCGGTGGCGAAACAGGTCAGGCTCTCGCCTGGGGTCAGCATCGCTTACTCTGGCCAGTTCGAATATCTCGAGCGCGCGGTCGACCGCTTGAAGCTGGTCGTGCCCGCGACGCTGCTGATCATCTTCGTGCTGCTCTACCTCATCTTCGGCCGCTTCGACGAGGCGGCGCTGATCATGGGGACGCTGCCGTTTGCGCTGACCGGCGGCATCTGGACGCTTTATCTGCTGGGGTTCAACCAGTCGATCGCCACCGGGGTCGGGTTCATCGCGCTCGCCGGCGTCTCCGCCGAGTTCGGGGTGGTGATGCTGATCTATCTCAAGAACGCGCTGGCCGAGCGCGGCGCACATCCGGACGCTGCCGAGGTCGAGGCCGCCGTGCGCGAAGGCGCGCTGCTGCGCGTCCGTCCCAAGGCGATGACGGTGGCGGTGATCCTGGCCGGCCTGCTGCCGATCCTGCTGGGATCAGGCGCGGGTTCGGAGGTCATGAGCCGGATTGCCGCGCCGATGATCGGCGGCATGCTGACCGCGCCCTTGCTCTCAATGTTCGTCCTGCCCGCCGCCTACCTGCTGTTGCGCCGGCCCAAGACCGATCCCATCCCTCAACCCGTTTCATCATGAAGGAGAAGACGATGAACCATGCACGACTGACCATTGCCCTCGGCCTCGCCGCCCTGACTGCCGCGTGCGGCAAGAAGGCGGAGGCCCCCGTTGCGACTGAGACCAACGAGGCGGCGCCCGCCGCGACCATGAGCGGCGACATGGGCAACATGTCGATGGCGCCTGACGCGAACGCCGCGATCAAGGCCAAGGGCCATGGCACCGTCACCGCGATCGACAAGGCGGCAGGCACGATCACGCTCGATCATGGTCCGATCCCGGAGGCCAAGTGGCCCGCGATGACGATGGCGTTCAAGGCCGCGCCGTCGATCACCGATGCGGTCAAGGTCGGCGACAAGGTCGATTTCGACCTCTCGCTCAAGGGCAGCGATGGCGAGGTCACCGCGATCGCAAAGCAGTGATCCGCTAAGTTCGACCGGAAAAAGCTGGTTGCGGCGCCGCTCCCGGGCGGCGACGCCCGTGCCGGCCGTCTGCCTGGCTGTGCGCCCGGTCGACGGTTGCGACCGGCAACGCCCAATGCCAGCGGCGTTTCCCTGCGCGATCACCGACAATTTGAGCACGCTTCGCGGATCGCACATTGAACGTGCAAGCCGCCCTTGCTCGCGATAGCCTGAACGGCAAGGAGCCCAGTTTAGATGACCCAGCCAGTATGACCTTGTTACCCGCGACACATCATGATCTCGTGAGCGAGCTTGTCCGTCGTTGGCGAGACGATCCCGGCGCCACCTATCGCTCCTGGTTTCTGTGGGACGAACGGCTGAAAAACTTCCGCTCCATCCGTCGCGGGCTGCAGCAGGTGGTCGCAGAAATCGAAAGTGGGCGGTTCGGCGTCGCCTATCGCGGCTCGTCACTGGAAACGGTTGTCCACTCGATCGCCGAACAGCGGCAGATCTTCAAGGGCGCCGACCATGCCTGGCTGTGGAAGCCCAAGCTGCGCATTCCAGACATCTACGAAAGCCCGGACAACCAGCGGGCGTTCGGTCGCCTGCTCGACAATTGCTCGTGCTGCGATACCGCCGAGGAGATCATCAGCCACATCCGCAGCATAGACGCGCTCAAGATCAAGGGGCTGGGGCCGGCGGCGGCCAACCTGCTCTATTTCCTTCACCCGACGCTGGTGCCGCCCTTCAATACCGCGATCGTCAAGGGCTACAATGCCGTCACCGGCGCCAAGGTGAAGCTCGGGTCATGGGATCATTTTCTCGCCATGCGCGCCGGCATCCTCGACCTCAACGACCGTTACCGCGAGTTGCTCTCCAACGATCTCGGCGCGATCGGCGGACTGTTGTTCGACATTGGCTCGGGCCGCTATCCCGCGCCACCGCTGGAGGATGACGCAACGGCGGCCGACGACTGGCTCGGCAGATTGGAACATGCCAGAGCGGAGGCAAGCCGGCTCGACAAGACAGCCGCCGCGCAGGGCGAAACCGATCGCACGCACGCCGAAATCCAGGCCTGGCTGCGCGACCTCGGCCATGCCCTCGGTTACGATGTGTGGATCGCCGCCAATGACCGCGGTCGACTTCACGCTGGCTGCCCGCTTGGACAGGGATGCCTCGAGCGCCTTCCAGACGCCATTGCGACCTCTCCCGGAGCGGACTCGATCCGCCTCATCGACGTGTTGTGGCTGGCGAAGGGTGGCGACGGCGTCGCCGCCGCGTTCGAGGTTGAACATTCGACCTCGATCTACTCGGGGATCGTGCGCATGCTCGATCTGGCGCTGTCGGGGAGCGATCTGCACGCTGCCGCCGGGCTATTCCTGGTCGCACCGAATGCGCGCGAGCAGGACGTTCGCGCGCAACTCCGTCGCCCGGCTTTCAGCCGTATTGCCGATCTCGACTTCGCCTATCTGCCCTATGGCGAGCTGGAGAGAAACAGGGACGCGATCGCTCGTTTTGGAACGGGATTGAAGGCCATCAAGGCGATCTCAAGCCCCCTTCCCTGAAAGGGGGCGTTTGCGGGAGGGGGCGGAATCCTACGCCAAGCTCGCCCAGATAGCCGGCGCGAGATCTTACTTGTTGCTGCCTTCTACGGTCGCGCCAGAAAGGCGACGGCTCAGTTCTATCCGGCGATGGCTACGCATTTTGAAGGTGTCTGGCCCAACGCGCCGATACTCAATGAAGCCGAGAGAACGCCAAAATCGCTCTGCCGCTTCATTCGCTTCCAGCACGGCCAACCGAATCTCTGTGGCACCTCTCGCAGCGGCCCAGCTTTCGACCGTCGAGTAAATTGAGCGTCCGACGCCACGACCACGCTGTGCGGCATCTACGATCATGAAGCCGAGATACCATGTGCCATCACGCGGATAATCGCGGAGGATGGCCGCGATTGCATATAGGCCGCCAGGCCCCTTCCATCCCAGGACAGCTTGATTGTGGGCGCTCTTTTCGGGCGGCACATCGGAGAAAAGCTCGCGAGCATCGTCCAGCGTGGGCGCGGCCCCGTCCTGCAACAGGAAATAGTCGCTGCAACGGTTGTACAGGTCTGCAACGTCTGCGGCGTCCGCTTGGGTAAGTTTGATCGGGGCTCCCGTCATCATCATCGCGTTTTGGCAGCAAGCACGCGCTGACCGTAATCCCGGAGTTCCCCGTTGGGACCGACATAGCGGTAGAGAGTGACGCGCTCGATCCCGAGTTCCTTGCAGAGGTCGGAAACGGACGTGTCGCGTTGGGCCATAGCAGCCTGAGCGAGCCGCACCTGGGCCTTGGAGAGGGCGAACTTGCGGCCACCCTTGCGTCCCCGCGCGCGGGCAGCGGCCAGGCCAGCCATGGTGCGCTCGCGGATCATATCCCGCTCAAACTCCGCCAGTGTGGCAAAAATGCCGAACACCATCCGGCCCGATGGCGTCGTGGTGTCGATCTGCGCGCCCTTGCCGGTGAGCACCCGCAGACCGATACCGCGATCCGACAGATTCTGCACCGTGCTGACCAGGTGGGTGAGCGTTCGGCCGAGCCGGTCGAGCTTCCAAACGATGAGGACATCGCCGTCGCGCAACGATTTCAGGCAGGCGGCAAGACCGGGGCGATCATCACGGCTACCGGATGCACGATCATCATAGATATTGCCTGGCTCGACACCGGCAGCGCGAAGGGCATCGTGCTGCAGGTCGAGCGACTGCGAGCCGTCGGCTTTGGACACGCGGGCGTAGCCGATCAGCATGGATCACAAACGAAGGTTTGAGGCGGTGACGAACATGAGCACATAAGATTGGGCTATTGTGTATCTTAACCAGCATCTCAATCAAGCTATCTCAAACCGTAGCTCGGAAAGAATAAGGAGCATGTATGCCGCGTCGCGTGACCCTGACCGATCGACAGCGCGAGGCGCTGCTTCACTTGCCGGTCGATCAAGGTGAGCTGCTGCGGCACTATACCCTCAGCGATGAGGATCTCGGGCATATCCGCCAGCGCCGGCGCGCCCACAATCGTTTTGGCTTCGCGCTGCAACTGTGCGTCCTGCGCTACCCGGGCCGGGTGCTCGCTCCTGGCGAGTTGATCCCGGCGCAGGTATCGGATTTCATCGCGGCCCAGCTCGGCCTGACCAGCGACGATCTACTCCTCTATGCCGCGCGCGAGGAGACCCGGCACGAGCATCTGGCGGACCTTCGCCGAATCTACGGCTATCGCTCCTTTTCGGGGCGGGGCGCACGGGATTTGCGCGAATGGATCGCTCGGGAAGCCGAGGCGGCGACATCGAATGAGGATCTTGCCCGTCGCTTCGTTGCGGAGTGTCGCCGCACCCGCACGATCCTTCCCGGCTCCTCGACGATCGAGCGCCTTTGCGCCGATGCGCTGGTTGAGGCCGAGCGCCGGATCGAGGATCTTATCGCCCATCGCATCACGCCAACCCTGAGCGAGAATTTGGCTCACCTGTTGGAGGATACGGTGGATGGTCGCGTCACGCGCTTCGTATGGCTGCGACAGTTCGAGGTTGGCGCAAATTCAGCAGCCGCTAACCGGCTGATGGATCGACTGGAATATCTTCAAAGGTTCGATCTTCCGGCGGATTTGCTGGACGGCGTGCCGGCGCATCGTGTGACCCGGCTTCGCCGGCAGGGCGAGCGCTATTATGCCGACGGCATGCGTGATCTGCCCGAAGACAGGCGGCTTGCGATCCTCGCTGTCTGCACCCTGGAATGGCGGTCATCGCTGGCCGATGTCATCGTGGAGACCCACGATGACATCGTAGGCCGTCTCTATCGGGCCTCCGAACGCCTTTGCAACACCAGGATCGCCGACGAAAAGGCGGCCGTTCGGGACACGCTGAAGTCCTTTGCCGAAATCGGTGGTGCTTTGCTTGGAGCGCAGGACGATGGCACGGCCCTGGACGGGATAATCGCCACCGGGCCTGGCTGGGAACGGTTCAGAACCCTTGTCGCCACGGCCTCCGCGCTGACCAACGTGCTCGCGGCCGACCCGCTCAGCCGTGTGCTGGACGGCTATCACCGTTTCCGCCTCTACGCGCCCAGGATGCTGCGCCTGCTCGACATGCAGGCGGCGCCGATCGCCACGCCTCTTCTGGCGGCCGTTGCGATGCTGCGTAACGGGATCAAGGTCGATCCGCCGGTGGATTTTCTACGTCCCAACTCGAAATGGCATCGTCATCTTTGCGCTGAGCCCAGCGGCGACCACCGGCTTTGGGAAATCGCGGTGCTGTTCCACATCCGCGACGCCTTCCGGTCCGGTGACATATGGTTGGCGGGATCGCGCCGCTATGGCGACCTCAAGCAGCTTCTGGTCCCGCCACAGGCGATAGAGCAGACCGCGCGGCTCGCCGTGCCGCTGCGACCCGGCGAATGGCTGGCCGAGCGCAGGGCTCGACTGGATACACGGCTGAAGGAGTTTGGCCGCGCGGCGCGAACCGGCACGATCCCAGGCGGCATCATCGAGAACGGCAAGCTGCACATCGACAAGCTGAGGGCCGACACGCCCGAAGGGGCCGAGGATCTCGTGCTCGATCTCTATCAACAGCTCCCGCCCGCGAGGATCACCGATCTGTTGCTGGAAGTCGATGAGCGAACCGGATTTTCCGAGGCGTTCACGCATCTGCGCACCGGCGCGCCCTGCAGCGACCGGATCGGCCTGATGAACGTGTTGCTGGCGGAAGGCGTCAATCTCGGTTTGCGCAAGATGGCGGCGGCGACCAACACGCACAGCTTCTGGGAATTGCTGCGGATCGCGCGCTGGCATGTCGAAGGCAGCGCCTATGATCGGGCGCTCGCCATGATCGTGGAGGCCCACGCCGCCCTGCCCATGGCCGCCTTCTGGGGACAAGGGCAATCGGCATCCAGCGACGGGCAGTTCTTCCTTGCTACCGAGCAGGGCGAGGCGATGAATCTGATCAACGCGAAATATGGCAACGTCCCGGGCCTCAAGGGATACAGCCATGTGTCCGATCAATATGCGCCGTTCGCAACCCAGGTGATCCCGGCAACGGTCAGCGAGGCTCCCTATATCCTGGACGGGCTGCTCATGAATGACGCGGGCCGCCGCGTTCGCCAGCATTTTGCCGACACGGGCGGCTTCACCGATCATGTGTTCGCCGCCTGCGCCTTGCTCGGCTACAGGTTCGCCCCCCGTATCCGCGATCTCCCTCAGAAAAGACTCTATGCCTTCACGCCCAACGCGACGCCGGCCAATGTGCGAGCGCTGGTCGGAGGTAAGATCAATGAACCGCTCATCGAGCGCAACTGGCCCGACATCCTGCGCATCATGGCGACGATCGCAGCGGGGATCGTCGCCCCCAGCCAGATTCTTCGCAAGCTCGCCTCTTACCCGCGCCAGAATGAGCTGGCCCTCGCATTGCGAGAGGTGGGCCGCATCGAGCGAACCCTGTTCATGATCGACTGGATTCTTGATGCCGGCCTCCAGCGCCAGGCTCAGATCGGCCTCAACAAGGGTGAGGCCCACCACGCCCTAAAGCGCGCCATCAGCTTCCACCGCCGAGGTGAAATCCGGGATCGATCCGGCGAAGGCCAGCACTATCGCATCGCCGGAATGAACCTGCTCGCCGCCATCATCATATTCTGGAACACCATGAAGCTCGGCGAGGTCGTCAATACCCGGGCCGCCAGCGGTACCCATATCGCGCCTGATCTACTCGCCCACGTCTCGCCGTTGGGATGGGAACACATCAATCTAACCGGGGAATATCGCTGGCCCAAATCCTTAGCGTAGGATTCCGCCCCCTCCCGCAAACGCCCCCTACGATTGAGAAGCGCGGCGGAATCTCTTAGATTGATCGCTGGAGGCTTTGTTCGCGGAGACGCGCACATTGCCTTCTTTTCGTTTTAGGAAGCGCTGCCCTAAGCGACAGAAGCCAGAGCTTTGACAATGCGGCATTCCGCGATGGAGCCGACCATGTATCTTGATCCTATCGGTGCAGACACGCGATGATGGCGGTCACGACGGCGGTGGTTTCCGCGACGTCGCGCACCCTCACTGTGTCGAGGCCGATTTCAGCAGCGGGATAGTCATTCCCACCGGGGAATATCGCATCCCCAATGAACAGCATCCCGTCGAGCGGGACACCGCTCTCGGCACTCAGGCGCTTCAGGCCATAGCCCTTGTCGATCCCTGCTCTGGTCACGTCGATCGATGTCGTGCCACCGAGATTGATCGAGAGCTCCGGCAGCTTCGCGCGCAACGTGGCCTGCAACGCGGTCCTCTTCTTTCGGTCAGGATCCCACGCTTCCTTTTCCTTCAGCGGCGCTGCCTGCCCCAGGCCCGAAAAGGTGATCTGGCTGCCCCGGTCCTCGATCCGTTCGCCCCAGATACGTTCGTCGGCGAGACCGGCATCGGTCAGCGCCTGATCGAAGGCCGTGCGGATCTTCGCCTTCTCCGCGTCGTCGAACAGTTCGGCATAGACCGCGCGCCAAGCGCCATTGATGAACCGATAGAGTTTCGTGCCTGTGGTCGGCATCAACCAGAGACGGTCGAGCGCGACGCCGGCAGGAAGGCGCGAGGCGATCTGCTTTTCGAACTGCGGCCAGTCCCCGCCCGAGATCACCGCCACATCCGTGATGGCGAGCAATCGGGCGAGGATTGCGGCCATATCCTCCGATAACGGCCGCTTGCTCTCGGCAAGCGTGCCGTCGAGGTCGAAGGCGATCAGCCACTTCATGCCGCCTTCCCTGCCGGATCGCGGTAGGCGAGCAGCCTGAGCGCATTGATGACGACGAGCAGCGTCGATCCCTCATGAACCGCCACCGCTGGCCCAATGCCGAGGCCGAGGATGGTAGCAGGCACCAGGAAGGCGACGACACCCAGGCTGACGAAGACGTTCTGCCGGATGATTCCACGGGTATGGCGGCTAAGACCGACTGCGAATGGCAGGTGCGCCAGATCGTCGGCCATCAGCGCCACGTCGGCTGTCTCCAGCGCAACGTCCGACCCCGCCGCGCCCATCGCGATGCCGACCGTGGCGCTTGCCATCGCCGGCGCATCGTTCACGCCGTCGCCCACCATCGCGACCTTGTCTTCGCCGGCGAGCTTCTTGATCGCGGCAACCTTGTCTTCGGGCATGAGGTCGCCCCACGCTTCGTCGATCCCGACTTCGTCGGCGATCGCTTCGGCGACTTTCTGGTGATCGCCGGAGATCATTATCATCCGCGACACGCCCATCTCGTGCAGCCGACGCAACGCGGTCTTGGCAGCTTCGCGAGGCGTGTCCATCAGGCCGATCGCGCCCAGGTCGCGGTCCCCCTTGCGGACCACCATTGTCGTGCGGCCGTTCTCGCGCAGCTTCGCGATTGCGTCCTGCGCGCCCTGCCCCAGCGCCGGAATGCCCTCACTTCCGAACATCTCGGCCTTGCCGATCCACACCGTCTCGCCATCCACGCTCGCGGTGACGCCCCGACCGGTCAGGCTCTTGAGGTCGCCGGCAGTCGGCACGGCACGATCGTTCAGACGTTCGCGGCCGTCCTTGACGATCGCTTGGGCCAGGGGATGGTCGCTCAACGCTTCGACGGCGACAGCCAGCGCCAGCAACTCGCCTTCATCGGCGCCATCGACGGGCACGACATCAGTGATGCGCGGACGACCTTCGGTCAGCGTGCCCGTCTTGTCGAAAGCGATCGCTTTGAGCGACCCGAGGTTTTCGAGCGGTGCACCGCCCTTCACGAGCACGCCGCCCCGCGCTGCACGGGCAACGCCCGACAGGACCGCGCTCGGCGTTGCGATCGCGAGCGCGCACGGGCTTGCCGCCACCAGCACCGCCATCGCGCGATAGAAGCTGTCGCGGAACGGCTCGTCGACGACCACCCATGCGAACAGCAGGAGCACTGACAGGACCAGGACGGCGGGCACGAAGATCCGTTCGAACCGGTCGGTGAAGCGCTGCGTCGGCGACTTCTGCGTCTCCGCTTCGCTCACCATCTTCACGACCTTGGCAAGCGCGCTTTCATTGGAACGGCGTGTCACCTCGATCTCGATCGCGCCGCCGCCGTTGATCGTACCAGCAAAAACCCGGCTTTCCGCGTCGACTGCATCGGACTTGGCGCGTGCCGCTGCGGCATCTGCGACCGGCACCTTGTCGACCGGGATGCTTTCACCCGTGACCGGGGCCTGGTTGATCGCGCTGGTGCCCTTGATGACGAAGCCGTCGGCAGGCAGGCGCTCGTTCGGGCGGACGATGGCAATGTCCCCGACGACCATCTGCTCGACCGGGATTTCGCTGGTCTGCCCGCCGCGTCGCACGGTCGCGGTTTCGGGCGCGAGCTTCGCCAGCGCCTCGATCGCCTTCTTGGCGCGGCCCATTGCATAATGCTCAAGCGCATGGCCGAGGCTGAACAGGAACAGCAGCAGCGCACCTTCGGCCCATGCGCCCAGCGCAGCGGCGCCGGCCGCAGCGACCAACATCAGCGTGTCGATCTCGAACTTCTTCATCCGGAGGTTGTCGATCGCCTCGCGCAGCGTGAAGAATCCGCCGAAGAAATAGGCTGCGATATAGCAGGCGGTCGGCAGCCATTCGGGCGCGCCAGCGACCAGCCTCTCGATCGCGTAGCCGATCCCCAGCAGCGCGCCACAGGCGAGCGCGAAGATCAGCTCGGTATTGGGGCCGAGAAATTCGGCGTGGCTATGGTCGTGGCCATCGCCGGGGCCGTGCTTCTCTTCGCCCGCGCCGTGGCCCCCGGGGCCGTGGTCGTGGCCGGCATGTTCATCGGCAGCGACCCGCTTGCCCACCCTCACCTTCAGCTTGCGAAGCGCAGCGCGCACCTCCTCTTCGGTGGTTTCGCGGCGATCATATTCGACCCGGACAGACCCGCTGGTGCTGGCGCTTGCCTGGACCACGCCGGGCAAGGCGCACAGCGCATCGCTGACCGTGCGCGCCCGACGTTCGTGGTTGATCCCCGTCACCTGCCAGATCGCATGGCCGTAGCGCTCGGTGATTTCGGCACCTGCGGCGCGCACCATTTCGCGCAACCGTGGCAGCGGCAGCTTGGCGGCATCGAAATGGATGCACAGCGCCGCTGGCGTGTTGCCGTCGAGACAGATCACATGCGCCCGCTCGACACCTTCGCGCTTTGACAGGGTTGATACGAGACGGTCCAGGCAGGCATCGGCCGCGTCAGGAAGGTCCGGCAACAACACTGGAATGTCGAGTTCGAGCTTGTCGTTCATGACGACCTCCTTTCGCTTTTCTTGGTTTCGGCGCGCGCGTCGCGCAGGATTTCGACACCGCCCTTGATGGCGATGATGGCGGTGGCGAAGCCGACCAGCAGGTCCGGCCAATTGGTACCCAACCACAGCACCAGCACGCCGGCGATCAGGATGCCGCCGTTGGAAATGAAGTCGTTGAAGCTGAAGGTGGTTGCGGCCCGGAGATTGACGTCCGGATCCTTGAGGCGCTGGAGCAGCCGCAGGCAGAGGTAATTCACGACGCCGGCGATCGCGGACATGACCATCATGGTAGGTCCGATGGGCTCGCTGCCCCGCACGTAGCGCCGTCCGACATCGATCAAGATGCCGCCCGCGAAGATCAGCAGCATGACGCCCGAAGCGACCGCGGCGCGTGTCTTCCATGTCTGGCCCCGGGTGAGCGCCACAAGGCTCAGCGCATACACAGCCGTATCGGACAGGTTGTCGACGCCGTTGGCGATCAGCGCGCTCGAGTCCGCGAAGAAGCCGGAAACGAAGAAGCCCGCAGCGATCGCCGCGTTCAGCAGCAGGACGATCCACAGTGTGCGGCGCTCCTGCCCGCCATTGTTGTCGTTGCCCGGGATCATCCCATCATCTCCTCAAGTGTCAGCAGGGCCAGGAAGCCGACGAAAAACATCGAGCTGATGAGCGGGGTGTCGGGTTTCTCGTGCGCCTCGACCAGCAACTCCTCCGTGACGAGGTAGAGCAGCGCCATCAGCCCGAAGCTGAGGAAGCCGGCGATCATCACCGGCGACAGCGCGGCGACCGGCACGGCAGCGAGCGCGCCGATCGGCAGCAGCAGGGCCAATGCCGAGACGATCACGATGATGCGCAAGCGCGAGCGATAGGTTTCCGCCAGCTCGTCGGTCAGCGTCAGTCCCAGAAATAACACTTCCAGAGTGAGCGCGATCGTCAGCAGGAGACCTGCCTTCTCGCCCGCCACGAAAGCGAGGCCGAGCACCAGGCCGTCGACCAGAATGTCGATGCCGATCGCGGCGAGTAGCGCCATCGGCCCCTTGAAGCGGGCCTCAAGAGCCTTGAGCCCCAGCATGGTCGCGACGCCCGCCGCCCCGCCGATCAACGTCGCGCTGGGCGATGCCTCATGCTTGACCTGCGGCAGGATTTCGGTCGCTGCCGCCGCGAACACGACGCCGGCAGCGAGATGCTGTAGGCCCGCCACGAGGCCAGGTTTCAACTTGGTGCGGCTCGCGACAATCGCGCCGAGCACGACCGCCAGCACAGGCGCAAGCGTATAGAGCAGTGCCTGCATTTCCTAGGACTCCTCCGGGGTTCGGTGGCAGACGCGGATCTTCCCGCGTCGCGTGAACGCGATCGATCCGCCCGCCACGACAGCCCGCGAATGGTCGCCGCGAAACTCGTCACCGGTTCGCTGCGCGCGCAGGATCTCGGTCCTGCCCTTCGGCAGCCAGGTGACGGCCATTTTCAAGCCGTCATCGATGAAGTCGACATCGGCGCGTGTGCCGTCGTCGCAGTACATGATGCGCTGCGCGATTAGTTTCGACGTCAGATGCTTTTCATGCGCCGGCTCGGTAGGCTGGGTCGGCGCTGGATTACACGCCCCTATAACCGCCCCGGAGACGAGAACGACGCCGAGGCGCGCGATCGCCAGACCGGCCCGATTCAGGCCGCACAAGGTTGTCACATTTGAAATCGACGTGTCAGACATCGGTCTCTTCCGACGAAGCGCCCTGTGGCGTTCGAAGGCAGGGCAGTTCATCGCGTGCCTTCCTGCTCGCAGATCCGGGTACGGCCATCGCCTTCCACGATGGTGAGCTGCGACCCCTTGAAGGTCGCGGTGGCTGTTTCGCCGACATATTGCAGGCCCTGCGCTGGCGCGGTCAGCATCATCGGCGGTCCCCCGTTGGAGCGCCGCAAATCGATCTGCAGGCCGTTGTCCTTGTAATCGACGAACAGCGGTTCCCCGTCGGAACAGCGATATCTATGCCGCCCCATTTCCCCGGTCGCCACGGCGCTGTCGGACGAATGGATCTGCTGCTCCGTTGGCGGGGCTGGCGGCTTTCTTTCCGAGCACGCCGCGAGCCCGACAACGAGGATGACGGCGGGCAGCACCCGCTTACAGTGCATCATCATCGCGCCTTCCTCCTGCAGCGGAAGGGGACGCGCTGACGATTGATAGCCCGGGCAGGCTGACCTACCCGCCAGCGGAGATAGGTTGCGAGGCGATCGTCAGATTCGACCATCAGGGATCGCAGGCGGCGCAACATCATCGCCGCGAACGGCAGGGAGAGCGCCCCGCGCAGCGTGCAGCTATGCGTTAGCCTGGTGCCGCCATCGTCCCCCGCCAGCTCGTACCGCTCTTCGAGCGTGAACAGATAGGGGATGCCGCAGGACCAAGCGAAGGCGTGCGGTTTATCGAATCGATCAATCCGTGCTGGCGTCCGAATTGGCCGGGTGATGCCCTGGATCGCAAAGGTGCATTCTGTGTCGCCGAGCCGGGACGGATCATCGAGAAATACGAGCGGACTCCACGCCCGGCGATGATCCGGATCGGTGAGTGCCGACCAGATGCGCAGTGGCCCGCCGTGAAGCATCGAGCTGGTTATGGTGCGAGGCATATCCCCATCTCCCAGAGATGGGCGGGGCGATCGCGGATCGCCCCG
>NZ_ATHL01000014.1 GCF_000445125.1 Novosphingobium lindaniclasticum LE124
TGCATGGCATGCAGGAGGTCAGCGGTTCGATCCCGCTAGGCTCCACCATTTCACCGAAATAGCCTTTCAAAGTCATCTTGGTTCGGTTATTTCGACATATCAGTTTCGCGGAAACGCGATACGCTGGCCGACGAGGTTTCGTCCGCCGGCGTTTTTCGCATAAGGTTTCCGTCACGCCGGTCAGCGAGGTTTCGCCCACCGGCGTTTTTGGCGTTCTGGCGGCTGCGGCTGCCGAAAGGGTTTGTGGCATGTTCGCCGCGAGTGACGTTAGGAGCGAGAATGTTTGACTCTCTGTCTGATCGTCTTGGTGGCGTTTTCGACAAGCTGCGCGGTCGCGGCGCGCTCAAGGAGCAGGACGTTCGCGATGCCATGCGCGAAGTGCGCATCGCGCTGCTCGAAGCCGATGTCGCGCTCCCCGTCGTGCGCCGCTTTATCGACCAGGTTACCGAGAAGGCCATCGGCCAGTCGGTGCTCCGTTCGGTCACGCCTGGCCAGCAGGTCGTCAAGATCGTCAATGACGCACTGATCGAGATGCTGGGCGGCGAAGAAGGGCAAGGTGGGCAGGCCGCCGAACTCGATCTGAACGCCGCGCCGCCGGTCGTCATCATGATGGTCGGCCTCCAGGGCTCGGGCAAGACCACCAGCACCGCCAAGATCGCCCGTCTCCTGCGCGAGAAGCAGGGCAAGAAGGTCCTGATGGCTTCGCTGGACGTCAATCGTCCGGCCGCGCAGGAACAGCTTCGCGTGCTGGGCGAGCAGGTCGGCGTCGCCACTCTGCCGATCATCGCCGGCCAGCAGCCGACCGAGATCGCCACCCGCGCGATGCAGTCGGCCAGGCTCCAGGCTGTCGACGTGCTGATGCTCGACACCGCCGGTCGTCTCCACGTCGACCAGCAGCTCATGGACGAGATGAAGGCGGTCGCCGCCATCGCGACTCCGCGTGAAACGCTGCTCGTGGTGGACTCGTTGACGGGTCAGGACGCGGTCAACGTCGCGCAGTCGTTCTCCGGCGAGGTCGACCTTACCGGCGTCGTGCTTACCCGTATGGACGGTGATGCGCGCGGCGGTGCGGCGCTGTCGATGCGGGCCGTCACCGGCAAGCCGATCAAGTTCGCGGGCACCGGCGAGAAGATGGAGGCCCTCGAGGTCTTTCACCCCAGCCGCGTCGCGAACCGCATCCTCGGCATGGGCGACATCGTCTCCATCGTCGAGAAGGCCGCGGAAGCGGTCAAGATCGAAGACGCCGAAGCGCTGGCCAAGCGCATGGAGCAGGGCAAGTTCGACATGAACGACCTGCGCATGCAACTGGGTCAGATGCAAAAGATGGGCGGCCTTGGCGCGCTGGCGGGCATGATGCCGGGCATGAAGAAGGCCAAGGCGGCGATGCAGGCCTCGGGCATGGACGACCGCGTGCTGCTGCGTATGGATGCGATCATCGGTTCGATGACCCAGAAGGAGCGCGTCAATCCGGCGCTGCTCAACGCCAAGCGCAAGATCCGCGTCGCCAACGGCTCGGGCACCAATGTGCAGGACGTCAACAAGCTCCTGAAGATGCACCAGGAGATGTCCAAGGCCATGAAGCAGATCAAGAAGATGGGCGGCCTCAAGGGCCTTGCCGCCATGTTCGGCAAGGGCGGCCTGGATGCCGCCATGCCGGGCCTTGGCGGCCCCGGCGGCATGGGTGGACTTGGCGGTGCCGGAGGCCTTCCCGGCCTTGGCGCCGGTGGTCCCGATCTCAGCAAGTTTCTGAAGAAATAGTTTTTGAAGATTTGAAGGAAAGGTAGAGCAATGTCCGTTTCGATCCGTCTGTCGCGTGGTGGCGCGAAGAAGCGTCCTTACTACAAGATCGTCGTCTCCAACTCGCGCGCTCCGCGTGACGGCAAGTATCTTGAGCAGGTCGGCACCTACAACCCGATCCTCGCCAAGGACGACGAAAACCGCGTCCGTCTGGTCGAAGACCGCGTGCGTTACTGGCTTGGCGTTGGCGCCCAGCCGACCGACCGCGTTGCCCGCCTGCTCGACAAGGCCGGCATCAAGGAACGCGCCGCCACTGTGAACGCCAAGAAGGGCGAGCCGGGCCAGAAGGCCAAGGACCGCGCTGAAGAGCGTGCCGAGAAGCTGCGTGAAGCTGAAGAAGCGGCCGCCGCCGCTGCTGCCGCTCCGGCCGCTGAAGAAGCGCCTGCCGAAGCAGCCGCTGAGGAATCGACCGAAGCCTAAGCTTCAGGTCAGATCCAGATGGCTGGTCCAGACCGCCCCGTCACGCTTGCTGCCATAACCGGCGCGCACGGCGTGACGGGCGAGGTTCGCCTCAAGCTGTTCGGTGAAGGCGTGGCGGCGCTCAAGCGCTACCGCGCCTTCAACGATTCCACCCTGACGCTCGCCAAGCTGCGTGATGACGGCAAAGGCGGCGCGATCGCCCGCTTCGAGCAAGTGCCCGATCGCAACGCTGCCGAGAAGCTGCGCGGAACCGCGCTGACCGTTCCGCGCTCGGCCATGCCCGAGCTTGCGGAAGGCGAGTATTATCACGCCGACCTGCTGGGCCTGCGCGCCGTCTCCGAAGCAGGTGACGAACTCGGCATCTGCGTCGCGGTCGAGAACTTCGGCGCCGGTGACGTGATCGAGATCGAGCGGCCGGCAGGCGAGGATGGAAAACGGCGCCGCTTCATGGTGCCGATGATACCTGCGGCCGTCCCCGAGTGGGATCACGAACGGTTGGTCATCACCGCCGTCTTCGCGGAAGAATAAAGGAAAGGCCGTCCCTCTGGGCGGCCTTTTCGCTTTGGCGGGCGGTGATCAGGCAAGCGCGGCCTGCGTGCACGAGCGCGCCGCTTCCGGAGGCGCTTGCGGGCAGTCGCTGGCGAGCACCAGGGGTGCCACCATGCCCAGACTTGCCCCCGCCAGAATGCCGCCAATCACGCCGATCCCGGTCAGGCGGGCCCGGCGGGCCAGCGGCGATTCCGGCCTTTCCTGTCGCGGAGATCCGCGGCGAAACCGCGCCTTGGCTTTCTCGGTAAGCCCGTTACCTAGCCCTTCGGAAAACCAGTCATGGCCGGCGTTCCACTGCTGCATGAAATGTTGATCCTGCATCGTCCGGTTCCTCCATCGGATGACCGGAATCTGCGCGATCCTGCGTGTCCGCGCCAGCAAAGCCTCTGGTGGAACCTATAAGGCAACCTTATTATCTCGGAATGGACCGCCTCCCGCCCCTGACCGCCGTTCGCGCCTTCGAGGCTGCCGGTCGCCACGAGAATTTCTCGCGCGCGGCGGAGGAACTGGGCATGACCCAGGCGGCGGTCTCCTATCAGATCCGGCAGCTCGAAGACCGCGTCGGCAAGCCGCTGTTCGTGCGGGAAAAGGGCAGGGTGCATCTGTCCGATGCCGGACGGCGCCTTCTGCCCGCCCTCAGCGGCGCCTTCATCGCCATGACCGACGCTTTCGCGGCTATTCGCAGCGAGGACGAGGACGTGCTGGCCATCAATGCGTCCGTGTCGCTTGGCGCCAGTTGGCTGAGCACGCGCATCGGACGTTTCCAGCTTCGCCATCCGGATATTGCCGTTCGCATGTCGCTTTCCAACGAAGTGATCGACTTCGCTCTCTCGAACTACGATGTCGCCATTCGCGGCGGTGCGGGGCAATGGGACGGGCTTCGCAGCGAATTCCTTTTCCGGCAGCATTATTCGCCGATCTGCTCCCCGGATTTTCTCGAGCGTCATCGCATCGTGCGGCCGGAGGATATTCTCGCAGTTGAGCGCTTTGCTCCCAATGATCCCTGGTGGAATGGTTGGTTCTCCGCTGCGGGCGTCGGGCAACAGCCGCCGCCGTCGCGACGCGGGTTCATGTTCGACAATCAGCTTCAGGAGGCCAGTGCGGCGCGGGAGGGTTTCGGAGTCGCTCTGATGACACCGCTGATCTGGCGGGAAGATCTGGAGGCCGGTCGCTTGGTGCAGCCGTTCGAGACGATGTACCTGCCGGGAACCGCGCATTGGATGGTACACCCCGAGAGTCGCGTGGGCGTTCGCAAAATTGAGCGCCTGCGAGAGTGGTTCCGCGATGAGATCGAGCGAGACCGCGCTTTCCTGCCTGCCGAAGTCTGGGAACCGCTCTGAAAGGCGCAATTCCGGCGCTTCCCCCTTGCCGCAGCCGCGGAATTGGGCTTTGCGCGAGGGCATGACTTTCAACGCCACCGTCCTCACCCTCTATCCGGAGATGTTCCCCGGTTCGCTCGGCGTCAGCCTGGCGGGCAGGGCGCTGGTGGAGGGGAAATGGGCCATGAACCCTGTCCATATCCGCGATTTCACCAGGGACAAGCACCGCACCGTCGATGACACGCCTGCGGGCGGCGGTGCCGGAATGGTGCTCAAGGTGGACGTATTGGCGGCCGCCATCGACCATGCCCGCGCCATCAATCCGGACGCGCCGATCATTGCCATGACTCCACGCGGCAAGCCGATCTCGCAGGCGCGCGTACGCGAACTGGCGAATGGACCCGGCGTCACCATTCTCTGCGGTCGTTTCGAGGGTTTCGACGAACGGATCTTCGAAGGCCGGCAGGTCGAGGAGATGTCCGTCGGCGATGCGGTGCTTTCGGGCGGCGAACCCGCGGCGATCCTGCTGCTGGACGCTTGCATTCGCCTCCTTCCCGGAGTAATGGGCGCGGCTTCCAGCGGGACCGAGGAATCGTTCGAGGACGGCCTTCTCGAGTACCCGCAATATACCCGACCCACCGAGTGGGAAGGGCGCACGATCCCCGAAGTGCTGCGATCGGGGGATCATGCGAAGATCGCCGCCTGGCGGAAACATCAGGCGGAGGAAGATACACGGTCACGCAGGCCGGACCTTTGGGAACGCCACAGGGGCGTTCGGGGCCAGTTTGCCTCTGGCGCGCAGCGCAAGAAAGAGGATTTGGGTTCATGAACCTGATTCAGCAGATCGAAGCCGAGGAAATCGCCAAGGCCGCCAAGGACATCCCGACCTTCCGTCCGGGCGACACCGTCCGCGTCGGCGTGAAGGTTGTCGAAGGCACCCGTACTCGCGTCCAGGCTTACGAAGGCGTGTGCATTGCGCGTTCGAACCGTGGCATGGGTTCCAACTTCACCGTTCGCAAGATGAGCTTCGGTGAAGGCGTGGAACGCGTATTCCCGCTCTACTCGCCGAACATCGACTCGATCACCGTGGTCCGCCGCGGCGTCGTGCGTCGTGCCAAGCTGTACTACCTGCGCGGTCGTACCGGCAAGCGCGCTCGCATCGCCGAGCGCCGCATCAACGACGCCCAGGCATAAGCCGAGGCTTCGCGTCCGGCCCGCAAGGGGCGGGCGACTTGAGAGGCGGTTCGTTCTCGGACCGCCTTTTTCGTGCCCGGAACGCGCGGCGCCTCGCGCCGAAATTGCCGTGCCTGCCAGCCCTCGTTCATGCTGCGTTGCACAATCCCGGAAATCGTCATCCAGATGCCGGAAAAACGCGATAAAGTACCGGTTTTGGCCGTGTTTAGCCTTTGACACCGCTCTCAAAAACGGCTCAATTCCGTCGCCGTCCGGAAGCGAATTCACATATTCCCGTCACATCCGATTCAAATGAAAGGTTAGGGGGTACCCACAATGAACAAGAACGATCTCATCAGCGCCGTCGCGGACTCGAGCGGTCTGACCCGTAGCGACGCCACCAAGGCCGTCGAAGGCGTGTTCGACGCCGTCACCGCTGCGCTGAAGGCCGGCGACGAAGTTCGCCTGGTCGGTTTCGGCACCTTCTCGGTCGCCAAGCGCAAGGCCTCGACAGGCCGCAACCCGCGCACCGGCGAGCCGATGGAAATCAAGGCTTCGGCTCAGCCGAAGTTCAAGGCCGGCAAGGGCCTCAAGGACGCCGTCAACTAAGCGTCCTTCTCGCCTGCCAGGCCTTGCAGGCCGAAAAGAAAACGCCGCGCCGACCCTCGGGTCGGCGCGGCGTTTTCTTTTCGGGCCGGGGTCGGATCAGGGCGCGAGCCGGACGAGCGCGGTAGGAGCAGCCGGCGTCCTGGGATCGACCTTCCAGAACAGCGCCTTCCCGCGCGGCGCGGCCTTGGGGCCTTCGTCCGTGTTATTGGCGAGGATCTCGCCATCGGTGGTCAGCGTGAACGTGCCGTCCGCTTCGGACGGGCCAGGCATGGCCTCCTTGCTCTTGCCGCTGGCGAGATCGCCCATCATCGCACCCATGCCGGCTGCGCCACCCTGGAGCCCGAACGACGGGGCATCGATTCGTACCGAGCCGTCGCGGCGCAGTGAGAGTTGAACGAAAGCGTTGCTCATGGCGAAGCCTTCGATCGTCGGGAAGGCGAAGTCGTGGTCCAGCCGGCCTGTCGTGGCGAAATCTACGTCGAACTTGCCGTTGCCCAGATAGACCGCCTTGTTCCAGCCCACCTGGCGGCGGAGCTTTTCGGCAATCTGTTCGCCGGCCTTGGGATCGCTGGGATCGAGGCCGCCAAGCAGCAGCCGCGTGGTCTCCGCCTCGCTCTTCTTCTTTTCTTCGCTCGACTTGTCCCAGTCCGCCTTCTGCTGGGCGAGCTCGTCCTCGGTGCAGGGACGTTCTTCGTAGTCGTCGTTGTGACAGGCTTCCGCCTCGAACGGCTTCGGCTTCGACATCTGCAGAGGCACCATCACGACCTCTCCGGCATAGCGGAACGTAAACGTGCGGTCCTTGCGAAGGTCGAGAGTCGAGATAAACTTGCCCGGCGCGAAAATACAGGCCGCTGCCAGCAGCGCCAGAGCGGCGACCGCAAGGCCGCCGAGCAGGCGGCGCCCCGCAGGGCGCCTTTGGGTTTCGATCATGATGACTGCCCCTCTTGCGTCCGGCCCGTCAGCCGCGCGTTGCTGCGGCGTAGAGCGCGATGGCGGCCGCGTTGCTGACGTTCAGGCTTTCCATCGCCTCGCTGATCGGCAACTTGGCGATGGCATCGCAGTGCTGGACGATGTTGTGGCGCATACCGTCACCTTCGGCTCCGAGCACAAGGGCTACCGGGCCATCGGGCAGGGCCTCGCCGAGCGTCGACTGGGCCGCACCATCAAGGCCGATCCGCCAGTAGCCGGCTTCCGCGATTTCTTCGAGCGCGCGGGCGAGATTGACGACGCGCACCCAGGGCAGGACTTCCAGAGCGCCGGAAGCGCTCTTGGCCAGAGTGCCGGATTCAGGCGGCGCGTGCCGGTCCTGCGTGACGATGGCGCAAGCATTGAAAGCGGCGGCCGAGCGCATGATCGCGCCGACGTTGTGCGGGTCGGTCACCTGGTCCAGCACGACGACGGGACGGGAGGGGTCGCCGTCGAGCACATCGTCGATAAAGATGTCTTCCAGCGGCGAGCATTCGAGCACGAGGCCCTGATGCGGTGCGTCGCGAGCGACCAGGCGCGCGAGATCGGATGGCTGCGCCCATTCCACGGGGAAATCGCTCGGCAATTCGCCGTCCAGCGATTCGACGCCCTCGCGAGTCGCCCAGAGCTTGCGGTGGCTGCGATTCGGATTCTTCAGCGCGGCTTCCACGGCGTGACGCCCCCACAGGCGGACCATGCCGGTGCTTGCGCGCCCGCTGCCACGGCCGTTCTTCATCCGGCCCGCGCGGCCGCGCAGCGGTTTCCCGGAACGTCCGCCTTCGCGGTCGCCGTCTTGCCGGTCGCTACGATTGCTCATGAAAATGTCCTTATTCGAAAAAACTATGCCGCTCCTGCCATTCCCCCCATTGACAGGCAAGGCCGCGTTCTACATAGGCGCGCTCCTCGGCAGCGAGGCTCTGGCTTCAGAGCTTCAACACAACGGGTCTTTCGATGGAAAGACCCCCGCCAGCAACTGGTGTGGACAGGTGGCCGAGTGGTTAAAGGCAGCAGACTGTAAATCTGCCCGTGCAAGCGTACGCTGGTTCGAATCCAGCCCTGTCCACCACCGGTTCCTCTGAAAAGAGCGCTCCCGCCCAAAGGCGGTCGAACGATTTCCTCATATAAATATCACCGTCGATCCCCTCGCATGGGAACATGGCGCGTTCCCTGGCATTGCGGGGGCGGCGGACAGTGACTAGAGGACGGTATGCCCGGAGAAATTCTCGATAATCAGGGACGCGGCGAAGCGTCCTGGAGCTGGCCTTCCGTCCACCCGGAAGGCCGCAAGTTTGGCGCGATCGCGGGCGTTGTCGCGCTGATCGGCTGGATCGTGTTCGGCCCGCTCGTGGGTTTGCCGCTGGTCCTGCTGACTTATTGCGTCCTTGCGTTCTTCCGTGATCCCGTTCGCGTCACGCCTCAGGACGATCGCTATATCGTCGCACCGGCGGACGGCCTTGTGACGCTGATCGGTAAAGTTTCGCCCCCGCGCGAACTGACGGTAGAGGATGGCAGCGGTTCGCTGCCGATGCCGACCGAGCCGGTCACCCGCATCTCCATCTTCATGAGCGTCTTCGACGTCCACATCAACCGCAGCCCGATCGGCGGTACGGTGCGCCGGGTGATCTACATCCCGGGCAAGTTCCTCAATGCCGACCTCGACAAGGCCAGCGAGGAGAACGAACGCCAGCACATCCTGGTCGAACGCGGCGACGGTCTGCGCGTCTGCTTCACCCAGATTGCCGGCCTGGTGGCGCGGCGAATCGTGCCCTTCGTGAAGCCGGGTGACATGATCGCGTCGGGCCAGCGCATCGGTCTGATCCGCTTCGGCAGCCGTGTGGATGTCTATCTTCCGGCGGGCACCGAACCGAAAGTGCTGATGGGTCAACGGATCGTCGCCGGTGAAACCGTGCTGGCCGAAGTGGCTTCGGCACCGGTCATCGAAGGCATTTCACAGTGAGCGATCGGCCCGGCGGGACCCGGGGTGGCGGGATGGAAGGCGATGGTCTTCGCGTGCGCCGTCTTGCCGGCGGGCTGCCCATGCGTGTCTTCGTTCCCAATGCCATCACTGCTGCGGCGCTCTGTTCCGGCCTTACCGGCATTCGCTTCGCGATCGGCGGCGACTACGAACGTGCGGTGCAGGCGATCATCCTGGCCGGCCTGCTCGACGGCATCGACGGTCGCGCCGCGCGGCTCCTCAAGGCCCAGACCCGTTTCGGGGCCGAGCTGGACAGCCTGGCCGATTCCATCTCGTTCGGTGTCGCTCCCGCGCTGATCGTCTACCTCTGGACCCTGCACCAGCTTCCGAGCCTGGGCTGGATTGCGGCGCTTGCCTTTGCGATCTGTTGCGTCCTTCGCCTGGCCCGCTTCAATTCGCGTCTCGACGAGATCGATCAGCCGCACAAGCAGGCAGGCTTCTTGACCGGCGTTCCCGCGCCGATCGGCGCAGGTCTGGCGTTCCTGCCCATGTACCTGTGGATCGCCACCGGCATTCCTGAATTCGCCAACCCTGTCGCGGTCAGCCTATGGATGGTCGTGATTGCATTCCTGATGATCTCCAGCCTGCCGACGCTGAGCTGGTCGCGCATGCGGCCGCCGCCGCGTCTGCGCCTCGGCGTCATAGCGTTGGTCGGCCTGACGGTCGCGGCGCTGCTGATGGAGCCGTGGTTCACGCTGGCGGTGATTACGCTGGCTTACCTGGTACTGGTGCCCATCGGCATCGGCACTTACGCCAGGGTCAGGCGGCGAGTTCCGCGCCAAGGTCCACACCCGGCCACTCCAGCACCGGCCGTTCCGCCGCATTCCATTGCGATTGACGGCGAGGGCGAGGGGCGCGATCCTTCCTGAGGGTGGCGAGTGCCGGGAGGCTTTGTCTAAGCGGCAGACGTTCGCGCTCGATCATTCTCCACTTCAAGATCGTCGTCTGCGGAGCGCTGCAATGGCTGGCGGAAAGGCCGCGGACCGCGTCTCCATGGCGGAGCCAGCTCATGGCGATAGCGTGGGCCGAAACCAGCGCGGCCACGGTAAAGAGACAGGCGGCAAAAGCAGTCATGACCGTTCCTTTCGAAGCATCGTTCAGCAAGTCTCAGGTGCCGCCGGGGCGGGCTGTGGAGATCTTGTGGAAAAACCAGAATCGTTCTATCAATGTTCTTGTGATGACCCTGTTCTCAATTTGTTCTCAACCTGTCAAGGCGGAATCCGGCGCCGCCGCATTGCCGCTGCCGTTTTCGGGTTCGGACAGGCGATGAGCGAGGGAACTGGGGCACGGTTGGCCGAACTCGGCGGCCTGGGGGAGTGGTGCGAGGCCAACGGCTTCGATCTCGAGGAGATCGATGCAGACGAACTCGTGCTCAGCGATCGCGAAACCGGCAGCGTCTGGTCGGTGTTCGGCGTGGATGACTGGACTCAGATCAAGGGACTTGTGCTGGACGAGGTCGAGCCCGACGCGGCCTTGTGCCTCACGCTGGCGCGGCTGCACGATCGGCTCCTGGGATGCCGCTTTTCGGTCGATGCGCAGCATGGCCTGGTCATCATCGTCGATCTGATGCCGTCATGTCGCTGCGCGGAGGGGATCGGCGAGGCGATCCTGCAGATGCAGGCGATCATAGATCATACGAGCGATCTTCTGGAGAGCGTCGTCGCGCAGGGCGTTGCGGCGGACGACCGCACGATCGATCAGGCGTTTGGATTGGAAGGATCCCGAAGACTGCACTGAGGCGGGCAGCCGTCAGGTCGCATGGTGAGGCGTCAGGTCGCTACGCCGGCGCGGTCTGACCCTGGAACCGCGGCGGGCTGCCGTTCGGGCCAGGACTGGGCGGATCGGTTGCCCGGCATTTTCCCGGCAGGTCCATCTCACGTCGGCGGCTTCGGCGTGACCGTCGAGCTGGTGTTTCAATCTCCGCAGGGCAGGCAAGGCGGATCGATAGCTCGTCCAGATCGTCATGAGCGCAATCGCGGCGCCGATACCGAACAGGATGGAGGAAACGACAGTCATCGATTGCGTCCTTGGTCTTGCCACCCCCGAGGCGTTGTCATGATCCGCTCGTCCAAGCGGGACTACTCTGTGGAAAACCGGCGAAAGGGCCAGAGTTTCCGCGATTCTTCGCGCCATGCCATGCTCTGCGACGAACCGACTTGCGGGAACGCTGGATTGGGGCTGGCCTTTTGGGGCAAACAGCGCTAAGGGCGGCCCCGCTCGGGCGAAGGTGGCGAATTCGCGTCTCCCGCGACTCGGGCAATCCACATGGAAAGCGCACATACCGGTGCCTTGGCGGTCGGCTTCAAGCGTCCGTCTGGTTCCTGCTTTCCAGAGGCTCAACCGGAAGGAATTCTATTATGGCGGCACCCGTCGTCACCATGTCGCAGCTCATCGAAGCCGGCGCGCACTTCGGTCACCAGACCCACCGCTGGAATCCGCGCATGAAGCCGTACATCTTCGGCGCACGCAACGGCATCCACATCATTGACCTGTCGCAGACCGTGCCGCTCTTCGCGCGCGCTCTCGAATTCGTGCAGTCGACCGTCCAGTCGGGCGGCAAGGTGCTCTTCGTAGGCACCAAGCGCCAGGCCCAGGAGCCGATCGCCCAGGCCGCCCGCGCCTGCGGTCAGCACTTCGTCAACCACCGCTGGCTGGGCGGCATGCTCACCAACTGGAAGACCATCTCGGGTTCGATCAAGCGCTTCAAGGCTCTTGAAGAGCAGCTCGCCGGCGACACCACCGGCCTGACCAAGAAGGAAGTTCTCCAGCTCACCCGCGAGCGTGACAAGCTGGAACTGTCGCTCGGCGGTATCCGCGACATGGGCGGCATCCCGGACGTGATGTTCGTGATCGACGCGAACAAGGAAGAGCTGGCCATCAAGGAAGCCAACGTCCTTGGCATCCCGGTCGTTGCCGTGCTCGACACCAACGTGAACCCGCAGGGCATCGCCTTCCCGATCCCGGGCAACGACGACGCCAGCCGCGCCGTGCGCTTGTACTGCGAAGCCATCGCCCAGGCCGCTACCAAGGGTGGCCGTGACGCGCTCGTCCAGAGCGGTGCCGACATCGGCGCCATGGACGTGCCGGTGGCCGAGGAAGCAGTCGAGGCCTGATAGGTCCGGCGACGACTTTTTCGTCATGGAATTGTCGCGCGCCGGGTCCAATGGGCCTGGCGCGCGTTTCATTTCCGGGTCGCTGAGCGGCCTGGGTACTTTAAAGGCCGATCTTCGGCTTGACCCCAACAAGAGGATTTGAGCGATGGCTTACACCGCCGCTGACGTGAAGAACCTGCGCGAGCGCACCGGCGCCGGCATGATGGACTGCAAGAAGGCCCTGGACGAAACCGGTGGCGATCTCGAAGCCGCCGTCGACGCGCTGCGCGCTCGCGGTCTGGCTGCTGCCGCGAAGAAGTCGAGCCGCACCGCGGCCGAAGGTCTGGTTGGCGTTGCCGTCACCGGCACCAAGGGCGTTGCCGTCGAAGTGAACTCGGAAACGGACTTCGTTGCGAAGAACGACCAGTTCCAGGATTTCGTCCGCAAGACCACCGAAGTCGCCCTCGGCGTTGCCGGTGACGACGTCGAAGCGCTGAAGGCCGCTGCCTACCCGACCGGCGGCACCGTCGGCGACGCGCTGACCAACAACGTTGCGACCATCGGCGAGAACCAGCAGGTTCGCCGCCTGAAGACCGTCGAGGTCGCTCAGGGCCTCGTCGTCCCCTACATGCACAACGCCGCCGCGCCGAACCTCGGCAAGATCGGCGTGCTCGTCGCGCTCGAATCGGAAGCTTCGGCTGACGTTCTCGAAGCCCTCGGCAAGCAGATCGCGATGCACATCGCCGCCGCCTTCCCGCTGGCCCTCAACGCCGACGATCTCGACGCCGAACTGATCGAGCGCGAGCGCAAGATCGCTCAGGAAAAGGCCGCCGAATCCGGCAAGCCCGAAGCGGTGCAGGCGAAGATGGTCGAAGGCGCGATCGCCAAGTACGCCAAGGAAAACGCACTGCTCTCGCAGGTCTTCGTCATGGACAACAAGACCCCGATCCAGCAGGTCGTCGACCAGGCCGGCAAGGACGCCGGAACCAAGATCGTGCTGAAGGACTACGTCCGCTTCCAGCTCGGCGAAGGCATCGAGAAGGAAGTCACCGACTTCGCAGCCGAAGTGGCTGCTGCCGTCGCAGGCTGATCCTTCGGGATACCGAACAGGCGAAGGGCCGGGGAGCGTGAGCTTCCCGGCCCTTTTTTTGGGCTTCACGCAGGATCGCGATCTGCGGGGCGGCACCCATGGCTTTGAGGCGGCGCTTTGTCTGATGGGGGTTGAAACGATATAACGTTACGATAAGGGGCGCGGGATGAGTCGCCCCTATACTTCGTCGGTTTCCTCGCCCGGTTCTGCCAGCTCCTCCCGCGCGAAGCGCATCGTGGCCATCGATGCCTTGCGGGGCCTGGTCATGCTGCTGATGCTCGTGGATCATACCCGCGAGTTCTTCTACCTCGATCGGCAAGTGGCCGATCCGATGAACCTCGACGAGACCGATCCCGCCCTGTTCTTAACCCGGCTTGCGGCGCATCTCTGCGCGCCCGTCTTCGTGGCTTTGACCGGGGTGTCTGCCTGGCTTCATGCGCGCGGTGATACCGCACGCGCGGGCGGTTTTCTCGCCAAGCGCGGCCTGTTCCTGATCGTCCTGGAAGTGACGCTGGTAAACTTCGCCTGGACCTTCGACCCGGTGCCCAGGACTTATTTCCTGCAGGTGATCTGGGCGATCGGGCTATCGATGCTGGTCCTGGCTGTGCTTATCCGCGTTCCGCGCGCCGGGCTGGCGGCGATCGGTGCGATGCTGGTTCTCGGCCACAATCTTCTGGACGGCGTTACGCTTGCAGCGGATGCGCCGGGCCATGCGCTCTGGGCGATTCTTCACCAGCGCGACCTGATCGCTCTGCCTTGGGGGGCTGCGGCGCGCACGTCCTATCCGGTGCTGCCGTGGATCGGGGTCATGGCGCTGGGCTATGGCGCCGGACCCTGGTTCGGGCGCGATGCCGAACCGGGCGCACGGGGCAGGGCTTTGCTGCTATTCGCCGCGGGAAGCCTGGTGCTGCTCGCCGTCTTCCGCGCCTTCATCGGGTATGGCGACACGCAAGGCTGGCACCCCACCGACGAGGGGCTGCGGAATGCGATGAGCTTCGTGAATCTCACCAAGTATCCTGCCTCAGCCTGCTTCCTGCTGCTCACGCTCGGGATCGGCGCGCTCGTGCTGCATCTTTTCGAGCGGATCGACCGAGCGGGGAGCAGCCGGGCGATCCGCGGCCTGGCCGTGCTGGGCGGGGCGCCCTTGTTCTTCTACCTCCTTCATCTCTACGTGCTCCACGGGGCGAACCGGATTGCCGGCGCGGGGCTGGGCGCGACGGGCCTGGTGAGCGTGCCCTCCGTGGGCTGGATCTGGGCGCTGGCCGCGCTTGTGGCGGTGCCGTGCTGGTTCGCCACGCGCCGTTTCGGCACCTTGAAGCGGGCGAGTCCGGCCTGGTGGATGCGCTACCTATGAAGGGGTAGGGCGGGCCACCTTCCCGGTCGGCCGCGCTCATCCACAAGCTCGCCCCTTGGCAAGGCGCCGCTGCGCTCCTAAAGCCGGGCGGATTGCCCAGAGGAGATTGTGCGGCCATGAGTTCTTCCCCCTACAAGCGCGTCCTGCTCAAGCTGTCGGGCGAAGTCTTGATGGGAAGCCAGCAGTTCGGAATCGATCCCGAATTCGTGACCGAGCTTGCCAAGGAAGTGAAGGCCGCCAAGGAGACCGGCCTGGAGATCTGTCTCGTCATCGGCGGCGGCAACATCTTCCGCGGCATGGCCGGCGCGGCGCGCGGCATGGACCGCGCGCAGGCGGACTACATGGGCATGCTGGCCACCGTCATGAATGCGCTGGCGATGCAGAATGCGCTGGAGCAGCTCGGCGTCGAGACCCGCGTGCAGTCCGCCGTGCAGATGGACCAGGTGTGCGAGCCGGTGATCCGCCGCCGTGCCGAGCGTCACCTCGAAAAGGGCCGGGTCGTGATCTTCGCCGCCGGTGTCGGCGCGCCTTACTTCACTACCGATTCGGGCGCAGCACTTCGCGCTGCCGAGATGCGCTGCGACGCCCTGCTCAAGGGCACGAGCGTAGACGGCGTCTACGACAGCGATCCCAAGACCAACCCTGACGCCCAGCGTTACGATTCCGTCGACTACGACACCGTCCTTGCCGACAATCTGAAGGTGATGGACGCTTCCGCCGTGGCGCTCTGCCGCGACAATGCAATCCCGATCGTCGTGTTCTCGATCCGCGAGCAGGGCAATCTCGCCACTGTCCTCGCGGGTGGCGGCACCAAGACGGTCGTCCAGAAAGGAGCCTGATTCATGGCCAAGTACGACAAGGCGGACCTCGAGCGCCGCATGAACGGCGCGATCGAAGCGCTGAAGCATGATCTCTCGGGCCTGCGCACCGGCCGCGCCAATACCGCGCTGCTGGAGCCGATCATGGTCACCGTCTACGGTGCCAACACCCCGATCACCCAGGTCGCGACGATCTCGGCCCCCGAGCCGCGCATGCTCTCGGTACAGGTCTGGGACAAGTCGAACATCGGCCCGGTCGAGAAGGCGATCCGTTCCGCCGGTCTGGGTCTCAACCCGATCAATGACGGCAACACCCTGCGCCTGCCGATCCCGGACCTGACCGAGGAGCGCCGCAAGGAACTCGCCAAGCTCGCCAGCTCCTACGCGGAAAAGGCCCGTGTCGCCATTCGCAACGTGCGCCGGGACGGTATCGAGAACCTGAAGGCCGACGAGAAGAAGAAGGAGATCTCGGAAGACGATCGCAAGCGCGGCGAAACCGAGGTCCAGAAGCTGACCGACGACATGATCAAGCAACTCGACGAAGTTTTCGGCGCCAAGGAAAAGGAAATCCTCGGCAAGTGAGGCTTGGCGGCTCCGGCTTGAGGCCCAGCTTGAGGGACGACGCCTGATGGCGAAGAGCGAACCCGTCACGGCGCGTCATGTCGCCATCATCATGGATGGCAATGGACGCTGGGCGAAGAAGCGCCATCTCCCGCGCGCGCTGGGTCACCAGCGCGGCGTGGAGGCGGTTCGCCGGGTCGTGCGCGGCGCACGCGAGATGGGGCTGGAAGCGTTGACGCTCTACGCCTTCTCGACCGAGAACTGGCGGCGACCGGAGGAAGAGGTCTCCGACCTCATGAGCCTGATGAAGCGCTTCATCCTCTCGGACCTCGACGAGTTCGCGGCAGCGGGTGTCCGCCTGAAGATTATCGGCGATTACAAGGCCTTCAAGCCCGATGTCGTCGAACTGGTCGAAGGCGCGGTGGCAAAGACGGCGGCGAATACCGGCACGACGCTGGCGGTGGCGCTAAACTATGGCTCGCAGGACGAGATTGCCCGGGCCGCCACCAAAGCGGCGGCAAAAGGTGCGATCACCCCGGAGACGATAGCGGCGGAGCTGGATACGGCTGACCTGCCGCCGCTCGACCTGCTGATCCGCACCTCCGGCGAAGTCCGGCTTTCCAATTTTCTGCTCTGGCAGGCGGCCTATGCCGAAATGATGTTCACCGAAGTGCTCTGGCCGGACTTCACCGCAGAGCACTTGCGGCAGGCACTCGAAGACTTCGCTGCACGGGACCGACGCTATGGCGGACGCTGATCCCGGCAGAAGGACGTCCGACCTGGGGGTGCGGACGGTTTCCGCCCTCGTCATGCTGATCGTCGCCGGCGGTGCGCTATGGTTGGGCGGGGCGGTCTGGACGGCCTTCGTCTGTGCTGTCGCGCTCGGCGTCTTGTGGGAGTGGGTGAAGCTGGCGCGTCTCGGCACGCAAAATCCGGCGGAGCGTGCGGCCTTCAATTTCGGCGGCATGCTCTATGTCGGTATCGCTGCCGCCACGCTGCTGTTCCTGCGCAACCCGGCATTCAGCCTGGCGCCGCTGCTGACGATCCTGCTGGCCGTCATCGGCGTGGACGTCGGTGCCTATTTCACCGGACGTACGCTGCGCGGCCCCAAGATCGCGCCCTCGATCAGCCCGTCCAAGACCTGGTCCGGCCTGTTCGGCGGTGTTCTCGGCGCGACTCTGGTGCTGTTCGGAGCCGCGCGGTTCTGGCAGGAAGGGATCCTCTCGGTCCATCCGCAAGGCAACGCGGCGGACGGCCCGGCCTGTTTCGGAATGCAGCCCTGCTGGTATCTCACCGCAAGTTGGCTGCCGCTGTTCGCAACCTGCCTGATGACCGGCATTCTCCTTGCCGTTTGCGCCCAGACCGGCGATTTTTTCGAGAGCTGGATGAAGCGCCGGGCAGGGGTCAAGGATTCCGCCAACTTCATTCCCGGGCACGGCGGGTTATTCGATCGGCTTGACGGCTTGCTGGCCGTGCTTTTCGTGCTAGGGCTGATGATCCTTTTCCAGCCACGATGACAATCATGCGCACCATTTCCGTTCTCGGGGCTACCGGCTCCATCGGCGCATCGACGCTGGACCTCATTCGGCGCAGCCCTGCCGATTGGCGCGTCGTCGCGCTGACCGCCAATGGCAACGTCGCCGAACTCGCGAAGCTGGCGATCGAATTCTCCGCCGAGCTTGCCGTGGTGGCCGATGAAGCGCGGCTTTCCGAACTGCGCGAGGCGCTCGCCGGGACGGACATCGAAGCGGCCGGTGGCGCCCAGGCGCTCGTGGAAGCGGCGGCGCGCGGCGCGGATGTCACCGTCGCCGCGATCGTCGGCTGTGCGGGCCTGGCGCCGACGATGGCGGCGATCGAGCAGGGCGGGGTGATCGCGCTGGCCAACAAGGAAGCGCTGGTTTCGGCGGGCGAAGTGATGACGGCGGCCGTCGAACGCCACGGCGCCACGCTGCTGCCGATCGATTCCGAGCACAACGCGATCTTCCAGTGCCTCCAGGGCAACAGTCTCGACCATGTCCGCTGGATCACGCTCACCGCCAGCGGCGGCCCGTTTCGCGACTGGACTCTCGACCGCCTGACCCTGGCGACGCCGGCCCAGGCGATCAAGCACCCGAACTGGGACATGGGCGCAAAGATCAGCGTCGATTCGGCGACGATGTTCAACAAGGGCCTCGAACTGATCGAGGCGCATTATCTGTTCCCGGTCGGTCTGGATAAGCTGCGCATCATCGTGCACCCGCAGTCCGTGGTCCATTCCATGGTGGAATACCGGGATGGATCCACACTGGCGCAGCTCGGGCCTTCGGACATGCGGGTGCCGATCGCCTCGGCGCTGGCCTGGCCGGAACGGATGGACACGCCTTGCGCGCCTTTGGACCTGGCTGAAATCGGTGAACTCACGTTCCGCAAGCCGGACGAAGTCCGGTTTCCCGCCACGCGGCTGGCGCGCGAGGCGGCAGAGGCGGG
>NZ_ATHL01000015.1 GCF_000445125.1 Novosphingobium lindaniclasticum LE124
CAACCTCGCGGTTGCCGCCCCTTTTTTATTATCCGCTAGAGCCGGAGCTCCGACAGAAGTCGTCGCGCCGGAAGGATCAGGCGTCCTTCTTGCGGCTCTGCTTCTTGCGCTCGTTCGGGTCGAGGAAAGCCTTGCGCAGACGGATCGATTGCGGGGTCACTTCGACCATTTCGTCATCGTCGATATAGGCGATCGCCTGCTCCAGCGTCATCACGCGGGGCGGGGTAAGGCGGATGGCGTCGTCCTTGCCGGTCGAACGGAAGTTCGTCAGCTGCTTCGACTTCATCGGGTTCACTTCGAGATCGTCGGGCTTGGCGTTCTCGCCGATGATCATGCCCTCGTAGATCTTTTCCTGCGGCTTCACGAACAGGATGCCGCGATCTTCGAGGCTGTTCAGCGCGTAGCCGACGGCTTCACCGGTGCCGTTCGAGATCAGCACGCCGTTCTGGCGGCCTTCGATCGGACCCTTGTGGCTGTCGTACTTCTCGAACAGGCGGTTCATGATGCCGGTGCCGCGGGTGTCCGAAAGGAACTCGCCGTGGTAGCCGATCAGGCCGCGCGAAGGGGCCGAGAAGGTGATGCGGGTCTTGCCGGCGCCCGAGGGACGCATGTCGGTAAGCTCGGCCTTGCGGCGCTGCATCTTCTCGACGACGGTGCCCGAGAATTCGTCGTCGACATCGATCACGACGGTTTCGTAAGGTTCGGTGCGGCCGCCGTTTTCGTCCTTGCCGAACAGCACGCGCGGGCGGCTAATGCCCAGCTCGAAGCCTTCGCGGCGCATCGTCTCGATCACGACGCCCAGCTGGAGTTCGCCGCGACCGGCGACTTCGAAGCTGTCGCGGTCGGCCGATTCGGTGACGCGGATGGCGACGTTGGTTTCCGCTTCGCGCATCAGGCGGTCGCGGATCATGCGGCTCGTCACCTTGTCGCCTTCACGGCCCGCGAGCGGCGAGTCGTTGACGGCGAAGCGCATCGCCAGGGTCGGCGGATCGATCGGCTGGGCCTTGATCGGCACCGAAACCGAGGGATCGGCGATGGTGTTCGACACGGTGGCCTTTTCGAGGCCGGCCAGGGCGATGATGTCGCCGGCGCGGGCTTCTTCCACGGGCACGCGGTCGAGGCCGCGGAACGACAGCACCTTGGTGGCGCGGCCGACTTCGATCACCTTGCCGTCGGCGTCGATGGCGCGGATCGGGTCGTTCACCTTGAGCTTGCCCGACTGGACGCGGCCGGTGAGGACGCGGCCCATGAAGTTGTCACGGTCGAGCAGGGTGGCGAGGAACGAGAACGGCGCGTCCTGGTCGAGGTCGGGCGCAGGAACGTGCTCGACGATCTTTTCGAACAGCGGGGTCAGGTTGCCCTCGCGCGCGTCCGGATCGTAGCTGGCGTAGCCGTTACGGCCCGACGCGTAGAGGGTCGGGAAGTCGAGCTGTTCGTCGTTGGCGTCGAGGCTGACGAAAAGGTCGAACACTTCGTCCAGCACTTCGGCGTGACGGCCGTCGGGACGGTCGATCTTGTTGACGACGACGATCGGCTTCAGGCCGAGGCCCAGCGCCTTGCCGGTGACGAACTTGGTCTGCGGCATCGCGCCTTCCGACGAGTCCACCAGCAGGACGACGCCGTCGACCATCGAGAGGATGCGTTCCACTTCGGCGCCGAAGTCGGCGTGGCCGGGAGTGTCGACGATGTTGATGCGGTAGCCGTTCCACTCGATCGAAGTCGGCTTCGCAAGGATGGTGATCCCGCGTTCCTTTTCGAGGTCGTTCGAGTCCATGGCGCGTTCTTCGATGCGCTGGTTTTCACGGAACGTGCCGGACTGGCGGAAAAGCTGGTCGACGAGGGTGGTCTTGCCGTGGTCGACGTGCGCAATAATTGCGATATTGCGCAAGGGAAGCGGGGCGGACATGCAGTGCCTATCGGTTCGAGGAGTTGGCCAGCAGCGCATGCTGCGCCGCAAAATTGGCGCGCCCTTAACCGATCCCGGCAAATTCGGCAAGCGCGCAGGCGCCGTGTGCAATTGTGGCACTTGGGTTACATCTCGATAAATCCGTGTGCGTCTCCGCTTTATCGCCCAGAAGAATGATTGTTTCAGGCGCGTTATTCTCTTAGGATCGCAGCCATAAAGGGTGAGACGGTGACTCGAAACGCACCGCCGCCGGGAGAGGATGCCATAGGCTTTTCGGACGGGTTCTTCGTTAGCGGGCGAACCTGACGGCGAAGCCGCAACATCCCATGAAGATCGAGATCCAGCCGCGCCGCCACGGTGCGGCGGCGCGTTGCCGGCGCACAGCCGGAGCGCGACAGCGCGGAGCCGGTGGCAGGGAGGAGACGCCGGGACCGCAAACTCAGCCAGGGACGCGCCGGTTTTCCCGCGCGTCCCTTTTCCTTTCTCTGCCTTGCCGGAACATTTCCGCCGCTTGCCCGCTTGGCTTCGCGCCTTATAGTCGCGATCGAGTATCAAGGCATTGAGCAAGAGGGGAAATGACCATGCTGGAATACATGATCCTGCCGTTCAAACGCTACGCCGACTTCAAGGGGCGGTCGCTGCGGATCGAATACTGGGGCTTCGCCCTCCTGAACTTCATCGTCTTCGCGGTGATCCTGGCGATCTCGATGGCGCTGGGCCTATCCTTCGGCGCGTTCCAGCAGCTCGAGCAGGGCGGCGATCCTTCGGCGCTGTTCGGCGCCGGATTTTTCGTCCTGGTAGGCCTTGCCGGTCTCTACAGCCTTGCCGTCTTCATCCCGAGCATCGCCGTCGCCGTGCGCCGGTTTCACGACCGCGACATGAGCGGCTGGTGGTATCTCGGCTTCATCGTGCTTGGCGTGATCCCCCTGATCGGCTGGATCGCGACCATCGCTTCCTTCGTGATCACCTGCCTGCCCGGAACGCCTGGACCCAACCGCTTCGGCATGGATCCCCGCGACCCCACCGGCGCGGAAGTCTTCGCCTAAAGCTCTCGCAGGGCCCTTGCCGGTTTCGCGCGCAGCAGCGGCAGCGAGCCGGCAAGGGCGAATGTCAGGATCAGGGCGATGCCCGCGCCAAGCACCGCAAGGATGCGCGGCCAATCGGGCAGCCACTCGAATTCGAACAGCTTGACGATCACGGCCCAGGCCATGGCATTGCCCGCCGCGAGTGCGACGACGGCAAGGACCGCCGCGATCGATCCGTATTCGACCACTTGCAGCAGCAGGAGCTGCCTCCGGCTGGCGCCGATGACCCGCAGGATCACGTTGTCATAAGTGCGGCTGGCCCGCGCCGCTGCGATAGCGCCGAACAGTACGGCAAGCCCGGCCAGCACCGCGACAGAGGCGGCGGCGAGAATGGCGAGCGTCATCTGATCGAGCAAGTCGCGCGCCTGACGCAGAAGAGTGCCGGTCTCGATCACCGAGCTTGACGGGAACGCCCGCGCAAGGTCCGGCAGCAGCTTGGCCGTGGCTTTGCCCGGCGGCACTTCGATGGTTGCTGCAAGATTGTGCGGGGCGTCCGCCAGCGCGTTGGGCGAGAAGACCAGCACGAAGTTGAAGCCCAAGGTATCCCAGTCGATCCGGCGCAGGGTCGCCACTTTCGCGGTGCGTTCGACGCCGAGCACGCCGACCGTCACGTAGTCGCCCACTTTCAGGCCCACGGTCTGCGCGAATTTTTCGTCGAGGGAGACCAGCGGTTCGCCGTTGTAGCCATCCTGCCACCAGCGCCCGGACGTCACGGTGCTGCCCTCCGGCACGCGGGCCGAATAAGTGAGCCCGCGTTCTCCCTTGAGCGCCCAGGCACCCTCGGGAATTTCCTTTAGCTCCGATACGCGAATCATCCGCTCTCGCGGGCCATAAGCCAGGATGCGTCCCCGCATGTTCGGAACCGTCCGGACGACCGCCTGCGGCACCTGCCGTTCGGCGATCGCGCGCAGTTTTCCGTCCTCCGCCTTCGGTACGTCGAGCACGAAGTAGTCCGGGGCGCGGGCCGGCACGGTCTTGCGAATGTTCGCGTCGAGGCTGGTCTGGACGGCGGCGATCAGCACGAAGGCCGAAAGGCCGAATCCCAGGGCCGTCACCAGCGCGCCGGTCTGCGCGCCCGGTCGGTGGAGGTTGGCCAGACCGGCGCGCAGCATGGGATCGCGGGGGCGGGGCAGGCGGGCGGCGAGGCGGCGAATGGCGAACCCGATCAGTGCGAGCAGCGCCAGCATCAGCGCGGCGCCCCCGAGAAAGCCCAGCGTGACCAGCGGCTGCGCGGCGTTGATCAGGGCCAGTGCAATCACTGCGGCAAGGCCGAGCCCCACCGGCAGCAGCCATGTACGCCGCTGCGCCGCAAGCGGGGAGACTTGCGCGCGCATCAGCGCCATCGCGGGAAAGCTGCGCGCCCGGGCAAGAGGCGGCGCGGCGAAAATCAAGGCGACCAGCAGGCCATAGGCCGCCGCCGTCAGCAGCGCGCCCGGCGACACGGTAAATCCGGTATCGACCGGCAGCAGTGTGCCGAGCGCGCGGGCCAGCAGCGGTGTCACCAGAATGCCTGCGACCAGCCCCGCCACGCTGCCCGCCAGTGCTGCGACGCCGATTTGCAGGCGGTAGATCCGCGCAATGTCGCGACTGGCGGCGCCGAGCACTTTGAGCGTGGCGATGGAAGTGCGGCGCGCTTCGAGATAGGAGGATACCCCGCCGCCGATGCCGATTCCGGCAATGACCAGCGCGGCGAGGCCGACCAGCGTCAGGAACTGGCCCATGCGGCCGACGAAGCGCTCCGTCGAGGGTGAGGCGGAGTTGCGGGTGCGGGTTTCGAAGGCGTCATCCCCGAAGCGCTTTTTCAGTGTCGCGATCACCGCCTCCGGATCGCGCATGGGATCGGCGAACTTCACGCGCGTGGCGCTACGATACATGGCGCCAGGCTGGATCAGGCCGGCGCGCGCGGGCAGGTCGAGCGCCGAGATCGCCGCGTCGCCGAGCGCGAAGCCCTCGGAGAGCTTCTCCGGGTCGCTGGCGATCAGTCCGCCCACGCGCTGGTCCACGCCGCCGAGTGAAACCGTTTCCCCCGGCGCGACTCCGAGCCGCGCGGCGGTTCCCTCCGAAAGCCAGACCACGCCCGCAGGCGGCGCACCGACCTTGCGGCCGTCCTTGAGTTCGAGCCGCCCGTAAAGCGGCCAGTTCGCATCCACTGCCTTCAGCGCGACGGGCGCGGTCAGGTCGCCCTTGCGGGCCAATGCCTGCAGGCGCAGTCCCGTAGAGACTTTGCCGTAACGTGCCAGTGCTTCGGTTTCCTCGCTGGACAGGCTGCGCTGCCACGTCCTGAGCTCCACGTCGCCGCCCAGAACCTCGCGGCCGCGCGTCGTCAGTTCGCGTTCGATCGAGCCCGTCAGCGTGCCGATCGCCGCCAGTGCGCCGACGCCGAGGAACAGGCAGACCAGCAGCAGGCGCAGGCCCTTGAAGCGCGCGGACAGATCGCGGCGGGCCAGTTTCCAGGCCGTGGGCCAGGGCAGCGCCGCAGCGGGAGATCGCTCAGGCAAGTCTGTCGCTCGCGATCCGGCCATCGGCCAGGGTGACGACCCGCTCGCAGTGATGGGCGAGGCTTTCGTCATGCGTGATGATGAGCAGGGTCGCCCCTGCTTCGGCGCGGCGGGCGAACAGCAGGTCGACGATCGCGGCGCCGGTGGCGGCATCGAGGTTGCCGGTCGGCTCGTCGGCGAAGACCAGCGAGGGACGCGGAGCCAGGGCGCGGGCGATGGCCACGCGCTGCTGTTCTCCGCCGGAAAGCTGGGCGGGATAATGCGAGAGGCGATGGCCGAGGCCGACGGCGGTGAGTTCCGCCTCGGCGCGCTCGCGCGCGCCGTCCATCCCGGCCAGTTCCAGCGGCGTCGCCACGTTCTCGAGTGCGGTCATCGTCGGCAGAAGGTGGAAAGCCTGCAGCACGACGCCGATCCGGCCTCTGCGCGCCTGCGCGAGCGCATCTTCGTCCATCGCCGAAAAGTTCTGCCCGGCTACGCTGAGCGAACCCGAACTCGCCCGCTCCAGCCCCGAGAGCACCGACATCAGCGAGGATTTGCCCGAGCCGGACGGACCAAGCAGCGCCAGGGTCTGGCCACGAGGCACGACCAGGTCGATTCCCTTGAGGATTTCGACCGCACTGTCGCCGGTGCCGAGGGTGAGACGCAGGTCCTGCGCGAGAATTGACGGGGCGGGGGGCTGGGAAGGATCGCTCACCTGCCCCATATGGCGAGGCGAAGTCCCGTATTTCAAGGAGAAAGCCTTGCGCGCCCATGCGAAAGTCCTGCTGGCCCCGTCGCTCCTGCTGCCGGTCCTGCTCAGCGCCTGCGACAGGGGCGGGGAAGAGGCAGCGCCGCCCGCCGCCGAGCAGACCTCCGGGGAAGCCCGGAGCGCTCTCGATGCGCCGCCGGCCATTCCGGTCATGGGGCCGGAGCGGCCGATCCTGGCCTTCGGAGATTCGCTGCTGGCGGGCTATGGCCTGGAGGATGGCGAAAGCTATCCCGATCGCCTCGAACAGGCGCTGCGCGCGCGCGGGGTGAACGCCAGGATCGCCAATGCCGGGGTCTCCGGCGACACTACGGCAGCGGGGCTGGAGCGGCTGGATTTCACGCTGAAAAGCCAGACGCCCAAACCCGAACTCGCCATCGTCAGCCTGGGCGGCAACGACATGTTGCGCTCGCTGCCCCCCGCCGAAACGCGCCGGAACCTCGAGGAAATCCTCAAGCGCCTGAAGGGCGACAACATCCGCGTGCTGCTGCTGGGCATGATGGCGGCGCCCAACCTGGGCAAGGACTATTCGGCAAAGTTCAATCCGATCTATCCGCAACTCGCCCAGGAATACGGCGCGACGCTGGTGCCGTTCTTCCTTCAGCCGGTGATCGACAAGCCCGACCTGATGCAGCAGGACCATGTCCATCCCACTGCGCTCGGCATCGACGCTATCGTGACCGCCACGGTGGACGATGTGGTGGCGGCGCTTCCAAAGCGGGAGGCTGCAGCTACCGGTGCTACCCCAGCCGGTACACCGCGCCCGCACTGACGTTCCAGACCGCCGCCTCGTTCGCGATGGCGTCGAAGGGGGCAAGTTCGGTTCCGGTCAGCCAAACTTGCGCCGAGCCTGCGCGCAGGCGGTCGAACAGGGCTTCGCGCCGCAAGGGATCGAGATGGGCGGCGACTTCGTCGAGCAGCAGCAGGCGCGGGCGTTGCTCCGCGCCGCTTTCGAGCAATTGCGAATGGGCGAGCGTGATCGCGATCAGCATCGCCTTCTGCTCGCCGGTCGAGCATTCGGCCGCAGGCTGGCCCCGGCTCGATGCGCCGCCTGATCCCTTGCCCGCCATGGTTACCAGGACCTCGTCGCGATGCGGGCCGGTCAGGGTCCGCTGGGCGGCGCGTTCGCGGGATCGTCCGCTGCGCAGAGCCTGGGCCAGAGCATCGGCCCCGATCGGCCCGCCCGGCTGATAGGCGAGCGAGGGCCGTGCGAAAGGCGAGTCGGGCAGGGCGCTAAGCGTTTCCTCCAGCCGCTCGATCAGGTCGGCGCGGGCGGCAGCGACCAGCGACCCGGCCTCGGCAAGCTGCATCTCGATCGCATCGAGCCAGCGGGGATCGGGCGGCCTATCGTCGGACAGCAGGCGATTGCGTTCGCGCAGCGCGTTTTCGAGGCGGGTGGCATTGCCCGCGTGATCGGGCCGGACGGCGAGCACCAGCCGATCGAGAAACCGCCGACGCGCACCCGCGCCCTCGACGAAGAGGCGGTCCATCGCCGGGGTCAGCCAGCCGATGGACATCCATTCGGCCAGACGCACGGCCGGCGCCTCGGCGCCGTTGATCTGGACAAGACGCCTGCCGGGACGCTCGGCAAGGACGCCGGTGCCGAGTTGTACCGGCTCCTCTTCCGCGACCATGAGCGCGGCGCTGACGGCGAAACCGCCGTCAAAATCCTGCCCCGGCATCTCGGCAAGGCCCGCCCGGCGCAGGCCGCGTCCCGGCGACAGCAACGAGATCGCTTCGAGTACATTGGTCTTGCCCGCGCCGTTCTCGCCCACCAGGAGGTTGAACTGCGCCGTGCCTTCCACTGCAGTCTCGCGGTGGTTGCGGAAGCGGGACAGGAGGATGCGGTCGAGCATGATCGACGGCGGACCTACCGTTGCGAGCCGCCTATGCCAAGCGCGCGTGGCGGTTTATTCGGGGAGGGTTCTGCCAGCCTTGGCGAATGGTGAAAAGTCCACGTTGCTGTCGAACACGTCCACGCCTTCCCGGCGCTTGAGCCAGCCGACCACTGCGTAAGTCACCGGGGTCAGCACGACTTCCCAGGCGGTCTTGATCAGCCACTGGGTCAGCGCCAGAAAAGCGATCGAATGCGGCGTGAAGCCGGCGACGCCCAGGAACGCCAGCGGGTAGAACAGGGCGCTGTCCACGCCCTGGCCGAAGACCGTCGAACCGATGGTGCGGCTCCACAGGTGCCTGCCTCGGGTCCAGACCTTCATCCGCGCCAGGACAAAGGAATTGACGAACTCTCCCGCCCAGAATGCGCAGACGGAAGCGAAGACGATGCGCGGAGTCTGCCCGAAGATCGCATGATAGGCGGCCTGGTTGGGCGCGGTCACTTCCTTGCCGGCAACGGTGTAGGTGGCCGAGGCAAGCGCCCATTCCGGGTTGGCGGGTATCCCGACCACGACCACGCTCATCATGACCATGAACAGCAGCGCGAAGAAGCCCACCCAGATGCAGCGGCGCGCATGGGCATAGCCGTAGACCTCGGTCAGCACGTCGCCGATGATGTAGGACACCGGGAAGAACAGCACGCCTGCCCCGAACGTCACCGGTCCCACGAGCGGGAAGTCGACTTGCGCCTGCTTCGCCGCGCCGATCAGGTTGGAGAGCAGCAGGATCACCACGAAGGCGACCAGCATATAGTCGAAGTAGCGGAAATGGCGCCGCGCCCCCGCTGCGCCGTCGATGCGGGAGAGAGGGCTGCTGGAAAGGTCTGCGTCGCTCATGGACTGTGCGTAACCTTTCGCTGCAATGCCGCAAAGAACAACTTGCGACGTCCATGCGGTTTGCGTGCGCGGCGAACCGCGCTATGGGGAGCACAACGCGCGCCCGTAGCTCAGCTGGATAGAGCACGAGCCTTCTAAGCTTGGGGTCACAGGTTCGAACCCTGTCGGGCGCGCCAATTCTTCTTCAGCGGCATCGTCGGGCTACGAAAGATCCAAGGGGTTTTGCGCCGCGCTGCAAGGGACTAGGTAGCCGACATGAATCGGCTTCTCTCCCGCTTGAACATCGATCCCTACCTGCTCATGCTGCTGTCGACGGTCGGGATCGCCTCCATCGTGCCGGCACGGGGCATCTGGGCGGGGATCGCGGGCGGCGTTGCCGATGCGGCGATCGCGCTGCTGTTCTTTCTCCACGGCGCCAAGCTGTCGCGCGAGGCCATCCTCGATGGGGCCCGGGCGTGGAAGCTGCACCTGACGGTAGCATGTCTTACGTTCGTGATCTTCCCGCTGCTGGGGCTCGGCATCCGTGCCATCCCCGGGCTGGAGCCTTCGCTGGCTACGGGCGTGCTGTTCCTCACGCTGCTGCCCTCGACCGTGCAATCCTCGATCGCCTTCACCGCCATCGCCGGAGGCAACGTGGCGGCGGCCGTGTGCAGCGCTTCGTTCTCGAATCTGGCGGGCATCTTCGTCACACCGGTGCTGACGGCCTTGTTCATCACCGGAGAAGCGCAGGGGTTCTCGACCGATCCGATCGTGTCAATCTCGCTGCAACTCCTGCTGCCGTTCGTGGCGGGGCACCTGCTGCGCCCGTGGATCGGCGGCTTCGTGCAGCGTCACAAGACGCTGCTGGGCTACACGGATCGAGGCTCGATCCTGCTGGTGGTCTACACCGCGTTCGGCGCCGCCGTGCTCGAAGGTCTGTGGCAGAAGGTGACGCTGGGCGAACTGGCGCTGATCGCGGTGCTGTCGCTGGCGCTTCTGGCGGCCATCATGGTGATCGGCAACCTCATGGGACGCCTGCTGGGCTTTTCGCACGAGGACCGCATCGTCATCCTCTTCTGCGGGTCGAAGAAGAGCCTGGCGACCGGGGTACCGCTGGCGGGCGTCTTGTTCCCGGCCGCGCAAGTGGGGGCGATCATCCTGCCGCTGATGTTCTTCCACCAGATCCAACTTATGGTCTGTGCCGTGCTGGCGCGGCGCTTGGCGGCGCAGTCGGAAGCGGAAAGATCGGGCGCCGAAGTCTCGGAGTGAAGCGCCGATTTAAGGGTTCATGAACCCGATCGCGCGATAATCGCCGCATGACTCGCCCCTTCCTCGAACGCCGATCCAGACGACGACCGGTCTCGCTGCCGGCGCGGTGCGGCAGTGCGGGGGGCTTGCGCGGTGACGGCCTGCATGACAGGTGCGAGATGTCCGACCTCACCGCCGAAGGCTGCTGCGTGAGAAACGCAGGCATCGCGCTGCTCGTGGGCATGCGGGTGGTGATCCGCGCCAGGGAGTTCGAGAGCCTGACCGGCATCGTCCGCTGGCTGAGCGGGGAGTTCTGCGGCGTCGAGTTCGACCGGCCGCTTCGCGGCGCGGTGGTGGATCACCTCGTGCACCTCCATGCGACGTTCACGCCCGAGCGACACGCGGTGGGCTGAGGCCGCGGTTTCCCAGCTTACCGTCTTCCCAGCCTGACGGTAACGGCTCAGCCGCGATCGGCCTCTGCCCGAAGCTGGCCGCGCACGGGATATCCGTGGCCGTCCGGGATCATCAGCCATTCCTCGCCTTCGATCGTTTCGATAACGGGATGGATGCGTTCCACCGGATGCCGGGCGATGTCCGCCAGCGCGTCCTCATGGCTGGCGAATCTGGCCAGCCGTTCGAGATTGCGGCGCGTGGGGTAGATCACCGCGATTTCCCCGCGCAGCGCCATGTCAAGCGCCTGGGCCGCGCTGGCCCAGAACAGGCGCGTGTTCTCGGTAGCGTCCACCGTCACATCGACGGCGCCGGTGCCGAGGTTCGTCACGAAGAAGCGCGTGTCGAAGCCCTTGTCCCAGGGCGGGCACCAGTGCGCGTAAAGCACGAGGTTTTGCGGCGCGAGCGTCCAGCCGAACTGCTCCAGCACCGGGGCCAGCGTACCGCACTCCAGCAGGAGGAGGCGCGCCTTTGCGGCCTCGGCGGCGCTGACCGGCTGTTCGGTGGCGACCATCAGGCCGGTTTCTTCAAGCGTTTCGCGGATGGCGGCGATCCGGGCGGCAGCCATTTCGATCGGTTCACCCGGCATGAGCGCGGCAGCCAGCGCGCGGTCGGCCAGATCGACGCGTCCGCCGGGGAAGACGGCCGCACCGCCGGCAAAGCGCATTTCGCGCGCGCGCTGGACCATCAGCAGTTCCGGCGGGCCGCCGTCGGCTGCATTGCGGAAGATCACGAGGGTGGCGGCCGGAACCACTTTGGGGCCATCGGCCGGCATCGGATCGTTGCTGGGCGTGTAGAGGGTCATCCCCGCGAGATTGCGAGTCCGGCCGGGAGAAACAAGTGAATTTGTCGGGATGAGCGTGATCTTGCCCTCGTCATTGCGAGGAGGCGGAGCCGACCGGCAATCCAGAGTTGCGCAAAGCCGCCCTGGATTACTTGGCTACGCTCGCAATGCGAGAGTGGAGGGTAGGTCTCGGGCGCCGTCCGGCGAGCCACACCGTCGGCCTGCTTTACAGTCTCTCCCGCGCGGAGCGCTGGGAGAGGCTTTCGAATCGCGGCATCGCGAAAAGCGGGAATGGCAGGGCTCTCGTGCTGAACGGGTGAATGTACCCGAGAGCGAATGAGACGGCGAATGTCTCCCGGCCCGCACGAAAAAGCGCCCGAGGTTTCCCGCGGGCGCCTTTCGGAATCACGTTCGACCGGCCTTTCGGCCCGCCCGATCAGCCCTGGGTGGCGAGACCGGTGTCGATGAAGAGCTGGTGCAGTTCGCCGGCCTCGTACATCTCCATCATGATGTCGCTGCCGCCGACCAATTCGCCCTTCACGTAGAGCTGGGGGATCGTCGGCCAATCCGAATAGGCCTTGATGCCCTGGCGGATATCCATGTCCTGCAGCACGTCCACGCTCTCGTAAGGCGCGCCGAGCTGATCGAGGATGGCGATCGCACGGCTGGAGAAGCCGCACTGCGGGAACAGCGGCGTGCCCTTCATGAACAGGACGATGTCGTTGTTCTTTACAATCTCTTCGATACGGGCGTTGGCGTCGGACATTTCAGTTGAACCTTCAGAATGTGCCCAGATCAATTGGGGACGGCAGTGGTGAGTTGCAAGGCGTGGAGCACGCCGCCCATGCGGCCGCCCAGCGCTTCGTAGACCATCTTGTGCTGGGCGACGCGGGGCTTGCCCGCGAAAGCGGCGCTGGTGACGCGCGCGGCATAATGGTCGCCGTCTCCGGCAAGATCGGTGATCTCGACCGTCGCGTCGGGCAGGGCGGCGCGGATCATCGCTTCGATTTCGCTGGCAGGCATGGCCATGGGAACGATTCCTTTATTCAGCCGAGGAAAGCGCGGCGGGCCTCGACCTGCTTGGCTTCCAGTGCGGCGCGGATTTCGGGTTCGGAGGCATCGACGCCGGCGGCGATGAGATCGCCCAGCAGCTTGCGGATCACGTCTTCGTCGCCGGCTTCCTCGAAGTCGGCCTGGACCACCGCCTTGGCATAGGCTTCGGTTTCGGCGTGAGAAAGGCCCATGCGAGCGGCCGCCCACTCGCCCAGCAGGCGGTTACGGCGCGCCTGGATGCGGAACTGGGTGTCGGCATCATGCACGAACCTGGCTTCTTCGCCGCGTTCGCGATCCTGGAAACTCGTCATCGGATACCCTCGGGATAGGACTTCATCCTGCCGATAGGGGGCGAAGCGGGGCGGGGCAATGGCGTTTTACGCGTCGTCGTCCCGGAACCGATCCGGGGCCGCTGGCAGGGGACGGCCCACCTTGAGGCAGAGCGTCCTTCGCAAGCTATCGCCTGGAGAACTGCCAGCGGTCCCGGATGGTGTCCGGGATGACAGGTTTTCAAGCCGTCGCGGGTGTCTTTGCCAGGAACGGCAGCGAATCGCGTGCCTTCGCTTCATGGGCCGCGATCGCGTCGCCCTGAGCCATGGTCAGGCCCACTTCGTCCAGACCGCCCAGCAGGCAGTGCTTGCGGAAGGGGTCGATCTCGAAGCGGTAGCGGTCCTGAAAACGCGTGGTGACGGTCTGCGTCTCCAGGTCGATTTCGATGGGATCGGTTTGCGCCACCTCCATCAGCCGGTCGATCGCTTCCTGCGGAAGGGCCACGGTGAGGATGCCGTTCTTGAAGGCATTGCCCGAGAAGATGTCCGAGAAGCTCGGCGCGATCACGCTGGTCACGCCCATGTCGAGCAGGGCCCAGGCGGCATGTTCGCGACTGGAACCGCAGCCGAAGTTATCGCCCGCGATCAGGATTGGCGCGCCCGAGAACTCGGGGTTCTCGAACACGTTGCCTTCTTCCTTCTTCACCGCTTCGAAGGCGCCCTTGCCAAGGCCTTCGCGGGTGATGGTCTTGAGCCAGTGCGCCGGGATGATGACGTCGGTGTCGACGTTCTTGCGGCCGAACGGGATGGCCCGTCCGGCAACGTGGGAGATCGCCTTCATCAATCGGTCTCGGGTGCCTGTTCGGGGTGCAGCGGCTTTTCGTTCTGACGGGCCTTGCGGCGCTTGACGAAGAGCAGGGCGGCGGCGATCGCGGCGGAACCGATGGCGGCGCCGGCGGCGAGAGCGGCCTTGCCGGCCAGGTTGTTTTCCGAATCGTTCGACATGTCGTGCTTATCCTACCAGTTCGCGCACATCGGTGAGCCTGCCGGTGACCGCGGCGGCGGCGGCCATGGCGGGGCTCATCAGGTGGGTTCGGCTGCCGGGGCCCTGGCGGCCGGTGAAATTGCGGTTGCTGGTCGAGGCGCAGCGCTCCCCGGCCGGAACCTTGTCGGGATTCATGGCGAGACAGGCCGAGCAGCCCGGTTCGCGCCATTCCAGGCCCGCCTCGACGATGATCTTGTCCAGCCCTTCGGCCTCGGCCTGTGCCTTGACCAGGCCCGAGCCGGGGACGACGATCGCCCACTTGACGTTGTCGGCCTTGTGGCGGCCCTTGAGCACGGCGGCGGCGGCGCGGATGTCCTCGATGCGGCTGTTGGTGCACGAACCGATGAAGACGTTCTGCACTTCCACGTCGGTGAGCTTGGTGCCCGGCGTCAGGCCCATGTAGTCGAGGCTGACCTTCACCGCGTCGCGCTTGGAGGCGTCGGCGAAGTCTTCCGGCGCGGGGACCACGCCGCCGATCGCCGAGGTATCCTCGGGGCTGGTGCCCCAGGTGACGGTCGGCTGGATATCTTCGGCCCGGATCGAGACGGTCTTGTCGAACGTCGCGCCCTGGTCGGTGGCGAGGCTGTTCCACCAAGCCACGGCCTTGTCCCAGTCTTCGCCTCTGGGCGCATAGGGGCGGCCCTGGACATAGGCGATCGTGGTTTCGTCAGGCGCGATCAGGCCGGCGCGGGCGCCGCCCTCGATCGCCATGTTGCATACCGTGAGGCGGCCCTCGACCGACATTTCCTCGAACACGTTGCCACGGAACTCGATCACATAGCCGGTGCCGCCGGCGGTGCCGATCACGCCGATGATGTGAAGGACCACGTCCTTGGGCGTGACCCCGGCGCCAAGCTGGCCGTCGACGCGGACCTCGAAGCTCTTCGACTGTTTGAGCAGCAGGGTCTGGGTGGCGAGGACATGTTCGACTTCGCTGGTGCCGATGCCGAAAGCCAGCGCGCCGATGCCGCCGTGGCAGGCGGTGTGGCTGTCGCCGCAGACGATCGTGGCGCCGGGCAGGGAGAAGCCCTGCTCGGGACCGACGACGTGGACGATGCCCTGTTCGGCATCGGTGGCGTCGATGTAGCGCACGCCGAATTCGGGTGCGTTGCGCTTCAGCGCGGCCAGCTGCTGCGCGCTTTCGGGATCGGTGATCGGCAGGACGCGCCCTTCGGCGTCCTTGCGCGCGGTGGTGGGCAGGTTGTGGTCGGGAACCGCAAGGGTGAGATCGGGACGGCGCACTGGACGACCGGCCACGCGTAGGCTCTCAAAAGCCTGCGGGCTCGTCACTTCGTGTACGAGGTGACGGTCGATATAGATGAGGCTCGTTCCGTCGTCGCGGGTGTCGACGACGTGGGCGTCCCAGATCTTCTGGTAGAGGGTGCGCGGTTTCGTGGTCATGGTGAAAGCGCGATTAGGCGCGCCGCTCCCGCAATTCAAGGGGAACCGGCGCGCCTTTTCGCGCAATATTATTCGCTAAGTGGTCAACCGTGGCTTCTCGGTTTAGCGGCGGGGGCCGCGATGATCGGCGCGCAGCGCGGCTTCGACACGGTTGATCCGGCTTTCCAGCGTCTGGATTTCGCGGGCGTTCAGTCCGCCCCGCGAATAGGTGCCGTAGAGGCGCTGGATTTCGGCGGTGTCCTTGCGCAAGTTGGCGGCTTCGCGCTGGCTGATCGTGCGGCGGGCAGCGGCGCGATCGATCTTCGCGCGCAGGCTGGAGATGTCGGAGCGGACCTTGGCTTCACGGTTGGGGCCGTGGCGAACGTCATGACGGGGAGCGGCTTCGGCTATGGTCGGCGCAATGGCCGAAAGGCCCAGCGTGGCCACCAGGGCGGGAGCGATGAAGCGGGCGATCTTGCGCATGAGAGTTTCCTTCTGTCTGCCGGCGTTGTTCCGTGAATTCAGGTTTAGGGGTCTCAACATGAACGGCAGAAGACTCACAGGTCACAGTCCTGTCGGCATTTGTAACTAAGTGTCACAAGCATAAGTCTGTACATCGACCCCGCGACCCGAAGGGAGAGGGTGCCTGAGAGAACAGAGGAATGCAGGGCAGCCGCGTACAGCCACGTGTTGTCGCGTCTGCATCTGCATTCCCACTCTCGCATTGGAATCGCCGGTACAGATGGCCTGACATTTGGCGTCCAGGAGGCTAGAAGGTCTCCATGTCTTTTCTTTCCGCCGTCCTGCTGCCGGTCTTGATCGTGCTCGCTTCCGCCGCTGCCATGGAATTCGTGGCTTGGGCCAGCCACAAGTACATCATGCATGGTTTCGGCTGGGCCTGGCATCGCGATCACCATGAGCCGCACGACAATCTCCTGGAGAAGAACGACCTCTATGCGCTCGTCGGCGCGGCCATCAGCATTTCGATGTTCGCGGTGGGATCGCCGCTGGTCATGGGCGCGGATGCCTGGGAGCCGGGAACCTGGATCGGGCTGGGCGTGCTGCTCTACGGCGTCATCTATACGCTGATCCATGACGGTCTCGTCCACCAGCGCTACTTCAAGTGGGTGCCCAAGCGCGGCTATGCCAAGCGGCTGGTGCAGGCGCACAAGCTGCACCACGCGACGATCGGCAAGGAAGGCGGGGTGAGCTTCGGCTTCGTGGTGGCGCGCGATCCGGCGGTGCTCAAGCGCGAACTGCGCCGTCAGCGCGAGCAGGGCGTTGCCGTCCTGCGCGAGGCGGTGGACTAGCTTTACGTCGTCCCGGACGTGATCCGGGACGACGGGTAATCTCAACCCGTTCTTATTCCGCCCGTGTCCAGATCCATGGTCCGATCACCGCCAGCACCACGACCGGGATCAGCACCCAGGGCCAGCCCACGGTGAACCAGGTAAACGGGATCGAGGCGCTCATCGCCAGGATCGCGGAAACCTTGCCCTTGCGGCTGACCGCGCGGCGATCACGCCATTCGCGCAAGTTGTGGCCGTAATGAGGATGGTTGTAGAGTCGCTCCGCCCATTCGGGGTGGCTCTTGCCGAAGCACCAGGCCGCCAGCAGGTAGAACACCACCGTCGGCATCACCGGCAGGAAGATGCCGATCGTGCCCAACGCGACGAAGAACAGCCCCGCCGCCAGCCAGAGAGGGCGGCTGGCCTTCTTCAAGAAGGATTTGCCGAGTTCTGACCAGCGTAGCGCGCCGCCGTCTCGCGAATCAGGGCGATCATGTTCGGCACGCCCTGCGTCCGGTTCGATGAAAGCTGGTTCTTGAGGTCGAACGGCTCCAGCGCGGCGGCGATGTCGGTCGCGGCCACTTCCGAGGCGGGGCGGTCCTGCACGGCCGAGATCACCAGCGAGACGATGCCCTTGGTAATCGCCGCATTGCTGTCCGCCAGGAAGTGCAGGGTGCCGTCTTCCCGCGCCATCGGATAGACCCAGACGCTGGCCGAGCAGCCGCGCACTTTGGTGGCGTCGGTCTTCAATGCATCGGGCATGGGATCAAGTTCGGAACCAAGACCGATCAGCAGGCGATATCGTTCATCGCCTTCCGAAAATTCATATTCTTCACGGATATCGTCGAGACTGCGCATGACTAGCCATTTAAGCAGCCCCTGCTGTAGGGCAAGCCGGAACATAGCCCTCCGTGACGTGGAAGCGGCTGCGATTGCCTCCATGCCTCGTTCCTGTCAGGGATTAGCCGCATGAGCGTTCATCCCTTTTATTCGGCGCACGAACACGGCTTCGTGCGGGTCGCCACCTCCACGCCGCAGGTCCGTACCGCCGATGTCGCGTTCAACCGCGACGCCGTTCTGACCGAGGCCCGCCGCGCGCATGCGGCCCATGTGGACCTCCTGGTGTTCCCGGAACTGTGCCTCTCCTCCTATGCGATCGACGACCTGCACTTGCAGGCGGCGATGATCGAAGCGGTGGAAGCCGCCGTGGCCGAGATCGTGCGGGAAAGCGCAGATCTTTCGCCCGTCTTGCTCGTGGGCGCGGCCCTGCCGCACAAGGGGCGGCTCTACAACTGCGCGCTGGCGATCGCGCAAGGACGACTGCTGGGCGTCGTGCCCAAGTCCTATCTGCCCAATTACCGCGAGTTCTACGAAAAGCGCTGGTTCGCAAGCGGCAAGACCATCCAAGGCCAGACCATCCGCGTGAACGGCCAGGACGTGCCGTTCGGCATCGATCTGGTCTTCGCGTCCGAAGTGCTGCCGAACTTCCGCTTCTTCATCGAGATCTGCGAGGACATCTGGGCCGCCACCCCGCCCAGTTCGCTGGGTGCGCTGGCCGGGGCGACGGTGCTGTGCAATCTTTCCGCCTCCAACATCGTCATCGGCAAGTCGGACGAGCGGCACCTGCTCTGCCGCTCGCAATCCGCGCGCGCCGCCGCCGCCTATATCTACTCGGCGGCCGGTCATGGCGAAAGCACCACCGATCTCGCCTGGGACGGGCAGGGCCTGATCTACGAACTGGGCGATCTGCTGGCCGAGTCGGAACGCTTCTCGCTCCATCCCGAACTCTGCGTGGCGGACATCGATGTGGACCGCATCGTCATGGACCGGATGCGCCTGCCGACCTTCAACGATGCGGCGGACGTCGCGGGCAGGCCCGAGGAGACCTTCCGCACCGTGCCGTTCCGCCATGCTCCGGCCGGCGGCGACATCGGCCTGATCCGCCCGATCTCGCGCTTCCCCTTCGTGCCCTCGCGCGCGGACAAGCTGGATGCGGACTGCTACGAGGCGTTCAATATCCAGGTCGACGGCCTGATGCGCCGGATCGAGGCGACCGGGGCGAAGTCGATGGTGATCGGCATCTCGGGCGGGCTCGATTCGACCCATGCGCTGATCGTCGCCGCGCGCGCCTGCGACAGGCTCGGCCTGCCGCGCGCCTTCATCCGCGGCTACACGATGCCCGGTTTCGCCACCAGCGAGGGCACCAGGTCCAACGCCTGGAAGCTGATGGAGGCGGTGGGGATCACCGCCGAGGAGATCGACATCCGCCCTGCCGCCACGACGATGCTCGAGGGTATCGGCCATGCCTTCTCCCAGGGCGAGCCGGTCTATGACGTGACGTTCGAGAACGTGCAGGCGGGCCTGCGCACCGATTACCTGTTCCGCCTTGCCAACCAGCATGACGGTTTCGTGATCGGCACCGGCGACTTGTCCGAACTCGCGCTCGGCTGGTGCACTTACGGCGTCGGCGACCAGATGAGCCACTACACGGTCAATGCGGGCGTGCCCAAGACGCTGATCCAGTACCTGATCCGCTGGTGCGCGACGACAGACCAGTTCGGAGCCGAAACGGAAGCGGTGCTGCTGTCGATCCTCGACACCGAGATCTCGCCCGAACTCGTGCCGGCCGGCGAAGACGGCGCGATCCAGAGCACCGAGGCGAAGATCGGGCCTTACGAACTCAACGACTTCTTCCTGCACCACATCGTGCGTTTCGGGCAGAAGCCTTCGAAAGTGGCGTTTCTGGCGCTCCATGCCTGGCGCGAGGCGGCGGCTGGATCGTGGCCCGCCGGTTTCCCCGAAGAGCGCAAGAACGAATACGACCTCGCGACAATCCGTTCGTGGCTGGAAAAGTTCCTGCGCCGTTTCTTCGCGTTCAGCCAGTTCAAGCGCTCGGCCATTCCGAACGGGCCGAAAGTGTCTTCGGGCGGGGCGCTGTCTCCGCGCGGTGACTGGCGCGCGCCGTCCGATGCCAGCGCGGCGGTATGGCTGGCGGAGCTGGAGGCGCGGGTTCCGTAATAGGCCGTCGTCCCGAACCTGATCCGGGACGACGGGGACTTATGCCTCTCCACGCGTTCAATCGCGAAGGGCTTCGATCTCCCGCGCGAGGTCCTTCTCGCGGCGTTCGTCGGTGGCGATCCGTTCGAGAACGGCGATGCGCTTTCGCAGGTTCTCCACTTCGTTTTCCAGTTCGTGCTCGCGCTCGCCCAGGCCTTCCGACAGCCGGAAGCCGTGCTTCTCGCCGCGCAGCTTCTGGGCGCGCAGCCAGGTGATCGAGGCGATCGCGAAGATGACGACGACGGCTGTCCAGAAACTCATTGCGTCACCTCATGGCCGATGCCGTGGCGGGCTTCGCGCAAGCCCTCGATCTGGCGGGCTACATCATAACCCTGATCCGTGACAATCCGCTCCACGCTGGCGAGGCGGTCCTTGATAGAACCGATCTCGGCGCGGAGCTGCGCATTTTCCTGGGTGAGCAGCTGAACCCGCGCGTGGGCCTCGGCATCCTCCTTGGGATAGACCGCCTTGCCCCAGGAGTTTTCCAGCGGGTAGCCGTGGCGCATCCGCAGCCAGTTGTTGAAGATCCAGCCGCCGATACCCAGCGCCGTGGCGGTCACGACCACCGGCGAGAGCAGTTGCAGCGTTGCATAGTCGATTGCCATGACCGGCCCCCGTTCAGTTCGCGCGCGGCTCGCCAGGGGCGGCGCGCAGCGTTTCGATCTGGCGCGCGGTGTCCCAGGCGCCGTCGGTGATGATGGTTTCCAGCACCCGCAAGCGGTTCTCGATCTCGGCATTGTGCGTGGCGTATTGCGCCGCCTTCTCGGCGGTCTGGCCTGCCGCGATCTCCAGCTTGCGTTCGAGGAAGGCGAGGCGGCGCTTGTAGACGCCGGCCAGGATGGCGACGACGGCGATCACTGCGCCCATCACCGCGGTCAGCCCCATGAAGTCGCCGAAGCTCACTGGCGGGTTTCCTTCGCCCGGTCGGCGGCTTCCACTTCGCGGGTGTCGCGCAGGGCCTCGATCTGGAGAGCGGTGTTGTAGCCGCCGTCGGTGATGATCCGCTCCAGCACCCGCACGCGCTCTTCGAGTTCGCGGGAGTGCGAGGCGTATTGTGCGGCCTTTTCGGCCGTGGCCGTCACCTGGAGTTCGGCCATCCGCCGCTGGTGGCGGGTCCAGATCGCGAAGCCCGCGATCAGGAACGGGGCCAGCGGAATGAGGAGTGCGAGGTTTTCCATCTTGGGCTTGTCCCTGTTACCCGTATCTGCGGTTTAGCGCAGGCTGTCGATTTCGGCCGCGAGGCGGGAATTGCTGCTGGTGTAGTGCGCTTCCATTTCGGCGACGCGGCGGTCGATGTCGGAGAGTTCGCCGCGCAGGCCGCCGGACCGGTTCGGCGATTCCCGGTTCACGGTGGGGCGCATCAGGCCGTAGCCCTGGCGATTTCGCCGACGCTCCATGCGGCGCAGCAGGCGCTCTTCCTCGGCTTCGCTGTAGAGGCTCATCGGCCGCTTGTCCGCCATGAGCGCGACCGCGATGTAGATCGGGATCGTCACGAAGGAGACGAAGAAGGTGAGCAGCACGGCTGCGATGCGAACCCAGAGCGTGTCGACGCCGGTATAGTCGGCGATGCCGGAGCAGACGCCGGCCAGCTTGGCGTTCGACTTGTCGAGATAGAATTGTCCGCGTGACACTGGTTTTTCCCTTTCCCTCAGGGCTGCCCGGACCTGGCCGGGCCCCCTTCATGATTCCGGGTCGGAAGACCCGGTGTCCCGGTCATTCAGATGCAGGCTTGCCCGTGTTCATCGCACGCTTCATCTCGGCAAGTTCGGCATCGATCGTATCACCGTCCTGAAGCGCGGCGATTTCCTCGGCGAGCGTCGGCTGGCGGCTGTCGCCCAGGCTCATCGCCTCGGCGCGGCCTTCGGCATAGTCGACGCGCCGCTCGAGCTGGTCGAAGCGTACCAGGGCCTCGTCCACGCGCTCGCTCGACAGCAGCGTGCGCAGTTTGACGCGATTCTCGGCGCTCTGCAAGCGAGCAGCGATCGAGGACTGGCGGCTGCGGGCCTCGCGCAGGCGGTTCTGGAGTTTCTCGATGTCCTCCTCGTAAGCGCGCAGGGCATCGTCGAGCACGGCGATCTCGGCGCCAAGCTGCTCGGCCATGTCCCCTGCCTTCTTCTTTTCGAGCAAAGCGGCGCGGGCCAGATCCTCGCGGTCCTTGCTGAGCGCGAGCTGGGCCTTGTCGCCCCAGTCGTGCTGAAGCTGGTTGAGCTTGCCGACGTGGCGGCGCAGTTCCTTCTGATCGGCGATGGTGCGCGCGCTGCTGGTGCGCACTTCGACCAGGGTTTCCTCCATCTCCAGGATGATGAGGCGGATCATCTTTCCGGGATCTTCGGCCTTGTCCAACATGTCGTTGAAGTTGGCGGCGATGATGTCGCGGGTGCGGGAGAAGATACCCATCCTGGCATTTCCTTTGATCGAGGTGGGATTGAACTTGCGGGCCTGGCTGAAGCGAAACGTGCCTTCGCCGGAGCCGGGATTGAACGGGCGGGCGCGTCCGGTCTGAAAGGCGGGGGCGGCCTGAAAGGGCGGAGCATCCTGCGCGGAGGTTTGCAGGATTTCGATTTCCGCGTCGAGCCTGCTCACTGGAGCGGCGCCCCGCATGCGGGCGACGAATGCGCCGACGCGGCATGGGCGGACGGCGCGATGCGATCGCTCATGGCGAAGAGGTTCAGCGTACCCATCGCGAGCACGGCGGCAATGATCGCCCAGTCCAGCTTGCTGCGCTCGCGGCCATGGGCCGGTTGCTTGCTCTGGTGGCTGGCGAGGATGCTGGCGTTCTGGAAGGACATCGTGGTGTTCCTCTGAGGTCTCGTGAATTTCCCTAGTCATCGCAAGGGGTGTGCCAAACTTGGGAAGTGCCAGTTTTCCGTCGTTTCAGAAGCCTGCTACCGCCCATCCAAAATGATGAATTGCCAATGAATGGTGAAAGTCGCTAATAGTTAGCGATGGAAAGGGATGTTCAGTTCATCGGTCAATCGACCGCCTTCCTTGATGCCGTGGAGCGGGCCAGTCGGGCTGCATCCGTGCGCCGGCCGGTACTGGTCATCGGGGAGCGTGGTACCGGGAAGGAACTGATCGCCCAGCGCCTCCACCACCTTTCACCGCGCTGGGGCGAGCCGCTCATCACCATGAACTGCGCCGCCCTGCCGGAGACGCTGATCGAGGCGGAACTGTTCGGGCACGAGGCCGGAGCGTTCACCGGGGCCATGCGGGCGCGGGCCGGGCGTTTCGAGGAAGCCGATCGGGGCACGCTGTTTCTCGACGAACTCGGCACTCTGTCCATGGCGGCGCAGGAGCGGCTCCTGCGCGCGATCGAATACGGGGAGATCGCCCGGATCGGGGCTTCGCGCCCGGTCCAGGTCGACGTGCGCGTAGTCGCCGCCACCAATGCCGACCTGCCGCGCATGGCGGAGGAAGGCACTTTCAGGGCGGACTTGCTCGATCGCCTGAGCTTCGAGGTCATCAACCTGCCGCCGCTGCGGGCGCGGGAAGGCGATGTCTACGAACTGGCCGACTATTACGGACGGCGCATGGCCACCGAACTGGAATGGGATACCTGGCCCGGCTTCACGCCCGAAGCCATGGCCGTGCTGGAGGCCCACGACTGGCCCGGCAATGTCCGCGAACTGCGCAACGTCGTCGAGCGTGCGGTCTACCGCTGGGCCAACGAGCATGCGGCCATCGCCGAGATCGTCTTCGATCCGTTCGAGAATCCCTGGAAGCCGGTTCCCGCACGAGCGCCCGCGCCGTTGGAGCGCGTTGAGGAGGCGTCCGCAACGATTCGGCCCATCCCGCCATTGTCGCCGGGGCATGGGTTTCGCGAATCCGTAGAGGCCTACGAGCGGGGGCTTTTGGTGGAAGCGCTCGAGCGGCATCGCTGGAACCAGCGGCGCGCGGCCGGGGCGATCGGACTCACGTATGACCAGTTGCGCCATTGTATGAAAAAACACCGTCTTTCGGAGGCCGGGAAGAAGTCCCAGCTCGATCCGGATGGCCAGTTTTCCCAAGCAAACCACCGTGAACGATGAAGATTAAGATCGCGGTGAGGAAACAGCCGGAGCGGTTTTCTCTATAATTTCTCCTAGAGAGATTTGCCGTTATAGTGCACGGGAGGCGCGAATGAGGGCCGATGTGCGAGAGATAACCGACACTTCCGAAGCGACAGGACTGTTGGAAAACCTGACGCCCAAGCAGGTCGAAGTGCTCGACCGGCTGCTGATGCATCGTACCACCAAGGAAATCGCCCGCGAGCTCGGCATTGCGCCGAATACCGTCGACCAGCGGATCAACGGCGTGCGAGACAAGTGGGGCACCGTCAATCGCAAGGATACGGCCCGCCTCTACGGCCAGCTTCTCGAACTATGTGGCAAATCCACATATGGCTTTTCCCGTGTCGACGCCGAGCCAGATGAGGGCGAAGAGAGCGACCAGGACTTGTCGGTCGACCCGGTCTTCGTTCTCTCCGATGCCCGCCCCATGGCTCCCATGGCCAGGCAGTCGGACTGGTTCGAAACCCGGATCGCGCAGCCGACGGGCCTGGAGGCATTCGATGCGAAGTTCGGAAGGGCAGGGCGCGTAGGAGCCGTTTTCGTATTGGCGTTGATCACGGCAGTGACCCTTGCGGCCACTCTGGCGATCGCGGAGACGCTGGGAAAGCTGCTCTCATAGCGACATGACCGCCGATCCTGGCCGAAAGCCTTCGATCTCGGATTTGCCGTTGGAGGCGACTGATTATGACACCCGATATCGTCGGAATGCGGATTACCCGGAGCATCCAGTCGGTGGAAAACGACATGGACGAACTGCTTGCCAAGGCCAGCGAACTCATGGTCGAGATCGCCCGTGGCCGCCTTGCCATCGTCGACCAGGCGCACAGCACGCAGCGGCCGATGGCGCGCGTGGCGGCCATGCAGCGCAGCCTGATCGAGGCGCGTTCGGAACTGGTCCGTGCGCATAGCGACCTGTCGAAGCTGGCCGAAACGATGGACATTCCGATCCGCTGCCCGGAAAACGCCGAGGATGAGCACGAAGTGCTCTCCGAAATCGCGGCCTGATCCGCGGCTCGTTCGACGTGGGAAGCGCTCTTGGGCAATACTGAACAGCTGGCTTTCTTCCTGCTCCTGGTGATCGCGCTGGTCCTTGCCTTCTGGCGGGGCGGCGCGCCGGAGCGCTGCGGCGCGGGTGTCGTCCTGGCGATGGTGCTCGTGCAGTTCGGCGGAGAAAGCGTGCTGCCCAGCAGCTTCAGGAGCGTGGACCCCACCTCGCTCATGGCGGATGCGGTGGGGACGGTCGGTTTCGGCGTCCTTGCCCTCCAGGCGCGGAGGATATGGCCGTTATGGGCAACCTCGTTGCAGTTGCTCAGCCTGAGCGCGCACTTCGCCCGCTGGGCCGATATCGGAATTCCGCCGACGGTCTATGCGGTCATGCGGGGAACGCCGACTTTCCTGGCGCTGGCGGCGATTGCGATCGGTACGATCCTGCATCTCTGGCGCGAGCGGCGGCATGGCGACGATCCCTCGTGGCAGGACTGGTCCCGGGTTGCAGTCGCATCCGCCCGCTCTCGCGAAGCGTCCTGGAGACGCTGGTAACCCATCTCGGCTGCCTGCGGCGTGAGATGATGCTGGAACTGCCTTTCGACGAGGAGGGCCGGCTGGTCGGCCAGGTTGCCTGCACGACCGGCTGCGAAACCGCGGTGAAGACCGGTGGCCGGTCGCTTCTGAATCGCGTGCTGGAGCATGGGGCCGTCGGCCTGGTGCTCGTGCACAACCACCCTTCCGGCGATCCGCAGCCCAGCAGGGCCGACGTCATCGCCACGCGGCGGCTTTCGGCCTTGTGCCAGGCCGCGCGAATAGAGCTTCACGACCACCTGGTGGTCGGAGGAAGCAGTGCGGTCTCCATGCGACGGGCCGGACTGCTGAGTCGCGCCGTGACGTGACTCCAAACTTGCCGGCGAGAGGCCTCCTCCGCCGGCTGCAGGCCGGGCGAGCCCCCCCCACCCGAACACTCGCCCGGCCTGCATTTTTTATCCGAACTGTCGTCTGGGCAAAAAACGGACGTCCGCCCGTTTCTGTGCGGCAGCAGCCCGAGTCGTTTGCTGAGTGCGCCTTGGACGTCCGTCGAAGGCAGGCTCGTCCCGAATGTGACGCGCGCACCCAACTGAAGACTCCAAGACTCCTCTCTTGCAATTTACCGGCGATGGGCTTATTTGCGCCTCATCCCGACATTGGTGAAACAAGGTTCGGGCTGGCGCCGGAAGGGGCCGGCACGACACCGCGTTGCCAAAGAGCTCGAATTTACCGGAGATACGGCTTGGCCGACATTGCACGCATTACCGAAGTCATCGAACCCGAGGTCAAGGCCCTGGGATTCGATCTCGTGCGCGTGCGGATCTTCGGGAAGAGCGAAGTGGGCGACGACGAGATTGCGCTCCAGATCATGGCGGAGAACCCGGCTACCGGCCAGCTCGTGATCGATGAGTGCGTGAAACTGTCTCATCGCATTTCCGATCGCATGGATGCGCTGGAAGAAGCCGGCGAAACGCTGATCGAAGAGGCCTATCGCCTGGAAGTCAGCTCCCCCGGCATCGATCGTCCGCTCACGCGTCCAAAGGATTATGCCAACTGGGCCGGGCACGAGGTCAAGGTAAGCCTGACCGCGCCCGTGGAAGGCAACCGCAAGGGCCTGACCGGTGAACTGGTCGGCATCGACGGCGATCAGGTCACGGTCGACGACAAGAAATCCGGCCGGGTGACTTTCCCACTCGGCGACATTCATTCCGCAAGGCTGGTCCTCACGGACAAGCTGATCGCAGCAACCCGCCCGCTGGACACCAGTGGGGCCGACGAGATTGTCGAGGAACAGGAAGACTAAGCCATGGCCAGTGCGATTTCCGCCAACCGCGCCGAGCTGCTCGCGATCGCGAACTCCGTCGCTTCGGAGAAGATGATCGACAAGTCGATCGTCATCGAGGCGATGGAAGAAGCTATCCAGAAGTCGGCCCGCAACCGTTACGGTGCGGAAAACGACATCCGCGCCAAGCTCGATCCGCGCACCGGCGACCTGCGCCTGTGGCGCGTCGTCGAAGTGGTCGAGCATGTCGAGGACTACTTCAAGCAGGTCGACCTCAAGCAGGCCGAAAAGCTCCAGAAGGGCGCCGCCCTGGGCGACTTCATCGTCGACCCGCTGCCCCCGGTGGACCTCGGCCGCATCGACGCGCAGTCGGCCAAGCAGGTGATCTTCCAGAAGGTCCGCGATGCCGAGCGCGACCGTCAGTACGAGGAATTCAAGGACCGCGCGGGTGAAGTCATCACCGGCGTCATCAAGTCCGTCGAATTCGGCCATGTGATCGTCAACCTCGGCCGCGCCGAGGGTGTGATCCGCCGCGACCAGCAGATCCCGCGCGAAGCCGCTCGCGTCGGCGAGCGCGTTCGCGCGCTGGTCCTTCGCGTCGAGCGCCAGAACCGCGGCCCGCAGATCTTCCTCAGCCGCGCCCATCCGGACTTCATGAAGAAGCTCTTCGCGCAGGAAGTGCCTGAGATCTACGACGGCGTGATCGAGATCAAGGCCGCTGCCCGCGATCCGGGCTCGCGCGCCAAGATCGGCGTGATCAGCAACGATCACTCGATCGACCCGGTCGGCGCCTGCGTCGGCATGAAGGGCAGCCGCGTCCAGGCCGTCGTGCAGGAGCTGCAGGGCGAGAAGATCGACATCATCCCCTGGAGCGAGGACACCGCGACTTTCGTGGTCAACGCGCTCCAGCCCGCGACCGTCAGCCGCGTCGTCATCGACGAGGAAGAAAGCCGCATCGAAGTCGTCGTCCCCGACGACCAGCTGTCGCTGGCGATCGGTCGCCGCGGCCAGAACGTGCGCCTTGCCTCGCAGCTGACCGCCTCGCAGATCGACATCATGACCGAGGCCGAGGCTTCGGAGAAGCGCCAGAAGGAGTTCACCGAGCGCTCGAAGATGTTCGAGGAAGAGCTGGACGTCGACGAGACCCTCTCGCAGCTGCTGGTGGCCGAAGGCTTCAGCGAGCTGGAGGAAGTCGCCTATATCGACGCCACCGAACTGGCCGCGATCGAAGGCTTCGACGAGGAACTCGCCGAGGAACTCCAGAGCCGCGCGCAGGAAGCGCTGGATCGCCGCGAAGAGGCGAGCCGCGAGGAACGCCGTGCACTCGGCGTCGAGGACGGGTTGGCCGAACTGCCGCACCTCACCGAGGCAATGCTGGTGGTGCTCGGCAAGGCGGGCATCAAGACGCTCGACGATCTGGCGGACCTTGCCACCGACGAGCTGATCGCCAAGAAGCGCTCCGAGCAGCGCCGCCGCGACGGTACGGTGAACCGCCGTGGACGCGACGAGGACAAGGGCGGCGTGCTCGGCGAGTACGGCCTGAACGAAGAGCAGGGTAACGAAATCATTATGGCCGCGCGTGCCCACTGGTTCGAGGACGAACCGCAACCCGAGGAGGCCGCCGATGCGGAATCCTCGCAATGAGCGCGTAAGCTCCGACATCGACGGCACCGGGCCGGAGAGGAAATGCATCCTCTCCGGGGAGACCGGTGCGCGTGAAGACTACATCCGTCTGGCGATCGCGCCGGACGGATTGGTCCTTCCCGATATCCACGCGCGTGCCCCCGGGCGCGGCGCGTGGATCGGCGTTTCTCGCGACACTCTTGAAAAATCGCTCGAGAAGGGCAAACTAAAGGGAGCGATGGCGCGCGCCTACAAGGGTGCTGCGCTCACCATTCCCGATGACCTTGCCGACAGGATCGAACAGGCGCTGATCCGCGCCTTGACCGACCGGCTGGGCCTCGAACTGAAATCGGGCAAGCTGCTCATGGGGTCCGACCGGATCGCGCAGAACGCGCGGGAAGGCCGGGTCACATGGCTTGCCCATGCCGCCGATGCGAGCGAAGACGGCTCGCGCAAGCTCGACCAGGCCTGGAGAGTCGGGAGCGAGGCGGAAGGAAGCGGTCTGAAGGGCATACGCTTGCCTCTGGACCGAGAGACGCTGTCTGTGGCATTGGGCCGCGACAACGTCGTTCACTTGGCGCTGAACGATCGCGGTGCGGCTCAACGAGTCGCTTCGCAACTGCAGCGCCTTCTGCATTTCCAGGGGCAGCCCCGCACCGAGACGGACGGGGACGGTATGGATGGTGGCAACGGGCCGGCACGCAGCGCCGCGCACGAAGCGACGAATTGAGACTGAAGGGCACGACGATAGTTATGAGCGAGACCGACAACAAACCGACCCTGGGCCGCAAGCCGTTGGGGCTTAAGCGTTCCGTGGAAGCGGGTGAGGTCAAGCAGACCTTCAGCCATGGCCGGACCAACAAAGTCGTAGTCGAAGTGAAGCGCCGCAAGGTGCTCGGCAAGCCGGGATCGGAAGGCGCCGCAGAGGCTCCTGCCGCGACCCCGGCGGCCGCTCCGGCTCCGCAGGCCGCAGCG
>NZ_ATHL01000016.1 GCF_000445125.1 Novosphingobium lindaniclasticum LE124
GCACTGGCCTGGTCCGCGTTCGCTCGCCACTACTAACGGAATCTCGGTTGATGTCTTTTCCTCCGGGTACTTAGATGTTTCAGTTCCCCGGGTTCGCTTCACCAAGTCTATGTATTCAACTCGGTGATACCTTATCCACCTCACTCAACTCATGGCGAACCATGCTCTGAGAGAAATGGTGAAGGTGGGTTTCCCCATTCGGAAATCGTCGGATCAAAGCTTGCTCACAGCTCCCCGACGCTTATCGCAGCGTGCCACGTCCTTCTTCGCCTGTACATGCCAAGGCATCCACCAAATGCTCTTACCTCACGCTTGAGAATCCACACCATCAATGACAGCCCTGCATAGAGACTGCCCATGAACGCCACTAAAGACGCTTAGGTGCGGACGATTTATCTCAGCCAGATATATAATGACACGTCGTATGTATCTGCCTTCCCAAACACCTACGTCAGGTGCCCGTCCGGCAAATACGACGCGCCACGGCATCGATTAAAAAACCCATTCACAATGTCAAAGATCTGCGGGCAAATCCCGCTAACCGA
>NZ_ATHL01000017.1 GCF_000445125.1 Novosphingobium lindaniclasticum LE124
GGCCGCCGGGCCGTTGCGCACCGAATCCATCGACCACAGCGTCAAACCGCCCAGCGCGGCGACGATCAGCACGCCGGCGGCCAGGCCGAGGCCATCGGCCTTCTTGCGCTGGCTGACCTGCGGCATGACGTTGCGGGTGGCCAGGTCGATGACCTGCGCGCCTTCGCCGTCACGCGGGTCGCTCGCCTCGGCGCTGCCGAATTTCTCGCGCAGATTGGAATTGGGCGCCATGGATCAGTTCCCCTGAGGTTTCGAGGCGCCGAGAGGCGCGGCTGTGGCGACGGCTGTCGCTGCGGCACTGGGCGTCGCATTTGCGGCAGGCGCCGGAGCGGCAACCGGGCGCGAGGCCAGGGGCCGCGCATTGACCAGTTCGGCGCTCGCCTTGCCCGAACGCAGGATCAGGTTGTCCGGCACCGCGTCGATCACGATCATCGCGCCGCGCACCGCGTAGTTGACCGGGCCTTCGTCGCCCTTCTCATTGGTGATGAGGATGGCGGGCACCGACGACTTCTCCGGCCAGAGCAGGTAGGTCGAGTTGCCGTCGTCATAGATGCGGGTGGGCAGCAGCTTGGCCGCGCCCAGCTTCTTCCATTCGAAATTAAGCGCGGCGGGATCGGTCGGCATCGCCGCCGGATCGCCGGAGGCCAGGGCCTGCTCGTCGGCATCCAGCCCGGCCACCTGCGGCGTCCCGGGGTCGCCGGGCACTGCCTCCACCGGCTCTTCCTTGTAGGTGAAGCGCAGCATGTAGAGCGGCCGTCCCTTGGGCGAGGCGACGAGGTCGAAGAAATAGGTGTGGCGGTTGGTCACCACCGTCATGTTCGTGCGGGCGCTCGCTTCCAGCGGCTTCACGAACAGCAGGTCCGCGCGCTTGTTGGGCGTGATCTGCCAGGTCTGCGAATTGCCCACCGCGACGTTCTCGATCGCCTCGTTCTTGCCGAAAGCGATGGTGGCCTGAACGCCGGTGCGGCCATCGATGCGGACCACCTCGTTCTCGGCATAGGCGTGCTGGACAAGGCGCTCGTCGGCCTGTGCGGGCAGGGCCGCGACGCAGAGGGCCAGCGTGGCCGTCGCGGCCAGGGAGCGGGCCTTGGACTGAACCTGGTGGCGGATCATTTGAACGTCTCCTTGGCCGGAACGCGGCCGGTAATGCCTGATGCCGAAGTGTGGGACGCCCCATCGTTGGACGCCCGGAAGCGACTGCCGATCCCGCGCGTGCGGGAGGCCTGGCTGGCGCCCAGAGGCTCGATGCCGCCGCCCGAAACCTGGGTGATCACGGTGCGCCGGTCGCCCGATGAAGAGGACGTGCCATGCTCCGCGCCGGGCGCGGCAACCATGGCGGCGGCGCTTGCGGCGGAGACGGCGGGCGTGCGCGAAGCCGATGCGGCGGTGACGAAAGGCTGGACCTGTCCGCTCGGCGCCAAAGCCGCCGCGGGCGGCGCAACTGCGTCGCTGCCACCGCTCTGACGCTCGCTGCGCGCCAGGCCGAAGACCTGCCAGCCGGATACCAGCGTACCGGCCACCTTGAGGACCATGCCCATCAGCGCGAGGTGGACCGCCGCGACCACGAACAGCGCCATGGCCGCCCGCCCGTCGATCTCGCCCAGCTGCGCGCCCTGCACCAGCGCGGAAACGATCGGCACCAGCAGTTCGAGAGTGATGCCGCCGCCGAGCACGACGAACAGCGGAGTCGTCGCGGTCAGCACCACGCCGCGCAGCCAGCCCGCGGTCAGCCCGCGCGTGCCGCCGAACAGCGCCATGACCACGAAGATCGGGCCGAGCGCCAGCAGGATGGCCAGCGCGATGCGCGCCGTCAGCAGCACGCCGACGGTGCCGAGCAGCAGCATGAGCGCGCCCATCCACATGACGCTGTCGGGCGAGAACAGCCCCCCCGCGC
>NZ_ATHL01000018.1 GCF_000445125.1 Novosphingobium lindaniclasticum LE124
GTAGCGGGAGCGGGACGGGCTTGGGCCGGCGGCGAAGTCCTGTTCGCCGGGGCCGCGGCAGCCCAGCGGCCGACGCGGGCTCTTGCCAGCGTGCGGCGTTCCTCCAGCGACTGTTCGCTCCAGCGCTCGCCGATGGTTCCGAGATCGCCGTCCAGACTGGGCGTGACGATGCGGGTCGTTGCCGACCAGCCGCCCAGGCTGAACTGCGAGATCAGTCCTTCGCGGTCTATCGCCATGGCCAGAGCTTCGCGATTGACAGGATCTGCAAGGAAGCCCTTGTCGTTCATGACCTTGAGACCGAACAGGCCGACTACCGGATCCACCTGGATCGTTCCGCGCAGGATGCCCACCGAGCGGGTAAGCGGAAAATCCTGTATCTCGCCCCCCAGGACGAGATCGACAGTGCCGGCATTGAAAGCCTCGACGGCGCTCGCCCCGTTCAACGCGCGAAGATCGATGCGGCGCGTGCGCTGCGGCCAATTTTCCACTGCCGGAAGGCCGAGGCTGGCGGGGTCGATCGGCACCAGGCGCGCCATGTTCCCGCTGAGCTCGAAGCGCATCGGCCCCGCCCCGCGCTGCTTGAAGGTCAGGCCGAGTTCGGGCTGGGCCAGTAGCTGGAGGAGATAGGGCATGGGCCGGTCGAGCCGGATTTCCACGACTCGCCCGGCCATCGTGCGGATATCATCGATACCGGCCACGTCCTGGGCAAGCGGCGTATCGCCCAGCGCGTCGAGCGCCGCTTGCAGCGACTTCTTCGCCGACTCGGCCGTAAGCGCGTCTCCCGAGGCCCAATCGCCGTCGCGTAGACGGAAGATATAGCTCTGGCCATCGTCGGTGACGATCCAGCGATCCGCCAAAGCCGGGATGACGCGGCCTTTCTCGTCGAACGATACGAGGCCCTCGGTGGTGGAGGCGCGGACCAGCCTGGCTGCCGGGCCCGCGTCTTCTTCGGCCTGACCGGCCTCGCCGCCGAACGGATCGGCGGAAGCATCGATGACCGCCACGCTCAGCGCGGAATTGTCCGGAGCACTGCACGCTGCAAGCGCCAGCGCGCCCAGGGGAACCAGGGTCCGAAAGGCTTTGCAGGCGGCGAACATGGATTTCAGCCCTAATCGATTTGCAGCGCCGCGCAATCGCCGGGCTGCCGCATCGCGGATTTTCCTGATCCGCCAGAGCGCGCGGCTCCGGCAGCCGGGCTTAGAGCTTGCGCAAGTTCCGGCTTTCCGGCGTGGCGGGCGAATATTGCGCTTCGTAGGTGCGAACGAAATTCGGCTTGTCGTCGGCGACCGGCGCGGCGGCGGATCGCGCCAGTTTCGGGTCGATTTCCTCGGTGAAGGCGACGCCGAAACGGTTTTCCTGCACCCAGGCGATCGTGCCCGAGATCCATCCGACGTTGCGGATGTTCACGGCGACCAGAGTGCCGCGCACGACCTGGAGTCCACCTTCGCCCATCATGCCGCCGGCCGACAGGTTGCGGACCTTGATCCGGTACTCGCCGTCCATGCCGTCGATGCGCAAGTCTGCCATGAGGAACAGGCTGTCGCGCGCGATCTGGCGATTTTCGATCTGGGTCATGGGTTCTCGTCCGGCGGTCGATCCGGCGATGATACCACGAACCACGGCCCGCGATAGCCATCGCCCACGCGCGAAGCGTGTTTGCCTTCGATAGCTAGGCGCGAATGGCAAAGAAAGCCTTAACGCCCCGCCACTGGAGAGAGGCCGGGCATCTCGACCAAGCGGGGCGAAAGGCTGCAAAATCGCGCGAGGATCACTCCTCGCGAGATACTTTCTCACGCCGCTCGTGCGCTTCCTGGGCCTCCACCGTCATGGTGGCGATCGGACGCGCTTCGAGACGGCCGAGGCCGATCGGTTCGCCGGTCACTTCGCAGTAGCCGTATTCGCCTTCCTCGATGCGCCGCAGGGCGGAATCGATCTTGGCGATCAGCTTGCGCTGGCGGTCGCGGGTGCGCAGTTCGATGCCCCAGTCGGTCTCGCTGGAGGCGCGATCGTTGAGATCGGGCTCCCGGATCGGACCGTCCTGAAGCTGAGCCAGCGTACCGGCAGAGGCATCGAGGATCGATTTCTTCCACGCGAGCAAAAGGCGCTGGAAGTAGTCTTGCTGAGCCTCGCACATGTAGGCTTCGTTCTCGACCGGAACGTAGGAACCGCCAAGCATGCGCTTGGCTTTGGCGAGGACATCAATTTCGTCAGCTAGGGCCGTTGCCATCCAGAGAATCTCCGCACGAATCCCCCCGATCTGCCTACGCCCTGCGACCCCGGATTATTTCCAGTGGCCTCCGGCAAACCGCGGTGCGGCGGCCTATAGGGCCGCCTATTTACCTGCACAAGGCTATAACCATGACAGTCCACAAAAAACCTGAAATGCCCCATCGGCCATGCGCAGGTTCCATCCGCAGTCTTGCACCGTAAACTTACAGGGAATGCTTCAAGTTCATCCTTAACGCTTTGTTGCCCAGGATGGTGCCAGCCCTGGTGCACCGGCCGTAAAGGGCCGAAAACACGGCGTTAGCTGAATGTGGAACTCTGCTGGATCACAAAAGGACGCCGATGGGCGGCCAAGGAGGCCGACATGGAACCGGACGCGCTTGTTGTTGCCGATCGTCTTTCCCGCGCGGCCTTCGGCGACCTTTCCGTCTGCTTCGACCTCGGAATCGCGTTTTCGACGGGGAGCCATGGAGCGGCATGCGACCTCATCGAAGCGCACAAGTGGTTCAATCTGGCGGCGGTTCATGGCGATGAGGAGGCGTCGCATTGCCGCAGCGAAGTGGCGGAGGACATGTCGGCCCAGGATATCGCGGAGGCCCAGCGCCGTGCCCGCCAATGGCTGTCGGCCTCCTTGCGAAAGGCGGCCTAGGCCTTCCGGAAAGGCGTGCGTTCGTCCAGTAGCAGCTGGTCCCCAGCAATGCCGGCCCGTTCCTGCTCCAGATAGTCCGCGATCGCCGCGCGCAGTCCTTCATGAACGATGTAATGCGCGGAAACCGTCCGCACCGGCTCGTAGCCCCGGGCGAGTTTGTGGCCGCCTTGCGCCCCTGCTTCGACGCGGGACAGACCCATGGCGATCGCGGCATCTATCGCCTGGTAGTAGCAGAGTTCGAAATGAAGGAACGGCTTGTCCACCACGGCGCCCCAGTAGCGACCGTAGAGCGCTTCGTTGCCGATGAAGTTCAGCGCTCCTGCCACGGCGCGGCCATCGATATAGGCCAGCACCAGCAGGATGCGATCCGCCATCGTCTCGCCCAGCAAAGAGAAGGCCTCGCGTGTCAGGTAGGGATGGCCCCACTTGCGCGCGCCGGTGTCCTGGTAGAACGACCAGAACGCGTCCCAGTGCTCCTCGCGGAGATCGCCCCCGGAGAGCACGCGGATCTCGACGCCATCCTGCGCCCTTTCGCGTTCCTTGCGGATGTCCTTGCGTTTGCGCGAGGAGAGGGCGGCGAGGAACGCATCGAAATCGGGATAGCCCCGGTTTTCCCAGTGGAACTGTATATCCTCGCGCAGCAGCCAGCCGGCCGCTTCGAACAGCGGCACCTGGGCAGGCTCGATGAAAGTCGCGTGGGCCGAGGAAAGGCCGTTGTCGCGGCAGACCGACTCGGCGGCGGCGATCAGGGCCGGAGCGAGTTCCGGGTGCGGCGTCAGCAGGCGCGGGCCGGTCGCCGGGGTGAAAGGAACCGCAATCTGCAGCTTGGGATAGTACGATCCGCCTGCCCGGTGCCAAGCATCCGCCCAGGCGTGGTCGAACACGTATTCGCCCTGACTGTGCTGCTTGAGATAGGCGGGAAGCGCCGCTGCCAGCCGCCCAGTCGGTCCCGCAATGGTGATCGGAACCGGCGTCCAGCCGCTGCTGCCGCCGACGCTGCCGGATTCCTCCATGGCCGCGAGGAAGGCGTGGGAGACGAAGGGATTGCCGCCCCCCGTAAGGGCGTCCCATTCGCCGGCGGGAAGGCCGCTCACCGCGCCATGAAGCCGGGCGACGAATTCGGTGCCGCTGTTCCCGGCGCTCACGCCGGTTCTTCCGAGGGGCGTTCGAAGATCACCGCATCGGCATGGATGCCGGCGCGCTCGTGATGGTCGGGGCGGCGTACCGTCCAGGTCGCCACGGGCAGGCCGCGCTTGCGCTGCGCGGCGGCGAAGCGGTTGGGCAGGTCGCGGATATCGTAGGCGAGGAAGTCGGGCCGCGCCTGCCAGAGCGCAAGGCGCCGCCGGATCTTGCCGGGCAGGGCGCGATGCTCGCCTTCCGAGACGATCAGCCCGCGTACGGTGTTCGGCGAGTGTTGGCTATACCAATGCGAGACGCGCGGATCGAAGCTCATCACCGCATGCAGGCCGGTGTAGCCTTCCAGGACCCGCCGCACGGCCAGGCACAGCGCGGCGAGGCGGGTGCCGCGCGAGGATTTCAACTCGATCAGCACCGGCTTGCGGCCGCCGATCAGGGTGAGGGCCTGGCGCAGGCTGGGGATGCTCTCCGCCGTTCCGCCGAGCGTTACCGCGGCGAGTTGGGCCGCGCTGCGGCGCGCAATCTCGCCGGTCTCGCCGGTAAGCCGGTCCAGGACCGTATCGTGGAAAACCACGGGCGTACCGTCCCCCGCGCGCTGCACGTCGAGTTCGATCCCGTGACCTTCCTCGATCGCCAGCCGGAACGCCGCGAGCGAGTTTTCGGGAATTACCGCGCCGTGCAGCCCGCGATGGGCATAGTCGTGTTCACCGATCCACTCGACCTTGCGCGGGTCGGGCGGCGGCGAACACCAGCGATCAAGCAGGGCGAACGGCAACGATGGCGTCCACTTCGACGGCAGCCCCCAGCGGCAGCACCGGCACGCCGACGGCGCTGCGGGCATGCTTGCCCTCTTCGCCGAACACCGCCACCATAAGCTCCGAAGCGCCGTTCGCCACTTTCGGCTGGTCGGTGAAGTCCCCCGTGGAATTGACGAAGGCGCCCAGCTTGACCACGCGCTCCACGCGGTCGAGCGAGCCGAGCGCGGCCTTGAGCTGGGCCAGGATCATCACGGCGCAGGCCTGCGCCGCCTCGATGCCCGCTTCCAGCGCGACGTCCTCGCCCAAGCGGCCAGTCACCAGCTTGCTCTCGACGAAAGGCAGCTGCCCCGAAACATGGGCGAGGCCGCCCGCGACGACGACCGGCACGTAAGCCGCTACCGGCGCTGCGGGTTCGGGGAGCGTAAGGCCAAGTTCGGCCAGGCGGGATTCGATTGCACTCATCTTGGCGTCTTCCTTGTCGGGGGAGCGGGTTTCAGGATTGGCTATGCTCGGCCTCTTCGCGTGTCAGCCAGCCGATCAGCCAGGGCGCGGCATCCGGCCAGCGGTCGATCCGGGCATGGGCATGGCCGGCGAGGTGGGCGCAGGCGATATGCGGGGCGAGCAGCGGCTCGGCGCAGAAGTGCAGGCGGCCGACCTCGGGCGTCACCGCCGCCACCGAGTCGTGGTGCTGGGCCAGATCGTCCACGAAGACCGCGCGCGACGGCTGGTATTCGTCGAGAATGGCCTTGAGCGCCGGCCCTTTCGGACCCTGGTTGGTAAAGATGCGCAAGTCCAGGCCATGCTCCGCCAGTTGCAGGCGGCGGGCTTCCTGCCGGAAATCCATGAGATTGGTCAGCACGACCACGTCGGCATGGTGGGAAATTTCGCCCAGGGCCTCCACGGCGCCGTCCACCGGGGTCTGCCGATGCATCTGCCCATCGAAGAACTTGTTCAGCAGCGACCACATCGCTGCCGGTTCCAGCACTTCGCCGGAGCCGGTGTGACGCATGGCGCCGGAAAACTCGCCGCGATCGAACGTGAAGGTTACGCCCTCTTCCTCGGCCAGCCAGTCACGGAAGTGCGAGACCATGTAGAGCAGCACTTCGTCGCAATCGGTGATGAGCAGGGGGCGACCCGAGCGCCGCGTCATGCGCCCAGCCTTTCGCGTGCGCGCGCCAGCACTTCCGGCGTCACTTCAAGCGCATCGGCGGCGGAGAGCAGGTCAGGCTCATGCGAGCAAAGGAATTCCAGCACCGCCGCCATCGTCGCAGGCTCGCCCAGCGAGGCGCGCAGCACGTCGGGGGTCAGGCCGGTCAGCGACAGGAAACGCTCTGCGCGGCCCTGGTCCGCCAGCACCCAGCCGAGCGCGGCGAGCGCCAGAGCCTGCGGGTCCTGCGATGGGGATGGCGACTCTCGAAGAATTGTCAGTCTCGCTTGCGTGTCATAGAGCGGGTGTTCCCGACCTAGATGGTGATCCCGCGTCGAATGGCAAAGCGTATCCTAGTTGTCGAGGACAACGACCTCAATCGAAAGCTCTTTTGCGACGTGCTCAGGAGCCAGGGCTTCGCCGTGGAGCCGGTAGCCGATGGCCTCGACGCGCTGGAGCGCGCGCGAGAATTCGTGCCGAACCTCGTCATCATGGACATCCAGCTGCCCAACGTCTCGGGGCTCGACCTGATCGAGGCGGCCAAGAAGGACACCGTCTTGCGGACGATACCGGTGCTTGCCGTCACCGCCTATGCGGGCAAGGGCGACGAGGAGCGCATCCGCGAGGCGGGGGCGGAAGGCTATCTCGCCAAGCCGGTCTCCATCGGCCCCTTCATGCAGGCAGTCCGCGCGCTTCTGTAAAGGGAATCTGCCCGTCGCCATCGTCACCCTGGATGCGTTCGGGGTGACGACAGTATGGACGGATAAGTCCATCCGCCCCTCCCCCGCGGGGGAGGATTGCGCTAGAGGCTGCTTGACAGTTTGCCCCGCCGCCGCTTTTGCGCCGCAATTATCGGCCAGAGCGCCGCCCGAAATGACCGGAGTTGAAATGACCATGGACCGCGCAGAGACCTCGGCCCGCATCGCCGCGCTGATCGAGCCCTTCAACAAGAAGGGCGTGGCCGTGACCGACGCGACCCGCTTCACCGACGACCTTGAATTCGACAGCCTGACCGTCATGGACTTCGTCGCCGCCATCGAAGACGAATTCGACATCATCATCTCGATGAACCAGCAGGCCGAGATCGAGAACTACGGCCAGCTCGTGGACGCCGTGGTCAAGCTTCAGGGCTGAGGAATTTTCCGCGATGACCGACATGCTCAGCGATAACGAAACGCAAGGCGTCACCGACCTGTTCAGCAAGTTCGATCCCCTGATCGAAATGCGCCGCGACCTGCTTTCCACGGGCGTCACCGATCCGTTCGGCCTCGTCATGGAAAAGGTGATCTCGCCCACCGTCGCCCTGTGCAACGGGCGCGAGACGATCCTGCTCGGCACTTACAACTACATGGGCATGACCTTCGATCCCGACGTGATCGCGGCGGGCAAGCAGGCGCTGGACGACTTCGGCGCCGGCACCACCGGTAGCCGCGTGCTCAACGGCACTTACGCCGGGCACAAGGCGGTCGAGGAAGCGCTATGCGACTTCTACGACATGAAGCATGCCATGGTGTTCTCCACCGGCTACCAGGCCAACCTCGGGATCATCTCGACGATCGCCGGCAAGGGTGACTACATCGTCCTCGACATCGACAGCCACGCCTCGATCTGGGACGGCTGCAAGATGGGCGATGCCGAAGTCGTGCCTTTCAAGCACAACGACATCGAGGCGATGGAAAAGCGCCTGCGCCGCATTCCCAAGGGCGCGGGCAAGCTGGTCGTGCTGGAAGGCGTCTACTCGATGCTGGGCGATATCGCCCCGCTCAAGGAGATGATCGCGGTCGCCAAGAAGTATGGCGCCATGGTGCTGGTGGACGAAGCGCACTCGATGGGCTTCATCGGCCCCAACGGTCGCGGCGTGGCCGAGGACCAGGGCTGCCTCGATGACGTGGACTTCGTGATCGGCACGTTCTCCAAGTCGGTCGGCACGGTCGGCGGCTTCTGCGTCTCGAACCACCCCAAGTTCGAGATCATGCGCCTGGTCTGCCGTCCCTACGTCTTCACCGCCAGCCTGCCGCCCAGCGTCGTCGCCACCGCGACCACCTCGATCCGCAAGCTGATGACAGCCGCCGAAAAGCGCGCGCACCTCTGGGAAAGCTCGCGCACGCTGCACAAGGGCCTGACGGATGCGGGCTTCCAGCTCGGCACGGACGAGCCGCAGAGCGCGATCATCGCCGTCATCATGCCCGATCTCGAACGCGGCGCGATGATGTGGGAAGCCCTGCTGCACGAAGGCCTCTACGTGAACCTCGCGCGTCCGCCGGCAACCCCCGCCAACATGACCCTGCTGCGCTGCTCGCTCTGCGCCGAACACTCGGCCGAACAGGTGCAGCAGATCATCGGCATGTTCACCCGCGCGGGCAAGACGGCCGGAATCCTCTGACGAAACCGTCGTCCCGGACTTGATCCGGGACGACGCGATTCCTCAATCTTGGTGACGGTCCACCAGCGCGAAGAACGCCTCAAGCCAACCGCCGACGAACCCTGCCGACTGCTCGCCGATGGTGCCTTCCGGCGTGATCAGCCCATCCTTCCATTGGATGAAGGCTTCTGGCGCGCCGAGAGTCGGCATGTCGAGATAGGCGAGCACGTTGCGCAAATGCTGCTGCGCCAAGGCCGTGCCGACCGCGCCGATCGAGACGCCGATCACGCCTGCCGGCTTGCCCGCCCAAGCGCTGTCCCCGTAAGGACGCGAGGCGTGGTCGATGGCGTTCTTGAGTACGCCCGGGATCGAGCGGTTGTATTCGGGCGTCACGAAGATCACGCCGTCGCTGCTGCGGACCAGTTCTTTCAGATCCTTCACCGACTGCGCCTGGTCGGCGTCGTCGTCCTGATCGTAGAGCGGCAGTTCACCGATGTCGGCGAAGACGAAATCGTGGCCGGCAGCGGCGGGCAGGCGAGTAAGGGCTTGTGCGAACTGGCGATTGTACGATTCGGCGCGAAGGCTTCCGACGACGACGACGATCTTCGACATGACGACTCCTTTTGGCGGGTTGAGGCCGACGACAGGTATCGGGGCAAACGGTGTCAGTGGGAAGTCCGGGAAAGCGGCAAGGTTGCGAAGGCGCGGCGACCCACCAGGACTACCGGATCAGCTCCGTCATCCTGAACCTGGTTCAGAATCGATTTCTGACCATCGGCGGCGGGTCGCTCGGCAAGATGGCTCGCGAACCAAGTTCAGGATGACATGGTTCTGTCGATCCGGCGCATTGTCCCGGCTGTTGGAGGTGCGCTATGCAGCTTGCATGAGAGCGCTCTGCCTCCTGATCGCGACCCTCTCCCTGGCAGCTTGCGGACAGGCCGATACGCCGCCGGGCCCAAGCGACGTCACCATCGGCGAAGCGCAGGCTTTGAGCGAGGCAGCGGAAATGTTCGATGCCCGGCCCGAGCCTACCGCCTCCGCTGCCGCGCCCGTCGATCGAGCCCCGGCGCAGGCGGAATGAGCTTCAGTCGAAGCTGACCTTGCCGCGCCCGGCCTTTACCGAGCCACGCAGTTTCTTGCCCTTCAGCCGCTGTTCCTTGCCCACTCGGTTGAGCCGGCTCTTGGCGCGCTTTTCCGGCAGCTTGAACGCCTCTCGCAGCATTTCCGCGAGACGTTCGCGCGCGTCCGACCGGTTGGCCTCCTGGGTGCGGAAGCGGCGGGCAGTGAACATCAGTTCGCCCGCTGCCGTCATGCGACTGCCCGCCAGTTCCTTCAGCCGCGCGAAGACCGGCGGGCTGAGGCGCAGGGCATAGACGTTGATCCGCAGCTGGACCGCCGTCGCCACTTTGTTGACGTTCTGGCCGCCCGGCCCGGCGGAAGCGATGAAGCTCTCGCTCGCCAGGGCCTGGGCGCGGTCTATCGTGGCCTCAACCTCGCTCATTCATCGCTGAAGCCGAGCGCGGCGAAATCGCGCGGCAGCGGCGCAGCCGCCACGATCGGTTCCTTGTCGCCGCGCGGCACGGTCAGGCCCGCAGCGTGGAGCATGGTGCGCGGGGCACCCTTGCTGGAGCCGTAGACCGGATCGCCCAGCAGCGGCAGGCCGAGACCGGAAGCGGCATGGACGCGGATCTGGTGCGTGCGGCCCGTCTCGGGGCGGAATTCGACCAGGGTGAGCCCGTTCTTTTCGTCCAGCTTGCGCCAGTGGGTGACGGCGGGCTTGCCCTTCTTCGCCGGGATCATGCGCCAGCCGTCCTTGGCCGTGCTGACCTTGGAAAGGTTGAGCGCGATCGTGCCTTCCTCTTCGGTCAGCGTACCGGCGACGATGCCGAGGTAACGCTTCTGGACCAGCTTCTCCTCGAAGGCGGCGGAAAAGCGCTTCAGCGCCTTGGGATTGCGGGCCAGCAGCAGGCAGCCCGAGGTATCGCGGTCCAGCCGGTGGACGGGCGCAGGCAGGCGCTGGAAGCCGAGCTTCAACTCGTCCAGCCGGTCTTCGAGGCTCGGCCCACCGGCGCGCGGCGTATCCAGCGGAAGGCCGCCAGGCTTGTCGATGACCAGCGCTTCGCCGTCCTCGAAGAGGATTTCCAGTTCCATGTTACGTCAATGCTTTCTCTATGCGCGCAAGCGCTTCTTCGAGCCGCGCGTCGTCGGCGGCGAAACTGATGCGGAAACCGTCGCGTCCGCCGAAGGCCGAAGCGGGGACCAGCGCCACGCCGTGTTCCAGCAGGTGCAGGGCCAGCTTCCCGTCGTCCCTGCCGAAGCGATCCATCAGCGGTGCGGCGTCGATCATGCAGTAGAATGCGCCGTCCGGCTTCGGCGTGGAGAGGCCGGGAATGGCGTTGATCGCGGCGACCACCCGGTCGCGCCTTTGGCGGAACCGCTCGCGCCACTCCTCCAGGAAGTCCTGCGGCCCTTCGAAAGCGGCAACGGCGGCGGCCTGGCTGATCGAGCAGGGATTGCCGGAGGAATGCGACTGCAGCTTTTCCATCGCCTTGATCAGCCATTGCGGCCCAGCGGCGACGCCGATGCGAAAGCCCGTCATCGCGTGGCTCTTGGACACACCGGAGACGGTCAGGATGCGGTCGGCTAGGTCCGGGCAGAGGTTCGCCAGAGTGGCATGGGCGCGGCCCGTATAGTTGAGCGGCGCGTAGATGTCGTCGGACAGCACCATGACGCGGGGATGGCGGCGCAGCACGTCGCCTATGCCGCGCAGCATGTCCTCTGGGTAGTAGGCGCCGGTCGGGTTGCCGGGGCTGTTGAGCAGAACCCAGAGCGTGCGCGGGCCGATCTGCGCTTCGAGATCGGCGGCCGTAAAGCGAAAATTGTCCTTCGCGGCGGTGAGCAGCGGCACGACCTTGCCGCCCGCGAAGCGCACGATCTCGGGATAGCTGACCCACCAGGGCGAAGGCACGATCACTTCATCGCCTTCGCCCAGCGTCGCCAGCATGGCGTGGAAGATCGCCTGCTTGCCGCCCGCGCTGACCGTCACTTGCGAGGACGGAACCGCGATGCCGAGGTCACGCGCAAAGTGCAGCGCTGCGGCCTCTTTGAGCTGCGAAGTTCCGCCGACCGCCGTATATTTCGTCTGCCCGGCATCGAGCGCCGCCTTCGCGGCTTCGATGACATGGGGCGGGGTCGCGAAGTCCGGCTCGCCAACCGAGAGCGAGATCACGTCGATGCCGGATTCGCGCAGTTCGATGGCGCGATCGGTCATGGCGGTCGTGCCCGAAGGAGCGATGCGCGAGAGGGCGGGGGAGACGTGCATCACGCCAGCAGCCGTGCCGGCATCAGCCCGCGCAAGGCGTTGCCGATGAGGAAACCGTCCGCGAGATCGTCCAGCGTCAGTTCCGCTTCCTCCGCGCGGCACTGCTCGATCAGCGAGCGACGCAGCACGCCGGGCAGGAGCCCCAGCGCGGCGGGTGGGGTCAGCAACCTGTCGCCACGTTCCACGAAGAGGCTGGTGAACGTGCCTTCGGTGACGAGGCCGTCGTCGCGCAGGAACAGTGCTTCCTGCGCGCCTGCCGACTGCGCGGCGAGGAGGCCCGCCTCGTAGAAGCCGCGATCGCTGGTCTTGTGGCGCAGACGCCAGTCGCCGCTGTCCACCGGCAAACGCAGCACGCCCACGGTGACGGGGCCGGAAAACGCAGCGGGCAGCTCGGCGAGTTCCAGCGAATAGGCACCGCTGCGGGCGGCGACCAGTCGCAGCTTCGCGGGCGCCTCGGCATCGAAGCACAGGGCCTGGATGGCATTGCGCACGGCATGGCGATCGAAACTGAAGCCGAGCGCTTCGGCACTGGCGCGAATCCGCTCGAGATGGAGTTCGAGCAGCGGAATGCCCTTTTCGGGCGTGAAGCACATCGTCTCGATCAGGTCGAAACTGGCGGGCGAGGATGCCCCTGCCGACTCTCTCACGAAACCCCCTTTGACCAGGCATTCCCGCCATTCGGGAAGCGCTTGTGAATCGGCGACCACGGCCGAGCCGACGCCGAGGACGGCACGGCCCCCGCTCCGGTTGCTGCCGCTGCCGCTTTGGTCGACGCTCTCTGGCGAAAGACGCAGAGTGCGAATTGCCACATTGAAGGCGGCATCGCCAGTGGGATCGATCCGGCCGATCGAGCCGCAATAGGGCCCGCGAGCCTCAGCCTCCACTTCCGCGATCAGTTCCATGGCGCGGATCTTCGGCGCTCCGGTGATCGAGCCGCAGGGAAACAGCGCTCGCAGGATATCGACGGCGCTCTTGTTCGGAGCGAGTTCGGCGCGGACGGTGGAGACCATCTGGTGCACCGTGGGATAGCTCTCGATGGCGAAAGGATTCTCCGCCCGGACGCTGCCCGGTTCGGCCACCCGCGAGATGTCGTTGCGCATGAGGTCGAGAATCATCAGGTTCTCGGCCCGATCCTTGACGGACGCGGAGAGGTCCGCGCGCAGCGCCGCATCCTCGCCCGCATCGCGCCCGCGCGGGCGGGTGCCTTTCATCGGGCGCACGGTGATCCGGCTACCCTCGAGAGTGAAGAACAATTCCGGCGAGAAGCTGAGCAGCCAGTGCGATCCGTCGCAGACCACGCCGCCATACCCCGCCGCCGCCGCCGGTCGGATCGCGGCATAGAGCGCCAGCGGATCACCATGCCAGGGTCCGGCGAGCGGGAAGGTCTGGTTCGCCTGGTAGATGTCCCCTGCCTCGATGGCTTGCTGGAGGCGGTTGAAGGCCTGTTCGTAGTCGCCGGTGGAGATCTGCGGCTCCAGCGGTCCGATGCCGACCGGGCCGGGCTGTGCATGACGCTCCAGCCATTCCGGCACTTCCGCGGCGGGAATCGTCTCGTAGCTGGAAAAGGCGCCGAACCAGACCAGCGGCCCCGTCGCGCCGGTGCGCTGCGGCAGGAGATGCGCGAGCCGCGATTCGAGCGCCAGCCCCGCCTCGTAGGCCATGTACCCGGCCAGATGCAGGCCCTCGGCTGCGAGTGCCTCGATGCGCGTTAGCGCCGCCGAGACCTCGTGCGGCTGGCGCGCGACGACGAGTTCCGCCGGTTCCCGGTAGATACGGGCATCTGCGGCGCCGTCGCGGCGGGCATCATCGAGGAAGACGAACGGTTCGGGCATGGTGCGCACGCGCCTGTAGCGATGAACTTCGCCTCTGGCAAAATCCCTCTCGCCCTGGCGTGCCGGCCATTCTATCACGGTCTACGGGTGCAAGGAGCGGTTAATGGAAGAGATTTTCCTGGGACTCGGTGCCAACGGCGAACGGCAGGTGCTTAGGCTGGAACGCGCCAACCGGCACGGGTTGATTGCGGGGGCCACCGGCACCGGCAAGACCGTCACGCTCCAGACCATAGCCGAGCAGTTTTCCGCAGCCGGTGTTCCGGTGTTCCTGGCCGACGTGAAGGGCGATCTTTCCGGCATCGCCATGCCCGGTAGCCCGCAGTTCAAGAATGCCGCCGTGCTGGAGGCGCGGGCCCGGGAAATCGGCGTGACCGATTACGCCTATTCCGACAATCCGGTGGTCTTCTGGGACATCTACGGCGAACAGGGCCACCCCGTCCGCACCACGATCTCGGAAATGGGGCCTCTGCTGCTGGCGCGGCTGATGGACCTCAACGACACGCAGGAAGGTGTGCTCAACGTCGTCTTCCGCTATGCCGACGAGCAGGGGCTGCTGCTGCTCGACCTGCCGGACCTGCAGGCCATGCTGGCCCATGCCGCCGAGAACGCCTCGGAGCTTTCCAGCCGATACGGCAACATCACCAAGGCCAGCGTCGGCACGATCCAGCGCCAGCTTCTGGCGCTCGACAGCCAGGGGGCGGCGCAGTTCTTCGGAGAGCCGGCGCTGGAGATCGCCGATTTCATCCGCAGCGACGACAAGGGGCGCGGCTATGTAAACGTGCTGGCTGCCGACAAGCTGATGCGCAGTCCGAAGCTCTACGCGACGTTCCTGCTCTGGCTGCTGTCCGAACTTTTCGAAGTGCTCCCGGAAGTAGGCGATCCCGACAAGCCCAAGCTGGTGTTCTTCTTCGACGAAGCGCACCTGCTGTTCGACGATGCCCCCAAGGCGCTGCAGGACAAAGTGGAGCAGGTCGTGCGCCTCGTCCGCTCGAAGGGCGTTGGCGTCTATTTCATCTCGCAGAACCCTATCGATATACCCGAGGACATCGCCGGCCAGCTCGGCAACCGCGTGCAGCATGCGCTGAGGGCTTTCACCCCGCGCGACCAGAAAGCGATCAGGGCGGCGGCGGATACGTTCCGCATCAACCCCGAGCTGAACGTCGCGGCAGCGATCACCGAGCTGAAGGTCGGCGAAGCGCTCGTTTCCACGCTTGATGGCGAAGGCGCGCCCACGGTGGTCCAGCGCACCCTGATCGCGCCGCCCCGATCGCGGCTGGGGCCGGTCGAGCCCAAGGAACGGGCGATCATCCAGTCGATCAGCCCCTATGAAGGCAAGTACGAGACGCCCGTGAACCGCGAAAGCGCGGAGGAAGTGCTGGCCGCCAAAGCTGCCGATGCAGCGGCCACTGCGCGGGAAGTGGCGGAAAAGGGCGAGGCCGAAGTGGCCAAACAGGAACGCAAGAGCCCCAGCCTGTGGGACGGTCTCGGCGGCAAAGTCGCCAAGGCGGCAGCGGGCGCGGCGGCGGCGAGTGCCGGGTCGATCCTCGCGCAGTCGGTGCAGGGCAAGAAAAGCCGCGCCAATCCCAAGGCGTCCGCCGCCGGCGCGGCGGCGGGAACGGTGGGGGACGCCTTGGGCAAGGCGATCGGCTTTCCGGGCCTCGGCCGTTTCGCGCGCAATCTCATTGGCGGCCTGATGCGCTGACCGGACGGGCGCTTAGCGCAGCGACTTGTCTGGGGACTGCGGCGCGCGGTCAGCCGAGCGGCAGTTCCAGCCTTGCCGCCAAGCCTTCGACCGCGCCTTGCGCCGAAACCCTGTTCGAGAGGATTAGCGCGCCGCCGTGCTGGTCGGCGATGGCGCGGGCCAGGGCAAGGCCGAGCCCTGCGCCGCCAGTGGCGCTGTTGCGCGACGGGTCGCCGCGTGTGAAAGGGTTCATCATGGAATCGATGGAGTCGTCCGGGATGCCTGGCCCGTCGTCCTCGATCAGGATCACCGCGCGCCCGCCCTCCCGCGAGAGCGAGACACGGGCACGCTCCCCATAGCGCAAGGCATTGCCGATGAGGTTGCGCAAGGCGCGGCGGATCCACGTCGGCCGAAGTTCCAGGGCCATCCGCTCGGTCCGGCCCACTTCCACCGGCTCGCCCATGTCCTCGTATTCCTCGATCACCGAAAACATCAGCGCGGACAGTTCGGTGTTTTCGAGCGGGTCGCTGGGGCGGCCGACGCGGGCCAGCGAAAGGATATCGTCCAAGGTATGGACGATATCCTCGATCGTCGCGGCCATGCGGCCGCGCTCGAGATCGTCGGTCACCGATTCGATCCGCACGCGCAAGGCGGCAAGCGGGGTCTTGAGATCGTGGCCGATGGCGCCGAGCATGACGTTCTTCTCGTCCAGCAAGGCGGCGATCCGCGATTCCATGGCGTTGTGGGCGACGATCAGCCGCTGCATGTCTTCCGGGCCGGACGCGGCGAGCTGGCCTTCCACGTCCTGGGTGGCGGCGAAGCGTTCGAGGCGTCTCGTCAGGGCGGCAAGCGGCCGGGTGATGCGGCGCAGGATCAGCGCGACGGCCGCCATGATGACGACGTAGATCAGGATCGTCTGGACCAGGATCGGCGTCAGCAGCACATTCTCGGGGCGTGGCGCCCGCACGCGCGAGATGATCCAGCTGCCTTCGTCCTCGGTGCGAACCCCCACGACGAGCAGGTTGGAGCGCAGCATGCGCTCGGTATCCTCGCGGGATAGACCGTAGTTCGCGGCGCGGTCGAGCGCATTGCGGCGAGCCACGCGGTCGCGGGCGACGTCCCGGTGCACCGCCACGATGTCGCGTACCTGGAATTCCTGGTCGGCCAGGATCTTGGCAAGCCCGGCTTCGGCTGCCCGGTCGCGCGTCTCGCCGGGCGCGATGGGCGCACGGGTGCTGTATTCCAGGTGATAACCCTTGGGCGAAGGACCGCCCAGAGGCACTCTGGGACCGCCGCGGTGGCGCGACAGGGCGCGCGGGCCGCGCGTCTCCATGATCAGACGGAAAGCCGCAGCATTGAGCATGCTGGCTTCATAGCCATCACGCTGGGCGCGATAGACGAAGAACGCGCCGAGACCCTGCACCAGCATGAGCGCCAGCGCCACTGCCAGCAGCATCTGCCCCATGAGGCTGTGCGGACGGGGCATCTGCAGCCAGGACGCCCGGTGGCCCTGCGTCTTCGGAAAGGATGGCTTGAGCGAAGACATAGTACGGAAGGCCTTGCTCAATCCGGGTCGAGCGGCACGCGCCGTACGTCGGTGGCGAGCATGTAGCCCCCGCCCCAAACCGTCTGGATCAGCTGCGGATTGCGCGAATCGACTTCGATCTTCCGGCGCAGACGGCTGACCTGGTTGTCCACGGCGCGGTCGAAGAGGTGCGCCTCGCGGCCCTGCACCATGTCCAGCAGGCGATCGCGGTTGAGCACCTGGCGCGGATGTTCAAGGAAGGCCATGAGCAGGCGAAACTCGACCGAGGAGATCGCGACCGTCGCTCCTTCTGCATCGGTAAGGCGCCGCTTCAGCGGATCGAGCAGCCAGCCCTCGAAAGAGAAAGCCTCGTTGTCGGGCGCCTGCATGGGGACGCGGGCAGCACGGCGCAGGACCGAGCGGATGCGGGCCACCAATTCACGCGGTTCGAAAGGCTTCACCACGTAGTCGTCGGCGCCGATCTCCAGGCCGACGATGCGGTCGGTCGCCTCTCCGCGCGCGGTGAGGAAGATGACCGGGATGTCCTGCGCTTCGACGAGATGGCGGCAGAGCGAAAGGCCGTCCTCGCCGGGCATCATGATGTCCAGCAGGACGAGGTCGGGCTTCTCGTCGCGCAACCGACTGCGCGCCTCGGCGGCGCTGACCGCCTGGCTCACGCCGAACCCCTGGCGCGACAGATAGTCGGCCAGGGGTTCGCGGAGTGCGGCTTCGTCGTCGACCAGCAGGATGCGGGCGGGCGAGATGTCGTTCATTCCAGTCCTTTTCCGTCCGCCACCGGAGCGCGGTCGTTACTTCTGTGCGGGCGGCGGCGGCGCCTTGCGCTCGGCACCCTCGGAGGCTCGGGCACGCTCGCCCTTGCGGGCCTGCCATGCGGCGCGCATCCTGTCGTGCGCGGCGCGGCGCTCCTCCGGCGTGACTTTGCCGTCCTTGTCGGTGTCGATCGCATCGAAGCGCTGGAGTGCGGCGGCGGCGAATTCGGACCGGGCTACGCTGCCGTCGCGGTTTCCATCGCCCCTGCCGAAGCCGGGCATCCGGCGCTTCATGTCGCCGTGTAGGCCTCCGTGACGCCCGCGGCGCTCGGCATAATCGGGAGCGGGGCGATCCCCGGAGGCTTCCGGGCCGCCGGGAGGGCGAGGCATGTCGCCTTCCGGGTGAGCGCCGCCGCGATCACCGCCAGGACCGCGATCCGCCATGAATTCCGCCTTCGAGATGGCGCCGTCCTTATCGGCGTCGAGGCGGTCGAACAGAGCGCTGCGCCGCTCCTGACGGCGTGCCTCGCGGTCGGCGCAGTCCAGCTTGCCGTCCTTGTTCACGTCCAGCCGGGCGAACATCGCCTCGGCGCGGGCCTGGGCGTCCGCGCGGGTCTCGGTCCGCGCTTCCCGGCGGTCGCGCTCGCTACCGGCGGGCGCCGCCTGCGCCTGGGCGCAGGCCGCACCGGCAAAAGCCAGCGCCGCGGCGGAGAAGCCGACGGAGATCGTGCTGAACCAGTTCATCCTCATGGCTCTTTCCTTCGACAGAAACATGCGAAAGCCGTGGGGCGGGGAAGGGAGGGGAAGAAACGCCCCGCAGCTTTCTGATCTCCGCTCTAAGCGCCGCTTGTCGCGCAGTTGTGCCGTCTTGCGGGTTTATTGTCGCCAATTGTCACAACGTTGGCACTCCCTTCATCCGCAGGCAAGCTGCCTGTTCTTCCGTCTGCCGCGGTGCGCGCCGAGTAGGCGGCGTACCAGTCCATGCCGGTAAAGGCGGGCAGGGCCTCGGCCACGGCGCCGAGGCCGAGATGCACCGGATGGGTTCTGAGGTCGTGCACTTCGTTCGCCATAGAGCGGTCCTCCCGACTGCGCGCCGCCGGGAGGATGCGCCATCAGGACCTTGCGGTCAAAGTGGCAGGCACTGCGCTTCGAGCCACTGCTTCACTTCGCCGCTGACTTGCGGGCCGATCACCTCGAGGACTCTGGCGTGATAGGCGTTCCACCACGCCGTTTCCTCGGGGCTGAGGAGGGCCGTGTCCACCAGCCGGCGCTCGATGGGAACCAGGGTCAGCGTCTCGAAGCCGAAGTATTCACCGTCCGAGCCTGCGAATTCCCGCGGTTCGACGAGGATCAGGTTCTCGATGCGGATGCCGTATTCGCCGGCCTTGTAGTAGCCCGGCTCGTCGCTGAGGATCATGCCCGCGAGCAGTTCCTGCGACGTACCCGCCTGGCCGCCGGCCGGCTTGCCGATGCGCTGCGGGCCTTCGTGAACCGAGAGGAAGCTGCCGACTCCGTGACCGGTGCCATGGGCATAGTCGAGCCCGACCTGCCACAGGAACTGGCGGGCGAGCACGTCGAGCTGGCCGCCGTTGGTGCCCTTGGGGAAGACCGCGCGGTCGATGGCGATGGTGCCCTTCAGGACGCGGGTGAAGCGGTCCTTCACTTCGGCCGGCGGCTGCCCGTTCCCGATCCACACGGTGCGGGTGATGTCCGTCGTGCCGTAGGGGTACTGGCCGCCCGAATCGACCAGGTAGACGCTTTCGGGAACGAGAGTGAGGCTCGACTCCTCGGAGACGCGGTAGTGCGGGCTGGCACCGTTGGGGCCGGCGCCCGAGATCGTGTCGAACGAGAGGTCGCGCAAGTCGCCGCATTCGCGGCGGAAGGCGTGGAGCCGATCGGCGGCGCTCATCTCGGTCACTTCGCCCTTCGGTCCCTCGACCGACAGCCAGTGCAGGAAGCGCGTCACGGCCACGCCGTCGATGGCCTGCGCCTCGCGATGGCCCTGCTGTTCGACGGGGTTCTTCACGGCCTTGGGCAGGATCGTGGGGTCGCGTTCCTCGACGATCGCCGCGCCGGCTGCGCGCAAGGTCTCGAACACGGCGGCGACGGCGTTGTCGGGATCGACGGCGACACGCTTGCCGGCCAGCTTGCCGAGGCCCGCGACGAAGGCTTCACGCGGTTTCACGCTCACCGCGTTGCCCAGGTGCCGGCGCAGTTCCGGCGTGGCCTTCTCTTCGGCGATGTAGAGGTCGGCGGTGTCGTCCGCATAGGCGACGACGTAGGACAGCGCCACGGGGGTCCGCTCGACGTCGGTGCCGCGCAGGTTGAGCAGCCAGGCAATCGAATCGAGGGCCGTGATCACCGCCGCGTCCAGCCCGCGCGCGGTGAGCCATTCGGATACGGCGGCGCGCTTGGCCTTGCTTGATACGCCCGCCAGGGCATCGTCATGGACGAGGGCCGGGGCGGGCGAGGGCGCAGGCTGGTCCTGCCAGACGGCGTCGATCGGATTGCCGTCCACGGCCACCAGCGTGGCGCCTTTGTGCGACAGGGCGGCCTGCGCGGCTTCGACCCACTTCGATCCGTGAAGCCAGGCATCGTAGCCGATCCGCGCGCCCTTGGGAGCATTCTCGCCCAGCCAGCGGGCCGGGCTGGTCTGCGGAACGCTTTCGTAGGCGTAGAACGTGCCGTCCACCTGCTCGCGCACCTGGAGCGTATAGCGGCCGTCCACGAACATGGCGGCGGCGGGCGAGAGCGTGGGGTCGGTCAGCACCACGGCCGTTCCGGCCGAGCCGCCGAAGCCGGTCAGCCAGGCCAGGCGCTGGGCGTAGGCGCCGACATATTCGCTCATGTGTTCGTCGGAAATCGGGATCACGAATCCGTCGAGGCCGCGTGCCTTGAGTTCCTGGCGCAAGGCATCGAGGCGCGCTTCATGGGTATTCATCAACATGCGTAAGGTATCCGGCTGGCGGGAGTCATGGGCGCAACATAGGAGGTTCGCCGCCGAAGGGGAAGCATCGGCCCTCCGTCCCAAGGCTCCTTGCGGCCATCACGATACTTCCCCTTCGGCAGGACAGCCCCTAGATGGAGGCGATGGCAGATCCCACGCAGACCCTTTCCGGTCCTCCGCAGGCGGCAAAGAAGCCGCATTCCTTCACCCACCATGGCCTGACCGTCGCCGACGATTATGCATGGCTGCGCGATACCGGTTATCCTGAGGTCACCGACAAGGCCGTGCTGGAGCACCTGGAAGCGGAAAATCGCTGGTTCGAAACGCGGATGGCAGGGCGCCAGGGGCAGATCGACGCGCTGTTCAAGGAAATGCGTGCCCGCATCAAGGAAGCCGACAAGTCGGTGCCGCAGAAGGACGGCGACTGGCTCTACTGGATCGAGTTCGAGGAGGGCGCGGAATACAAGAAGTGGTGGCGCCGTCCCGTCGGCGCGGTCGACGACGGCAGCGCCGACGAACTGATCCTCGACGAAGTGGCGCTGGCGGAGGGCAAGGAATACTTCAATCTGGGCGCCATCTCCACCAGCGCCGACGGCAGGTTGCTGGCCTATTCGGTGGACGACAACGGCTCGGAACGCTTCACGGCGCGGATCAAGGATCTGACCACCGGCCAACTCCTGCCGGATGAGATCCCCGGCACTTTGTCCAGCCTCGTCTGGGTGGCGAACGACAAGGCGCTGGTCTACTCGCTGGCCACCGAGCAGTGGCGGATCGACAATGCCCGTCTGCACTGGCTGGGCCAGCCGCTGGAAGACGACGTCGAACTCTACCACGAGGACGACGAAGGATTCCGCGTCGGATCCTCGCTCTCCTCGAACGAGAAATGGCTGCTGATCGGCAGCAGCGATCACGAGACCAGCGAATGCCGCCTGGTTCTCGCCAGCGATCCGCTGGGCGAGCAGATCCTCGTGAAACCGCGCGTCAAGGGGGTGGAGTACGATGTCGACGAGCGTGAGGACGTGCTCTACATCCACACTAACGACACGCATGAGAATTTCCGCCTTGCCACGGCGCCGCTCGGCAATCCCGGCGAGTGGACGACCCTGATCGAGGGCACCGATGCGTTCTACCTCACCGGGGTCGATCTGTTCCGCGATTTCTACGTGATCGAAGGCCGCAAGTCGTTGGGAGAAGGCGCCGGGCTCGACCGGATCGAAGTGCGCTACTACGACGATCCCGCGCGTGTGGAGCCGATCGCGTTCCCGGAGGCCAGCTACTCCGCCGCGCTCTCCAACAATCCCGAGTGGCACATGGACGTGCTGCGCGTGACTTACGAATCCATGGTCAGCCCCTCCTCGGTCTACGACTATGACGTCAAGGCGCGCACCCTGGAAGTGCTCAAGGTCCAGGAGATCCCCTCGGGCTACGATGCCTCGCTCTATGCGACCGAACGCCTGGAAGTGACCGCACGGGACGGCACCGCAATTCCGGTCTCGATCGTCTACCGGCGCGACCGCACGGGCGCCGGCCCGCTGCACCTCTACGGCTACGGTGCCTACGGCATCTCCATCGATCCGGGGTTCTCGACCACGCGGCTCAGCCTGGTGGATCGCGGCTTCGCCTATGCCATAGCGCATATCCGCGGCGGCGACGATCTCGGCCGGGCCTGGTACAAGGCGGGCAAGCTCGAAAGGCGGACCAACACCTTCAACGACTTCGTCGATGTCGCCCGCGGCCTGATCGAGCGCGGCTTTACCGAGGCTGGACGGATCTCGATCTCCGGCGGTTCGGCGGGCGGCGAACTGATGGGCGCGGTGATCAACTCCGATCCGCACCTGTTCGGCGCGGTCGTGGCGCATGTGCCCTTCGTCGATGTGCTGAGCACCATGCTGGACGACAGCCTCCCCCTCACGCCGGGCGAATGGCCGGAATGGGGCAATCCGATCGAGGATAAGGCGGCCTTCGAACTGATCCGCAGCTACAGCCCTTACGATCAGGTCAAGGCCCAGGCCTACCCGCCGTTGATGGTGACGGCTGGCCTCAACGACCCCCGCGTGACCTATTGGGAGCCCGCCAAGTGGGTCGCCCGCCTGCGCGAGGTCAAGACCGACGACAACGAACTGATTCTCAAGATCAACATGGGCGCAGGCCACGGCGGCAAGTCGGGCCGGTTCGAAAGCCTGAAGGAAACGGCGGAGGAATTCGCCTTCATCCTGTGGCAGCTCGGTGTGGAGGGATGAAGCCGCCGTTTACCCTGACCTTTACGGCGCAGGCCCATGACATCGACATCATGGGCCACGTCAACAACGCGGTCTGGGTGCAGTGGATGGAGGCCTTGGCCACCGCGCATTGGGAAGCGGTGGCAGCGCCCGAGCATCAGGCGAAATATGCCTGGGTCGTGACCCGGCACGAGATCGACTATCGCGGCAACATCGTCGAGGGCGAGCGCGTGACGGGCGAGACCTTCATTCCCGAAGGGCCGAGCGGCGCGCGGTTCGTGCGCCGGATGGATTTCCGCAACGATGCAGGCAAGATCCTGGTGTCGGCCCGCACGACCTGGGCGATGGTCGACATCGCTTCCCAGCGCCTGATGCGCGTACCGCCGGACGTGGCGGCGCCGTTCTGGGACGAGGCCGAATAACCGGCGGCGCTATCTCCTGCTCTTCTACCCGCAGTTCGTCACCCTGAAACGCGTTCAGGGTGACGATGGTTCTGGATCGGCGGCGTACTTCTTCGTCATCCGGGACCGTTGGCAGTTCTTCAGGCACGACCTTGCAGAGCAGCGCCTTGCCGAGGGTCGGGCCGTTCCCGGCCAGCGGTCACGGGTCGAGCCCGGGACTACGGGTTACGCGATCAGTCCAGCACTTCGCTGACCGGCGCGTAATCGTAGCCCAGCTCGGTCGCGACGGCTTCGAACGTCACTTTGCCGGCATGGACGTTTAGCCCCTCGGCAAGGTGCGGATCGGCCTTGAGCGCCGCTTTCCAGCCGAGGTTGGCCATGGCGAGGGCATGGGGGAGCGTCACGTTGTTCAGCGCATACGTGCTGGTACGCGCCACCGCGCCCGGCATGTTGGCCACGCAGTAGTGGACGATGCCGTCGACCACGAAGGTCGGCTCGGCATGGGTGGTGGCGTGGCTGGTTTCGAAACAGCCGCCCTGGTCGATGGCGACGTCGACCAGCACAGCGCCGGGCTTCATGGTGCCCAGCATCTCGCGCGTGACCAGCTTGGGGGCCGCAGCACCGGGGATCAGCACGGCGCCGATCACGAGGTCGGCCTCGGCCACGCTCTCCGCAAGATTGGCGGTGCTGGAGAAGCGGGTCTTGGCGCGCGCCTCGAAATAGATGCCGAGACGTTCGAGCACGTCGGGGCTGCGGTCGAGAATGGTCACGTCGGCGCCGAGGCCCACCGCCATCTGCGCGGCGTTGAAACCGACCACGCCGCCGCCGATCACTGCGACTTTGGCCGGCATCACCCCCGGAACCCCGCCCAGCAATACGCCGCGGCCGCCGTGCGCCTTCTCCAGTGCCGTGGCGCCGGCCTGGATCGACATGCGGCCCGCGACCTGGCTCATCGGCTTGAGCAGCGGCAGTTGCCCGCCCGGGCCGGTCACGGTTTCATAGGCGATGGCGGTCACGCCGGACTTTACGAGGTCGGCAGTCTGTTCTGGATCGGGCGCAAGGTGGAGGTAGGTGTAGAGGATCTGGCCTTCGCGCAGCATGGCGCGCTCCCCGGCCTGCGGTTCCTTGACCTTCACGATCATCTCGCAGCCGTCGAACACCTCCCTGGCGGTGGCGATGATCTTCGCGCCCTGCCGCGTATAGTCGGCGTCGCTGGCGCCGATGCCGAGACCTGCGCCGCTCTCGACCCAGACTTCGTGGCCGTGCGCCACCAGTTCGCGGGCGCTCTCCGGCGTCAGGCCGACGCGGTATTCGTGGTTCTTGATTTCCCTGACGGTACCGACACGCATATTTTTCGACTCCGGCAAAATTCTCTCCTGCCACGGAGATACACCCGGCTTCCTGCAATGTTTCACCGAAATGGGGCTTGTCAGAACGCGGAACAGGAATATTTCCCACTCTTGAAACAAACGACAAGAGAATTTTCCATGGATCGGGCGGACCGCGCACTTCTCGCAGCGTTGCAGGCGGATTCCTCGCGTTCGATCGCGGAACTTGCGGCACTGGTGAACCTGTCCCCGTCAGCCTGCCACCGGCGCATAAGGGCGCTGGAGGAGCAGGGGCTGGTCATGGGCTACGCCGCGCGGGTGGATGCGAAGCGGCTGGGGCTTTCCGTGGAAGTTTTCGTGGAGATCACGCTGACCAGCCAGACCCGCGAAGCGATGGAACGTTTCGAGCGCGCTGTGGGGGATTTCAACGACATCCTGGAATGTCACCTGATGTCGGGGGCAGCCGACTACCAGCTTCGCGTCGCCGCTGCCGATCTCGACCACTACGACCGCATTCACCGCGATTGCCTGGCCCGCCTGCCGGGCGTCTCCTCTATGCGGACGAGCTTTTCCCTGCGGCGGATCAAGCGGTTCGAAGGATACGCGGTGCCGTAATCCTCTCAGTGCGCCTCGCGCGGGTCCTGGGTAAGGATGTGATCCCGTGCGGCGCGCAGGTCTCCGGTCTCGTACTGGATCGACAACCGCTCCTTGTCGCTCAAGCGGTACATCTCCTCGGCATTGTCGATCTGCTCGACCGAGAGGCCGAGCACTTCCAGCGCTTGCCGCGCCATGGTGACCGCCGATTCCATGACCTCGCGGACCATCAAGGTGACGGGCGCGTCCATCAGCCGAATCATCGCGCGCCGGTCGTAGACGCGGGCGAGAATGCGGGCATCGGGGAAGGCCTCGTGGACGTTGCGCAGGAAGCTTTCGGAAAGCTGGTCGCCGTCGATGCAGAACAGGATCATCTGCGCGCCGCCCGCCCCCGCCTGGCGCAGCAGGTCGATGCGGGTGCCGTCGCCGAACCAGACTTTCGCACCGAAGCCGCTGGCCACGTCGATCATCTCGATGTCGGTGTCGATCAGGGTCACCTGGATCTCGGCGGCGATCAGAACTTGCGCCACGCTCTGCCCGAAGCGGCCATAGCCCACCACCAGCGCGCTGGCGCCGTCCTTGCGCGGACCCTCGCGGGTTTCCTTGCTCGTCGGCATTTCTCGAATGCGCGCGGTCGCCATCATCAGGAACGGGGTGGTGACCATCGACAGGGTGACGATCGCGCTGAACAGGCTGGCCGCCTGCGGCTCGATCAGCCAGGCGTTCTGAGCCTGGGCGAAAAGGACGAAACCGAATTCGCCGCCCTGGCTGAGCAGCAGGCCCAGCGCGAGCGCGCTGCGCCAGTTCATCTTGAACAGCAGGCCGAGGCCGAAGATCACCGAGGCTTTTACCGTGATCAGGGCCAGCGCCATGGCGGCTACGAACAGTGGTCGCTCCGCGATCGCGGAAAGGTCGAGCATCATGCCGACGGACATGAAGAACAGGCCGAGCAGGATGGAGCGGAACGGCTCGACATCGGCTTCCAGCTCGTGGCGGTAAGGCGTGTCCGCCAGCATGACGCCGGCAATGAAGGCACCGAGCGCGGTCGAAAGCCCCAGCGATTCCATCAGCGCCGCCGAGGCGATCACGGTGAACAACGCCGCGAAGACGAACATCTCGCGCTCGCCCAGGTTGCCGATCAGGCGGAAGAGGGGGCGGATCACGAAGCGTCCGGCAAGAATGAGCCCGACGATCGCCGCCAGCGTTTCCAGGACCAGGATCCAGCCGGGAGGGCCTTCGGGCAAATGCGGGTTGCGATTCATCGCCGCGATGATCGTGATCAGCGGGATGATCGAGAGGTCCTGGAACAGCAGGACCGCGAAGGAGCGTTCGCCGAAGGGCGTGTTCAGCCGCCCGGCGCTTTGAAGCATCGGCAGGACCTGCGCGGTCGAGGACAGCCCCAGCGGCAGGCCCAGCGCCAGCGCGGCGGCGACGCTGAAGCCGGTCGAGTAATAGATCACCGCCGAAACCGCGAGGCCGCAGAGCGTCACTTGCAGGAAGCCCAGGCCGAAGATCTCGCTCCGCATCCGCCAGAGTCGCCGGGGCGCCAGTTCGAGGCCGACGATGAACAGCAGCAGGGTGATGCCCAGTTCGGCAATGCCCAGCTTGTTCTCGGCATCACCCACCAGCCCGAACGCGTAAGGACCGAGGATGGCGCCGGCGAGCAGATAACCCAAGGTCGCGCCCAGGCCCAGCCGGCGGAACAGCAGGACGAAGGCCAGCGCCGTGCCGAGCAGCAGGAAGCCGTCCTTCAGCAGGAATGCCTGGGTATGATCTTCCATCTGGGTCTTTCGGGCCGGGAGCGAAACGGTGTGGTGAAAAGGCTGCTTAGAGGCTCTCGCCGCGCGGTGTAACCCTAGACGAAGGGTGGGGGCGTGTTATTCGTTTTACTCGTTGGAAGGGGGGCGTTGTTCGTCGTCCCGGACTTGATCCCGGACCGCTGGCCTAGCCGCGCCCAACCGTCGGCTGGGCGCCGTGTTCGCCGGGTTGCGCCTCAAGTATTGCCAGCGGTCCCGGATCAAGTCGGGGACGACGTGTTGCTCGGCGTATTGCCCGGTGCGGCAGAACGCCGGTGCAGGCGTATTTCAACACCAGCTTATCTTCCCCCCCATTGCACGCGGGAAACCGAGGGCCTGGCAACGCCCCAGTCGAGCAGGACCGTGCCGTCAGGCCGGACGATCCGCCAGCGATGGGCAAGCGCGCGGCTTCCGGCGCAGTCCACCGCGCGGCCGGTATAGAGCATGGTGCCCTTGAGATAGCCCGCATGGGCGCGCAGCAGGACCTGCATCTGCCGGAACTGTCGCCCGATCATGCCGGGCTTCACGCTGGCCTTGTCGACATGGACGCCGCGGCCCAACACATTCTCTACGTCGGATACGAAAAGGCGCTGCCATCGGGCTGCCGGGCTGGCCGCGGCGGCGGGGGCCGCGGCGCTGACCACGACACGCCCAGCAGCACCCGACCACACCCAGCGCCCCGCATCAGAGCGGGCTGCCGTTCTCGTCGCGATAGATGTCGCGGCGGCCGACATGGTTGGCGGGGCCGACGTAGCCGTCGTTCTCCATGCGCTCCACCCATTTGGCGGCGGTGTTGTAGCCCACGCCCATCTGGCGCTGGAGCCAGGAAACCGAGACCTTCTGGTTCTCGAACACCAGTTGGCAGACCTGCCGGTACTTGCGCTCTTCCGGCTGGTCGGAGGCCGTGGCGTCGAGGTCGTCGAAGCCGAACGAGCCTTCTTCCGGCTCGTTGGTGACGGCGTCGACATAGTCGGGCTTGCCCTGGCCGCGCCAGTGATCGGCGACCTGCTCCACTTCCTCGTCCGAGACGAAGGGGCCGTGGACGCGCTTCACCGGGTCCGAGCTGGGCTTGTAGAGCATGTCGCCCTTGCCCAGCAGCTGTTCCGCGCCCTGTTCGCCTAGGATGGTTCGGCTGTCGATGCGGCTGGTGACGGCGAAGGACACGCGGGTCGGCAGGTTGGCCTTGATGACGCCGGTGATGACGTCCACCGAAGGGCGCTGCGTCGCCATGATCAGGTGGATGCCCGCTGCGCGGCTCTTCTGCGAGAGGCGCTGGATCAGGACTTCGATTTCCTTGCCGACGGTGACCATGAGGTCGGCCAGCTCGTCGACGATGAGGACGATCTGCGGCAGCGTCTCGTAGTCGAGCTGGCGGTCCTCGTAGAGTTCCTCGCCCGTTTCGGGGTCGAAGCCGATCTGGATGCGGCGACCCAGCGGCTTGCCCTTGGCGGCGGCGGCGCGGACCTTCTCGTTGAAGCTGGCAAGGTTGCGAACGCTGATCTCGCTCATCTGGCGATAGCGGCGCTCCATTTCCTCGACCGCCCACTTGAGCGCGCGCACGGCCTTGGGCGGCTCGGTGACGACCGGCGAGAGCAGGTGCGGGATATCGTCGTAGCTCTTGAGTTCCAGCACCTTGGGATCGACCAGGATGAGGCGGCACTGCGCCGGCGTCAGGCGATAGAGTAGCGAGAGCAGGATCGTGTTGAGGCCCACCGACTTACCCGAGCCGGTGGTACCGGCCACCAGCAAGTGCGGCATCGTGGCAAGGTCTGCCACCACCGGTTCGCCGGCGATGTCCTTGCCCAGAATGATCGGCAGCATGCCCTTGTGGTTGGCGAAAGCCTCGGAGGCGACCATCTCCTTGAACGAGACCATCTGGCGGTCTGCGTTCGGCAGTTCGATGCCCATCACGGTGCGCCCCGGAATCGACGAGACGCGGGCCGAGATCGCCGACATGTTGCGGGCGATATCGTCGGCCAGGCCGATCACGCGGCTCGACTTGATGCCGGGTGCCGGCTCCAGTTCGTACATGGTGACGACCGGCCCGGTGCGGACGGCGGTGATCTCGCCCTTGACGTTGAAGTCGTCCAGCACGGTTTCCAGCAGGCGCGCGTTGCGTTCCAGGCTGAGCTTGTCGATCTTCGGCTGCGAGTTCGGCGGCGGATCTTTCAGCAGGTCTAGGCCGGGCAGCGCGAACTTGTCGAACATGTCCTTCTGGCGATTGCCGATATTGAGTTGCGCGGGCGTGGGGCTGGCCTTGGGGTCGCTGATTTCCGGCGCCTTGCGCGGTCTTTCCGCCGCGCTGTCGGCCATGGCGGGCGCGTCTATGCGGGGAGCGGCGCGAGGCTTTGCATCGGCCTCCTCCTCGGGTTTGGCCCGCTCGGCGGCGGCGGCGGCGATCTTGGCCGGAGCGGGCGCGCCGTCCTTGTTCAGACGCCCGATGCGTCCCGGCAGCGTCAGCAGGCGCAGCCAGTCGACTGCGAAGACCTGCCCGATCAGCGCAACCCCGGCCAGCGCGCAGAGCAGCGCCAGCACCAGCTTGATCCAGCCTTGCACCACTTCGGGTGCAAAGGCTGCGAGACCCGTGATGCCCTTTGCGCCGAGCAAGCCGGTGATGCCGCCCATCGAGGCGGGCAGGACGCCCCCCGGCGCGGTGAACACCATCGACATGACCGTTGCGATCAGCGTCATCGCGATCGCGAGCACCGCAACCGGGCGCCACCAGCGCTGGTTCGAGTGCTCGATCTCATTGTCATCCTCTTCCACCAGCAGCCAGAGCTTGCGGGCGAAGACATAGAGCAGGGGAACGAACAGCGCGGCAACCGGACCGAACAGCACGAGTGCACGTTCCGCCACCCAGGCCCCGACGGAGCCCATCCAGTTCTGGGCGGGGCCACCCGCAGCGGTGGACGCGGAAGGGTCAGTCTGGTGATAGCTCACCAGCGAAAGCGCCAGGAACGTCATCGCCGCGAACAAGGCGAGCGCCCCGCTCAATTCGGAAGCGCGGCGTAGCGAGCGCTTGAGAACGGCGCGCCAGTTCGGCTTGGCGATTCGCCGTCCGGGCGCGATGGGCCGGGTGGCCATTGGAAATTCCCCTGAAGATCGGGCCTTGATCAGGCCTGCGATAATGCGCTCGGGCGGGACTCGCCGTCAAGAATGGATCGGGAACAGGCTTGTGGGAGACTCATCCGTTCAGGACGCAAAAGCTTGAATGGCCGCCCAATTCTGCGTTGGCAGATGCCGCGCACGGTGCCTCGTCATGCCGCCCAGCGCAATGACCGGCACGGCGGATCGTGCGGCGAGGAGGTGGAAACGCAGCGGTCCGAGCGTGGCGCCGCCGGGGTGGGAGCGGGTCGGGAACACCGGCGAGAGCATCACTGCATCGGCCCGGGCGCGGTGGGCGCGGGCCAGTTCGCGCAGGGAATGGACGGTGACGAGGCGCCACGTCGCAGGGCCTGGGGCGAGCTTTTCCGCCGCTCCATAGGCCCCGTCGGCGTTCCAGGCGCGCGCCTGCCGCGTGGTTCCGGACAGGATCGCCGAGTGTCCGAAGCGCCGGGCGATGCGGGCCAGTTCGTCGAACCGCGCGCGGCGTTCCACCGGCGGCAGATGATAGTGCCGATAGATCAGCCCCGATCCGCGCGGCAAGCGGGCGAGGCTGCGCTCCAGCGCAGTGTCGTTGCGGGCGTCGGTGATCAGCCAGATCTGGGGAAGAGGCGGGTGGCGGTTCGGCACGAAGACGCTATAGCAGCGCGCCATGGATCAGCCAGCAACTCCTCTCGAAGACATTCGCGCTCGCATTGCCCAGGCCGCCCGCATTGCCGGACGCGCGCCGGGATCGGTCGAACTCGTCGCCATTTCCAAGACGCATGCGGCCGAGGCCATCGCGCCGCTCATCGCCCAGGGCCAGCGCGTGTTCGGCGAGAACCGCGTGCAGGAGGCCGAGGCCAAGTGGCCCGCCTTGCGCGCGGAAAACCCGGACGTGCGGCTGCATCTCGTCGGCCAGCTTCAGTCCAACAAGGCCGAGGACGCGCTGGCTCTGTTCGACTGCATCCATTCGGTGGACCGTCCCTCGCTGGTGGCCGCGCTCGGCAAGGCGATGGACAGGACCGGGCGCCGGGTGCCCTGCTTCGTGCAGGTCAACATCGGTGCCGAAGAGCAGAAGGGCGGCTGCGCGATTTCCGAAGTACCGGCGCTGCTGGCCTCCGCGCGCGAGGCGCAGATCCCCGTCGAAGGGCTGATGTGCGTGCCGCCGCTGGGCATAGAGGCCGCGCCGTTCTTCGCGCTTCTGGCCAAGATCGCGGCGGATAACGGGGTGCCGCAGCTGTCGATGGGCATGAGCGAGGATTTCGAGACGGCCGTGATGCTGGGCGCGACGCATGTGCGCGTGGGCAGCGCGCTGTTCGGGGCAAGGAACTGACCAAGGTTTGAGGTCGACGTCGTCCCGGATCAAGTCGGGGACGACGTATAGGTTGTCCGTATCGCTCGGCCGCGCGTCATCCTCAGTGCGGTGTATCCAGTTCGTTACCCGTCAACGTCACGACATGCAGCAGGTTCGTCGAACCCGGCGTGCCGAACGGGACGCCCGCCAGGGCGACCAGGCGTGTGCCAGCGGCGCCGAAGCCGTGGCGCAGGGCCATGCGCTTGCCCTTGGCGATCATCTCCTCGAAGCTGCCGATGTCCTTGGTGATGACGTTGTGCGCGCCCCAGAGCAGCGCCAGGCGGCGCGCGGTCTTCGGCGAGGGGGTGAGCACCAGCATCGGCGCGGCGGGGCGTTCGCGTGCTACGCGCCGGGCCGAGCCGCCCGAGCCGGTGAAGACGATGATGCCTTCGATCGGCAGGGTATCCGCAATCGTTGCGCAGGAGGCCGAGAGCGCGTCGGCGGTGGTGGCGTCGGGCGGAGTCTGCGCGAGGTGGATGCGTTCGCGGTAGGTGGAGTCGGTCTCCACCTTCACGGCGATGCGGTCCATGATGGTCACGGCCTCGACCGGCCACTGGCCCGCCGCCGTTTCAGCCGAGAGCATGACCGCATCGGCGCCGTCGTAGACGGCATTGGCGACGTCGGACACTTCGGCGCGCGTGGGCGAGGGGCTGGTGATCATCGATTCCAGCATCTGCGTGGCGACCACCACCGGCTTGCCGATGGCGCGGGTCTTGGCGATGATGTGCTTCTGGATCGGCGGCACTTCTTCCGGCAGCAGTTCCACGCCCAGATCGCCGCGGGCGACCATGATCCCGTCGGACAGTTCGATGATGCCGTCGATCGACTGCACGGCCGCAGGCTTCTCGATCTTCGACATCAGGGCGCAGGCCCCGCCGATCAGGCGGCGGGCTTCGGCGACGTCCTCGGGGCGCTGGACGAAGGAAAGGCCGATCCAGTCCGCGCCCTGCTCCACCGAGAAGGCGAGGTCGCGGCGGTCCTTGTCCGTCAGCGCGGGAACCGGGACGATCGCGTCGGGCACGTTCACGCCCTTGCGGTCGGAAATGAAGCCGCCGACTTCGGCGGTGCAGAGGATCGAATCGGCTTCCGGCCTGATGACCAGGAGGCGCAGCTTGCCGTCGTCGATCAGCAGGCGCTGGCCTTTCTGGAGGATGCCGAAGAGCTCGGGATGCGGCAGGCAGACGCGATTTTCGTCACCCGGCGTGGGATCGCGGTCGAGGGTGAAGTGCGCGCCGTGGCGAATGAAGGCCTTGCCCTCGGCAAAGGTGCCGACGCGCAGCTTGGGGCCTTGCAGGTCGCAGAGGATCGCCACGGGGCGCATCAGGTCCTTTTCGACCGCGCGGATGTTGGCGATGGTTTCGCGGTGGGTATCGTGGTCTCCGTGGCTCATGTTGACGCGGAAGGCGTCGGCCCCAGCCTTGAGCAGCTTGGCGATCGTCTCCTTGTCGCGGCTGGCCGGACCGAGCGTGGCGAGGATCTTCACCTTGCGCTGGCGCTTGATCCCGCGATGGTGCGGCGAACGGCGAAACGGAGGGGTGGTTGCCAAAATCTGTCTGCCTCTCTTTCGATATTTCGCCGACATATGGCAAAGGCGGCATGACAAACCAAGGACGAACGGTAGAAAAATGAACGGAAACGACCAGATCGACCAGCTAGACGACGCCGTGGCCGCCGCCGCGTTCCGGCGCCTGGTGCGGCACCTTCAGAACCGGCACGACGCGCAGAACATCGACCTCATGGGACTGGCCGGGTTCTGCCGAAACTGCCTGGCGGACTGGATCCGCGATGCCGGCTTCGAAGGCGACAAGGCCGCCGCGCGCGAAGTGATTCACGGCATGCCCTTCGGCGAGTGGAAGGATGCCTACCAGACCGAGGCGACGCCGGAGCAGATCGCGCGGATGGAGGAAAGCCTGAAGAAGAACGGCGGCGGGCACTGAAGTCCCGCTTGACGTTGTCGTTGTGAGCGTAGGAAGCCGTCCAGATTCGCACGAAGCCGCCCTGGATGGCTGCGCTACGCTCGCGGTGACGAAGAGGTTGTTCGTGTCGAGAGCGGGCTTGCTCGCCATGACTTGCGAAAGCGCCCGTCAGGAACTCGCGAGTTTCATAAGCACGAGGCCGACCAGGATCAGTCCTGCGGCGGCCAGGCGCATGGCGCTGGCCGTCTCGCCCAGCATGACGATCCCGAACAGGAACGCGCCCAGCGCGCCGATCCCGGTCCAGACCATATAGGCGGTGCCGAGCGGCAGCACGCGCATCGACCACGAGAGCAACCCGAAGCTGACGAACATCGCGATGACCGTGATTACGCTCGGCCAAAGCCGGGTGAAGCCGTCGGACTGCTTCATGGCCGAAGCCCAGACGACTTCGAACAGTCCGGCGATGACGAGAACGATCCAGGGCATTTACGGCAACCTTCTTCAATGGGTCGCCGGGCCGTCCCGGTCTTGAAGCTCCGTTCCTCTGGTGCTTCGAGGGGGAGGCGGGGAACGTTGTCTCCGCCGCGGCTTCATAGGCAAAGGGGCGGAAAGAGGCAATGTGCCGGCTTTTCCTGCTCTGCGCACAGGATTTCCACAGGCTGCCGCTTTGCCCGAATCCGGGACTGCCGCTATCAGCGCGCGCCACACCGATTCACACGATTTTTTCCGGAGCTTACCCGATGGCCGAAACCACCGACGATCGCCTGCGCCTGCTGATCGAGCGCGTCGAGCGCCTCGAAGAAGAAAAGAAGGGCATCTCGGACGACATCCGCGACGTCTACAACGAAGGCAAGGCGGTCGGCTACGACGTCAAGATCATGCGCCAGATCGTTCGCATCCGTAAGATGAAGCCTGACGACCGCCGCGAGATGGACATGCTGCTCGACACCTACAAGACGGCGCTCGGCATCGACTGAGGTCGCCGCAAGCCGAAGCCTACCCTCCGAGATGCACCAGCAGCAGGGTCGCCGCATTGGCCCCGGCGTGCTGGAGCATCGCGGCGGGAAGCCCGATGCGCTGGCGGGTGAAACCCAGCAGCAGCCCGGCCCAGAGCTGCGGCAGCACGAGCGGAAGCGAGAGCGCGGAGACGCTCGGATAGTTCGTCAGGTGCACGCCCGCGAACAGCAGGGCCGCCAGCCAGAACACCACCGGAAAGGCCGCGCGATAGCGGGCCGGAACCTCGCGCCGCTTGCGAAGGCGCAGCCAGCCGGCCAATGCGACTAGGGCCAGCACGAGCAGCAGGCCTGTCAGCACCAGCGGTGCGAAGGCTTCGGCGAAGATCACCGCGGCACCCAGCAACAGCGCCGAGGCGAGGAGCCACAGGGCACGCGGACGCCCCGTCTGCCAGCCCCGGAACAGCGCTTCTTCCGCGATCGGCGCCGCCAGCAGCGTGAACGGCAGCAACCAGCCTCCAGGCAACTGCTCGAAGGCATCGGGCAACGGCAGGTTCATGGCCTTTTGCCACAGACTGATCAGTGGCAGGACCACCAGCAGGAGCCCCGCGACATGCACGGCCTCCAGCAGGCCCAGCGCGGCCCAGCCCTCGCGTGAACGGAGGCCGATCGGCGTCAGGATCGCCGGGCGCTTCAGGAACCCCGGCACTTCGCGCAGAACGGCGAGTGCGGCGGGTAAGGGGGCGATGTCGATCCGGGTGGCCATGTCCAGCGGGCTACCCGGCCTTCCTTGCCAATTCGTTGCGCTTTCGCGGTGAAAGAGGGGGATCGCGGGCGGTTGCCCTGGGGTGCCGCCCTGTTGTAAGGCCCGCTGCGCATTATAGCCCACATCATTCACCGGACCTCATTGACCGGGCCTCGCGGATGTCCGCAGGCAGGCAGACGAGCGAAGCAAGAGCGGACCCATGGCAGGCCATTCCAAATTCAAGAACATCATGCACCGCAAGGGCGCGCAGGACAAGAAGCGCTCGGCGCAGTTCAGCAAGCTCAGCCGCGAAATCACCGTGGCCGCCAAGATGGGCATGCCCGATCCGGACATGAACCCGCGCCTGCGCGCCGCCGTCAATGCGGCCAAGGCGCAGTCGATGCCCAAGGACAACATCCAGCGCGCGATCGACAAGGCGAGCAAGGGAGATGCCGAGAACTACGAGGAAGTGCGCTACGAGGGTTACGGTCCCGGCGGCGTCGCCCTCATCGTCGAGGCGCTGACCGACAACCGCAACCGTACCGCCACCAATGTGCGCACGGCCTTCTCCAAGAACGGCGGCAACCTCGGCGCTTCGGGCGCGGTTTCCCACGGTTTCGAGCGTCTCGGGCTGATCGAGTACCCTGCCAGCGTGGGTAACGAGGACAAGGTCCTCGAAGCTGCGATCGAAGCCGGCGCGGACGATGTCGAGAGCGACATGGGCGATGGCGACGAGAATCCCGGCAGCCACCAGATTTGGGTCTCGGTCGATTCGCTGCACGACGTGGCCCGCGAGCTCGAAAAGGTCCTCGGCGAAGCCGAGGGCGTGAAGCTGGCCTGGAAGCCCAACCTCTCCGTCGATGTCGATGCCGACACGGCCGGCACGCTGATGAAGCTGGTCGACACGCTTGAGGACGACGATGACGTCCAGACCGTCTGGGGCAACTACGAGATCTCCGACGACGTCATGGCGAAGCTCGGCTGATTTGGCCCCTGTCGGGCTGGGAACGGGCGTTCTCCGCGCTTCCGGTGCTCACGTACTGAAGTACGCTGCGCGCCGGTTCTCGATAACGCCCATTCTTGCTCCGATCTGCGCCAAATCCCCTGCGAGGCGGATAGCATGATCATCATCGGCCTCGATCCGGGCCTGACCTGTACCGGCTGGGGCATTGTCGCGAAGAGCGGCAGCCGCCTCAGCCACGTCGCCAACGGGCAGATCCGCACCGATGCGAAAGCCGGGATGGCCGAGCGGCTGGTCGAACTGGACGCGGCGCTGACCGACGTGATCCTCCACCATCGCCCCGATAGCGGCGCGGTGGAAGAGGTCTTCGTCAACGTGAACCCGCAGTCCACGCTCAAGCTGGGCCAAGCGCGCGGCGTCGCCATGCTGTCGATCGCCCGTGCCGGACTGCCGGTGGCCGAATACTCCACCAAGGTCATCAAGAAGGCACTGGTGGGCACCGGCGGCGCCGACAAGAAGCAGATCCAGCATATGCTCAAAGTGCTGCTGCCCGGCGTGAAGCTGGCGGGTGAGGACGCCTCGGACGCCCTCGCCGTCGCCATCACCCATGCGAACATGCTGGGAAGCCACCGCTAGGCTCTGGACCGGGGGCAAGTGTCAACAGCCTCGATTCGAGGGGGCTGGCGCGGCGCGGATGTTCCTGTCATAGGAACAAACCATGATCGCCAAGCTTACAGGTCTGCTCGACGACACCGGCCCCGACTGGGCGATCATCGACGTCAACGGCGTCGGTTATCTCGTCCATTGTTCCGCGCGCACGCTCGACCATCTCGGCATCCGGGGGGACAAGGTCGTCGTCCACACCGAGATGCAGGTTTCCGAAACCGACCAGCGGCTCATCGGCTTCACCAGCGGCGCGGAGCGCAACTGGTTCCGTCTGCTGACCGCGGTGCAGGGCGTCGGTTCGAAAGTGGCATTGGCGATCCTCTCCGCGCTGACGACCGAGGAATTGCAGCGCGCCTGCGCCGGCGGCGACAGCGCCATGGTCGCGCGCGCCAACGGCGTCGGGCCGAAGCTGGCCAGCCGCATTGTCAATGAGTTGAAGGACAAGGCCGGCGGCATGCCCACCGCGCCGGGAGCGCCGGGTCTCGGCGCCATCGCCGCTCCGGCGGGATTCTCCAGCGCCGATGCTGTCTCAGCGCTCCAGAACCTTGGCTTCAAGCCCGCGATCGCCAGCATGGCGGTAGGCAAGGCGGTGGAAGAACTGGGCGAAGATGCCGGACTGAACGACCTCGTCCGCGTGGCGCTGAAGAAGGCGGCGGGATGACCATCACGCCTCACCAGACGAAACGTCATCCTGAACTCGTTTCAGGATTCATCTCCCGTCCCACGGCAGTCCAATGACCGACAACCCCATCCTCACTTCCACCCGTCAGCCGGAGGACGCCGATGCGGCGCTGCGGCCCAAGACGCTGGCCGAATTCGTCGGGCAGGCGGCGGCGAAGGACAATCTTCGCGTCTTCATCGAAAGCGCCAAGTCGCGGCGCGAAGCGATGGATCATACGCTGTTCTTCGGCCCGCCGGGCCTTGGCAAGACCACGCTGGCGCAGATCGTCGCGCGCGAACTGGGCGTGGGCTTCCGCGCCACGTCCGGGCCGGTGATCGCCAAGGCGGGCGACCTGGCCGCGCTGCTGACCAATCTCGAACATGGCGACGTGCTGTTCATCGACGAGATTCATCGGCTCAATCCGGTGGTAGAGGAAGTGCTCTACCCGGCGATGGAAGATCGCGCGCTCGACCTGATCATCGGGGAAGGCCCCTCGGCGCGCTCGGTGCGGATCGATCTGCCGCCCTTTACGCTGGTGGGTGCGACGACGCGACAGGGTCTGCTGCAGACCCCGCTTCGCGATCGCTTCGGCATTCCCGTGCGACTTCAGTTCTACACGGTGCAGGAGCTGGAAAAGGTCGTCACGCGCGGTGCGAACCTGCTGGGCATCGGCATGGACAAGGGCGGCGCGACCGAAATTGCACGCCGTTCGCGCGGTACACCTCGTGTGGCTGGCCGCTTGATGCGCCGCGTGCGGGATTTCGCGCATGTGGCGGGCAGCGATGTCATCACTCACGAGATTGCCGACGATGCGCTGACGCGGCTGGAAGTCGATTCCATCGGTCTCGATGCGCAGGACCGGCGCTATCTCAAGATGATTGCCGGGATCTACAAGGGCGGGCCGGTCGGGGTCGAGACGCTGGCCGCCGGCCTGTCCGAGCCGCGCGACACGATCGAGGAAGTGATCGAGCCCTATCTGATCCAGCTCGGCCTGATCGCGCGGACGGCGCGGGGGCGCTGCCTCAACGATCATGGCTGGCAGCACCTGGGGATGACCCCGCCGAACGGGAGCCAGCAAGGCGGCCTGTTCGATTCGGAGGCGGAGTAAGCGGGGCGTTTTGCGCGCAACAATCTGTCGGGCCTGTTTACATATGCTCGGCCCGACAGTCCCGCTTCGGCACAGCTTCTGCGTCATCTCCCAAAACCAACGCAATTTCTGCATCTTCGCTGCCAAATAACGGTAATTGCCATTGTCCGGTTAGCCGCTCTCTGCGTTTGTTGAGATCAAGTCGGCTCCGACGTTTCCCACCCGGGAACTGGCCGAGCAGAACGAAGAAAGAAACGATCATGTCGGTTCGGATGGCCCTTGCTAAATTGTCTGCCTGTGCGGCGGGCTGCGCGATCATCGGCGGCGGCGCCGTGCATGTCGCCGAGACGCAGAGCAAGAAGGTCGAGTACCGCAAGGTCAAACAGGCCAAAGTGGCCAAGCCGGTTCGTCCCGCCAAGCGGCTGATCCGCAAGGATCCGCCACGCGACGTGCCGCCCGCCCGGCGTCTCATCGAACGCCCGCAGGATCCGCAGACGGCTTACGTGCCGCTTCCCCCGGCCTACGTTCCGCCTGCGCCGGCCCCGGTCTACGCCGGCGGTGGCGGCGGCGCGCCGGCCGTGATCGGTGGCGGCGGTAGTGGCGGCTTCGGCGGTTTCGGTGGCGGCTTCTTCGGAGGGTTCTTCGGCGGCGGCGGATCGGGTGGCGGCAATGTCATCATCTCCTCCACCTCGAGTGGCGGCTCCACCTCCAGTTCGTCCTCGACCGGCGGGTTGACGACCACGGGCGGATCGACATCTACGTCCAGCTCGTCGGGCGGATTGACGACCACCACCACCGGCGGTTCGACCTCCACCTCAAGCTCGACGGGCGGACTCACCACGACGACCACGACCGGCGGATTGACGACGACGACGAGTACGGGCGGAATTACCTCCACGACGACGTCTTCCAGCTCGGGCGATGTCTCGACCAGCACGAGTTCGTCGACATCCTCGTCCACGTCGTCCTCCTCGAGCACATCGTCGTCGAGTTCCACTTCGTCATCGACGTCCAGTTCGTCGTCGACTTCCACGTCGTCTGGCGGCGGAAACCCGCCGCCGACCGATCCGCCGACCGACGTTCCCGCGCCGCCGATGCTGATCCTGTTCGGTGCTGCGGCCGCTGCGGTGGTCGGCCGTCAGCGTCTGGCGCGCAAGAAGTCCGCCTGAAGGGGGCCGCCAGCCGAGGGCCGTGCATGGCGGCCGGCTGGAGAAAGGGGTGAGCGTCGGGGGGCGCTCACCCCTTTTTCGTGCTCGTCTCCTGTTTGGGATCGGGAAACCTCCGTCATCCTGAACTTCGTTCAGGATCTATCGCGCGGCTGGGGAATGGATCCTGAACCAAGTTCAGGATGACGAGCGTGTGCGGGGCGAGGTCCGGCAGGCGGGGGGAGGCGGTATCGGCGTCGCTCGATCGGCAGGTGCCGGACAAGGAAAAACCCCGCCCCGCGCGAACGCGGGACGGGGTTTTCGTTAGCCGTTGCGGCTGGCAGCGCTTTAGGCGGCCAGCTTGCGCAGCACGTACTGCAGGATGCCGCCGTTGTTGAAGTATTCCACTTCGTTGGCGGTATCGATGCGGCACAGCGCGGTGAAGGTGAAGGTCGAGCCGTCCGGACGGGTCACTTCGACTTCCACGTCCTGGCGCGGCTTGAGGCCGGCGACGCCCTTGATGGTGAAGGCGTCGTCACCGGTCAGGCCCAAGGTCTGGCGGGTGTCGCCTTCCTTGAACTGAAGCGGAAGCACGCCCATGCCCACCAGGTTCGAGCGGTGGATACGCTCGAAGCTCTCGACGATCACGGCGCGGACGCCCAGCAGGTTGGTGCCCTTTGCCGCCCAGTCGCGCGACGAACCGGTGCCGTACTCCTTGCCGGCCACGACCACCATCGGCGTGCCCTGCTCCTTGTACTTCTGCGCGACGTCATAGACCGGCAGAACCTCTTCACCGAAGCGGCTCATGCCGCCTTCGATGCCGGGGACCATTTCGTTGCGGATACGGATGTTGGCGAAAGTGCCGCGCATCATGACTTCGTGGTGGCCACGGCGCGAGCCGTAGGAGTTGAAGTCCGCCTTGGCGACCTGGTGCTCCATCAGCCACTGGCCCGCCGGGCTGTCGGCCTTGATCGAGCCGGCCGGCGAGATGTGGTCGGTGGTGATCGAATCGCCGAGGATCAGCAGGGGCTTGGCCTCGATGATGTCGTTCACCGGCGCCGGGGTCATTTCCATGCCCTCGAAGTAGGGCGGGTTGGCGACATAAGTCGAACCGGCGCGCCACGAGTAGGTGTCCGAGCCGACGACGTTGATCGCCTGCCAGTGCTTGTCGCCCTTGTAGACGTCTGCATAGCGGGCCTGGAACATGCCGCGATCGACGCAGGCGTTCATCGTGGTGCTGACTTCGAGGTTGGTCGGCCAGATGTCCTTGAGGAACACGTCCGTGCCGTCCTTGCTGACGCCGATCGGGGTGGTGGTGAAGTCTTCCACCACGGTGCCCTTGAGGGCGTAGGCGACGACCAGCGGCGGCGAGGCCAGGAAGTTGGCGCGCACGTCCGGCGAGACGCGGCCTTCGAAGTTGCGGTTGCCCGAGATCACCGCGCTGGCGACGAGGCCGTTCTCGTTGATCGCCTTGCTGATCGGTTCCGCCAGCGGGCCCGAGTTGCCGATGCAGGTGGTGCAGCCGTAACCGACCAGGTTGAAGCCGATGTTGTCGAGATGCGACTGGAGACCGGCCTTCTCGAGGTAGTCGGTGACGACCTGCGAGCCCGGCGCCAGCGAGGTCTTGACCCAGGGCTTGGGCTTCAGGCCCAGCTCGTCGGCCTTCTTGGCGACGAGACCGGCAGCGACCAGCACGCCCGGGTTCGAGGTGTTGGTGCAGCTGGTGATGGCGGCGATCATGACGTCGCCGTCACCGATGTCGAAGTCCTTGCCTTCCACGGGAACGCGGGCGGCGGTCTTCTTGTAGGTTTCCGCCATGTCCTTGTTGAACACGTCGTCCACGTCGGGAAGCGCGACCCAGTCCTGCGGACGCTTCGGGCCGGCGAGCGAAGGCACGACGGTCGACATGTCCAGTTCGAGGGTCGAGGAGAAGATCGGGTCGGCAGCGGCCGGGTCGATCCAGAAGCCCTGCTCCTTGGCGTAGGCTTCGACGAGAGCGATCTGCTCTTCCTCGCGGCCGGTGAGGCGCAGGTAGTCGATGGTCTTGTCGTCGATGCCGAAGAAGCCGCAGGTGGCGCCGTATTCCGGGGCCATGTTGGCCAGCGTCGCACGGTCGGCAAGGCTCAGCGAGGCCAGGCCCGGGCCGAAGTACTCGACGAAGCGGCCGACCACGCCGTGCTTGCGCAGCATGGCGGTGCAGGTCAGCACGAGGTCGGTTGCGGTCACGCCTTCCTTCAGTTCGCCGGTCAGCTTGAAGCCGACGACTTCGGGGATGAGCATCGAGACCGGCTGGCCGAGCATCGCGGCTTCCGCCTCGATGCCGCCGACGCCCCAGCCCAGCACGCCCAGGCCGTTGACCATGGTGGTGTGGCTGTCGGTGCCGACGCAGGTGTCGGGATAGGCGACCAGTTCACCGTTCTGGTCTTCGCTGGACCACACGGTCTTGGCGATGTTCTCCAGGTTGACCTGGTGGCAGATGCCGGTGCCCGGGGGAACGGCGTAGAAGTTGTCCAGCGACTTCGAGCCCCACTTGAGGAAGTCGTAGCGCTCCATGTTGCGCTGATATTCGATTTCCACGTTCTCTTCGAACGCCTTGGGGTGGCCGAATTCGTCGACCATGACCGAGTGGTCGATCACCAGGTTCACGGGGACCAGCGGGTTGATCTTGCTGGTGTCGCCGCCGAGGGTGGCGATCGCGTCGCGCATGGCGGCCAGGTCGACCACGCAGGGAACGCCGGTGAAGTCCTGAAGGAGAACGCGGGCCGGGCGGTACTGGATTTCATCACCCGTGACCGGGTTCTTCTGCCAGTCGGCAATCGCCTGGATGTCCTTGGTGGCGACGGTGAAGCCGCCGTCCTCGAAGCGCAGCAGGTTCTCGAGAAGGACTTTCATCGAGAAGGGAAGGCGCGAAACGTCGCCGATCTTTTCGGCAGCCTTCTTGAGGGAGTAGTAGGCGATCTGCTTGCCGCCGACTGTCATGGTGCTGCGGGTGCCGAGCGTATCCTGTCCGACCTGGGTCATTTGGGTATTATCCCCTTCTGTATGGAGCGAGCCACGATGGAAGCGCAGCTATCCCGAAACCCACTAGCCCAGGTTCCGGAAATCAACGCCGTGCTGCATCGCGAGCAAGCGGATTCTTCGGCCCCGCCGATGCGCGCTCCCGGCCCTCAGGTCAAGGGGGCGCGGCGTGGCGACTGGGACTCGACCTTTGCGTTTCTTGCACCGATCGAGCAGCCGATAACGATCAGTATCGCTCCGGCAACAGTCGGGAGATCGAGCCGCTCTCCGAACATGAGCCAGCCGAGCAGGGCGGCCCAGAGGAAACCGGTATATTCGATCGGCAGCAGCACTTGTGCTTCGGCACGGGCATAGCCCCAGGACAGGAACAGCAGCGCCATCGTCGCCAGAACCGCGCCCGCCAGGATCAGCAGCAGGCTCGGCTTATCAGGCACTGCCGCGAACCAGGGTGAAACACCCAAGAAAATCAGTGCGGTCAACAGGTTCTGGAACTGCGCGATCTCGACCGGCCCGGCCAGAAGCGCCTGCTTTCGCTGGAGAACGAGGTTGATCGCATAGAGCACGGCCGAGAGCAGTATGGCCGTGGTGCCTGCGACCGCCTCGTCCGAATAGGCGCCGGAACCGAACCGTCCCGCACCGATCACCAGCACGCCGACGACCCCCAGCAGCGAGGCGAGGACGGCGCGGCGCCGGATCGTCTCGCCCAGCAGGAGCGCCGCGAAGTAGAGCGCGATGATCGGCGCCACGAAGGAGATCGCGATTCCCTCGGCCATAGGAATTCGTACCAGGCCATAGAAAAAGAGCGTCGCCATCGCCGACGTGATGACTGCGCGCTGGACGTGAACCCGGAAGGCGGCGCGCGAGGGCTTGGGGCGCCCGGCCCTGAGCCAGAGCGGGAAGGTCAGGATCGCGGCGAAGCTATTGCGCAGCAGCAGCGCCATATAGACGCCGACCGCGAGCGAGGCGCCCTTGATGACTGCATCCATGGCGCTGAACGTGGCGATCCCGGCGACGACGGCCAGGATCGGCAGGGCGGCGGACCGGTCGCCGGTGGGGGAAGCGGAAGCTGCGTTCATCACCCTTGCCTGTCGTCGTCCGCGCGCCTTCGCGCAAGCCTGGCGTGCAATGCTTCCTGCGCGCAATTCATCGCAGCGACAGGCGAAATCCTTGAAACGGGGACTATATGAAGGCAAAGCGGGACATCGACGGCAGCCGATTTCCCAGGGCTGCGTTTTCTCCTTGCATCCTATGCGCATCACCAAGGGCAGGTTCAGATCACAATGGCGAGTTACATGAGGTTCGGTTGCAGCGTAGTGGCGGTCATCGCGGCGACGGGTCTCGCGGCGCAACCGGCTCTGGCGCAGAAGACGGAAGCTTCGAAGGCGGACTCGTCCAAGAAGAAGACGGTCTCGGCGCCCGTTTCCATCCTTCCGGCCGCGCAGGCGACTTCGGCAGCCAAGCCGGCGGTCAAGCCGCAGGGCGAGGCAGTCACGAAGCCTGCTGCGAAGACGGCCAGCCGTCCTGCGGCCCAGCCGGCAGTCCAGCCCACAGCGGTGCCGACGCCCGTTCCGATGATCTCGCAGCCGGTGGTGCAGGATGCGGTCCTTGCCGAGCCGATCATGGCGTGGTCGCTGGCAGACGCCAAGGCGCTGCTCTCGACCGTGGAATACATCGGCAAGGAAGGCCTCGTTCCGGGCGACTATCAGCCGGCTGCCCTGCGCGCCGCCATCGCCAAGGGTGAAGGCGACGAACTCGACGCCTTGTTCAGCCGCGTGTTCGGCTGGCTGATCGAGGATCTTCGCGACGGCCGCACGCCGATGACCGCGCGCGTGCAGTGGTTCGCCGTCGATCCCGATCAGGACCTCATGCCCACCGCGCAGATCATGGCCCAGGCGCTTTCCGAGCACGATGTCGCCGGTGTGGTCGCCAAGCTGGCGCCCACCAATCCGGACTATGCCGCGCTCAAGGCCGATCTCAATGCCACGCCCATGGCCAACAAGACGCGCCGTGCGCTGATCCAGGCCAACATGGACCGTTGGCGCTGGCTGGCCCGCGACCTGGGCGACGTCTACCTCATGACCAACGTTCCGGAGTTCCAGCTTCGCCTGGTGGTCAAGAACAAGATCATCCGCAGCTACAAGACCGTCGTCGGCAAGCCCGGCCGCACGGCGACGCCGCAGCTCGCCGAGACGGTGAGCGCCGTGGTGTTCAACCCCACCTGGACGGTGCCGCAGTCGATCGTGAAGGGCGAAGGCCTTGGCGCCAAGGTGCTGAACAACCCCGGCTGGGCGAAATCGGCAGGCTACAAGGGCACCAAGAACGGCGACGGCACCATCACCGTCGTCCAGCAGCCGGGGCCGAACAACTCGCTGGGTCTGATGAAGATAGACATGCCCAACCCGCACGCGATCTATTTCCACGACACGCCCGCCAAGCAGTATTTCAACTCGGAAGTGCGCGCCTTCAGTCACGGCTGCATCCGCACCGAGCGCGCCGTGGAACTGGGCATGACCATGGCGATCCTGGGTGCGCAGAAGTCGGCCACCGAGGCGGCCGAGATCTCGCGCTCCGGCAAGTATACCAAGGTCGAGATGACCCGGACTTTCCCGGCCTACCTGACCTATTTCACCTACGCCCGCTCGATCGACGGCCAGCTCAAGCCGTTCAACGATCTCTACGCCCGCGACAAGCCGGTGCTCGACAGCTTTGCCGCACCGCGCCAGCTCAAGACCACCCAGCGCGCGAGCGAGGAAGAGATCATCAAGCTCGACAATCCGCTCTGATGCATTCCACGGCCCTGGTTAACGCGAGAGCGATAGCCGGGGCCTTGCCTCCCTCCCTGCCGTTGGCCACCTTGATGGGCAGGAACGGCCGGGAGACCAAGGACGCGCGAGCAGAACACCGGCAGCGATGCCCGGATCGAGGAAGCCGCCGCGCGCATCGCCGGACCTGCCGTTCCGGCGGGCGATCCCGGTTTCTTTCTAACTCGCGAAGATTAAGCCGGGAACCGGCGCCGCAATTGCACCAGCGTCTGGTCCAGGCTGGAGAGGTAGCGCGAGCGGTCCGTCTTGCCGAACGGCGGCGGCCCGCCCACTACGTCCCCACCGGCCCTGAGGTCGGCCATGATCGCTCGCGTGGCGATGGCGCCGCCGATGCAGGCCGTGGTGAAGGGCTTGCCATTGGGAGCCAGCACTTCCGCACCCTGCTTGAGGCAGCGGTCCGCCAGCAGGATGTCGGCGGTAATGACCACGGTGCCGGGCGCGGTGTTCTCGACGATCCAGTCGTCGGCGGCATCGAAGGCGTCGCTCACCAGCTTGCGCGAGATCAGCGGCGAGGGCGGCACGCGGATCGGGCTGTTGCTCACCACCACGACCGGCACCTTGTAGCGCGCGGCGACTTTGTAGGTTTCGTCCTTCACCGGGCAGGCGTCGGCATCGATCAATATGCGGATCATGCGGCCTCTTAGCGCCTTGGCGGGCGGATGGCGAATGGCGGTAACGGCGATGGCTTGCAAAGATCGTCGTCCCGGATCTAGTCCGGGACGACGGCCGAACCGGGTTGGGTCAAAACTGCCGCAGCACGCCTAGAAACGCCTCGCCATAGGCTTCCAGCTTGCGCGCACCGACGCCGCCGATCTCGCCCAGCTCCGCCAACGACGAAGGACGCGCGGCGGCCATTTCGCGCAAAGTGGCGTCATGGAAGACCACGTAGGGCGGCACTCCGGCCTCTTGCGCCAGGTCGCGGCGGAGGGTGCGCAGGGCGTCGAACAGCGGATCGCCCACGGGATTGGCGCCGCCGTCGGCCGCGCCGCGTCCGCCGCGCTTCTTCTTTTCGCGCTTCGGCGGAACGACGATCATCACCGACGCCTCGCCCTTGAGGATTTCGCGCGCGTCGCCACCCAGCGAAAGGCCACCGTGCTCGGTCGGCAGCAGGCTGCCGCGCGCCTGGAGTGCGCGCGCAAGAGGCTTGAGCAGCGGCTGCTCATCGGCGGAGAGAATTCCGAAGACCGAAAGCTGGTCGTGCCCGCGCTGGAGCACGCGGTCGTCGCTGGCGCCGGTCAGCACTTTTTCGAGATGGCCGAGGCCGTAGCTCTGCCCGGTGCGATAGACCGCCGAGAGCAGCTTGCGGGCGAGTTCGGAAACATCGATCACGCCCGCCGGTTCAAGGCAGTTGTCGCAATTGCCGCAGCTCTGCGCCGGCGTCTCTCCGAAATGCCGGAGGAGTACGGCGCGGCGGCACTCGGCGGTTTCGACAAGCCCGGCCAGGGCATCGAGGCGCTGGCGTTCGCTTTGCAGGCGGTGCGGCTCGATCTCGGACAGGCGCTGGCGGGCGCGGGCGAAATCGTCCGCGCCCCAGAACATCACCGCCACCGAAGGATCGCCGTCGCGGCCGGCGCGGCCGGTTTCCTGGTAATAGGCCTCGATCGACTTGGGGATGCCCGCGTGGGCTACGAAGCGCACGTCCGGCTTGTCGATGCCCATGCCGAAGGCGACCGTGGCCACCATGACCATGTCTTCCGAGGCGACGAAGGCCGCCTGGTTGCGGGCGCGCACTTCGGGATCGAGCCCGGCGTGATAGGGCAGGACGCGGCGGCCGGTGGCCGAGGCGAGCGTTTCCGCCAGTTGTTCCACGCGGGCGCGGGTGGGGGCGTAGACGATGCCGGGGCCGGGATTCTCGTCCATCACCGCTTTCAGCTGCCGCATCGCATTGTCGCGCGGGCGGATGCTGTAGCGGATGTTCGGGCGGTCGAACCCGGCGACGATCAGGCCTTCGTCGGGGATGCCGAGCTGGGCGAGGATGTCGGTGCGGGTGTGATGGTCTGCCGTGGCCGTCAGCGCCAGGCGCGGGACTTCGGGGAAAGCTTCGAGCAGCGGCCTCAGCAGCCGGTAGTCGGGGCGGAAATCGTGCCCCCATTCGGAGACGCAGTGCGCCTCGTCGATGGCGAAGAGGGCGACGCGCGACTGTTCCAGCAGCTCGCGGAAATGCGGTTGGCTGGCGCGTTCGGGGGCGATGTAGAGCAAGTCCAGCTCGCCCGCGCGGAAGCGGTCCATGGTGAGGCCGCGATCGGCATCGGCGCTGGTCAGGGTGGCGGCGCGGATGCCGTTGGCGGTGGCAGAGCGCAGCTGGTCGTGCATCAGGGCAATCAGCGGTGATACGACGACGCAGGTTCCTTCCAGCATCACTGCCGGAAGCTGGTAGGTCAGTGACTTGCCCGCGCCGGTGGGCATGACGGCCAGGGTCGAGCGGCCCGAGAGCGCACGGGTGACGACCTGTTCCTGCACGCCGCGAAAGGCATTGAACCCGAAGGTCGCGTGGAGCGCTTCGTGGGCATCAGGCAGGAGATCGGCAGCTGGCACGGGACGCTTATGGCAGAACGGAGACGGGTCTGAAAACCGCTGGAGGGAGGATTTCCTCCGTTTCGGTCAAATCGCAGGGGGCTGAGGCTGTCCGGTAGTGGCGCGAGAGCGATTGGGGGTGAGGCTCTCGATGTTCGAGCGGTTTGGACATGCTCGAGGGGCGGTTTGACGATGGGTAGGTGAGCATCTCGTGGAACCGGGCTTAGACGAAGCTGGTCATGAGCGCCCCTGGAAGCGCCGTGCACCAGCCGTCAACACTTCCCTCGTCATCGCGAGCGAAACGAAGCAACCCAAGGGGGGCGCTCTGGATTGCTTCGTCGGCGTCGCCTCCTCGTAATGACGAAGGGGAGCCGGAGGGCGGGAGGCTCCGGGGGAGGCGGCTGAGCTCAGTCCAGGTTCGGGCGCAGCCAGCGCTCGGCTACGGCGAGGTCCACATCGCGGCGCTCGGCGTAGTCTTCCAATTGGTCGCGGCCGATGCGGGCGACGCCGAAATACTGGCTTTCCGGGTGGCCGAAGTAGAAGCCCGAAACCGCAGCGGTGGGCAGCATGGCCTGGCTTTCGGTCAGGGTGATCCCGGCGTTGTCCTGCGCCTTGAGCAGATCGAACAGGATCGGCTTCAGCGAGTGATCCGGGCAGGCCGGGTAGCCGGGCGCCGGGCGGATGCCGCGATATTCCTCGCGGATCAGGGCTTCGTTGGTGAACTGTTCGTCTGGCGCATAGCCCCAGAGCGTGGTGCGGACGTGGCTGTGCAGACGCTCGGCGAAGGCTTCGGCGAAACGGTCGGCCAGGGCCTTGAGCAGGATGTCCGAGTAATCGTCGTGCGCGGCCTGGAAGCGTTCCAGGTGCGGTTCGATGCCGTGGATGCCCACTGCGAAGCCGCCCAGCCAGTCGCCCGCCGGATCGACGAAGTCGGAGAGGCAGTAGTTGGCCCTTCCTTTTCCATTTGGGCCGCGGCTCTTCTTGAACTGCTGGCGCAGGAACGGCAGACGCACGAAGTCGGGGCCTTCGTGGACGCCCTGCTGGATGGCGTCGTAGATGACCTGCGGATCCATGGCGCCGGTGCCGAGGATCACGTCGTCACCCTTGGTCGCGGCCGGCCAGAAGGCGCAGACACCCTTGGCGGTGAGCCACTTTTCCTCGACGATCCTGGCGAGCATCGCCTTGGCATCCGCGAACAGGCTGCGCGCGCTTTCGCCCACCACGTCGTCGTCGAGAATGGCGGGGTAGGTACCCGCGAGTTCCCAGGCGCGGAAGAACGGCGTCCAGTCGAAAGTCTCGACGAGTTCGGTGAGATCCCATTCCTCGAAGACATGGAGGCCCGGCTGGAGCGGTGCGCCGGGCTTCTGCGAAAAGTCGGCGCTGAAGCCGTAGGCGCGGGCATCGGCGATGGAGAGCAGCTCGCTCTGGCCCTTGCCTTCGCGGGCGACGCGGACCTTCTCGTATTCGTCGGCCACGGAGGCGACGAAGGGCTCGGCCTGGGTGTCGGAAAGGAGCTGCGAGGCCACGCCGACCGCGCGGCTGGCGTCCAGCACATGGACGACCGGGCCCTTGTAGGCCGGATCGATGCGCAGCGCGGTGTGGACCTTGGAGGTGGTGGCGCCGCCGATCAGCAGCGGGATGTTCATTTCCGCGCGCTGCATTTCCTCGGCCACGGTCACCATCTCGTCCAGCGAAGGAGTGATGAGGCCGGAGAGACCGATGATGTCGGCTTCGTTCTCGGCCGCCGATTCGAGGATCTTCGACCAGGGCACCATGACGCCGAGGTCGATCACTTCGTAGCCGTTGCACTGGAGCACGACGCCCACGATGTTCTTGCCGATGTCGTGCACGTCGCCCTTGACGGTGGCCATGATGATCCGGCCCTTCGCCTTGGTCTTGGCGTCCTTTTCCGCCTCGATGAAGGGGATGAGGTGGGCCACGGCCTTCTTCATGACGCGCGCGGACTTCACGACCTGCGGCAGGAACATCTTGCCCGATCCGAACAGGTCGCCGACGACGTTCATGCCGCCCATCAGCGGGCCTTCGATGACCTCGATGGGCCGACCGCCGCGCTCGGCGATCGCGACGCGGGCTTCCTCGGTATCCTCGACCACATAGGCATCGATGCCGCGCACCAGCGCATGTTCGATCCGCTTCACCACGTCCCAGCCGCGCCATTCCTCGGCGGCCTTTTCAGCGACGGTGTCCTTGCCCTTGTAGCTTTCGGCCAGTTCGATCAGCCGTTCGGTGGACGTCCTGCCGTCCTCGCCCACGCCGGGGCGGCGCATCATGATGACGTCTTCGCAGGCCTCGCGCAGGGCGGGGTCGATCTGGTCGTAGACGTCGAGCTGGCCCGCGTTGACGATGGCCATGTCGAGCCCGGCGGGGATCGCGTGGTAGAGAAACACCGAGTGCATGGCCCGGCGCACCGTCTCGTTGCCGCGGAACGAGAACGAGAGGTTGGAAAGCCCGCCCGAGAAGTGGACGTGCGGGCAGGCCTTGCGGATCTCGACCACCGCCTCGATGAAGTCCAGCCCGTAGCGGTCATGCTCCTCGATGCCGGTGGCGACCGCGAAGACGTTGGGGTCGAAGATGATGTCCTCGGGCGGGAAACCGATGCCGGTCAGCAGGTCATAGGCGCGGGTGCAGATCTCGATCTTGCGTTCGCGGGTGTCGGCCTGGCCGGTCTCGTCGAAGGCCATGACGACCACGGCCGCGCCGTACTCCATGCACTTGCGCGCCTGGGCCAGGAACGGCTCGACGCCTTCCTTCATCGAGATCGAGTTGACGATCGGCTTGCCCGACACGCACTTGAGCCCGGCCTCGATGACTTCCCACTTGGAGCTGTCGATCATCACCGGCACGCGGGCGATGTCCGGCTCGGCGGTGATCAGCTTGAGGTAGGTCGTCATCGCGTGGACCGCGTCGAGCAGGCCCTCGTCCATGTTGACGTCGATCACCTGCGCGCCGTTTTCCACCTGCTGGCGGGCCACTTCGATGGCGGCGGGATAGTCACCGGCCATGACCAGTTTCTTGAATCGGGCGGAACCGGTGACGTTGGTGCGCTCGCCGATGTTGACGAAACGGGCGCCGGAATGAATCGAGGTCATGGTCTGTCGTTCTCGTTGAGTCAGTTCGCAAGCTCTAGGGCGAGCACGTAATCGTCGTAGGTCTTGCCGCCGACATCGAAAGTCCGGGTGCCGATCGTCTGGAAGCCGTGCTTGGCGTAGAAGGCGAGGGCGCGGTGGTTGTCGTTCTTCACGCCCAGCAGCAGGCGTTTGTGTCCGGCAGCCGCCTCGCGCACGATCCGCATCATGGTGCCCGCCATCATCGAGCCCTGGAAGCGCGAGAGCAGGTAGATGCGCTTCAATTCCAGATCGCCCTCCTGCGCGAGTTCCAGTTCGGGCGCGCAGATCAGAGCATAGCCGACCGGGGCATGGCCCGGCTCGACTTCGGCCAGCCAGGCCTTCGCGCCTTGCGTCAGGTACTTGCGGTAGTTCTCCGCCGTGTGCTGCTTGCGGCAATGCGCGACGATCCCCGCGCCGTCCACGAAGCCCGCGAAGCTTTCCAGGAACGTCGCGGAAGCCACCAGCGCCAGCGCCTCGGCATCGTCGGCGGTGGCCGGCCGGATGCGCCAGATGGGAAAGTCGGTCATCGGCTCAGCCCGCCATGGTAAAGGGTTCGAGCCCCGCAAGGCGCGTTACCGGCTTCAGTTCCGGCAATTTGCGCGGCGAGAGGCCGGCGACCTTCTGCGCCATGGCGGCGATGTGGTCCGGCGTGGAGCCGCAGCAGCCCCCCAGCACGTTGACTTGTCCCGCGACCGCCCATTCGCCCACGAAGCCCGCCGTGGTTTCGGGCATCTCGTCGTACTGTCCGAGTTCGTTGGGCAGGCCCGCGTTCGGGTAGATCATGATAAGGGTGTCCGCGAGCTCGGACAGGGTCTTCACATGGGGGCGGAGCTGGGTGGCGCCGAACGAGCAGTTCAGCCCGATCGTCACCGGCTTCGCGTGCCGCACGGCATGCCAGAACGCCTCGACCGTATGGCCCGAAAGGTTGCGGCCGGACAGGTCGGTCAGCGTCATCGACATCATGATCGGCACTTCACGGCCAAGGTCGGCTTCGAGCTGGCGCACCGCCATGATCCCGGCCTTGGCATTGAGCGTGTCGAACACCGTTTCGATCAGGATGAAGTCCGCGCCGCCTTCGACAAGGGCGGCGGCCTGTTCCTTGTAGACCTCCACCAGGTCGTCCCATCCGATCTCGCGATAACCGGGATCGTTGACGTCGGGGCTGAGCGAGAGCGTCTTGTTGGTCGGCCCGATCGCGCCGGCCACGAAGCGCGGGCGTCCATCCTTGGCCTGGTATTCGTCGGCCAGGCGCCGCGCCAGCTTGGCCGATTCGACGTTGATCTCTCGCACGAGGTGCTCGGCCCCGTAGTCGGCCTGGCTGATGCGGTTGGCCGAGAAGGTATTGGTCTCGGCGATGTCCGCCCCGGCCTCGAAGTAGGCGCGGTGGATTGATTCGGGCACTTCGGGCTTGGTCAGGGCGAGGATGTCGTTGTTGCCCTTCTGGTCGTGGGAGAGGCCGAGATTTCCGGCATAGTCCGCATCGCTGAGCTTCCAGCGCTGGATTTCGGTGCCGAAGGCGCCGTCCGTGATGAGGATGCGCTTGGCCGCTTCGGCGAGGAACTGTTCTCTGGCACTCATGGTCTTCATCCTTGATCGCCCGTCCGGGCCCGGTCCTGCCGAACCGTTCGCGCGCGCCTTGCTGCACGAACGGTCCGGAGACAAGTCTGCTCAGGCTTCCGCCTTGGGGCGCAGGCCCAGGAGCTGGCAGATCGCATAGGCCTGTTCGGCGCGGTTGAGCGTATAGAAGTGGAAATCGCGCACGCCGCCCTGGTAGAGCCGGCGGCACAAGTCGGCGGCGGCGACCGCGGCCACCAGCGCGCGCGGGCCGGGGCGTTCGTCCAGACCCTCGAACATTTTCTCCAGCCAGCCGGGAATCTCGGTGTTGCCGGACATGCGGCGAATCGCGGCGAAGCTTGTCACCGGCATGATGCCCGGCAGGATCGGCGTGGCGATTCCAGCGGCCAGCGCCTTGTCGAGGAAGCGGAAATAGGCGTCCGTCGAAAAGAAGAACTGGGTGATGGCGCGATTCGCGCCGGCGTCCAGCTTGCGCTTCAGATTGTCGAGATCGGCATCGGCGCTGGCCGCTTCGGGATGGATTTCGGGATAGGCGGCTACCGAAATGTCGAAGTCGTGCCGCGCCTTCAGTCCGGCCACGAGATCGGCAGCGCCGCTATAGCCTTCGGGGTGCGGGGTGAAAACGCCGCCCTGGGCCGGCGGCGGATCGCCGCGAAGGGCGACGATGTGGCGCACGCCGGCCTCCCAATACTGGTCGGCGATCTCGGCGATCTCGTCCTTGCTGGCCCCGACGCAGGTGAGGTGGGCCGCCGGAACCAGCGATGTCTCGCGAACGAGCCGCGACACCGTGGAATGCGTGCGCTCGCGCGTCGAGCCACCGGCGCCGTAGGTCACCGAAACGAAGCTCGGATCGAGGGGCGCGAGCTGGGTGATCGCATCCCAGAGCTGTTCCTCCATCTTCTCCGTCTTGGGCGGAAAGAATTCGAAGGACACGGAGATGTCGCCGGGCAGGTCTTCGAACAGCGGAGCGGAGACCGGTCGTTCGGCAAAGGTCATGGCAGTTCGGTCTTTCTGTCTTGAATCTCGGAAAGCGGAGCGGTCGGCAGGCGTCTGGCCGTCCAGATCTTCACGGTAAGCGGGTCTCCCGGCAGGATCGTCGGCAGTTCGGGCGCGAAACCCGCTTCGGTAAGCAGTGCCGCCATCTGCTCGTCGGAGAAGCCGAGGCGGGCATGAGCATGGCGTTCGCGCAGTTCCTCGCGCTCATGGGCGGCCAGATCGACCACGGCGATGCGCCCGCCTTCGCGCGTGACGCGTGCCGCTTCGGCCAGGACTATGCCGGGATCCTGCGCATAGTGCAGGACCTGATGGAACAACACGGTGTCGAAGTCGGCGGCGGAGAAGGGCAGGCTGGTGAAGTCGCCTTGGACCAGCGACACCTTGTCCGCCGGCAAAGATTGCAACCGCGCGCGGGCAATTCGCAACATGTCCGGGCTCTTGTCGAGCGCGGTGACGTGGCGGGCGCGTGCCGCCAGCAACTCCGCCATGCGGCCGGTGCCGGTGCCCACATCGAGCAGGGCGCCCAGCTTCTCCCGGCCGAATGCCGCCAGAAGGGCATTCTCCACGGGTCCGTCGGCGCCGTGGAGCTGGCGCAGCGTGTCCCACTCCTCGGCATGGACGGCGAAGTAGTTCTGGGCGCTCACTTCGCGGGCATCGCGAATCGCAGCGAGCTGGCGGCGATCCTCGGCGCAGCGCGCGGAAAAGGCGGGATCGTCTCGCTCGGCAACCGTCAGGAGCTGCGCGGCAGCGGCGCCCATCGGCGGCTCGCTTTTCTCCTTCACCGCCGTGCGGAGAAAGACCCAGCTACCTTCCTTTCGCCGCTGCGCGAGACCCGCGTCGCACAGGATCTTGACGTGCCGGGAGACCCGCGGCTGGCTCTGGCCGAGCACTTGCGCAAGCTCTCCGACCGCCAGTTCCATATGCGCGAGCAGGCGCATGATGCGCAGTCGCGTCGGCTCGGAAAGAGCCCTCAGAAGCGGGTCGATTTTCATGCGAGGGCATATAAAGATATCTTTATATGTGCGCAAGCCCTAGGATTTCTGCGGATTTCCGCACTCTTACTTCCTATTTGCGTTGGCCCAATGTCTCGTCTAAAGAATGGCACCGCAGGCTTGCCTGCAAGCGTTGGCCTATGCGCCAAACAATGCAAGGGGATTCGCATGAAGAAGATTGCTTTTGCCGCGTTCGCGTCGGCTGCCGCTCTGTCGCTCGCTGCTTGCGGTGGCGAAAAGCCCACCGAAGCTGCTACCGAGTCGGTTGAGACCCTGCCCGAGGAAACTCTGGCTGCTACCACCGAAGCGGCTACCGAAGAAGCCACCGCGGCTGCCGAGTAATCGGTTCGGGGGCTGCGCACCGATCCTTTCGGTTTGCCGGCCCCCAGATGCTTTCCGTCCGCTCTTGAAAATCGAGGGGGGAATTCCGGAAAGTCCGTCCGAGACGGAAAAAGCCCTCCCCTTCGGGAGGGTTTTTTATTGCCTATCTTCGGCGTACCAACGGAGCTGCCGATTGTTTCGGGAGCTTGCGGGCAAGTTCCGGAACCGCGACCCTGCCCTCAAGGACACCTGGTGAACTGGCCCTTCTTCGGACCGGAGGCGAAGCGGCATTTGCCGTCCTTGCCCTTGACCGTCATCGTCGTGACCTTCGTCGTGGTCTTTTTCGTGACCACGGTCTTGCAGGGCACGAACTTGCCCTTGGCGTCACGGCAGGAATTTGCTGCCATGGAGGGGGTAGCTGCCAGAAGTCCAGCTACGGCGGCGGCGGCCATCAGTTTGCGAATCATGATCGCTCTCCCTTGTCGCACCTTCGCATTCGCCTCTTTTCTCTGACTGCGCCAAACGGCATTTCGCTTCGATGAACCTCGGTCCTCGCTATGCGAAGGCTCGATGAGCACAGTATCCGAATAAACTTTCGAAACCCGCGAATGTTTCTCTTGTCAGATCGAAAAAGCCGATCTAGAGGGCTGCCTCCCACGCCGCAGCGGCTACGCTGCAGTGAGGGGCCGGTTCGTCCACCCAGGTGCGATCCGCTGAAATGGACGGGGCCTTAGCTCAGCTGGGAGAGCGCCTGCATGGCATGCAGGAGGTCAGC
>NZ_ATHL01000019.1 GCF_000445125.1 Novosphingobium lindaniclasticum LE124
CGGAAGCGGCGGCGGCGGAAGGGGCGGCGATGGCCAAGGTGCCAACGCCGGCGTGGCCAGGCTTCCCCGCCAGGTCGCCGGCCGCATTCGCTTCTCGGATCTTCCCGCCGACTTGCGCAAGGCGCGCGAAGGCGCAGACATAACCGTCCGCTACCGCATCGGCGTGGACGGCAGGGTCAGCGGTTGCACCGTGGTTTCTTCCAGCGGCAGGCCCGACGTGGACGCCGGAACCTGCCAGCGCATAACCGAACGCTTCCGCTTCCGACCCGCGCGCGATGCGCGCGGCGATCCGGTGCCCTTCCTCATGACGGAAACCCACGGCTGGGACGATGTCGAAGAGGGACCGTGACGCCGCCCGGCCGAGCCGCTAGGAAAGCCCGCGAAGACACTGACCCGAGAGGAGATACCCATGGCCGCAATCGACGAAACCCATGACGGCGCACTGCGCTCCTGGGTGGAAAGCGCGAACGGCCACGGCGACTTTCCGATACAAAACCTGCCCCTGGGCGTGTTCTCCCGGCCGGGAGAAGCGGCGCGCGGCGGCGTGGCGATCGGAGACAGCGTGCTCGATCTGGCCGCGCTGGCGGGCTCCGGCTTGCTTGAGCGAGAAGCACTCGAAGCCGCCGGGGCCGCTTCGGGCGATACGCTCAACCCCCTGCTGGCACTCGGCGCCGGTCCTCGCCGCGCCTTGCGCCGCCGCCTTTCCGCGCTGCTGGCGAAAGGCGCCGCCGAGCGCCCGCAAGTCGAGCCGCTGCTGGTGCCCATGGCCGAGGCGACGCTCCATCTGCCCGCGCGGATCGCGGACTACACCGACTTCTATGTCGGCATCCACCACGCCACCAACATCGGCAAGCTGTTCCGCCCCGACAATCCGCTGCTGCCCAATTACAAGCACGTCCCCATCGGCTACCACGGCCGCGCCTCCACCGTCCGGCCGAGCGGCGCCCCGGTGATCCGCCCCAACGGCCAGACCAAGGCCCCAGATGCGGAAGGGCCCTCGTTCGGACCGATCGCGCGGCTCGACTACGAACTCGAACTCGGCGTGTGGATGGCGCAGGGCAACGAACTCGGGCAGCCGATCCCGATCGAGGCGGCGCTGGACCATGTCGCGGGCCTGACCCTGCTCAACGATTGGTCCGCGCGCGACCTGCAGGCCTGGGAATACCAGCCGCTCGGCCCGTTCCTCGCCAAGAATTTCCTCACTACCGTCTCGCCCTGGCTCGTGACGATGGAAGCCCTCGCCCCGTTCCGCATCGCGCAGCCCCCGCGCCCCGAAGGCGATCCCCGGCCCCTGCCCTACCTCTGGGACGAGGCCGACCAGCGAGGAGGCGCGCTTTCGCTCGATCTCGAAGTGCGCCTCAGCACCGAGAAGATGCGCGAGCAGGGTCTGCCTGCCGAGCGCCTCAGCCGTGGCCCGGCCAGCAACATGTACTGGACCATCGCGCAGATGGTCACGCACCACGCTTCCAACGGCTGCGAGATGAACCCCGGCGACCTGCTCGGCACCGGCACGATCTCCGGGCCGGAACATGGCACGCAGGGCAGCCTGATGGAAATCACCCGTTCCGGCCGCGAAAAGGTGACCCTGCCGACGGGCGAGACGCGCACGTTCCTCGAGGACGGCGACGAACTCATGCTCTCGGGCCGCTTCGTGGCGGAAGGCGCGGTTTCGATCGGGTTCGGGCCTTGCACCGGCGTCGTGCAGGCGGCGGTTCCGTTCAAGTAGAAAAGGCAAAGCAGGGGTCATCACCCCTGCCCCCCGTTACTGACGAGGTCACGCTGGCCCACGGCGTCCCGCACCCATGGCCGCGTCGGGAGACTTATCGGCGGCGCCGCAAGGAGTGCCCGACATATAGGCGGCCCGCAGCATCGACATTCGGAGGGTCTGGGGGATCATCCCCCGGGACTTCCTGCTTCTTCAAAGCCACTCGTTCGCCCGATACCACTCGGCCGTTGCCCGCAGCCCGTCGCGCGTATCGATACGAGGCTGCCAGATCGACGCCGGCACCGCAGCCTCGGCGCTGACCACCCAGTCCGGATGGCTGAAGTAGGCCGCGCGATCCGCCGTCATCTTCGCGCCGTCGCCGCGCAGGAACTGGTCCACTTTCGCCGCCTTGCTCAGCGCGCCCGCCGACAGGGAGAGCACCCGCACGCGGCGGCCCACGGCGGCGCCGATGGCGCGCGCCATCTCGACATTGTCCCAGCCGAGCGGCTTGCCGTCGTCGGGTTCGAAGAGCTTGCCGGTCACGTCCTCGCCCCCCGGCACCAACGCGACCAGCAGGCGCGCGAGATCCTCGACGTGGATCATCGAGGCGGAGCCGCCCCTGGGCACCGGCACCACGCCCCATCGCGCGGCGCGGAACAGCTCGAACATCTCCTTGTCACGCGGCCCGTAGATCGCGGGCGGCCGCACGATGGTCCAGTCCAGCGGGCTGGCGCGCAGGAACTTCTCGGCCTTGGCCTTGGAGGCGCCATAGGCGGAAAGCTGCGGCTCGCGCGCCGAAAGCGAGGAGACGAAGACGAAGCGGCGGATACCCTTGGCCACCGCCGTCTCGATGAGGTTGAGCGTGCCGGTGACGTTGCCCACTTCGTAGCTGGCGGCGTCCGGCGCGCTGACCACGCCGGCGACATGCAGGATGGCTTCAGCGCCCCGCGTCAGTTCGGACAGGGAACCGGTGTCGCGCAATTCGCCGCGCACCCAGGTGACGTTCTCGCGCGGCTCCTGCTCGCGGCGGGTGAGCGCGCGAACGTCGTACCCGGCGGCGACGGCTTCATCGAGCAGAGATTGGCCGACGAAGCCGGTGGCGCCAGTGAGCGCGATGGTGGGACGATCTATTTCCATCACTTCAGAACAAGCTGGTCGCGATGCACGACGGATGAACGGGGCGAATAACCGAGCACTTCGGCCTGTTCGCTGGAGTGAAGCCCTCGGATCGCAGCGCATTCCCCGGCATGATATTCGGAAAGCCCGTGGGCGACGACGCGCGCCTCGGCATCGACGATAGCCACCGGATCGCCGCGGTCGAAGTGGCCTTCCACGCCGGTCACGCCCTTGGCGAGCAGGCTCGAGCCCCGCCTCAAGGCTACGGCGGCACCGGCGTCGACATGGATGCTGCCCTTGAGCCGCAGGCGCCCGCCCAGCCAGGCCTTGCGCGCACTTGCGCTGCGGCGGGGAAGGAACAAGGTGCCGATGCCTTCCCCGATGATACGGGCGACCGGGCGTTCGTGCTGGCCGTTGCCGATGACGAGGCAGATGCCCGCCAGTTCCGCGATCTCGGCCGCCTGCAGCTTCGAGACCATGCCGCCCGAACCCATGCCGGAGTTCGATTCGGTGCTCGCCATGGCGTGAACTTCGCGCGTCACCCCCTCGACGACCGGGATCATCTGCGCGCCGGGTTCCTTCGGGTGCCGGTCGTAGAGGCCGTCGATGTCGGAGAGCAGCAGCACCGCGCTCGCCTGCGCCGCCTGGGCGACGCGCGCGGCAAGGCGGTCGTTGTCTCCGAAGCGGATTTCCTGGGTGGCGACCGAATCGTTCTCGTTGATCACCGGGACCGCCCCTGCATCGAGCAGGCGCGTAAGCGTGGCGGTGACGTTGAGGTAGCGGCGGCGGTCCTCGAGGTCGTCCAGCGTCAGCAGCATCTGCGCGGCGGTAAGGCCGTGGCTGCCGAGCAGTTCGGCCCAGAGCCCGGAAAGCGCGATCTGGCCGACGGCGGCAGCAGCCTGCGCGTCGGCCAGCGAACCGCGCCCGCCCTTTTCCAGCCCCAGCGTCGCCGCGCCCAGGGCGATCGCGCCCGAGGAGACGACGATCACATCCTGTCCGCGCGCCCGCGCTTCGGCGATCTCCGCAACGAGCGCGGTCAACCAGCGCCGCCGCGCGCCTTCCTTGCCCACGAGCAGCGCCGAGCCCACCTTGATGACAAGGCGAGGTGCAAGGGCTCTGTCGGAGAGATCGGAAAGGCGCGAGATAGGCATGGAGGCAGAGCCTCTAGGACAGATGCCGCGCCGTGGAAAGCACTTGCGAGAGAAAGCGCCCTCCCCATTGGGTTACCGAGCGACAGTGCGCGCCGTCTACCCCATCGAAGCTGCGCGCTTCGCCTGCCTTGCACGGACCATCTCGTGTCCGCTGACCAGCAGGATACCTGCCATGACCATCACCGCGCCGCCGATGAAGGCCGGCTCCAGCCGCTCGCCCAGCAGCACGACCCCGAAGACGACACCGAACAGCGGCGTCATGAACGACAGCACGCCAAGGCGCGAGGCGAGATAGACGCGCAGCATTCCGAACCAGACCAGCAGGCTGATGAGCGACATGAAGACGATCTGGAACGCCATGCTCAGGCCCAGCAGCGGGGTGACCGTCATCGCGGTCTGGCCGGTGCCGAGTGCAAGCAGACCCAGCAGCACGAAAGCGCCGAGCAACTGGTAGAGCGTCGTCACCGAACTGGGCGCTTGCGAGAGGCGGGAGAACCGTAAGGTCAGGGTCGTGGCGCCCCAGGCCGCACCGGCGCCGATGCCCATGAGGTCGCCGATCCAGGCCGTTCTGCGCGCGGGGCCATCTCCTGCGCCGCCGAGGAAGGAAACCGCCACCCCGCCGAATGCGGTCACGATACCCAGCCATTGCAGCGGGCTCAGACGCTCCTCCGGCAGCCGGAAATGAAGACCGAGGGCCGTGAAGATTGGCGCGGTGTAGAGAAAGATGCCCATGTGCGAGGCGTTGGTGAAGCGTAGCCCCTCGCCCATGAACAGGTATTCGAGCGCGAACAACGCGCCGATCGCCAAGCCCGGTTTCCAGGTTCCGCCGCGCAGGGCGCGATTCTCATCCCGTGCGAAGACCAATGCGGCGATGAAGACAGCCGCCACGCCGGAGCGCACGCATATCTGCAGGACCGGCGCCATGTCCGATGCCACTGCCTTCAATGCCGTCTGCTGCATGCCCCAGATCGCGCAAAGACCGACCATGAAAAAGGCTGCGCGACCGTCGACGGGTCTTCGTGTCAGCGGGGCGGTATTCGTGCTCATGCCTGTCCCTTAGGACGTAATCATGCGCCGGTCTCCATCGGATGCTGCCGACCGGGCGATGCTTCGTCGATCAGTTCGCGGGCGGCGGCAAGGCGCCCTCGATCATGAACCACGGCGTACCCCCGCCTTCGTAAGGCGGGGCCGGATAGAGCCAGCGCAAGGCGTCTTCCGCCGCATGGTGATAGATGGTGGCGTGCGAAGCGCTCTTGCTGAAATCGTCGTAGCGCAAAGTCACCCGACCCGCAGGCTGGCGGGCCATGAAAGCGCGGAGCCTGTCGATCCCGTCCTGCATCGTCCCGCCTTCGTCGCCGACCGCCAGGTAGAGGCGCTTGTCCTTCACGTCCTTCAGGCGAGCGGTGCGATCCAGGGCGGCGAGCGGGCGGCGGTCGTCCCACCACAGGCTGGGGCTGATCGCCACGTAATCGTCGAAAAGCCCAGGCTCGCTCAGCAGCGTATCGACGACGAACAGCCCGGCCAGCGATTCGCCCATGATCGCACGGCGCTTTCCGGTGCGCAGGCGCTTTTCGACGAAAGGTATGACTTCCTCGCGCAGGAACTGGCGAAACTTGTCGGCTCCCCCGCTTTCAGGGAAGGCGGAGAGGTAACGTGAGTCGGTGGGACGCGACGTCAGTTCGGCACGGCGGTCGTTCGTTTGCACGCCCACCACGATCATTGGGCCATACGTCCAGCTCAGCGAGGCAAGGTGGCCGAGGCCCGCGATGTGGATGAAATCCTGGTCCAGCCCGCCATCCAGCAGGTAGAGGACCGGATAGCGATCCTGAGATTTGTCGTAGCCGACCGGCAGCCACACATTCACCTCACGCGTGTCGTCGAGCACGAACGAATGGAAACGGTAGCTGGTGCCGATCTCGATTCGCGCCCCTTCGACCTCCGGTGGTGATGCCTGCAAGGCCATGGCGGCAGGCGAAGCCAGGAAAAGCCCCAGGGCGAGAAGCGTCTGCGCAATCTTCATCACCCTGGCCTAGCGAGCACGGGCCTGCCTGCCAACATTCGCCTGATCCCTGAGGAAACCATCCCTTGATGGTTTCATCCGGACTTGGGTCAGGCGCCGGACCGGACGAGCATCAGAGCGGCGACCAGGGCTTGTCGTCAGCCTCTTCGCGCTCGCCTTCGGGACGCTCGGTCACGGTCGCGGCGGGGAGATACTCGATAACCGCATCGAGCAGCTTCGACATGCCCTTGCCGGTCGCGCCCGAGATCGGAAATACCTCGTGAGCGCCAGCCTTCAGCAGTTCCTTGGCATAGGCAGCTGCCAGCTCATCGTCGACCAGGTCGATCTTGTTGAGCGCGACGAGACGCGGCTTGCCTTCCAGATCGCCGCCGTAAGCCTCAAGCTCCTCTTCGACGACGTGCATCGCCTCGACCGGATCGGTGTTCGAAATGTCGATCAGATGGACCAGCACGCGGCAACGCTCGATATGGCCGAGGAAGCGGTCGCCGATGCCTGCCCCCTCTGCGGCGCCGGCTATCAGGCCGGGGATGTCGGCCAGCACGAACTCGCGGTTCTTGTGCGTGACGACACCCAGCTGCGGCCGCAGCGTGGTGAAGGCGTAGTCGCCGACTTTCGCCTTGGCGTTGGAGAGCTTGTTGATGAACGTCGACTTGCCGGCATTCGGCATGCCCACCAGGCCGACGTCGGCCAGCAGCTTCAGCCGCAGCCAGACCCACATCTCCTGCGGCGGAATGCCCGGCTGATGCTGGCGGGGCGCACGGTTGGTGGAGGTCTTGTAGCTGGCATTGCCGCGCCCGCCCATGCCACCTTCCAGCAGGACCACGCGCTGGCCGGCTTCGGTGAGGTCGGCCAGAACGGTCTCGCGGTCCTCGTCATCGACGATCTGGGTGCCGACCGGCACCTTGATGACGAGATCCTTGCCCGCCGCGCCGTTGCGGTTCTTGCCCATGCCGTGGCCGCCGCGCGGGGCCTTGAAGTGCTGCGTGTAGCGGAAGTCGATGAGGGTATTGAGACCGGCAACGGCCTCGAACACGATATCGGCGCCCTTGCCGCCGTTGCCGCCGTCGGGACCACCGTACTCCACGTACTTCTCGCGCCGGAACGATACCGCGCCGGGGCCGCCGCCGCCGGAACGGATGTAGATCTTGGCTTGGTCGAGAAAGTGCATCGTATAGGTTTCCGGCGCGGTCAAAGACGTTCATCTGCCAGGAGCGGCGGCGTTGCGCCCCAATCCTGCCATCGCAGATAAACAAAAAACCCGGCCATGTCGCGTCAAACGCCTCATGCCGGGGGAGACCCGGGAAGGCCCGGATCGCTTCAGATTGTCATACTGGTGGAGCCGAGGGGGATCGAACCCCTGACCTCGTCATTGCGAACGACGCGCTCTCCCATCTGAGCTACGGCCCCGTTCCAGTATTTTCGCAAGGACGCCCAGCGTTCCGCGAGGCGTCCCCTTAGCGAAGTGCTCTTCCCCAGGAAAGAGCAAAAATGCAGTCGCGGCGGTCAGCTCGGCGGAACCGACATGATGCGGGCTCCAACAGGGCTCAGCGGGCGTAAGCCGGCTGCGCCAGATTGCCGGCCGAAGCCACGGGGGTAGCCCCGCTGCCGGCGCTCGCGGCCGCCCCGGCACCGTAACGCGCTTCCCAGGCCGCCAGGTCGGCGCGGTACTGGTCGTAGCTGTTGAAGAATTCCTTGAACGGCGCTTCCGCCTTGGCGAGACCGGTCATCGCGAACCCGTCCAACTGCCCGGCCGGAACCGCCTGAAGTTCGACGGCGAGCCCCATAGCCGCGTTGCAAAGCGCCGGCACCACCGGCGGCAGGGCGAAGTAGTTATAGACCTGGGTCTGGTAAGCCTCACGCTCGCGCACGGATTTGGCACCGAACCGCGTCTTGAACTCCTTGTCCAGCGCCTTGTTCGTCGACGTCAGAGTCTTGCCGTGCTTCTTCAGGAAGTCCTTGTAGCCGCTGAGGATCGGCTCGTACTGCGGCCCGATGCAATTGAGCGCGGCCACATTGTAGGCCGAGCGCAAGTTCCACAGGGCCTGGGCGGAAGAAATCCCGGTGTTGACGGTCCGGCGCGATCCGTCGACGGCGAGGGCCGGCACGACCATGTTGGGCGAGGCGCCCAGCGGCGGCATCGGCCGCGGCGGGATGACCACCACCGGCGGCGGGGGCGGCGGCGCGACGGCGACTTTCTTGGGACCGCAGCCCGACAGCACGGCGACGAGCGAGCCCGCCATCAACGTGAGACCGCGCAAAAGGCCTCTTTTCTTCAGGTTAACCACCCCGGACACTCCAGTTCTCAGAATGAGCGGGATTCTATATCGACTCGAGTCCAATGAAAATGCCCGGTGCGACGAATCGCACCGGGCATGATCGTTTCATCCGTCGAAAAACGGTGGATTATCGGCGATCGCCCAGAAAGCTCAGCAGGAACTGGAACATGTTGATGAAGTCCAGGTAGAGGCTGAGCGCGCCCATGATCACGGCCTTGCCGAGGAATTCGGTGCCGCGAAGCTGCGCGTACTGGTTCTTGAGCATCTGCGTGTCGTAGGCGGTGAGGCCCGCGAAAATCAGGACGCCCAGCACCGAGATCGCCAGCTGGAGCACGGTCGAACCCACGAAGATATTGATCAGCATTGCAATCAGAATGCCGAACAGACCCATGATCAGGAACGTGCCGAAGCCCGAGAGGTCCTTCTTGGTGGTGTAGCCGAACAGGCTGAGGCCCGCGAACGAGGCTGCCGTCGCGAAGAAGGTGGTGGCGATCGAGGTAGCCGTGAAGGCCAGGAAGATCGTCGAGAGCGACAGGCCCATGACCACGCAGAAGGCCCAGTAGAGCATCTGCAGCGTCGAGGTCTTCATCCGGTTCAGGCCGAAGTTCATCGCCATCACGAACCCGAGCGGTGCCAGCATGACAACCCAGCGCAGCGGCGTCGTCAAAACCTGCATGGCCATGCCGGAATTCGCAAAGACCAGCGCCACGATACCCGAAAGCAGCACGCCCGAGGCCATGTAGTTGTAGATGGACAGCATGTAGCTGCGCAGGCCCGCGTCATACGTGGCCCGGCCGGCTTCGCGTCCGTCAAGGCTCGGAGACGCACCGAAGCCCGTGCGGGGCTGGGGGTCGTTCCAATTCGCCATTTCAAACTCCCTTACGCGGGCGCCAGCGAAATGCAGCGCCCGACTGGCTGGAATATCGGCTGTCCGCAGCGGGAATTCAAGGAAAACCGGTCCATCTACATTGTGTCAAAATGTAAAAAATTGCCGGAAGCGAAGAGTGAGAACTTCAGCCCTGGCGCGCCTCTGCGGCCATTTCGGCATTGCGGTCGCGCGAGGCGGCCATCGTGGCGGCGATCAATCGCGTCAGCGCGGCGTCCGCGTCGAGCACGTTCATGCCGGCACGGGTCGATCCGCCGGGGCTGGCGACCTTGTCCGCCAGGTCGCCGGGTGACAACGGCGAAGCGGCCGCAAGCTGGGCCGCGCCTTCGACCATCGCCACGGCAAGCCGCTGCGCCTGTCCTTCATCGAGGCCCAGCGCGGCTCCGCCTGCGGCGAGAGCGTCGATGAACCGGTAGACGAAAGCAGGACCGCACCCGGCCAGAGCGGTCACGGAATCGAACAGGGCCTCTTCCGCCAGCCATTCCGGCGTGCCCAGGTGCGCCATCATCGCAGTGACGGCAGCACGGCCGCTTTCGTCCAGCCCGCGCGAATCGAGCGCGATGGGCGATTTGCCAATGGCGGCGGCCAGATTGGGCATGATCCGCACGATCGCTCCGGCATCCGGGAAACGCGCGGCGAGGCTGTCGAACTCCACTCCGGCGAGGATCGAGAAGAGCGCCGTCCGGGGCCCGACCAGAGGGGCGATCGCGGGGGCGGCATCATCCAGTCCCTGCGGCTTGATGCCGAGCATGACGGCGTCGAAATGCCCCTCGCCCGGCAGGTCCTGCAGCAGGGTCACGCCTTGCGGCGCTTCGGCGCGGCGCGGATCGACGATAGTGAAGCGTTCCGCAGGAATGCCGCCGTTCAGCCAGCCCTCGAGCATGGCGCCGGCCATGTTACCGCAACCGACCAGCAGGATGTTCTCAAAGCGATCCATCTCGTTCCCCTTACGCGGAAATACGCGCTCCATTGCACCGTGCATTGCGCTTAGGGAAGCGCCGGAAAGCTGCCAAGTCCGTAAGGCAGGATAGCCGCCGCCGTCATTGCCCGGGGTGAGCGAAGCACCGAAACGCGCCGAACCGCATCAGGCTTCTCCGGCCGCGTCGATCATCGCGGCGGCCAATGCTTCGGTCGGCGTCTTGTCGCCCCAGAGGATGAACTGGAAAACGGGATAGAACCGGTCGCATTCCTCGATCGCGGCCTCTACCACGGTCTGCGCCTGGCCGGGTCCGAGCAGCCCGTCCTCGCCCAGCATCAACCCGTGGCGATAGAGCACCACGCCGCTGCTGGACCAGGTGTCGAAATGGCCGACCCAGATCTGCTCGTTGATGAGGGCCAAAGCCTCGAACATGGCCTGCCGCTTGCTGTCGGCGACGCGGATGTCGGGCAGGCAGAGCAATTGCAAGACCCGGTCCTCCGCCCGCCAGACCGCCTGGATCTGATAAGTGGCCCAGGCACCCTTCACTTCCGCGGAGATCTCGTCCTCACCGGCGTGGTCGAACGCCCAGTCGCGGGCCTCGAACAGCGACGCCAGCATTTCGATCGGAGCGGATTCGTCCTCCCGGCCGATGTCGTCCTGTACCGTTCTCATGATTTCCGACATTTGCCCTCCGCGACGCGAGGTGCCATGGATGCTTCGCCAGAGGGGGCAAGCACAATCCGGGTCATGCGATCGCCTGCGCAAAACTGCACAAGCCTGTTTACAGGATGTGGATAAGGCGAAACGCTCTCGATTTCCGACGCTTCGATGACATCGCGGCGCGCTGGAGCGCTCCGGCGAACCCGCACGGTTCCGTCAATCGGCGGAGAGCGGATCGACGACCTGGCCGGCGGGGCTGGTCCAGGGCAAGGCATCGGAGAAGCCCTGCTTGCGGGCATCGGCCATGAAGGCACTGGCTGCCTTCTGGGTGGCGAACGGTCCCACGAGCATGCGGTTCGTGCGCCCCATTTCGCTGACGTAGACCTCGCGCCCCTTGAACAGCGCGGGCGACTGCTTGGTGTAGCGGCGCCAATCGAATGCGATCGCCGCCTTGTTCCGGCCCACCCCGATCTGCACCCAGATGCGGCTGGGATGCGACGGCGGAGCCGGCTTCTTGGCCTTGGCGGCTTCCGCCTTGGCCTTGGCGATTTCGGCCTTGGTCCTGGGCTTTGCCTTGCCGGCGGCGGCTTCCTCGTCCTCGACGGACTTGGCATTGGCCTTGGCGTTCGATTTCTCCTTGGGATCGGCCTTGGCGGCCGACTTCTCCGCCGGCTTTGGCGCTTCCGGATCGGGCTTGGGTGCCTCGATCTTCGGGGCCGGCGGACGAGCCGGCTCGATCTGCCGAATGTCGACAGCGCCGACGGCGGGCATGATCTGCATCGTCGGTTTGCCGAGATCCGCGAAGATCTGCTCCAGCGAGAGCTGCTGCGCGCTGGGTTCGGGCGGCGCTTCCGCGACCGTCGGCTTGGCGGGCACGGCCTGAGCGAGAGTGCCTGCCACACGCGCCGGTGCGGCAGGTGCTGTCGAGGTCGGGCCTGTCGAGGGAGGGACTGTCGAGGGAGGGACTGTCGAGGTCGGCGTTGCGACGGGCAGAGCGCGACTGGACGCGGACGCGATCGGAGCGGGTGACGCTACGGCCTGGGAAGCCGCGGATACGGCGGGCTTGGCATGGATCGGCGGCAGTTCGCCCGTCGCGGCGGCGCCGCGTTCGATCGTCGGCATCGGCTCGGGCGGAGCTACCCGCGCGGGCTCCGCTCCGGCGCTTGGCGCGGTCGTCCGCGCGGAATTGGCGCGTCCCGCGCCGAGACGATAGGAACCGGTCGCAGGTGCAGACGCGACCCGCGCGCCGGTGCGGGAGCCGCCCTTCCTGGTGTTTGTGGATGTCTTCGCCGGGCGAGCGGCTGCGGCCGAACTGCCGCTGCCAAGCGCTTCGCCGCGTGGCACGAGATTGGCGTCCGCTCGGGCGATCTGCTGCGACTTGTAGGCGGCGATCCGCGCATCGTCGTTGCCGATTTCAGAAGCGCGCGGGAATTTGCCGAGGTTCGCCGCCGCCGCCTGCTGGGCGCGGGTCAGGCGTGGCATATAGCGCAAGTAAGGCGCGATGTTCTGCGCGAGCTGGGGCGGCAGTATCGTGTTCGAGACCTCGACCGCCTGTTTGGTGTCTCCCGCGATCGCCAGCGAGAAAGCCCTCGTGCGCCAGCCCGGCTTGTCCTGCTTGCGCAGCAGCGGCATGATCGTCGCTTCCGAAGCCTTCGCATCGCCCGCGATGGCCTGGCTGATGGCCAGGCGCATGCGTACTTCCTCATCGTTCACGCCGCCGATCGCCAGCATATAGTAACGCTGCGCCGCTGCATTGTCGCCCACGAGGTCGTAAGCCAGCCCGCGGTCGGCGGCCAGTTGCGCCGTGCTGGCTCCAGCCCGCTCGGCTTCCGCGAAAAGCGGCAGGGCCGCCACCGGATCCCCGCTTTGCGCCAGGGAGGCCGCAAGCCCCGCCTTGATCCGCGCGTTGCCGCCGGAGATCTCGTCGGCACGGCGGTAGAACCCGATCGCGGCGTCGAAATCGCCGAGTTTACGCGCCGCGTCACCCGCATCGATCAGCGCCGAAACGTCGCGCGGATCGCGGCCCAACCGTGCCAGCGCCGCTTGCAGTTTCTGCTGGTCGGCACTCGGCAGCGCCTGGACCACCGGTGCGGCAGACGCGGTAAAAGCGGCGGACGACAGAGCCAAGGCAGGCACGGCCAGCGCGACGGAGGTGGCGGCCGAGACCAGCCATTTGCTCGAAACCCGCTGACGTAACCGCAAAACCCGCGCAACCTTCTCTTATACGCGCGAAGGCCCGAACGCACTCGGGCCTCGCCACTCTTCACTGTGCCGACCTGCACAAGACCGGTCTTCCGCCTATGCCCGGCCGATCATGAACCTTGCGAAAACGGGCGGAAATCGGGTCCCGTCACTCTCTGGCGTGACGGGAGACCGGCTTTCCGCCCATCGTCCTTACTGGTTGTTCTGACGGCCGAGGAAACGCGGAATGCTGATCGAACCGCCGTCGTCATCGTCGCCCGCAGGCTCTGCCGGAGCCGCCTTGGGGCGGGACAGGCTTGTCATGCGCTCGAACAGAGTGCTTCCACCTGCCGGCCGGGCCGGAGCGGGCTGAACCGGCGCCGGAGCCGGGGCCGGCTCGGGCGCACGGGAGACGGCCTGGCCGCCGTTCAGCCGCAATTCGTCCTGCTCGCGCTGGGCGCCTGCAGAGAACTGCGGGGCCGCGTGCTGAGGCGCCGAATAATGCGGCGCAGCGGGCGCCTGCGCGGCGGCGCGATCGAGCGATTCCGCACCGCCATTGCGCAGTCCGGCATAAGCGACGGGGGCTTCCTGTTCGACTTCCTGGCTGGCGCCCAGTTCCAGTTCGAAGGGCTCGGCCGCTTCCGGGGCGGGCGTCGAAAGCTCGAACGGTTCGGAAGCCGGAGCGGCAGGCGCAGGAGGAACGGCAGCGGCCGGAGCCGGGGTGACGAGCGGAGCCGGCGCGCTGGGCACCGGACGCGAGACCATCGGGCGCACCGGGCCGCGCGAAGTGCTGAGGTTCAGCGGGCGCGAGGCAATTTCGGCCATTTCCGTCGTCTGCTCTATGCCGGTGGCGACCACCGAGACGCGGATCTTGCCCTGAAGATCGGGGTTGAAGGCCGAGCCCCAGATGATGTTGGCATCGGGATCGACCAGCTCGCGGATGTGGTTCGCGGCTTCGTCGACTTCGAGCAGCTTCATGTCGTCGCCGCCGATGATCGAGATGATCACGCCCTTGGCGCCCTGCATCGACACGCCGTCGAGCAGCGGGTTGGCGATGGCACGTTCGGCCGCCTCGAGCGCGCGGTTCGGGCCTTCACCCTCGCCCGTGCCCATCATCGCCTTGCCCATCTCGCCCATGACCGAGCGGACGTCCGCGAAGTCGAGGTTGATGAGGCCCGGCATGATCATCAGGTCGGTGATCGAGCGCACGCCCTGCTGGAGCACTTCGTCGGCCAGCGAGAACGCTTCCTTGAAGGTGGTTTCCGCCTTGGCGACCAGGAACAGGTTCTGGTTCGGAATGACGATCAGCGTATCGACGTGCTTCTGAAGCTCCTCGATGCCCGCGTCGGCCGAGCGCATGCGGCGCGTGCCTTCGAACATGAAGGGCTTGGAAACCACGCCGACGGTCAGCACGCCCTTGGCGCGCGCGGCCTGCGCGATGATCGGCGCGGCGCCGGTGCCGGTGCCGCCGCCCATGCCGGCGGCGATGAACACCATGTGGACGCCTTCGAGCAGGCGCTCGATGTCCTCGATGGTTTCCTCCGCGGCTGCGCGGCCCACTTCCGGACGCGCGCCGGCACCCAGGCCCTGCGTGATTTCCGGACCGAGCTGGATGCGCGTTTCCGCGATCGAATTGTTGAGCGCCTGGGCGTCGGTATTGGCGACGACGAAGTCCACGCCCTCGATCTGGGCCTGGATCATGTTGGCGATGGCGTTGCCGCCGGCACCGCCCACGCCGATGACGACAATCCGCGGACGAAGCTCTTCGATCGCCGGCGGTCCGATGTTGATGCTCATTTCGTTCTCCTGGCAGGCACGTGCGCGAAGAAATTTACCTTGACTAGCCTGATTGCACGCCAGCCTCTGTCAAGGCAAAGCGTGGAGCCCTGTTGTCCACAGGCGAAACCGCCAATTCCCGCCAATTGCGGCGTCCGCGTCGCAGGAATTGCACGACTGGCCAAAGTGCTCAAAAGTATTCTCTCAAAGCTCTATAGACGCGATTGACGACACCCAAGCCGCTGTAACGAACTGTTCCCTGGCGGTTCTTGCCGAACGTGCGGATGTCGATGGGATCGGCGGCGGCGTAGAGGACGAGGCCCGCCAGCGTGGAAAAGCCCGGTTTCACGTGCGCTTCGGCGAGCCCGGAAAGATGCGGCACCCGGCCGATTCGCACCGGCTTCCCGAGTGCGGCCTGCGCATAGTCGGCCAGGCCCACCAGCTCCGCGCCGCCGCCGGTGAAGACCACCTGCTTGCCGCGCTGGGCGTTGAAACGCATCAACTTGAGCGCCTTGTTGATTTCTTCCATCAGGATGCCGAGCTGGCCGGTGATCACCCCGATCAACTCCGCGCGCGGGATGCGGTTCTTGTCGTCGGCGTGGCGGGCGATCGGCCCGGTGCCCTCCTCGCCCGGCGCATTGACGGGAATCATCTCGCGGTGATCGTGCGGGCTGGCGATGGCCGAGCCGTTGACGCACTTGAGGCGCTCGGCTTGGAAGCGACGGATGCCGAAGGCGGAGGCGACCGCGTCGGTGATGTCCGCAGAACCCATCGGGATCGAGATCATGTCGATCAGGAGCCCATGCGAATAGACCGCGACATTGGTGACTTCCGCGCCGAATTCGACCAGCGCGACACCGAGATCGCGCTCCTCGGGAGAGAGGCAGGCCTGCCCCGCCGCGATAGGCGAGCCGACCACCGCCTCGACCTCCAGATGGGCGCACTGCACCGCCTCGGTGAGATTGCGGATCGGCGCACCGTCGGCCAGCACGATGTGGATATCGACGCCGAGCCGCTCGGCATGGAGGCCGGTCGGATTGCCGACGCCATGGGCGCCGTCGAGGCGATATTGCGCGGGCTGCGCATGAAGCACCATGCGGCCGTCCGGCTGGATCACTTCCCGTGCCGAGATCAGCAGCTGATCGATGTCCTCCTGCTCGATGCGGCGCCCGCCGATCTCGGCATCGAACTGGTCGATCCGGCTGGCGAGCCCTGCGCCCGAACAGCCGATCCAGACTTTGGACACGCTGGTATCGGCCATCTTCTCGGCCCGGTCGATGGCATCGCGCACCGCATAAGTCGCTGCCGCCATGTCGGTGACATAGCCGCGCTTGATGCCCTGGCTGGCACGATGGCCGGAGCCGAGCACGATCATGTCGCCCATCTCCGACATGCCCGCGACGATCGCGGAAATGCGGAAGGAGCCGATGTTGACCGCGCCGAAGACGCGGGTGATGCGCGGCGGCGCCATTACTGCTCCTCCGCCGCGACGGCAGTGGTGGCGGCCGTGGCCCCGCTCGCTTCTGTCCCCGTATGCGGCACTGCCCCCGCCTTCATTGCCAATTCCTGTCCTTCGCCGTCCGGCACCCGCAAGTAGATCCGGTCCTTCGCCCGCATGTCGATAGCCGTCACTTTGCCGCCGATCAGCCGGTTGGTGCCGTCGAGCCGCGCGAAAGTCACCAGCGCGCTGGCGGATTCGGTATCGCCTTCCGGCAGCGCCAGCACCTGCCCGGTCTGAAACGTCAGATTCCAGCGACGGTTGCCGATCCATTCGGCTTCCTGCACTTTCGGCTGAAGCGCGGGCGCGGCTTCCAGCAAGTGGCCAAGCTGCGTCACCTGCTGGCCCGCCCCAGGGCCGGAGACGATCAGCTTGCCCTTGGCGTCCTTGCGGTTGATCGCTTCGAGTTCCTGCCCGGTCTCGTCGATCAGCATGAAACGATCAGCCTTGCGCAGCACGGCATGCGGCTCGCGCTCGACGATATCGATCACCAGCGTGTCGGGAAGTTGCCTTGAAACGCGTGCATCCTTGACCCACGAGAGGCCGAGCAGTTCGCCGCGCAGCCCGTCGAGATCGACCTGGGTCATTGCCCGGTCGCGCTCTGCGAGGGCTTTCTCGTAGACTTTCAACTCGTTGAGATTCTTCACCCCGCGCACTTCGACGCGCTTCACCTCGAACCCGGCATTGGCGGCGACTTGCGCGAACTGCTTGCCCGCCAGCATCGGCACGCCTGCCGCATTGGCCACGACCCAGACGAGCAGCCCCGCGCCGCCGAGGATGGCGACGAGGAAGATCTTGTGAAGGTGCTCCTCGGTGAAGGGCAGCCAGCTCATCACCGTATCGACGGCAGTGCCGCTGGTCGCCTTGGCCTGACGCACTTTCGCCTTGGTGTTCTGGGCCGCTGCGGCCTTTCGCGCTGTCTTCGGCTTGCGCCGGATCGTCTGGCTCATTTGCCCCCCTTGGCGACCTTTCCAGCGTCTGCCAGCGCTTCCGCAATGATTGCTTCCACGAGATCGGGGTACTCCATCCCGCAAGCGCGCGCCTGTTCGGGGACGAGGCTGAGCGGAGTCATGCCCGGCTGGGTGTTGACCTCCAGCAGGAACAGACCTTCGATGCCCTGCGTGTCGTCCCAGCGGAAGTCGGCGCGGCTGGTGCCCTTGCAGCCCAGCAACTGGTGAGAGCGCAGGGCGAGATCCTTGCAGGCCGCCGTGATCTCGTCGGGGATTTCCGCCGGGCAGACGTGCTCGGTCATGCCGTCGGTATACTTGGCGTCGAAGTCGTAGAAGCCGGACTTGGGCTTGAGTTCGGTGACCAGGAGCGCGCGATCACCGATCACCGCCGTGGTCAGTTCGCGCCCGCGAATGAACGGCTCGGCGAGCAGGCGGTCGAATTCCTGCCACGGGCCCTTGGCATCCGGCGCGATGGGATTGCCGTAGTTGCCTTCGTCGGTGACGATGGCGACGCCGACCGACGACCCCTCGTTGACGGGCTTCAGCACATAGGGACGCGGCAGCGGATCGCGCTCGTGGATCGTCGCGCTCTCGACGATGCGGCCACCGGGCATGGGAATGCCGTGGGGGACGAGCGCCTGCTTGGTCAGTTCCTTGTCGATGGCGATCACCGAAGTGGCGAGGCCCGAATGGGTGTAGGTGAGGCCCATCAGGTCCATCATGCCCTGCACCGTGCCGTCCTCGCCCGGCGCGCCGTGGAGCGCGTTGAACACGACGTCCGGCTTGGCTTCCGACAGACGCAGCGCGACATCGCGGTCCATGTCGATGCGGGTGACCTTGTGGCCCTTGGACTCGAGCGCCTTGGCCACGCCCTCGCCGCTCATCAGCGAGACCGGCCGTTCGTTCGACCAACCGCCCATCAGGACCGCGACGTGGAGTTTGGAGAGGGTCACTGCGTCAACTCACTTCTTGTCTACGGATCGTCCGACCCGCTGGATTTCCCATTCGAGCGTCACGCCCGACTTTTCCTTGACCCGGCGGCGTACTTCTTCGCCCAGGGCCTCGATATCGCTGCTGGTGGCGTCGGCGACGTTGAGCAGGAAGTTGGTGTGCTTCTCGCTCACTTGCGCGCCGCCGAGAGTCAGCCCCCGGCAACCGGCTTCGTCCACGAGTTGCCAGGCCTTGTGGCCCTCGGGGTTCTTGAAGGTGGAGCCGCCGGTCTTGCTGCGCAGCGGCTGACTGGCCTCGCGGCTGGCGGAAATGCGGTCCATCTCGGCCTGGATCGCCTCCGGTTCTCCGGGGCGCCCCTTGAAGCGCGCGGCGACGACCACGGCGCCTTCAGGCAATTCGGAATGGCGATAGGTATAGCCGAGGTCGGCATTGCCCAGCGTGACCAGCGAACCGTCGCGCAGCACCACGTCGCAATCGATCAGGATATCCTTGACCTCACCGCCATAGGCGCCGCCGTTCATGCGCACGAAGCCGCCGACGGTGCCGGGAATCGAGCGCAGGAATTCCACACCGGCAATGCCGTTGTCGCGCGCGGTCGAGGAGACGAGAATGCCGCTGGCCCCGCCGCCGCATTCCAGCGTGACGTCATCGACGAAGGTGACTTTCGCGAAAGCCTTGCCCAGGCGGATCACCACACCGGGAACGCCGCCGTCGCGCACGATCATATTGGAGCCGAGGCCAAGCGCCATGACCGGAACCGAGGGATCGAGATCGCGCAGGAATCCTTGCAGGTCGGCCAGATCCTTCGGCTCGAACAGCCACTCCGCCGCGCCGCCCGACTTGAACCAGACGAGCGGGGCCAGCGGCGCATCGGCTTTCAGCTTGCCGGAGACCTGCGGAAGGTGCGCGGCTTCGCTCAAGCGGCCCTCCGCGCCCGGATCGCATCCGCCAGCCCGGCGGCCCACTTGGTGATGTCGCCCGCTCCGAGGCAGACGACCATGTCGCCCGGCTGGATCGAGGTCGCGAGCGCCTCGGCAAGGGCGTCTGGCCCGGCAACGACTTGCGCCGAGCGGTGTCCGCGCGCCTTCATGCCCGAGACCATCTGCGCGGAATCGACGCCTTCGATCGGCTGCTCGCCTGCCGCATAGACCGGGGCGGCATAGACCACGTCGGCATCGTTGAACGCGCCTTCAAAGTCTTCCATGTGATCGCGCAGGCGCGTGAAGCGGTGCGGCTGGACCACGGCGATGACGCGGCCCTTCACGCCCTCACGCGCGGCGGCGAGCACGGCGCGAATCTCGACCGGATGGTGCCCGTAATCGTCGATCACGGTTACGGTTCCGCCCTCGACTTCGATCTCGCCCACTTTGGTGAAGCGGCGCTTCACGCCGCCGAACTTCGAGAAGCCGGTCTGGATGCACTCTTCCGAGCAGCCCATCTCCACCGCCACGCCTACGGCGGCGAGCGCGTTCTGGACGTTGTGGCGGCCCGGCATCGGCAGTTCGATGCCTTCGATCCGGCGGAAGGAACCGTCGCGCTGGCGCAGGGCCACGTCGAAACGGTTGCCGCCGGGGATCGGCGTGACGTTCTCGCCACGGATGTCTGCCTGTGCCGAGAACCCGTAAGTGACCACCCGGCGGTCGCGGACCTTGGGGATGATCGCCTGCACTTCCGGGTGGTCGATGCAGAGCATCGCCGCGCCGTAGAACGGCACGTTCTCGATAAATTCGACGAAGGAATCCTTCACCTTGTCGAACGAACCGTAATGGTCGAGGTGCTCGGGATCGATATTGGTGACGACGGCGATCGTGCCGTCGAGACGCAGGAACGAACCGTCGCTTTCGTCGGCTTCCACCACCATCCAGTCCGAAGCGCCGAGGCGCGCGTTCGAACCGTAGGAATTGATGATGCCGCCATTGATGACGGTGGGATCGACCCCGCCCGCATCGAGCAGCGCCGCCACCATCGAGGTCGTGGTAGTCTTGCCGTGCGTACCGGCCACGGCCACGGTGTTCTTGAGGCGCATCAGCTCGGCCAGCATCTCGGCGCGGCGGACCACGGGGATGCGGTTTTCGAGCGCGTAGACGACTTCGGGATTGTCGCGCTTCACGGCGGTCGAGGTGACGACCACGGCCACGCCCTCGACGTTCTCCGCCGCCTGGCCGATCATGACCTTGATCCCGCGTTCGCGCAGGCCTTCGACCACATAGCCCTCGGCAATGTCGGAGCCCTGCACCGAATAGCCGAGGTTGTGCATCACCTCCGCGATACCGGACATGCCGATGCCGCCAATGCCGACGAAGTGGATCGTGCCGATGTCGGTGCCGACGCCCCTCACTGAACCGAATCCTTCGCGAGCTTGCTCTTGGCGAGCGCCTCGCCGCCCTTGGCGGGCATGGCCTTTTCCATGCGGATCACGTCCATGATCGGCGCGGCGCCGAAGCTCTCGACGAGGTCGGCCAGATCGCTGGCGGCATTGGGATAACCGCAGTTCCACGAGGCGTGGGCGGCATTGGCAAGGGTTTCGGGGTGCTGGGCCATGGCCTGTATCTGTTTCGCGAGCGTGGTCGCGGTGAAGCTTTCCTGACGGATCGCGCGCGCGCCGCCCGCCGCGACGATCTCGCGCGTGTTGGCGGCCTGGTGGTCGTCGGTGGCGATCGGCAGCGGGATCAGGATCGCGGGACGACCGACGGCGGTGAGCTCCGCGATGGTAGAGGCGCCCGAGCGGCCGATGAAGAGATGCGCCCCGGCAAGACGCTCCGCCATGTCCTCGAAATAGGTCGCAAGTTCGGCGGGGATGCCGTGCCCGGCATAGCGGGCGCGCACGGCCTCGATGTCTTCGGGGCGGCACTGCTGGATCACCTGAAGCCGCGAGCGCAGCGCCGGGGGCAGCATGGCGAGCCCGTCCGGCACGACTTCGGAGAGCACGCGCGCGCCCTGGCTGCCGCCGGTCACGAGGATGCGCAGCAGGCTGTCCTCGCCGAATTCGGGGAACGGCGCCTCGCGCAGGGCCAGGACTTCGTCACGCACCGGATTGCCGACGAGCGTGATCTTGTCGGCATATTTCGCATCGAGCCGGTCCACTTGCGCAAAGGCCGTGGCGATGGCGTTCACCTTGCCCGCGAAATAGCGATTCACCCGGCCGAGCACCGAGTTCTGCTCATGCAGGATCGTCGGGATCTTCGCGGCGTTCGCCGCCAGCATGGTCGGCAGCGCGGGATAGCCGCCGAAACCGACCACGGCGGTGGGCTGGAAGCTTTCGAACAGGCGCAGTGCCATGCTCCGGCCGGACAGGATGCCTTTCAGGCCCCTGAGCCAGTTCAGCGGATTCTTGCCGGCGATGCGGCCGGGCGGCAGGACGTGGGCAGGCACATAGTCGGGCTTGCCGGGGATTCCGGCGCCGCGCTCGTCGGTGATGAGCGCGACGTGGTGGCCGCGCCGGTCCAGCTCGGCGGCGAGCGCGAAGGCGGGGATGAGGTGCCCGCCCGTCCCGCCTGCAGCGAGGACGTAGTGACGGCTTACCGAGCCTTTTACGGCCGAACTCATGAAGAAAAGTCTCCAACGGCGCGGAGCGAGAACTTCTCGCGCTTGATGAACGGATTGCGGCGCGTGATCGCCAGCAGCAGTCCCACGGTCATGCACATGGCCACCGTGGAGGACCCGCCGTAGCTGATCAGCGGCAGGGTCATGCCCTTGGACGGGAAGAGCTGGAGGTTGACCAGGATGTTGATGAAGGCCTGCCCGCCCAACTGCGAGGCGATGCCGGACGCGGCGAGCACGGTGAAGAGGTCTTCCTCTTCCACCAGGCGCAGCATGACCCGCGTCAGCAGGGCCAGGTAGATCATGACGATGATCATGCAGGCGATCAGGCCGAACTCCTCGCCGATGACGGAGAAGATGTAGTCGGTATGCGCTTCGGGCAGCGCCATCTTGCGCGCGCCCATCCAGAAGCCCTGCCCGAACCATCCGCCGTTCAGCAGCGTACGCTGGGCAAGGTCCACCTGGTCGAAGGCGTTGCCTCCCGAGAGGAACGAGTCGATGCGGTTGCGGCCGTTATCGTAGGTGAAATACATCAGGACGATACCCGCGACGCCCAGGCCGGCGAACATGCCGATGCGCTTCAGGGGAATGCCTGCCAGCAGGATCATCACGAAGAAGGTGCCCGAAAACAGCATGGTCGAGCCGAAGTCCGGCTGCGCCATCAGCAACGCGCCGAGGAACCCCATAAGGCAGAAGCAGATCGCTACTACCGGAATATGCGGGTCGCGCGCGCGCCAGGAGAGGATCCAGGCGAGCAGGATCGGAAAGCCCGATCCGAGGAACTGCGAGGGCTGGATAGAGATTCCCAGCTTCAACCAGCGCCGCGCGCCGTTCACTTCGGAGCCGACCACCGGCACCAGCACCAGTCCCACCAGCATGACCGCGGCGATCAGGATGCCGACGCGCCGCGCGCTGTCCTTCGACAGGCTGGAGGCCCAGAACATCGCGCAAAGCCCCACGAACTGCCAGCGCAGATGCAGCCAGAAGAAGTGAAGCTGCGATAGCTTCTCATGCGCGGTGGACAGGCGCCGGGCGCTGGCGGGAGAACCTGCGGCGACCGCCACGGCGCCGATCCCCATGAGGATCAGGACCACCGCCAGCACGGTGCGGTCGATTTCCTGCCACCAGATCGCCAATTGCCCGCGACGGTTGCGGTTGTAGCGGACGTTGGCGGGCTGTGTCCCGGGTGCGGCAGTGGCCATCAGTGCTTCACCCCGTCTTCGCCCAGGCCAGGCTGCTCATTCTGCTCCCCGCCATGCAGTTCGAGCAGGGCCTCTACGATCTGGCGGAATGCCAGCCCCCGCGCCTCGTAGTCGCGGAACTGATCGAAGCTGGCGCAGGCGGGCGAAAGCATGATGACATCGCCCGGGCGAGCGCGGGTCATCGCATCGCGAATAGCCTCGGCCATCATCTCGCTGCGGTGAACCTCCGTGTAGGGGGCAAGGATCTCCGCGAAGCGCGCACCGGCATCACCGATGGTGTAGGCGGCGGCGACATTGCCGAAGAACGGCACGCATTCGTCGAGATTGTCGCCCTTGGGCAAGCCGCCGAGGATCCAGTGGATACGCGGCTCCGGCGCGGGCGGGAACGCGGCCAGCGCGGGTGCGGTGGAGGCCGGGTTGGTCGCCTTGCTGTCGTTGATGTAGAGCACGCCGCCAGCCTCGGCCACGCGCTCCATTCGGTGCGGCAACCCGCTGAAGGTGCGCAGCGCAGGCTGCCACTGATCGGCGGAAATTCCCAGCGCCTCGACGATGGCGACGGCCACGGCGGCGTTCTGGAGGTTGTGAGGGCCTTGCAACGAAGGCCAGTCCTTCTGAAGGTCAGCCAGATCGCGGCCGTCCACCCGGCGCACCGCACCCGGAGCACGGCGCGCTTCCTCGGCCTTGGCGATGTCCGACGTCTCGCGGTCGCCGGTGCCGAACACGGCGGGCCGCTCGGCATCCTGCATCGCGAAAAGGCGCGCCTTGGAGGCCGCGTAAGCTTCGAAACCCTCGTAGCGATCGAGGTGATCGGGCGTCACGTTGAGCAGCGCCGCCACGTCGCAATCGAGACTGCGGGTCAGGTCGATCTGGTAGCTGGAAAGTTCGAGCACGTAGACGCCGCCCTCCGGCAGCGGCTCTTCGCCCAGCACCGGTACGCCGATATTGCCGCCGACGCGCGTGGGAACGCCGGCGCTTTCCAGCAGATGGTGGACGAGCGCCGTCGTCGTCGATTTGCCATTCGTGCCGGTAATGCCGACGACGCGGTGGGCGGGCAGGCTTTCGCGCGCGAGAGCGAAGAGTTCGATGTCGCCGATCACAGGCACGCCCTGGCGACGCGCAGCCTCGGCCACCGGGTGGGTGTTGAGCGGCACGCCCGGCGAGACGACCAGGCCGTCATAGCCGGTCAGGTCGGCAGTGACCGGGTCGGCGACTTCGATGCTTTCCTCATGGCGCCGCGCGCAGAAGGCCTGGCGCGGTTCCTCGCGCGAATCCCACACCATGACATGGGCGCCGCTGGCGAGCAGCGTCTCGACCGCTGTGAGGCCGGAGCGCGCGAGTCCGAGAACCGCGTAGCGCTTTCCGGCAAAGGCGGGGGAGACGATCACCGTCGCGCTCTCCTTATCGCAGCTTGAGGGTGGAGAGGCCGATAACGGCGAGGACGATCGAGATGATCCAGAAGCGGATCACGACGGTCGATTCCTTCCAGCCCTTCTGCTCGAAGTGGTGGTGGATCGGCGCCATGCGGAACACGCGGCGGCCAGTGCGCTTGAACCAGAACACCTGGATGATCACCGAGGCCGCTTCCAGCACGAAGAGGCCGCCGACGATGGCCAGCACGATCTCGTGGTGCGCGGCGACGGCGATGGCGCCGAGCGCGCCGCCCAGCGCCAGACTGCCGGTGTCGCCCATGAAGACGGCGGCGGGCGGCGCGTTGAACCAGAGGAAGGCCAGACAGGCGCCGATGATCCCGGCGCAGAACACGGCCAGTTCACCCGCGCGCGGGACATGCGGAATGCCGAGGTAATTGGCGTAGTCGACGCGGCCGGCGAGGTAGCAGATGATCGCGAACGTGCCTGCGGCGATGATCACCGGCATCGTCGCCAGTCCGTCAAGCCCATCCGTCAGGTTCACCGCGTTGCCCGCGCCGACGATCACGAAGGCCGCGAAGACGTAGTAGAACGGCCCGAGCGGGATGTAGCGGCCCGAGAGGAACGGCACATAGAGGTTGGTATTGAGCTGGCTGACGATGATGTACGAGGCGATGCCCGCCACCACGAACTCCAGTGCCAGGCGCAGCTTGCTGGAGAGTCCGGCGGTGCTGCGCTTGGCGACCTTGTCGTAGTCGTCGAGGAAACCGATGATCCCGAAGCCCACGGTCACCGCGATGCAGGCCCAGACGAAGGGATTGGTCACGTCCATGAACAGGATCATCGAGCTGACCAGCGCGGTCAGGATCATCAGGCCGCCCATGGTCGGTGTACCGCGCTTGGCGAGGTGGCTCTGCGGGCCGTCCTCACGGATCGGCTGGCCCTTGCCCTGGCGCACGCGCAGCATGTTGATGAAGCGCGGCCCGATCAGCAGGCCGAGGCCGAGCGCCGTCATCAGTGCCGCGCCCGAACGGAACGTCTGATAGCGGAAGAGGTTGGACAGCCCCTCGTAGTGGAACCAATCTGCGATGAGATACAGCATCTTGCGGGGTTTCCCCCTACCCTTCCTGTTTGTCGAGCGCGTTCACCAGGGAAGCCAGACCCACCGAATTGGAGCCCTTCACAAGGATGACATCATCCCGTTCGAGACCGAATTCGCGCAGTGCGTCGATAGCTTCCCGCACAGTGAGGCAATGCGCGAAGGGCACCGCTTTGCCAAGCGGAAGACCAGCGGATTTCCCCAGTTCCCCGGAATTCCCACGCCCTTCAAGGGCCTGCGTCAAAGCCTGTGCAAGCGGCGCCATTTCTTCGCCCACCAGCACGGCGAAATCGACCCCCGCCTCGCCGATCGGACCGGCGAGGGCAGCGTGGTAGTCGGGGCCGTGACTGCCCAGCTCCTTCATCGCACCGAGCACGGCGATGCGCCGGTGCGCAGGCGTGCGGCCCAGCTGCTCCAGCGTCGCCCGCATGGAGGCGGGATTGGCGTTGTAGCTCTCGTCGATCAGCAGCGCCTTGCCGCCGGGAACGTCGACCTGAAGCCGCGCGCCGCGCCCGGGCAGCCCGCCCATTTCGGCAAGCGCCACCCCTGCGGCGCCCAGGTCTCCCTTGACCGCCCGCACCGCGGCCATGACCGCAAGCGAGTTGATGACATGATGCTCACCCGGCGCCGCGACGGTGTAGCAGACGCGGCGGTCGCCCATGTCGATGGTCACCAGCGAGCCACCGCCGATCGCCGGAACCGCGTCGAGCAGCCGCACGTCGGCATCGCGCGCCTTGCCGAACGAGACGACCTCGGCCCCGGCGGCCTGCGCCGTTTCCTTCAGCCGGTTGAAATAGGGACTGTCGGCGGGAATGACGGCAGTGCCGCCCGCTTCCAGGCCTTCGAATATCTCCGCCTTGGCATCGGCGATGGCTTCCATCGAGCCCAGCATCTCGATGTGCGCGGGCGCGATGGTGGTGATGACGGCCACGTTGGGGCGGACCTGCCGCGTCAGCGCGGCAATCTCGCCCGCGTGGTTCATGCCCATTTCGAAGATGCCGAAACGGGCGCGTGCCGGCATCCGCGCCAGGCTGAGCGGCACGCCGACATGGTTGTTGTAGCTCTTGACCGAACGGTGGGCATCGCCCCGGCTGGCGCGATCGAGTGCTTCGAAGATCGCTTCCTTCACGCCGGTCTTGCCCACCGAGCCGGTCACGCCGATGATCGGCCCGCGCGACCGCTCGCGCGCGGCGGCACCCAGTTGTTCCAGCGCCTGGGTGGTATCGGCGACAAGGATGTGCGGCCCCGCGACCGGGCGGTCGACCACGACTGCCGCCGCACCCTTCGCGAAGGCCCCTTCGACGAAGCGATGGCCGTCCATCGTTTCGCCCTTGAGCGCGAAGAACAAGTCGCCGGCCTGGACGTCGCGGCTGTCGATCTCGACGCCGGATACCGTGAAGTCGCTGCTTGCAGAGCCACCCGTCACCCGCGCGAGCGTGGCGGAATCCCAGAGCGCGGAAGACCACGGGGCAAGCGGGTTTTCCTCGACCACATCACGGGGCCATTCGAGGATCCGGGCTACAGCATTCATCGCACTACCTTCCCTGCGGACCAGACATTTCCCTGGCCACGGTGACGTCGTCGAATGGCAGGACGCGCACGGAGTCGCCGCTGCCGATGATCTGCCCCTGTTCATGCCCCTTGCCGGCGATGAGGACGATGTCCCCATGTCCGGCTTCTGCGATGGCCGCGCCGATAGCCTCGCGCCTGTCGCCGATTTCCCGCGCGCCTTCACCCATCCCGGCGAGAACCATGGCGCGAATCGCTGCCGGGTCTTCGCCGCGCGGGTTGTCGTCGGTGACGATCGCCACGTCCGCGCCTACACTGGCGACACGGCCCATTTCCGGCCGCTTGCCCTGGTCGCGGTCACCGCCCGCGCCGAATACCACGATCAGGCGCCCTTCCACATGCGGACGAAGCGCCGCGATCGCCGCTTCCAACGCGTCGGGCGTATGCGCATAGTCGACATAGACCGGCGCGCCTACCGAAGAAATTGCCGCGCGCTCCAGTCGCCCGCGCACGGTGACGAGCCGCTTCAGCGCATCGAATGTCGCATGCGGTTCACCGCCGCTGGCCAACACCAGCCCAGCGGCCACCAGTGAATTGGCGGCCTGGTAGGCACCGATCAGCGGAAGCTCGAGCACGTAAGTTTTCCCATCGTGCTCGAGCTCCAGCTTCTGGCCGAGTCCGCCCGGCTTGCGACCCGAAAGGCGGATTTCGGTGCCTTTGGCACCCACGGTGAACGTCTTGAGCCCGCGCTGCTGCGCGTGGGCGATGGCTTTGTCGGACCATGGATCGTCGGCCCAGATCACGGCGGTGCCGCCCTCGACGACCACTTCGTCGAACAGGCGCATCTTCGCCGCGAAATAGTCGTCCATGTCGGCGTGGTAGTCGAGATGGTCGCGCGAGAGGTTGGTGAAGGCGGCTGCCGCAACGCGCGGTCCCTCGATGCGGAACTGCGAAAGGCCGTGGCTGGACGCCTCGTAGGCGACATGGGTGACGCCCTCGCGGGCAAGGCCGGTAAGGTTGGCGAGGAACGTCACGATATCCGGCGTGGTGAGGCCGGTGAAGACCGTCTCGTCGCTGGTGGTCACGCCCAGGGTGCCGATCGAGGCGGCGCGCTGGCCAGCCATGCGCCAGATCTGACGGGTCAGTTCTACCGTGGAGGTCTTGCCGTTGGTGCCGGTCACGGCCACCAAGGTCTCGGGCACCGGCTGGAAGAACGGCGCGGCAAGGCGCGCAAAGAGACGGCGCGGCTCGGAATCGGCGAAGTGAACCGCACCTTCGACCTGGGCGTCCGGATGGGCGACAATGGCGATGGCGCCCGCCTCGACGGCGGCGGCGATGTAATCCTCGCCGTTGAACTTCGCGCCGCGGAATGCGCCGAAAATCGTGCCCGGTGCGACCTTGCGGTGATCGATGGCGAAGCCGGTCACATGGGAATCTGCACCCGCGAAGGAAACATCGGCAGCGGCGCAGAGGGCAGACAATTTCATGCGTTCAGGCTCACTCTTCAGCGGTTCCGGCCGGGATCAGCGGCTTGAGGTCGGAAATGTCGATGTCGCGGGTCTCGTCGGGCATCACGCCCAGCAGCGGTCCGATGCGGGGGACCACGCGCTGGATCACCGGCGCGGCGTTCCAGGCCGCGGTGCGCTGGAACGACGTCGCCTCGGTGCCCTGCGGCTCGTCCATCATGGCGATGACCACGTAGCGCGGGCGGTCCATCGGGAATGCCGCCGCGAAGGTCGCCACGAGCGAGTGCTTGCGATAGCCCCCTGCACCCGGCTTTTCGGCCGACCCGGTCTTGCCGCCGACGCGGAAGCCCGGCGCGTCGGCCTTGCGGCCGGTGCCATAGGACACGATCATACGCAGCAGCTGGCGCATGCGGGCGCTGGTGGCGGCGGTGAACACGCGGCGTCCGTCCGGGACTTGCGAGGGCTCCAGCTTCTTGAGCGTCGCTGGACGCCAGATGCCGCCGTTGACCAGCGAGGCGTAAGCGGACGCGAGGTGCAGCGGGGTAACGGCGATACCGTGGCCATAGGCGACCGTCATCGTGCGCAGGCGCGGCCATTCGCCGCGCGGCCAGAGCGGAAAACCGCGCGCAGGCAGCTCGACATAGGGCCGCTGGTTCATCGCCAGCGATTCCATCGTCTTCTTGAGCCGGGCACCGCCGAGTTCGTCGGCGATATGGGCAGTGACGGTGTTGGACGAATGGATCAGAGTTTCCAGCACGTTCAGCGAGCTGCCGTAGTTGTGCAGGTCATGGATCGTGAACCTGCCGACATGAAGCGGCGTAGCCGGCCAGCGGCGGCGCAAGTCGGTGATCGTACCGGCATCGAGCGCGGCCGCGACGGTGATCGGCTTGAAGGTGGAGCCGAGTTCGTAGACCTGGTTGGTGACGCGGTTGAAGCCGCGCGGGACGTCGCCGGCTTTGGCCTGCTCCTCGGTGATCACGAGGTCGCTGGGCTGCACGTGGTTGGGATCGAACGAGGGCAACGAGGCCAGCGCCAGGATCTCGCCGGTGTCCACGTCGAGGATCACGCCCGCCGCGCCCTTGGCCTTGCTGAGCGCCATGCCCTTGCCCAGTTCGTCTTCCAGCGCGCTCTGCACGCGAAAGTCGATCGACAGCGTGGAGGGCTGCGCGCGGCCTTCGGGGCTGGTGAGCTGCTTGTCGAAAGCCTGCTCCATGCCGACCTGGCCTTTGCCGAAGGTATCCACATAGCCGAGCACCGAGGCCGCCATCGAGCCCTGGGGATAGAAGCGCGTGGCTTCCTGCGGGTATTCCAGCGCCGGTTCGCCCAGCGCATGGACCTTGTTGGCATCTTCTGGAAGGATCGACTTGCGCAGATAGCCGGGCTTGTCGGACGAGAGCTTGGCGATCAGTTCGGCGCGGTCGAGATCGGGGAAGATGCGGATCAGCCCGCTGGCGACTTCGGCAGGTGTGTGGATCAGCGACGAGCCTTCGCTCATCGCCTTGGGGTTGAACCACAGCGAGTAGGTGCGGAACTCGCGCGCCAGCGGCACACCGTTGCGATCGACGATTTCCCCGCGTTGGGGCACCAGCAGGTCCGACAGGTCGCCGCCGCGCACCGAAGGTCCGGTCACGCCCAGGTAGATGACGCGAAAGAACGCCAGGAGCCCGATCAGCGTGAAAACGCCCAGGATCCAGAGCGTGCGCATCTTCGCGACCAGCAGCGATTGCTGCCGGACGTTGAAGAGCTTGCGCCGGCCGGTCGAAACCGTGGTGGGGACCGCTCCGATTGGGAAGGCCGGAGCGTTCACTGCTGGGCGGCCTCCGCCACTTCGATCCGCGCCAGGCGGCTGCCCAGCGCTGCGGCGTCGCGCGCCATCTGGTCACGCTCCGGATCGCGATTCCTGCCGCCGGTGCCCTTGGCCTCCGGCTGCGCAGCGGCGTTCGCACCGCTCACCGGCGAAACCATCGCCAGGAGCCCGCCGTTATCGGATTGGCCCTCCTCGCCGGCCGTCTCGGCATTGGCGTAGCGGATCGGCGCAGGGGCACCCGGCCCCACCGGCATGCCCAGCGCGGCAAGCTGGCGCTCACCTTCGATATATTGCGCGGCGGTCGGCGCCTTGTAGCCGAACTCGACCTCGTTGAGTTCCTTGAGCGCCTGCTGGTTCGAGCGGGTCTGGAACTCGGTCTCCAGGAAGTTGATGTCCTGCTGCACCCAGACGATCCGCTTTTCGGCGTCGTGGACCTGGCTCTTCACCGCGTTGACGCGCAAGGTCAGGCCGATCGTCAGCGCCCCGCAGACCAGCAGCACGGAAATCCACCCAATCGAATGGACGCGATCGCGAGTGAGGTTCATGGGGCACTCCTGGGGTCTTTACGGCCTTCGTGGACCGCTGTTCTTGGGCCAGATACTCTTGGGGGGGCTTGCGTTCGCACGGCGGCGCGCAGGGTTGCGGATCGGGAACGGGGATTGGCGGCGAGTTCCGCCTCCCCCGGCCGCACGGCCTTGGCCACCCGTTCGAACGTCGCCTGCGGGCCGGAGCCCAGTTGCGGCAGATGCCGCGACGTGCTCTGCGCCTGCCCGGCGGCGTCGCGCAGGAAGCGCTTCACCTTGCGATCCTCGAGACTGTGGAAGGTCACCACCGCCAGCCGCCCCCCGGCGCGCAGCACGGTTTCGGCCCCTTCCATCCCGGCATCGAGTTCGTCCAGCTCTCCGTTCACGTGGATACGGATCGCCTGGAAGCTGCGCGCCGCCGGGTCCTTCGGCGCGGAAGCTCCCTTGTAGTTCGCGTTGTAACCCACCGCCTTGCGCACCACGGCAGCCAGTTCGCCGGTCGTCGCGATCGGGCGCGCGGCGACGATCGCGCGGGCCACGCGGCGCGACTGGCGCTCTTCGCCATAGAGGTAGAGCACATCGGCGATCTGGGCCTCGTCGGCCTCGTTCACGAAGTCGGCGGCGGACATCCCGGCCTGGCTCATGCGCATGTCGAGCGGACCATCGGCTCCGAAGGCGAAGCCGCGCTCCGCCTGGTCGAGTTGCATCGAGGAGACACCGATATCCATGACGACGCCGTCCACCCCCGTGACTCCGGCTTCTTCCAGGCTCGCGACCATTTCGGAGAAGCGGCGGGCGTGCAACACGAGGCGGGGCGGATTGGCGTCCAGCTCCGGCCATTTCGCGCGGTTATCCACGATAGCGGCGATGGCGTCGGGATCGCGGTCGAAGGCGTGGACAGTCGCGCCGGCATCGAGCAGGCGTCGGGTGTAGCCACCCGCGCCCAGGGTGCCGTCGACGATGACGTCGCCGCCCTGGGGGTTCAGGGCGGCGACGACCTCCTCAAGGAGCACCGGAACGTGGGGAACGCCCTCGGGTATGGTGCGAGAGGCGCTCATTTCTTCGACGCTTTCTGAAGTTCCTTGGCCGCCAGGCTGCGGCAGGCGGTTTGTGCCGCCTTCCAGCCGTCGTCCATTTCATTGAGGTTTTCCGGGCTCCACACGGTGAAGAAGCGGCCGTTGCCGCGGAAGTAGAGCTGGTCGGAGACGTTGGCGAGGGCGGCCAGATCCTCAGGCAGGACGAAACGGCCGCTGCCGTCGAAGGGCACTTCGTAGGAGGCGTAGATGTCCGCCGCGCGCTTTTCCGCGTCGAAGTCCTTGCCCGCGCGAACGGCCAGTTCCTGCTGTTCGCGGATTTCCTGCTCGAAATCCTGGATGCGCGAGAGACCGAAGCCGACAAGGCAGGGCCAGCGGTCATGGGTGGTCAGGCAGAGCAGGTCTTTCCCGCTCGATTCGCGCACGGTGCCGCGAAATGCATTGGGCAGCACGAAACGGTTCTTGTCGCGTAGCAGCGAGAAGCCCTGTCCGTTGTAGATGAATGGCTGCCCAGCCATGATCCCTGTTCGCCCCTAGGTTGCTTCTCGGGCATGACGGACCCCCTCCCCGCCGCGCAGCCACGCGGCAAGGTCCGCGTCCTGCGATGAGGACACGACGAGACTCAGCCATTCCGATTGACATGGCTTTTATAGCGGGAATTTTGGGGATTAAAGGGAAATGTGGGGATCAGCGCGATTTATCCGGCGGATTTCTTCGGATTTCCGGCACGGACTGTCCCACGCCGAAGCGTGTTAACTGCCTCACAACTACAAAGAACGCTGATTTTCAGATGTTTTTCGGCACAGGCAGGGCTTGCTCCGCGCTTACCCGCTCAATCCCCACTTAGGGCTTGGGCCATCAATGACGCCAATGTCTTACGGCGTATGTCGAGGGACGCGCGATCTTCGCTCTCTTCGAACAGAGCGGCGTCGGAAATGGCCAAAATGCGCCCTTTCCCGGAGACACACTGAGCGACGATACCGTCTGCGATGAGATGGCATGGGCTGGCGGCATCCCCATCCTTCCCCATGATCCCGGTTTTTCCCGTTACGAGGCCGCCGTGCCGATCGGGCCCATTCTTCCCCGAAGTTCCCGGAAGCAGGGCACCCTCCCCGGAATTCCCCGAAAATCGGAAACGTCCGGCGAGCGCAACCGGTATCGCCCCGAAGTCGGTTGCGACCAGGCGCTCATCGGCGGGCTGGGCGTCGTCGAACTCCAACCGCAACCCCCAACGCGCGAGTATCGGCGAGAGCAGCACGGTGTCCTGCGGACGGCGCGGATCGCCCAGTGCATAGCGGGAAGGCGCGGTGAGCATGGGATCGGCAAAGAGCAGCACACTGCCCCCTTCCCGTACCCAGCGATCCAGCGCGACGTTCTCCTGCGGGGTAAGCGGGCGCGGCTGGGCCAGGACCAGCAGCCCGTCCCGAGGAAGCGGCAGGTTGCCACTCGCATCGGCCAGCGTGTCCAAGGGAGTCAGGGTCCCGGCGGAGGTCAGGGCCGCGAGCGCCCAATGCTGCGGCCGCTCGTCCGCCAACAGTTCGCGGATATCGCCGCTCTCGCCCCAGACGATCGGCAGACTGGTGTAAAGGCCGATAGTGGGGGTGGAACGCGGAACACCTGATTCGCCGCAAGCCGCAAGCGCCAGCGCGCTCGCCAGCAGCGCGAAGGCACCCCGCACGCTATTCGGCATCCCTACTGACCGGCTACGCCGCTCGCTTCGGCATCGGTGACCCCGGTAGCTTCAGGAGCCGGCGCCGGCGTGGGAACGGGATCGGCCGCAGGCACCACGCCGATATCCGCGAGCGGATCGCTGGCGGCCTTCTTCGGCTTGGCATCGACGGCGACGACCTGCTGAATCGGATCCGTAGTATCGATCAGACGGGTGCGATCGTTGATGATGTTCGCGAGGCCCACGATCAGGAGCATGGCGCAAAGGCCGAACAGCCCGACCTGCAACCGATGCACGGCCTGCGAACGCAATTCACGCGCCGTCGGCGGCACGAAGTGCTGCGGGGCGGTGATCGGTTCGACCATCATGGGCCCGACCTGAGTAGGCGGAATGTGTCCTGCCATCGACGGACCGTTTACCTCAGGATTGCAGCCATGGGAAGACGGGCAGGTTCTTCGACTTCAACCATTCCGGATTGTAGAGCGAGGACAGGTAGCGGAAGCCGGTGTCGCACAGGATCGTCGCCACCCGGGCATCGGGCTTGCCTTCTGCCACCAGCTTGCGGCCGAGCGCGACGGCGCCCGCCACGTTTATGCCCGAGGACAGGCCGAGGCAAAGCCCCTCTTCCGACAGCAGGCGGCGCACCCATTCGAGGCCTTCCTCGTCCGAGATGCGGAATTGGGTATCGATCGGCGCGCCTTCCAGGTTCGCGGTGATTCGGCCCTGCCCGATCCCCTCGGCGACCGAATTGCCCTCGGCCTTGAGTTCGCCATGGGCGTAGTAGTTGTAAAGCGCGGCGCCATGCGGATCGGTGAGCGCGATGGTCACATTCTCGTCGAAGGCCTTGAGGCCCAGGCCCGTGCCCGCGATCGTGCCGCCGGTGCCGGCGGCGCAGGTGAAGCCGTCGATGCGGCCTTCCATCTGCTGCCAGATTTCCGGCGCGGTGCTTTCGATGTGCGCCTTGCGGTTGGCGATATTGTCGAACTGGTTGGCCCAGATCGCGCCCGGCGTCTCTTCGGCGAGGCGGCGCGACGTGTGGACGAAGTGGCCGGGATTCGAGAACGGTGCGGCAGGGACGAGTACCAGTTCGGCACCCAGTGCGCGCAGGGTGTCCATCTTCTCGCGCGACTGGGTCTCGGGCATGACGATGATCGTCTTGTAGCCCAGCGCGTTGGCGACCAGAGCGATGCCGATGCCGGTATTGCCCGCCGTACCCTCGACGATGGTGCCGCCGGGCTGCAGCAGCCCCTTGGCTTCGGCATCGCGGACGATCCACAGGGCCGCGCGGTCCTTCACCGAGGCGCCGGGATTGGCAAATTCGCACTTGCCCCAGATCTCGCAGCCGGCCGCTTCGCTCGGCCCTTTGAGCAGGACGAGCGGGGTGTTGCCGATGAGGTCGAGAGTGGCGCGCTGGGGGATCGGTGCAGTCATGGCGGCACAGGTAGGAAGTCAGGCGGGATGGCGCAAATGATTTGCGCGCCTATCGTTCAAAACGGCGGTTTCTCTGCCGCCTCGGCCAGCGATCCGTCGTCCCGGATCCTCCGCTTTCGCGGGAGCGGGCAAGTCCGGGACGACGGTCGATCCTTCAATCTTCCTGCGCGATCGTGACCTTGCAGCCTTCGAGCGCCGCGGTGATCGGAACCTGGCACGACAGGCGCGAATATTCGTTGCGATGATCCGAGCTGTCCAGCAGGTCGTTCTCGTCTTCGCTCATGGCGGGCAGCTTGTCGGCATAGGCCGGATCGATATGAACGTGGCAGGTCGCGCAAGAGCAGCAACCGCCGCAGAGCGCCAGAAGCTCGTCGAAGCCGCTGTCGCGGATCGTTTCCATGAGAGTGCGGCCCTCGAGAGCCTCAACGGTGGATTCGTCGCCCGATTGATTGATGACGATGATCTGCGGCATTCTCGTCGATCCTCTTTGATACGGCATGTATCGTGACATGCAGGTGTTAGCCTTTGCGGCCGGCTGCTAATGACTGCGCCCCTCTTTTGCAAGGTGATCGAAAAATGGGCCTGAATGCCGCCGCTCTCCGACAGGGAATCGATGCCATCGCGGCGCGGGAGCCGGGCATCGCCCGAGCGCTGGACGCGGCCGGCTATCCCGAGCCGCGCATACGCCAGAGGGGTTATGCCACCCTGCTTCGCACCATCGTCGGCCAGCAGGTTTCGGTCGCGGCGGCGGCTTCGGTGTGGAGCCGGCTGGAGGCGCTGCTGGGGGAGGGACTGGCCCCCGAAACGCTGCTCGCCGCCGAGTTCGAGGCGCTGCGCGCCTGCGGACTGTCGCGCCAGAAACAAGGCTATGCCCGCAGCCTGTGCGAATTGGTGATGGCCGGTACGCTCGATCTCGATGCCTTGCCCGAGGATGACGAGGAAGCGATCGCGCGGCTGGTCCTCATCAAGGGCATCGGCCGATGGTCGGCGGAGATCTATCTGCTTTTCGCCGAGGGAAGACCGGATATCTGGCCGGCGGGAGACCTGGCCGTTCAAGCCGGGCTGCACCGGATCCTGGGGCTGGATGCGCGTCCCAGCGAACGGGAAGCGCGGGCCATCGCGGAAGACTGGCGCCCCCATCGCGGTGCCGCGGCGATCTTCACCTGGCACTGCTACAACAATCCCGCGCTCTAGGCGCGGGCGACCCGGCCAGCCCCAGCGGACGATCGCTCGTCCATCCAGCGGCGCAGGCGCGGTGCCTGTCGCTCCGTGAGGATCGAGATCGCCGCGCAGGCCAACACGATCGCTCCGATCAGCGCCGTGAACGCCGTGAAGCTCCGCCCCGCCTCGATGCCCCACGACCGCAGCAGCTGGATCAGCGGCCAGTGGAACAAGTAGAGGGTGAAGGAGAACCCGGCGAGGCTTTTCGCCGCTGCGCCGAGCCGCAGGACAGGTCCGGCCATGGCTTCGGCCAGCGGGCGGGAGCCCACCAGGGCCACGGTCATGATCAGGCCCATCGCAAGGTCCGAAAGCGCCCATTCCGACCACTCGGCATCGCCCGGCCACCATGCCTTGAGCATGGGATTGAGCACTTCCCGGTCGATCTCGAAAAGCGCCAGCGCCGCCCAGCCCGCCGCGACCAGCACGAGAGGCGCGAGCGCGAGGGGGAGCCTGCGCGCGGCGGGCGCATGGGTCAGCGCCACGCCGAACAACCAGGCCGGCATGAGCAGGAGAATGGCTCCGCCTGCTGCGAAACAGCTCAGGGTCACGGCAACCGCGCGCCGCCAGCCCCTCAGAAAGGCTGCGAGGGCGAAGATCGCATAATACCAGACTTCGTAGCAGAGCGACCAATAGGGCGGGTTCCACACCGGCCCCGCCACGCCGGGCCAGGCGCTGATGAAGGTCAGGGGCGCGAGAAGCTGCTTGGTGATGGCAAGAGCGTCTTCGGGGCTGTTGTCCATCCGCACCGGGCTTGGCCCCGCCAGCAGATAGGCCGCCAGCGTGCTGAAGATCAGTGCCGGGATCGCCACCGGCAGAATGCGCGAGATGCGGGCGACCGCATAGCGTCCCAGGTTGGATCTGCCGCCGAGCACGGACGTGCTGATAACGAGGCCGGACAACACGAAGAACACGATCACGCAGTAGTGCTGCATGCGCACGCCGAACGGGAAGTCGCCGTGATAGAGCCCGAGTTGTACCGCGTGACCGACCACGACGAGCAGTGCCGCACCGAAGCGCACGAAGTCCAGCACGACCGAGAGCGGCCGCGTCAGGAACGGTTCTTCGGCAGGCCGGCTCATGGCGCCCCGTCCCTCCGGATCAGGCCTGCGGCGCGATCGCGTCGATGAAGCGCGCCATCTCCACGTCGCGCCGGGAAAGGCCGGAAGCATCGTGGGTGGTCAGCGTGATCTCGACGCGGTTGTAGACGTTGAACCACTCGGGATGATGATCGACTTTGTCGGCCTGGATCGCCACGCGGGTCATGAAACCGAACGCAGCGTTGAAATCGGCGAACTTGAGCTTGCGCACGATGGCCAGGCCATCCTCGCGCAAGTGCCAGACCGGCAACGCGGCCAGCGCCTCGGCGCGCTCCGCGTCGGTAAGACGGGCTATGGACATGATCGACGACTCCCCCGGAGGCCAGCTTGGCACCGGAGGCCCTTTCCACTATCGCCTCACCCCATGCAAGGGGCCTCCATCGCCATCGACGATCTCGCGTGCCGGCGCGGCGACCGCCTGCTGTTCCGCGGCCTTTCGCTGCGCCTGCGCGCGGGAGAGGCGCTTCGCGTCGTGGGGCGCAACGGCATCGGCAAGTCCAGCCTGCTGCGCATCGTCGCCGGGCTCGCGCCGCCCTTCGCCGGAAAGGTGAATGCCGAGGGAGCAATCGGGCTGGTCGACGAACGCCCCGCTCTCGATCCCGCGCGAACGCTGGGCGAGGCGCTGGCTTTCTGGCGGCAGATCGACGGCGCGGGGGAGAGAAACGGCGATCTTGGCCGCTTGGGCCTCGAAGCCCTGCTCGACGTGCCGGTTCGCTATCTCTCCACCGGACAGAAGAAGCGCGCCGCCCTCGCCCGGCTGCTGGGCCAGGAGGCCGGGATCTGGCTGCTGGACGAACCTCTCAACGGGCTCGACACCCATGCCGCCGCGCTGGCCGAAGCGCTCACGGCGGAGCACTGCGCGGCCGGGGGCATCGCGCTGATAGCCTCGCACCAGCCGTTTGCGCTGCCGGGTATGGCGACGCTCGCGCTCTCGGATTACACGACATGAGCGGCAGGATCCTCGCTTTGTTGAAGCGCGACCTTCTGCGGCTGCTGCTGGGGGCGCGCGGCGGCGGTGCGCTGCTGCCGGTGCTGTTCTTCCTTTCGGTGGCGATGCTCTATCCCTTCGCCGTGGGGCCTGACGCACCTCTGCTGGCGCGGACCGGCGGCGGCGTGATCTGGGTCGCCGCGCTGCTCGCCGCGATTTTGCCGCTCGACCGCCTGGTGGAGCCCGATCTGGAAATGGGCCAGTTCGATCAATGGGCGCTGCGCGGCATTTCCGAAGAACTGGTGATCGCCGTGCGCGTGCTGGCCCACTGGCTGAGCTTCGGACCGCCGCTGATGCTGGCCGCCCTGCCCGCCGCCGCCCTGCTGGGGCTGGAGGGACATACGCTGCTGACGGTCGAGATCGGACTTCTGGCGGGAACACCGGGCCTGGCCGCGCTGGGCGTGACGGTCGCCGCGCTCACGGCGGGGCTGCGCGGCGGGGCGGCGCTGGCGGGACTGCTGGTGATACCCATGGCGGTGCCGGTGCTGATCTTCGGTGCAGGCAGCCTTGGCGCAGGAGGAGAAAGCGGTCTGGCCCTGGCCGCCGCCGCCAGCCTCGTCCTGCTCGCGCTGGCGCCTTTCGCGGGCGGTGCGGCGGTGCGCGCGGCGCGGAACTGACGCGCCGAAGTTCTACGACCGGACTTGGCGCACTGTCTTGCCTCGCCAAAAGCGAGCGCTTCAGATCCGGGAAATGGTCGCCGGTGTCTCGACGGTCCCTGACGCGACTCACACACTGCGAATCGCTTTGACACATATCCGAGTCGCAAGCCGGGACCTGGCCGGCGGCAACTTCCTGCCTGAAAAATCGGGACCGTTTCCGACGCTGTAGATCAGCGCCGCCCAGCGCCTCGCTTGTGGAAAAAGGCGGCATAAGTCCGGGATGAACTCCGGAAAAACGTAGGATATCTGGGAAAAAGCGGGCCGGGGCGGTTTCTCGCGCATGACGTGAAATCGCCCCGGCCCAGTCGACAGGAAGGGCAGGTCGGAGCCCCATGACAAGCGCCGACCCGAGGTCCTTGGTGCAGGCTTGACGGGCAAGACAAGCTGCGTAGACATAGCTAATGATAATCATTCTCAAGTGCAAGCCCATGGAGAACAGGCATGTATCAATATGTCGATCGCCCGCTCAATTCGCTCGACGAGGGGTGCCGTTTCCTGGTCTGGTCCATGCGGGCCTGGGTCACCACCCTGGGCCGCCGCCAATGCCCCGCGCAGGCTCTGGCGCCGGCTTTCGCCAAGTGGCGGATGATCGGTGGGCTCCAGCCCTTCCACCGCGCGATGTTGCTTTTCAACCGCGACGCGCTCGAAACCTTCGCCTTCTGCCCGATGGCCTGCAGCCACGTTTCGGAGCACGAAGCGGTGATTCTCGAACTCATCACCTCGCTACGCGACCGCGGCCCTCAGCAGACCCGCGACACGCTGGAGATGATCATCTCGGAAGAGAGCGTGGGCGACATGCTGGAGACGCTCTCGAAGCTGGGCGCGGCCATGGCCATTGCCGGGATCTTTCCGGGTGAGCCGGTGGCGGCAAAGCGGCGTTGAAGAACAGGGAATAAGCAGGGGCCATCGCCCCTGCACCCCGTTACCGTCGAGCCCGTGCCCTGCGCCTCCGTCGCGCGCCCATGGCCGCGCGGGGAGCGCAAGACACATAGCGGCGCGAAAGATCGACATTCAGAGGGTCCGGGGGATCATCCCCCGGGAATCTTCCCTTCTCCTTATGCCCCGATCAGCTCGCGCCCGATCAGCATCCGCCTGATCTCGTTCGTCCCCGCGCCGATATCGAGCAGCTTGGCATCGCGCAGGTAGCGCTCGACCGGCCAGTCCTTGGTATAGCCTGCCCCGCCCAGCGCCTGGACCGCCTCGCCCGAGACGCGAAAAGCGTTCTCGCTCGCCAGCAGGATCGCGCCCGCCGCGTCGAAGCGGGTGGTCTGTCCGGCATCGCAGGCGCGTGCCACGGCATAGACGTAGGCCCGCGCCGACTGCAGCGCGACGTACATGTCGGCGACTTTGGCCTGCATGAGCTGGAAGGTCCCGATCGCGGCGCCGAACTGACGACGCTCGCGGACATAGGGGATCACGGTGTCGAGGCAGGCCTGCATGATGCCGATCTGAAGACCGGCGAGCACGACGCGTTCGTAGTCCAGGCCGCTCATCAGCACTTTCACGCCGCCGTTCAGCGGGCCCATGACGTTTTCGACGGGCACGAAGCAGTCGTCGAAGACCAGTTCGCAAGTGGGCGAGCCGCGCATGCCCATCTTGTCGATCTTCTGACCGATCGAGAAGCCGGGCATGTCCTTCTCAATCAGGAAGGCGGTGATGCCTTTCGATCCCGCTTGCGCATCGGTCTTGGCGTAGACCACGAGCACATCGGCATATGTGCCGTTGGTGATCCAGAACTTGGTGCCGGTAAGGCGAAAACCGCCGTCCACCGCATCGGCGCGCAGCTTCATGCTGACGACGTCGGAGCCTGCGGCCACCTCGGACATGGCAAGGCTGCCGACGTGCTCTCCGGAAACCAGCTTCGGCAGATACCTGGCCTTCTGCGCATCGCTCCCCCAGCGGCGGATCTGGTTGACGCAGAGGTTCGAATGCGCCCCGTAGGACAGCCCGACCGAGGCCGAAGCGCGGCTGACTTCCTCCACCGCGATCACATGTTCGAGATAGCCGAGCCCGGTGCCGCCCCATTCCTCCTCGACCGTCAGGCCGTGGAGGCCCAGCTCGCCCATGGCCGGCCACAGTTCGCGCGGGAACCAGTCTTCGGCATCGATCCTCGCGGCCAGGGGCGCGATCTGCTCGTCGGCGAAGCGCGCCACACTCTCGCGGATCATCTCCGCCGATTCGCCCAGGGCGAAGTCGAAGTTCGGGGTTGCCTTCATGCTCGTGTTCCCAATCCTTGCGCCGTTGCTGCGGCGTTTTGTTGTCCAGCAGGATAGCGACCAGCCTTTTCACGAACAAATTGAAACTTGCGGCGTCCTCGGATAAATTTTTCCTATGATAAAGCGCGCCCATATCCGTCATTTCCTGGCCGTGGCCGATGGGGGCAGCTTCAAGCAGGCAGCGGCGCGCCTGCATGTCACGCAGCCGACCATCTCCACCAGCATCGCCGAACTGGAGCGCCTGACCGGTTCGGCGCTTTTCGTGCGTGATCGCCGCCATGTGCGGCTCACCGAGGCGGGCGGCGCCTTCCTCTCGATCGCGCGTGACCTCGAAGCCGGATTTCGCCGCGCGGACCAGTTCGGGCGGCCGATCCCCGAGCAATGGCCCGGCCTGAAGCTCGGCGTGATTTCCACGGTCTCCGGGCCGATGTTGGAACTGATCGCAAGAGAATTGGCGCGCAGCTTCGGGATCGAACTCGTCGAAGGCGACGACCGCGATCTTCGCGCCGGACTGGGCAGCGGCAAGCTCCATCTGGCGCTGACCCTGCTGGGCCAGGGCGAGGACGCGGCGGCAGGCGATTTCGCTGCCGACCTGCTGCTGGAAGAGCCTTACGTCCTCGTCATGCCGGGCGAGCATCGCTTCGCAGGCGCCGGACAGGTCGCCCCCCAGGATATTGCCGGAGACATCATGATCGCCCGGCGTGCGTGCGAGGTGCTGCAGCCGACGAGCCGCTTCTTTACCGACGCCGGTGTTCGCCCGCGGTTTGCCTTGCGGAGCGAGAACGAGGACCGCTGCATGCGCATGGTTGCCGCCGGTCTGGGGGTGACGGTGGCGCCGCGATCGCTTGCGCCCCCAGGAACCGCTACGGCGGAGATCCTGGGCTATGGCCTGAGCCGAAGGCTTGGCCTGGTGCGCGGCCCGGCTTTCCCTGTAGAAGCGGCGGAACGACTGGCGGCGACGCTGGAGATCGTCACCGCCAGCCTTCCCTCCCTGGCTTCTCGATCCGGCGGCGCACCCTGACATTCCTGCCGGTGTGCACGCCTGTCGTTCCGATGTTTATTGCCCTCTCGTGTCGCCCTGAACCTCGACCTGTCGCCGGCATGTTGTCCAACGTTGGCGCAAGCGGGGGCGCTCCCGCGTCTGGTGTCCCTTTTTACCCCCGACATGGGAATGCGCCCCCTACCGCCGTGCGTTCACGTTCCGGCAGCTTCCTGGTTGGGAGAGAGCCGCCGCCGGCGCGGTCGCACGCTTCGGTGTTGCCGCATGGGTAAAGCGATGACAGAGTACGATCAAACGCAATGAATATGACGCAGCGTTGCAAAAAACAGAGCACTTAAGAACACACCACCATGCCGGCATTTTCCCGCTTTCTCCGTTATTTCATGGCCGTGGGTCGCCTCGGCTCCATTCGCAAGGCGGCCGACGAACTCAACGTCTCGGCTTCCGCGATCGACCGGCAGATCCTCAATGTGGAGGCCGAACTCGGCCTGCCGCTGTTCGAGCGCCTGCCGACGGGACTGCGGCTTACCGCTGCGGGCGAGATGATGATGGCATCGGGCGCGCAGTGGCAGCGGGGCATGGTCAGTTTGCGCGGCAGGATCGAAGACTTGCGCGGTCTCAAGCGCGGCCATGTCGACATTGCCGTGATCGACGCCCTGGCGACCGGCCATGTTCCGGCCACGCTCCATGCCATGCAGCAGCGCTATCCCGGCATCACCCTAGGCATCAAAGTGCTGGGCAACGATGCCGTGCGCCGTGCGGTGATCGGCGGCGAGGTGGACTGCGGTATCCTGTTCGAGCCGCACTCCTATCGCGACCTTTCGGTAAGAGCCTTCACCGAAGTCGTGCTCGGCTTCGTCACGCCGCCGGATCATGCGATCGCGCAGTTGCGGGACGCACGCTTCTCGGCCTGCGCGGATCAGCCGATGATCATCCCCGCCGAGCCTCTGGCGGTCTATCAGCAGATCGCCGTGCTGGAAGGCGCGACCGGGATCGCGCTGAACCGACGGGCGAGTTCGGACAACATCCAGATGATCACTTCGCTGGTCCAGCACGGTGCGGGCATTGGCGTGCTCACCTCTCTGGACGTGCAGACCGAAGTCCAGCGCGGCACACTGGCTTTTACGCGCATTTCCGATTCGCTGCTGCGGCCGATGACCTTGGCGCTCTGCACCGCCTCGACGCGCGCGCCCTCGCATGCGGCGGCCCTGGTGCTCGGCGAGTTCGAAGACACTTTCGCCCGGCTCGGCTATTGCGCATCAGATACTTAGCGGGCGGAAGGAGGGCCGCGGCGAACGCGCGATTGCAAAATTCGCACGGACGCGGTAACCGGAGCAGCTTCCTCTCCAAACTCCGTACCAGGATCCAGCGCGCATGAGTGAAGCTTCCGAGCCTCAGCTCCACTATCTCGAATACTACGAAGACTTCCTCGCCAAAGTGCGCCAGCTTTCACGGCAGGTGCAGCAAGGGGCGTGGCAACCGGAATTCGTGATCGGCCTGGGACGGGGCGGACTGGTACCGGCGGTCTATATCTCGCACCAACTTTCCCTGCCGATGCTGTCGATCGACCATTCGTCCAAGATCCCCGGTTTCGCAGACGAACTGCTGGCGAAAGTCGCCGCGATGAGCGCCGAAGGCACGCGCATGCTGTTCGTGGACGATATCAACGACACCGGCGGCACGATCGACTACATCCGCAGCCAGCTTTCGCAAGGCGGCTGCGATCACGGGAACCTGCGCTTCGCCGTCGTAATCAACAACAAGAGTTCGAAAGTGGAAGTCGACGTCTGGGCCGATATGATCGACCGCGCCGACGACAAGCGCTGGTTCGTGTTCCCGTGGGAGTCCGTGGGCTCGCGGGACAGCATCGTCGATGAGGCGCTGTCGGTGCCGGAACGATTGGCCTGAAGGTTAAGCGGAACAAGCAGGGTCGTTACCCCTGAACCCGGTGACCGTCCGGGTCACCAGATCCAACGCCGTTGCCGCCCACGGCCGCCTCGGGAGACTTACTGGCTGCGCCGCAGGGAGGGCGCAACAGACAGGTAGCGCGAGGGGCTGACATTCCGAGGGTCTGGGGGATCATCCCCCAGGACTTCCCCTTCTCTTCAAGACCTCCACCAACCCGGTGTCGTTCTTTTCTCCCAGGTCGAGCATCGCCTGGTAGGCATCTCCCTCAAGCCCGAGAACTTCCGCAAAGGCGGGCTCCGTCTTCGCCCCGGCCCGCCGCGCCGCCATGACGGCCTCACGCAAGCCCGCGCCGCCGAGCCGCAGCAGCCGTGCCTCCACCGCGAAGTGCCGCCAGCCGTGCTGCCGCTCCACCGGCAGCGCCTGCCCGAACACCTCGAAGGGGACACCCGCCACCGAGAAGGCCGCGATCACCGGACGGTCTGCCTTCTGCCATTGCCACATCGCGAAATGCGCGAAGTGCCCGAACGCCTCCCACAAGGCCGCCGCGAAGGCTTCGGCATCGGGCGCATGGCAGAGCACGTCGATGTCGCTGCCGGGAACGTCTAGCCCCAGCGGAAATGTCCCGGCGACGTGCGGATCGAAGCGAGCGAGCCGCGTGAGGACACCGCTCGCCTCCAGCGCGGCCCGCCAGTCGGGGCCGGTCAGCGATGCGCCTCCAGGTAGGCGTCCAGGCGGTCGAGATGCTCAGCCACGATCTCGTCCGGCAGGAAAGAGCCGGTGAAGCTGTTGCGCGCGAGTGTGGCCAGCGCATCCCGGTCAAGCCGGCGCGCCATGGCGATTGCCCGGTAGTTGTCCGCGACATAGCCGCCGAAATAAGCCGGATCGTCCGAATTCACGGTGGCCTTGAGGCCATGGGCCAGCATGGCGTCGATGGGGTGGTCGGCCAGGTCGTCCACCACGCAGAGCTTGTGATTGGACAGCGGGCAGACCGTCAGCGTCATTCCCTCGCGCACCAGCCGTTCGATCAGGGCGGGATCTTCGAGTGCGCGGTTGCCGTGGTCGATGCGGTGGACGCCGAGCAGATCGAGCGCCTGATGGACATATTCCGGCGGGCCTTCCTCACCTGCATGGGCGGTGATGCGCAAGCCCTTGTCGCGCGCGGCGGCGAAGACGCGGGCGAACTTCTCCGGCGGATGTCCCACTTCGGAAGAGTCCAGACCCACCGCCTCGATCCGGTCGAGCCAGGGTTCTGCCTCGGCCAGGGTGGCGAAGGCGGCTTCTTCGGAAAGGTGGCGCAGGAACGAGAGGATCAGGCTGCTGGAGATGCCGTGCTCGGCGCGGGCGGCTTCCATCGCGCAGAGCAGGCCCTCGATCACTTCCGAGAACGGCACACCGCGATCGGTGTGGGTCTGGGGATCGAACATGAGTTCCGCGTGGACCACTCCATCGGCAGCCGCGCGCGCGAAATAGGCGGAGGCGAGATCGTGGAAGTCCTGCCGGGTCAGCAGCACGTTGGCGCCGGCGTAGTAGATGTCGAGGAAGTCCTGGAGGTTCGAGAAGTCGTAGGCCGCGCGCACCTCTTCCACGCTGGCGAAGGGGATCGACACGCCGTTGCGCTCGGCAAGCGCGAACATGAGTTCCGGTTCGAGGCTGCCTTCGATGTGGAGGTGGAGTTCGGCCTTGGGCAGGCCGGTGATGAAGGCGTCGAGGTCGGTCATGTCTCCCAAAGTGCAATGCGGCGGCGCTTCGTGCAAGGTTCCGATCGGGGTGCCGGGCTGCGAAGTTTTTCATCGCTCATCGCGTTCGTCTCTTTCGGCGTCCCGGACTTGATCCAGGACCGCTGGCCATGACCAGCCTACATCTCGGCAGGGTGCGCCACTGCACCGACTCGCCTAAAGAACGCCAGCGGTTCCGGATCAAGTGCGGGACGACGGCAGGTGCTCCCCCAGGAATGCCGAGATCGCGCGGACCTGGGCGAAGGACACCCTGCCGTCCGGGTTTTCCCGGCAAGTGCGACGCGCGAAGGCCAACCAGTCGACATCTCCGAAGTTTGGGCCCGCCACCGCGTTGATCGCCCGGCACCGCTCGGCCCCAAGAAGTCATCGCCAGAAGGAGCCCGATGGCTTCTGGCCATGAGCGGCGGGTTGATCGACACGATGGGTCCTGAAACACGTTCAGGATGACGAGCATCTGGGGTGACTGGCGAGGCTCGCCGCCGGGATCCGACATTAACGCCCGCCCCTTAACAGTCCCCATGCGGGACACTGCGCGGACGGCACTGGCCATCGCGGCGACCATGCGCAATGCTGACAGGGTGAAAGCCGCCGAACCGACAGGACACCTCTTCCCGTGAATGCCCGCCTCCTGCTCGCCTCTGGCGTTCTTGCGATTGCCGTGATCGTCGGTGTCTTCGCGCTGTCCTCGTCGAAACCGACCGTCCACCGCGCGGCCACCACCACCCCGGCCAAGACGCCTGTTCCCGCAGCAAAGCCGAAGGCCCCGCCGAAGGACGAACCTTTCGTCATCAAGCGCATCCTGCCGATCGAGGGCGCCATCAAATATGGCGAATGGCACTGGGACGATGCGCAAGTCCCTCCCGGTCCGATCGTCGTGACGGTGGACCTCGACGCGCGTGTGCTCTCGGTGTTCCGGGGCGGCTACGAGATCGGCGCCAGCGCCGTCCTGCTCGGCACCGAGGACAAGCCCACCCCGCTCGGCGTCTTCCCGATCACGCAGAAGGACAAGGACCACGTCTCCAACATCTACACCGGCGCGCCGATGCCCTACATGCAGCGGTTGACCAACGACGGCATCACCCTCCACGGCTCTGACGTGGCGTTGGGCTATGCCAGCCACGGCTGCGTGGGCATGCCGGTGGACTTCGCGGCCAAGGTGTTCGCCGCGACGAAAGTCGGCGACAAGGTCTACATCACGCGCGGCAAGCAGGTGGGCCTGGGGGACGATCTGGCGGGCGGGTAGAGCGCCCCGTCGTCCCGGATCAAGGCCGGGACGACGATCTTCCTATCCTCGCTCATGCTTGCCCTCGCTTCCACAATGCCCGAATGACGCCGCCATCATGACCGAGACCAGCCTCTACGACCGCATCGGCGGCGCGCCGACCATCGACGCCCTCGTCGACAGCTTCTACGCCCGCATGGACCAGTTGGCCGAAGCGCGCACCATCCGCGCCATGCACCCGCAGGATCTCGCCCCGCTGGGACAGGTGCTCAAGGACTACCTCTCCGAGTGGCTCGGCGGACCGGCCTTGTTCTCGCCGGTGCGCGGCCATCCCCGGATGCGCCAGCGTCATATGCGCGTGGCGATCGACTCCGCCGCACGCGACGCCTGGCTGCTCTGCATGCGGGGCGCGCTGGCCGAAACCGTGGCCGACGAAGCGGCGCGCCAGGCCATCGACGAGGCCATGGCCCGTCTGGCCGACTGGATGCGCAACGTGCCGGACGAGCAGCCCGCTGAAAACACGATTAGTCAGAACTAATATCCGGTCAGGGCAATCGCCTTCGCCTTTCCTGCGGTCTCGGGCCTAGAATGACGGCCTGAAGTTCCGATAATGCAGGAGAGCACGTGATGAGTGGTATCGTCGTTCAGAACATCGAGCGGGCCGATCCCGCAGTGATCGACGGCCTCGCCAAGTGCGGCGTCGCAACCGTCCATGAAGCCCAGGGCCGCACCGGCCTTCTTGCCAGCTACATGACCCCGATCTATCGCGGCGCCCGCATCGCCGGTTCGGCCGTGACCATCAGCGCGCCTCCGGGCGACAACTGGATGGTCCACGTCGCCATCGAGCAGCTTCAGGAAGGCGACGTACTGCTCCTCGCCCCGACCAGCCCCTGCGAGGACGGCTATTTCGGCGATCTCCTCGCCACCAGCGCCATCGCGCGCGGTTGCCGGGGCCTGATCATCGACGCCGGCGTGCGCGACGTGCGCGACCTCACCGAGATGGAATTCCCCGTCTGGTCCAAGGCGATCTACGCGCAGGGCACCGTCAAGAACACGCTCGGCTCGGTGAACGTGCCGGTGGTCTGCGCCAATGCCGCCGTGAAACCCGGCGACGTGATCGTGGCCGACGATGACGGCGTAGTCGTCGTCCCCCGCGAAAAGGCGGCCGAAGTGCTCGCCGCCGCACAGGCCCGCGAAGCCAACGAAGGCGAAAAGCGCGAGAAGCTGGCCGCCGGCGTGCTCGGCCTCGACATGTACAAGATGCGCGAGCGCCTCGAAAAGGAAGGCCTCAAGTATGTCTGAGCGGATCACCTCGTGGCACGCGGCCCCGAGCAAGCCGCTCTACACGCCGCCCGCAGGCGCCATTGACGCGCATTGCCACGTCTTTGGGCCGATGGCGCAGTTTGCGTTCAGCGCCAAGGCCAAGTACCTTCCCGAGGATGCCGGGCCGGACAAGCTCTTCGCCCTGCGCGATCGCCTGGGCTTCGCCCGCAACGTGATCGTGCAGGCCAGCTGCCACGGCACCGACAATGCCGCGACGCTGGACGCCATCGCCAAGTCGGACGGAAAGGCGCGCGGCGTGGCCGTGGTCGATCCGGCGATCTCGGACGCAGACCTCGCCAAGCTGCATGAAGGCGGCATTCGCGGCATCCGCTTCAACTTCCTCAAGCGCCTCGTGGACGATGCGCCGAAGGACAAGTTCCTCGAAGTGGCCGGTCGCCTGCCCGAGGGCTGGCATGTCGTGATCTACTTCGAGGCCGACATCCTCGACGAAATGCGCCCCTTCATCGACGCCATCCCGGTGCCCGTCGTCATCGACCATATGGGCCGCCCGGACGTGACCCAGGGACCGGACGGCGTAGACATGACGGCGTTCCGCTCACTGCTCGATTCGCGCGAGGACATCTGGTTCAAGGCCACCTGCCCCGACCGTCTCGACCCCACGAATGATCCGTGGGACAAGTTCGCCGAAGCGGTCGCGCCGCTGGTGGCGGATTATCCGGATCGCGTGCTCTGGGGCACCGACTGGCCGCATCCGAACATGCAGGACAACATCCCGGACGACGGCCACCTCGTCGACATGATCCCCCGCATCGCGCCCACGGCAGAGCTTCAGCAAAAGCTGCTCGTGACCAATCCGATGCGGCTTTACTGGCCGGAAGAGCTTTAAGCTTAAGGGAAAATGCAGGGGCCATCGCCCCTGCACCCCATTACTGTCGAGGTCACGCCCCGACTATCCGTCCCGCGCTCATGGCTGCGTCGGGAGACTTATTGGCTGCGCCGCAAGGAGCGCACTACAGATAGGTAGCGCGCTACGGTGACATTCCGAGGATCCGGGGGATCATCCCCCGGGTCTTCCCTTCTTACTTCAACCTCTCAGCGTGCCAGCCAATATGCTCGGCCATGAAACTGGAGATGAAGTAGTACGAGTGATCGTACCCCTCCTGCATCCGGATCGTCGCGGGCTGCCCAGCCTTGGCGCAGGCCTCCTCCAGTAGATGCGTCTTGAGCTGGCCTTCGAGGAAACCGTCCGCCGTGCCCTGATCCACCAGCAGGTCCGGCAGACGCGCGCCGTCCTCGATCAGGGCGCAGGCGTCGTACTCGCGCCATGCCGCCCTGTCCGCACCGATATAGCCCGTCAGCGCCTTCTCGCCCCAAGGGCAGTTCAATGGCGAGACGATCGGCGCGAAGGCGCTGACCGAGCGGAACCGCGAGGGATCGCGCAAGGCCATCGTCAGCGCGCCGTGGCCTCCCATCGAGTGGCCGGTGATCCCCTGCCGCGCCATGTCGGCGGGGAAGTGCTCGGCGATCACGGCGGGCAGTTCGATCTCCAGATAGGAGCGCATCCGGAAGTTCGCCTTCCACGGTGCCTCGGTGGCATCGACGTAGAAGCCCGCGCCCTTGCCGAAGTCGTAGGCTTCGTCATCCGGCACCTCATCGCCGCGTGGGGAGGTGTCCGGCGCGACGAGGATGACGCCATGCTCGGCGCAGGCGCGGCGGAATTCGCCCTTTTCGGTGACGTTGGCATGGGTGCAGGTGAGGCCCGAGAGGAACCACAGCACCGGCAGCTTCGCGCCCGGCGCCCGATCACCGGCAACGTCGGGCACGAAGACCGAGAAGGTCATCTCGGTACCCGTCTCGGCGGACGCGTGGGTATGGACACCCTGCACGCCCCCGAACGCCTTGTTGGTCGAAACGGTCTCCATCAGAACACGACGACCGAGCGGATCGACTTGCCTTCGTGCATCAGGTCGAAGGCGGTGTTGATCTCTTCCAGGCCCATGACGTGGGTGATCATCGGGTCGATCTCGATCTTGCCGGTCATGTACATGTCGACGATCTTCGGCACGTCGGTGCGGCCCTTGGCGCCGCCGAACGCGGTGCCGCGCCAGTTCCGGCCGGTGACGAGCTGGAACGGGCGCGTCTCGATGGTCTTGCCCGCTTCGGCCACGCCGATAATGATCGAGGTGCCCCAGCCGCGATGGCAGGCTTCCAGCGCGGTGCGCATCACTTCGGTGTTTCCGGTGGCGTCGAAAGTGTAATCCGCGCCGCCATCGGTCATCAGCACGATCTTCGCCACCACATCCTCGCGGCTCATGCCCTTGGTGTTGAGGAACTCCGTCATGCCGAAGCGGCGGCCCCATTCCTCACGGTCCGGGTTGATGTCCACGCCGATGATCTTGTTGGCCCCGGCAAGACGAGCGCCCTGGATCACGTTGAGGCCGATGCCGCCGAGGCCGAAGACCACCACGTTGTCGCCCACCTGCACCTTGGCGGTGTTGATGACCGCGCCGACGCCGGTGGTGACGCCGCAACCGATGTAGCACGAGGACTGGAACGGCGCGTCTTCCCGGATCTTGGCGACGGCGATTTCCGGCAGCACAGTGAAGTTCGAGAACGTGGAGCAGCCCATGTAGTGGTAGATCGGCTGGCCCTTGTAGGAAAAGCGCGTGGTGCCGTCCGGCATCAGGCCCTTGCCCTGCGTCGCGCGGATCGCGGTGCAGAGGTTGGTCTTGCCCGAGAGGCACGACTTACACTGGCGGCATTCCGGGGTGTAGAGCGGGATCACATGGTCGCCCGGCACCACCGAGGTCACGCCCGCGCCCACTTCGCGCACGATGCCTGCGCCTTCGTGACCGAGCACGCTGGGGAAGATGCCCTCGCTGTCGAAACCGTCCAGCGTATAGGCGTCGGTGTGGCAGATGCCGGTCGCCATGATCTCGACCAGGACCTCGCCCGGCTTGGGGCCTTCGAGGTCCAGTTCGACGATTTCGAGCGGCTTCTTGGCCTCGAAGGCGACGGCGGCGCGGGTCTTCATGGGGTATGCTCCTGAAAGTCTGATCGCCTTTGTAGGACTGCGCCTTGCTGTGATAAAGCGGCCAGCGCGAAAAGGATTATCACCGTACGGGGACAATGATGCTGGGCCAGTGGGACGGGATCGAGGAGTTCGTGATCGTGGCGCGCCTGGGCAGCTTCACCCAGGCGGCCGAGGCCTACGGCGCCTCTGTCACGCATATGAGCCGGGCGCTGGCGCGGCTGGAGGCACGCCTGCAAGTGCAGTTGCTCCACCGCACCACCCGCTCGTTGCGACTGACGGAAACGGGGCAGATCTTCCTCGACACCTGCCGCCGCCTGATCGAGGAACGCGACGAGGCCATTGCAGCGATCACTTCGCAGGGCGAGCCACGCGGGCACTTGCGCGTCACCTGCTCCTACGCGCTGGGTGAGAAGTTCGTGGCGCCGCTGGTGCGCGAACTGTCGCAGGCCTATCCGGCGATCTCGGTGACGCTGGACCTCGACAATTCGCTCGTCGACCTGATCGCCGAAGGATACGATCTGGCGATCCGCACCGGGCATCTCGACGATTCCCGACTGGTGGCGACGCGGGTGGCCAGCCGCACGCTGGTCACCCTCGCCTCGCCCGCCTATCTCGACATGCGCGGACGGCCTGCCGACATGGCGGAGCTTTCGCGCCACGAATGCCTGGTCGGCTCGGCGGCGCAGTGGCATTTTCGGGGCGGCAAGACTTTCCGGCCGCAGGGACGCTGGCGCTGCAACAGCGGCAATGCGCTGTTGGAAGCAGCGCTATCCGACATGGGCATCTGCCAGTTGCCGGCGTTCTATCTGGGCGACCACGTTTCCGCCGGACGGCTTGAACCGGTATTGGCCGCGCTTGCACCGGAGGAGGAGCCGATCTGGGCGGTCTACCCGCAGCGGCGGCATCTCTCGCCCAAGGTCAGCGCGCTGGTAGAGCACTTGCGGGCACAGCTTCCGGCGAGGCTGGCAGAGGCGAGTGCTTAAGCGCAATACGTCGTCCAGGACTTGATCCGGGACCGCTGGCAATCCTTTGGGCGCCAGCTTGCAGACATGCGCCCCGCCGAGGTTTGGCGCGGCCAGGCCAGCGGTCCCGGATCAGGCCCGGGACGACGGTATATTCCAGGCCCTCTGCCGGATTATCCGATCACCAGCGGCGGGGTGCCGCCTTCTTCTGCATCGTCGTTGGCATGCTCCACCGGATCGTCGATCGTCGGCGCGGGCACGCGGAAGTAGCCGAGCCGCTCCGCCCGGTCGCCGATCTGCTGGCTCGACGTCAGGCTGATCAGCCAGGGCGAGGCGAGCAGACCCAGAGTCAGGGGCGAGAGCCACAGTGCCGTCACGGGATCGATAAACACGGTCGCCGCGAAAAGCAGGCCGAGCGCGATATGCTCCTTGAGGTCCGGCAGCACCTCGCGCACCGAAATGCGGCGCGCGTCGCGGTCCTGGGTGTTCCAATGGACGGGGATGCCCAGCGCCAGGCCGACCAGCGCCTTGACCTGCATGACCATCGTCACCGGCGCGAGCAGGATCGCCAGCGGCACTTCCAGCGCGACGGAGCGCAGGACGCCGCCGAACCCGCCGAAGCTGCGGCGGCGCTTGCCGTCGGCCAGAACCCAGATCGTGCCCATCGCCTTGGGGCCGAACAGCAGCAGCACGGTGAGCCAGAGCACGCTCGGCGGCGTCACCACGCCCAGCAACTGCCCCCCCTTGCTGGCCGCAGCCTGCGCGATCGAGGTCAGCAGCAGCAGCAGCCAGCCCGGCGAGGTCAGGTAGGCCGAGGCGCCGATCAGCAGGTGCAGGCGGCTTGCCCAGTGCAGGCCCGAGGCGTCGAGCAGGCGCAGATGCTGAAGATTGCCCTGCATCCAGCGCCGATCGCGAATCGCGTGATCGACGATGGTGGGCGGGAATTCCTCGTAGCTGCCGTCGATCATGACCATGTGCACGGCCCAGCCGCGACGGCGGAGCAGCGCGGATTCGAGCATGTCGTGGCTGAGGATGTGCCCCCCGAACGGCGGCTTGCCCGGAAGCTCCGGCAGCCCGCAGGCCTCCGCAAAGGCACGGGTCCGGACGATCGCGTTGTGGCCCCAGAAGTTGGATTCGGCGCCCGACCACCAGAGCAGGCCCGCCGAGGCGATCGGGCCATAGGCATCGCTGGCAAAGCGCATCCAGCGCTGGAACACCGTATGGGCATTGATGATCATCGGCACCGTCTGGAGCAGGCCGATCGAAGGTCGCTCCTCCATGATCGCCGCCATGCCGACGATGGCATCCCCGCTCATCAGCGAATCCGCGTCGAGGATCAGCATGTTCTCGTAAGCGCCGCCGAAGCGCTGGACCCATTCCGCGATATTGCCGGGCTTGCGCGCGATGTTCTTCTCGCGGCGGCGGTAATAGACGTTGATCGGGGCCTCGGCAGCGATCTCCCGCCAGGCCGCTTCCTCGCGCTTGCCGTGGAAGGCGTTCGAATCGCTGAGCACGAAGAAGTCGATCCACTCCGCCGCGCCCGAAGCCGCGATCGAGTTGGTCATCGCGCGCACGCGGCCGAACGTCGCTTCCACGCTCTCGTTGTAGACCGGCATCAGCACGGCGGTGCGGTGGCGCAGCGAGGAAGCGGGGCTGGGTATCGCGGTGAAGCCGGGATGCTTGCCGCTGATCAGCTGGAGGAAGCCGATCGTCGAGGTGACGAAGCCGAACGAGATCCAGCAGAACAGCGGCACGAAGAACAGCAGCAGGATCACGTCGATCACGCCCAGGCCGTCACGCGACAGGGCGAAGCGCACTTCGCTCGACGCGGCGAGACCGATGGTGGCGGTCAGGGCGATCAGCAGCAGGCGCTTGACCAGCATGCCGTGCGGGCTGGTGGCGACCGCGATCGTGCCCGGTGCGATGCCGTCCAGATCCTGGATCGGCATTGCCAGCGGAGCTTCCGCCGGAAGCGGAGCTAGAGCACGGTTCATGGCTGGACTCCCTGAATCACCGTCTCGCTGAGCGCCTGCTCACCACGCTTCAGGTATACCCTGAATTCGGGCGAAGGCACAGCCGATGGCTGCACGTCCAGCGTCACGCGCCAGCGACCTTCCTGCCCGGCCACCGGATAGGCGGCGGAATGCAGCAGGGCCTTGGCCGGGAGGTTCGTTGCCGCCGTCACGCCGCTGTCTCGGCCAAGCCCCTTGAGAGCCGGACCCTCGAAGTCGAACACGAACTTGCGCGCTTCCTGCCCGGTAGGCGTATCGCCCGGCCGCCCGGCCCGGCCCTGCCAGCTGTCGACGCAGCGCGCCGCCGTGCCGGTGGATGGGTCCTGAGAGGTCCAGGTCAGGCGATAGGCGAACTCTCGGCTCTGGCCCGCCTTCGCCGGCTGATCGGAAACCCAGAAGGCGGCGATATTGTCCTGCGTCTCGGCGTCCGTGGGCATGCGATAGAGCATGACCGTGCCCGCGCCCCAGTCGCCCTGCGGCTCGACCCAGAGCGATGGGCGGCGGTCGTAGAAGGCGCCGTCGTCCTGGTAGTGGTCGAAGGCCTGGTCACGCTGAAGCAGGCCGAAGCCCTTCACACGATCCGCCCGAAGCGCATTGGTGCGGTTCACGGCAGGGTTGGAAAGCGGCACCCAGATGCGCTCGCCGCTGCCGGACCAGAGCGCCAGACCGTCGGAATCGTGGATTTCCGGGCGCCAGTCGCCCCGTTTGGCGGAGTCGGACTGGTCGTACCAGAACATGCTGGTGATCGGCGCGGCGCCGAGACGCTCGATATCGCGGCGGAAGAACAGCGCCGCGCGCACGTCCTGCGTGACCCCAACAGCGGCCTTCCGGCAGTCGAAGGCATAGGCGCCCGTTACGCTCGGCCCTTCGAGCAAGGCGTGGATGCGGATATGATCGGCAGCGAGATTCTCGATCCAGAATTCAGTGAAGGCGGGGAATTCTTCCGCCTTGGACAGCGCGGTGTCGATGGCGATGCCCCGCGCCGAAAGCCCATACTGGTCGCGTGAACCGGAAGCACGGAAGTAGGAAGCACCGAGATAGGCCATCCAGTCCGAACGCTGATCGGCGGTCATGACCCGGAAGCCCGCCGGATCGCCCTGCTTGCCGCCCACGAACAGCCCGCGCGCATCGATCAGTTCCCGCGCCGCCCCGTTCTCCACGAGGTGGAGCTTCACGGCATGGGGCGACGTGCCCCGGGTCGTCGGGAACAGGCGGACGTTGCCGCCCAGGGCCTGCGCCTGGCCATATGTCAGACGTCCCGCCGCGTCGAAATCGGCAGCGGCATGCGGCGACGTCGTCGGCGCGGTCCAGGGACGGCCCGCAAGCTCGCGCGCCTGCTGGACCAGCGTGTCCCAGGAAAACGGCCGGGGGGCGGCAAATTTCGGTTGGACGGCCGCCTCTGTCACGCGCGGGAACGCGGCAAGGCCGGCTACAAGAGCCAGAAGGCCTGAAAACTCACGCCGGGCAAGCGATCGCTGCGAGACGGGGAGATCAGCCTCGGCAATCGGCCCCGCTTCCGGGCTGGCGCCCCTCATGTTCGTTCGGTTCATGCGGTCAATACGCATAGACGAAACCAAAGTTTCGTTGCGCCTGAAGGGTCCTTCTATGGGCGGGCGCGATCACAGCGCCGTTAGCGAGAGGGCGGGTTGCGCCATCCGATGATCACTTCGTCACCGGGCTTGAGGTCGTTGGCGAAAACTTCGGTTCGTTTACCGTCGCCTGCGCCCGTCGAGACATAGACGCGGCGCGGCTCCCCGTCCGGCGAAACGAGATAAATCCGTGCCCGGCTGCGATCAGCCGAGTTCTCCGGATCGAAGGTGAGCGCCCCGTCCGGCACCAGCATCACGCCCTTGCGTGCCGGCAGCGCGATCTCGACCGTTGCAGCCATGCCTGGTCGCACCGTTTCGGGCGGGTTCTCCAGAGCAAAAGCCGCCCGGCGCGATCCCGGGGCATCGGCGCGATCCAGCAGGATCCGTGCGAGCGTGGCCTGCTGGACGGTGTCCGGCATGGCATCGAGCCGCACCCGGGCCACGGTGCCGGCGGCAATCTGGGCATTGCCCGCCTTGGCAAGGGGAACCTCGATCTCGAGCGTCTCGTCGCTGGCGGCCAGCGTGAACAGCCGCATTCCGGCGCGGACCCGCTGGCCGGTGCTGATATTGCGATCCACCACGAAGCCGGTGAAAGGTGCGCGCACCACAGCGGCGGCCAGTTTCTCGCTATCGGCCTTGAGGCGGCTGCGCTCCGCCGAAATGCGCGCCTGTGCCGCAGCCACTTCGCGGGTCGCGCGCGCGACCGCGCTGCGGGCGCTCTCCAGTTCGTTGATCGCCGGAACCCGGTGCCCCGAACGCCGCCAGACATCCTCGAACCGACCGAGCTTCGCTGCCGCCTCGTCCCGGGCGGCGCGCGCGGCGGCGAGGTCGGCTTCGGCGGCCGCGACCAGCGAGCGGTCGGCCGCGAGCGTGCTGCGCAGCGGCTCCGCGTCGATGGTGGCGAGCACCTGCCCTTCCTCCACGCGCCCGCCCGCAGGGACGCCTTCCGCAGTGACGGTGCCGTCCAGCGTCGCCGCCAAGGCGACTTCGCCGCTGCCGTGGATCGTCCCCTGCTCAGAGATCAGCGGCACCACGTCGCCGCGCTCGACCAGGGCGGTGTAGTAAGGCGAATCCGTTCCGGTCAGGAACCGGACCAGCAGCATCACCGAAGCGACCGCCGCCAGCGCCAGCAGCGCCACGGTGAGGAAATGCCCCCGCCCCCGCCTTCTGCCGGCGCCCAGAAATGTATCGAGTTCCCCCGATTCGGCGTTAGTCACAGGTCGCTGTCCCCACCGGCGGATCGAGATCGGCGGCGGACCAGCCGAAGCCTTCCTGCTTGTGCAGGCGAATGACCGTCGCCGCACGGTCCGCCTTCAGGCCGACACGCGCTTCCTCGGCCGCCAGCGCCGCCGCTTCAGTCACGTAGAGCGTCGCGAAATCCCCGAAACCGGCCCTGTAGGCCGAACGCGCATCGGTGACGGCCCGCTTGGCCTGGGCCGCCGTCTCGGCCAACGCAGCCTCGCGCTTGTCGAAAGCTGCAAGCGCCACGCGGGTAGAGGCGATTTCCGCGCGCGCGCCCTCTTCCGCCTTGGCCAGCTTCTGCAAGGCGTCCCGCAGAGCCTGCGGCGTGGCCGGGTCTTCAGGCGCACCGATCGCGGCATCCAGTTGCTCCTGCGTCACTTTCTCGTGCGCGAGGCTGGCTTCGAGGCGACTGCGCAAGGCGAGAAGGTCTGCCCGGTGCAAAGAAGCGCCGCGGGCCTCGGACGGCGGCGATGCCGGGGCCGCGAAGGTCGGGATATCGGCCTTGTCTCCCAGCGCCGTGAGCAGGTCGGTGTCGGTCATGCCCGTCAGCGCCGAAAGCCTGCCGCGCGCCTCGTCGTAGCGGGCACGGGTAGCGGCAACATCGGTATCGGCCACGCCCGCCATGCTGTTGCCCAGCCCGCCATCGATCGCCGTGACAAGACCGGCCTGGCGGCGGAACTCGGCGATCACGGCATTGTCGCGGAACTGGTCGAGCCGCTCGGTCCGCAGCATCAGGATCTGCTGGAGGCGGCGCACCTGGACATAGGCCAGCGCCACCTCGGTCGCGCGGTCGGCACGGGCCTGTGCGTAGGCATAGGCCCAGGCCATGCGCGCCGCGTCACGCTCCGGCGCCTCATCCTTGCCGACCAAGGCACGGACTTTGCCCGAGAGCCGGCGCGAGGCGGATGCGTCGGTTTCTTCCTGCTCGCGAAGCCGAGCAGCGCGGCAGGCGAGGTCGTTATCTGCCGCAAGGCCGCGCTCGATAAGATTGGCGAGCAGCGGATCGCCCGCCGCCCTCCACCAGTCGCCGTCCTGCGGAGCTTCCACCGGCGGCGCGATCGTCAGGGCAGCATGGGTCTCGGGCGCCTTGGACGTAGCGCACCCGGCAAGCGCCAGGCTCAGCCCAACGCCGAGCGCCGACACAAAGGGGCCGCGTGCGCGGCGGATGACAACAGGATTTCGCACAAGGGCTGCGATAGCAGCAAAGCGCGCGGAGGCAATCATGCTGCGCATGCGAAGACCCCAAGTTCTTGCCTCGGAGGCGAAAAAGCCGCTCTGCAGCCGTTTAAAGGGACATCCGGTAGCGATCGCCGGCTTTCCGATCCATGTCGCATCGTCCCCTCGCTGCAATTTGCTCGGAGCCGAAACGCATAGGTAAGTGAAGGGTTGTCGAAGGGCGCAGAAAAGAAAAGACGCAGGGGGATCACCCCTGCGTCCCGTTACTATCTGCGATGCGCCCTTCTCTTTAGGGCATGCGCCCGGGGCTGCCTTGGGAGACGTATCGGCTTCGGCGAAAGGAGGCACGGCGGATAGGCGGCGCACGACTTCTGCATTTCGAGGGTACGGGGGATCATCCCCCGGAACTTCCTCTTTTCCTTAGACGGGCAGACCGACGTAATTCTCGGCGATGACCCGCCGCGCATGTTCGCTCGACGCGATGTAGTCGAGTTCCGCAAGCTGCATCCGGCGCTCGAACGGTCCGTCCTCGGGGAAGCGGTGCATGAGCTTCGTCAGCGACCAGCTGAAGCGCTCCGCAGCCCATACGCGGCGCAGGGCCTTGCTCGAATAGGCGGGAATGGCGTCGTTGTCGGCCTTCCTGAAGAAAGCCGTCAGCGCTTCGTGCGCGTAGTGAACGTCGCTGGCGGCAAGGTTGAGGCCCTTGGCGCCGGTCGGCGGGACGATGTGTGCGGCGTCGCCGCAGAGCAGCAGGCTGCCGTGGCGCATCGGTTCGAAGACGAAGGAGCGCAGCGGCGCGATCGACTTCTCGATGGAAGGCCCGCGCGTGATATGCGCGGCGGCGTCGGGACCGAGGCGGATCGAGAGTTCGTCCCAGATGCGGTCGTCGCTCCAGTCTTCCAGCTTCTCGGTCAGCGCCACGTCGATGTAGTAGCGGCTGCGCGTTTGGCTGCGCTGTGAGGCGAGCGCGAAGCCGCGTTCGTGGTGCGCGTAGATCAGTTCGTGGTTGCAGGGCGGCACGTCCGCCAGGATGCCCAGCCAGCCGAAGGGATAGACGCGCTCGAAAGTCTGGCCGACGCTGGCCGGGATCGCCTGACGCGAGGGGCCGTGAAAACCGTCGCACCCGACGATGAAGCGCGCGTCGATGCGGTGCTCGGCGCCGTCCTTTGTATAGGTGATGTAGGGCGCGTTGCTTTCGATGTCGTGAAGAGCGACGTCGGCGGCCTGATAGATCACTTCCAGGTCGCGTTCCTCGCTCGCTTCCATCAGGTCGCGGGTGAGTTCGGTCTGGCCGTAGACCATGACCTGCTTGCCGGTCAGCGCCTTGATGTCGATGCGGATCAGGCGCTCGCCGTCGGCCAGGTTGAAGCCGTCGTGCGGCAGGCCTTCCTGCTTCATGCGGGCATCGAGGCCAAGGCGCTCCATCATCGCCACGGTGCCCTGCTGCAGCACGCCCGCGCGGATGCGCGACAGGACATATTCACCGGTCTGGCGCTCGACGACGACGCAGTCGATACCCTCGGCCCGCAACAGGTGCCCGAGGAGGAGGCCGGCGGGACCGGCACCGATGATGGCTACTTGCTTGCGCATGTTCGCATTCTCCCAATTCCAAAGCTGCGGGCTCGCTCTTCGACCTTCTGGCCGACTTGACCGAGGAGCCTCGCTACGACCCCGGGATTGACAGGCCGCGTGGTCTGACGGAATGCACCGGACGGCCATTCTTCCGGTACTTTCGAGACATGCCATGACACTTGCCCGGCCCGTTCCATCTTATGTCCTCTATGGCGAGGATATTCCCGAAAGCTCTGCGGAATTCGGGCATATCGAGACGATCGCCGCGCGAAGTTCCCTGCACGACTGGGAAATCGCACCGCATCGCCATGTCCGGGGCGTGCAGGTCATGCTGGTATCGAAGGGACAGGTGACGCTCACCATCGACGATACCACCGAGACGCTCGAAGCGCCCTGTCACATCGTGGTCCCGGCCGGCAGCATTCACGGCTTCCGCTTCCAGCCGGAGACCCTGGGCTATGTGCTGATGCTCAGCAGCGGTTTCGCGGAGCGGCGGAGCAGCCCCGGCGATCCGCTGCTCCACGCCGCAACCTACGGCCGCTTCGCAACGACACCGTCGGAGATCCTCGGGCGGATTGAATTTCTCTGCGCCGAAATGCTCGCTGTACCGCAGGACTGGCGGCGACCGAACGCGCTGTTCCTGTCCATGGCAGAGGCGCTGCTGCGTTCGCTGCTGCCGGAGGAACAGGCCGCCGACGAAGGCAGCGGCGACCACCGCATCTCGCACCTGCGCCACCTGGTGGAACTGCACTTTCGCGACCAGTTGCCGGTCGGCTGGTATGCCGAGCGGCTGGGCATGACCGCGCGCACGCTCTCTCGGCTATGCCGTGCGAAGCTGGGCTGCTCGCCGCAGGAACTGCTCCACGCCCGGCTGGCGCTTGAGGCGCAGCGACTGCTCTGCTTCGCGAACGCCAGCGTGGTGCAGGTTTCGAACGAACTGGGCTTTTCGGACCCCTCGTATTTCTCGCGGTTTTACCTGCGGATGACGGGGCATCGGCCGCATCTGGACAAGTCCACGCATGCGCATGGGGAGTGAAGGGGGACGGGAAAAGCAGGGGATCATAGACCCCCTGCACCCCCATAACTGTCGATGACCCGCCCTGCACTATCCCTTGGCGCGCCCCTTGCGTCGGGAGACATAATGGCTGCGCCGCAGGGAGCGCACTGCCGATAGGTCGCGCGCAAGGTCGACATTCCGAGGGCCTGGGGGATCATCCCCCAGGAGTTCCTCTTCTTACTTCTCCAGAACAACCGGCCCGATCAGACCCGAAGGCCGAAGCGGCGCATCCGCCCGATAGGTCGGCATCGCCGTCCAGGTGATTGGCTTGGCACCAGGCTGCGCGTCACCCACCAGGCGATTGACCCAGAGGTTCGCCACCTTCACCTCGATAGTGTTCGCGCCGCTCTTCACGGCCTTGCCGATGTCGACCCGATAAGGCGCGTGCCACGCCGCACCTACCGGCTTGCCGTTCACCGTGACTTCCGCCAGATCGCCCACCTGCCCGAGATCGAGCCAGAGCGACTGCCCGGCCCTCGCGCCCTTGGGCAGAGTGAAGCTGCGTGAATAGGTCGCCTCGCCGGAGAAGTATTTCACGCCCGCATCCGCGTTCCGCTCCAGCGGCGCCAGCTTCGCCATCTCGATCGAAGCGGGAGCGCCTCGGTCGGCCTGGAACCGCACTGTCCAGCCATCGTCGAGCGAAGCCAGCGTCTGCACCGACTTCGCGGGCAGCGTCAGGCTCTGCTTCGTAGTGGCCTTGCGAAACACCACGAAGACCGCATCGCCTTCGACCAGCGAGAGCGGCACGATGGTCTGGCCGTTTTCGATGCGGTAGCTTACCGGCTCGCTGGTTCCGGTTTCGGGGTGCCAGAGTTCCGGCACCTTGCCGGTGACGCGGAAGCGCGCCTCGATGCTCTGCGGGCCTTGCGGGTTGGAGAGGTAGTAGATTTCACCCTGCCCGTCGCGGCGGTGGACGAAGGGAATCTTCGCGCCCTGCTCCGCCCCGGCAAAGGCGAAGTCGGGAGCGACGCCGATGACCTTCAGCGCGCCTTCCACGTCCTTGCCCGCGATCACCCGCCCTTTTCCGACCGCTGCGTCACCGCTGCCCGACCAGAGCTTCGCCACAAGTGCCGACCATTCGCCGGCCTCTCCGTCCGACATGCTGGGCGTAGACACCGGCGCATCGCCGATCACCGTCGCTCCGCCTTCGACGAGCGCCGCCAGCTTCTTCAACGCGCCCAGCGTCATGCGCTGCGAGGAACCGCCAAGATAGATCGCCTTATAGCGCGCGCCGCTGGGTGCCGCGACTTCGTTGCCGTCGTTGGAGAGCAGGCCGGTCAGGGCGTCGTAGCTAAGGAAATCGTATGCGTGCGATACCGGGGCATCGGCCACCGGCTTGTCGCCGTAGAGCCCGGTCAGCGGCGCTTCCTCGCCGTAGAAATAGGCCACGTCCGCCACGTTCCGCCCCGTCTGGAGCAGCAGCGAGGAGCGCGCGATATAGTCCACCCAGGGCTTCGCCATTTCGCCCCAGCTTTCCATCCGATTGAAATACTGGCCGAAGATGAAAAGCGAGAGGCCCGGCTTCTTGTCGTCCACCGGCACATGGACCGAAGTGTGCACCACCGGGCGGTTGACGCCGTTGACGAACTCCATGTCGATGAAGCGCTTGAGATCCTTGGGCGCGAAAGCCCAGGGCGACATCGAGGCGGTCATCGATTCCGCCGCGACAAGGTTCTGCCCATAGAGATGCGCGACCGAGGCCGCGCCCTTCATGTCGGCGATCAGCGTCTGGCGCGGGCCTTCCTCGCGGAAGGTCCACATGGCGGCCATCGGTATGTCCGTGTGGCTGCGCATGGTCATGTCGTCGCCCAGCATCGGGCGCTTGTCTTCCAGCGCCTCGCCATAGACCTTCAGGCCGTTCTCGTGCGCCACCTTGGCAACCGTGCCATAGTGCTCGCTTGCCAGCAAGTCTGCCAGGGTGCGCCGATAGTCGTAGAGGAACTTGTCGGACTCCGCCCTTGTGCCGACCAGTACGCCGGTCAGCGTCGGCAGCCAGGGCCGCGCATCATAGCCGCGCAGGCGCTGGAACTGTTCCAGCATCTTCGGCGTCCAGTTCGCCTCGCCCACCTCGATCGAGTCGGTCAGCAGGGCGCGCACACCGCGCTGGCCGACCATGTCCGGTCCGGCGGCCTCCTTGTATAGGCCGATGTAGTGGTCGAGATAGCGCCGCACCGCATCGCCATCGAACTTGTCCACCTCAAGCCCGGTCGCTTCGGGCGGCGCGGGGTGGTTGGTGGTGCCGAGCAGCGAATAACCCATGCGCAGCACCCGCCAGCGCTGGCCCTCGGGAAGCGCGGGAGCCTGCCAGTCGAGCGTTCCGTCGTCCCCGAGCTTGTCCGTCAGGTCAATCACGCTGGCCGGCGCGATGCCGGTGGCGCCATCCTTCGGCTCCTCCAGCGCATAGTAGTCGCGGCTCATCACGAAGCCGGCCTTGGTTTCGAAGCGATCGACTCTGGCGCCTGTATCAAGCGCGAAAGTGCCGACCACGAGCGGCTTCTTCGCCATCGCTGCGCCAACGCCGTCGAACAAGCCGTTCATGACGATGCCCGGCGCCGGGGAGCCCAGACCGCCATCGGGCTTGCGCGAATTGAGCACCAGCCGGAAATGCGCGGCGGTGACGACGGGGAAGCTGACGGTGGTAGGCACCGCGCCGAGCGTCAGCGGAGCGATCTGCGTCCAGACCTTGCCGTCGGCGCTCGATTCCAGCACGGCGGTGAAGGCGGCACCAGCGAAAGGCACCACGACGCCCGGCACGAAGACCGTTGCAGAGGCGACCCTGGCGGGCTTGGCATATTCGAGCCGCAGGTTGGGGGCCTGGCCATCCTTGCGCGCCAGCGTCACGCCCTCGCCCAGGTCGCCGTCCGACAGTTTGCCAGGGGACAGCACATTGCCAAGTCCATCGACCGCGCGCGCCGGCACGAGGGCGGGCTCTACCTGCTCGGGGAAGGCGAAGACGCCGACTTCGCCGTAATGCGAAGGTCCGGGAGGAGCCGGGTGACCGGAGATCATTTCCTCGATGGACAGCGGCGCGCCGAGCGTCTGGTAGGGCCCGGTCCTGGAGGGCGGGGCAGCCAGCTTCCCGGTCAGGCGCTTCCCGCCAGCTATCGTGGTTTCCGACCAGACCAGCTTCTTCAGCCCGTCCTGCGGCTTTACCCAGGGGCCGCCGGTTTCGGACCAGCCGGGCGAGGCCGCAATGGCCAGTTCCAGCCCCTGCCGGTCGGCCTCACGCGCGGCGAAGCGGAAGGCGTCCTTCCACTCGGGCGTCATGTAGACGAGGCGCTTGTCCACCACCTGCGGCGTCTGGAGGTTGGCGTCGAAGTTCTGGAGGCCGCCGATGCCGACGCGCTTCATCCAGGCCATGTCCTTGGCGATGCCGTCCTTCGAGATATTGCCGTTCATCCAGTGCCACCAGACGCGCGGACGCGCGGAATTGGGCGGATCGCGGAACTGTTCTTCCAGGGGTGCGGCAGAGGCATCCGCCGTCGCAGGAGCAGGCGCCTGCTCCTGCGCGATCGCGGGAACGGCAACGAGTGCGGTGGCGACGCACAGCAGAGTGCGCAGCGTAAGGATCGGCATAGTCCCTCCCGGATCCATGGTGATGGTCTTGTCTTCTTGCACCGGTCACCGAAACCGAAGGGTTTTGGCGGCAGGCGATGCCGGGAGGGCTTTTGCCCTTCCCGGCGGCAGTTCAGGTATTGAAAAAGATCACACGATCCCGGCGCCGAGGCCCACAGCCTTGCGTTCCTGCGCCTTGCGGTCGCGCCAGCGGCTTTCGCGGTAGACGCCCAGCACGTCAGCCGCGCCGCCCGCTTCCACGCGCGCCTTGGCAAGGATCGGGCTGACATCGACGTTGTAGGCCCGGCGCAGCGCCTGGAAGGCCATCATCGTGTCGTTGGCTTCCTGCGAAAGGTGCAGCGCCTCGCGGTCCACGAGCAGGGCCTTGGCATAGCAGGAGCCGATGGCTTCGGCGGAGGACAGCATCGATTCGATCGGGTCCGTCACGTTGTGCGACTGGTCGATCATGTAGCTGGGCTTGAAGCCGTCTCGCGGGGCCAGCTCCGCCTCGACCAGTTCGTTGAACACCAGGAACAGCTGGTGGGGGTTGATCGAACCGGAATCGAGGTCGTCGTCGCCGTACTTGCTGTCGTTGAAGTGGAAGCCGCCCAGCTTGCCGAAGCGGTGGAGACGGGCGACGATCTGCTCGATGTTCACGTTGGGCGCATGATGGCCCAGGTCCACGAGGCACTTGGCCTTGGGGCCGAGTTCCTGCGCCGCGAGGATCGACGAACCCCAGTCGCTGATCACGGTGGAGTAGAACGCCGGTTCGAACATCTTGTGTTCCAGCAGCATGCGCCAGTCGTCCGGCAGCGCGGCATAGACTTGTGCCGCTGCGTCCAGATAGCGGTCGAGGCTGCGGCCAAGGTCCTGCTGGCCCGGGAAGTTGGTGCCGTCCCCCACCCATACGGTCAGATCGGTCGAGCCGAGCTGCCGGCCGATCTCGATGCATTCGATGTTGTGCTCGACGGCCTGCTGCCGGGTCGCTTCGATCGTCGAGGAGAGCGAGCCGGTGGCGTAAGTGTGGGCCTGGTCCTTCTGGTCCTGGAAGGTGTTGGAGTTCACCGCATCGAAGCCGAGGCCGAGGCTGGCGGCTTCCTCGCGCAGGGCCTTGTAATCGCTTACTTTGTCCCAGGGGAAGTGCGGCGAGACGCGCGGCGTCAGGCGCGAAAGCTGGTTGATGACGGCGCAGTCTTCGAGCTTCTCGTGGATATTCGTCGGCTCGCCCGCGATGGGGAACTTGGCGAAACGCGTGCCGCCCCGGCCCGCGCCCCACGAAGGGACGGCGACCGAGAAGGCGGCGACCTTGTCCTTGATCGCGTCGATGGCGATGCCCGAACGCTCCAGCTTGCGGCCGAGCGAGGCATAGTCGTCCTCCAGCGCATCCGCGGCGCGGGCATTGGCTTCGGCGATCAGCTCATCGGAAATCGGCAATCTGCTCATTCTTCTATCCTCTAGCCCGTTCGGGGGAACGCACCGGTTCGCGCGCTCCCCGAAAACATCTCTTATTAGCGCGTGAATGCCTGAGCGTTACCCGCATCGACATTGATCATGTTGCCGGTCGATTTCGCCGACTGGTCGCCGGCGAGGAAATAGACCGCCTCGGCAATGTCCGAAGGCAGCACGTCGCGCTTCAGCATGGAGCGGTTGCGGTAGTGCTCTTCAAGTTCCTTGCCGGTGTCGATGCCGTGAGCGCCCGCGCGTTCCTTGCGCCAGTCGCCGTCCCAGATCTTGCTGCCCTTGATGACCGCATCGGGGTTGACGACGTTGACGCGGATACCGTGCGGCGCACCTTCCAACGCCAGGCAGCGGGCAAGGTGGTTCGCCGCCGCCTTGGCCGAAGCATAGGCAGAGGCATTGGTGGCGGCGGCCACGCCGTTCTTCGAACCGATGAAGACGACCGAGGTGCCGCCCTGCTCTTTCATGCCCTTCAGCAGCGGCCAGGCGGCGCGGCTGGTGAGGAAGTAGCCTTGCGCCAACACGTCGTAATTGCGGTTCCACAGCTCGATCGTGGTTTCCTCGATCGGGGCCGACGACGCGATGCCGGCATTGGCGACGAGGATGTCGAGCCCGCCGAATTCGCGCGCCGCCACGGCGAAGGCCTCGGAAACTTGCGCTTCGTCGGTCACGTCGCAGACGGCGGAGCGGACCACGTCCTTGCCGAACTGCTTGGCGAAACCGGCGCGGACTTCCTCGACGGCATCGGCGTCACGGTCGGCCAGCAGCACGCAGGCGCCATCCGCCATCAGGCGCGCGGCAGTGGCGGCACCGATACCGCCTGCGCCGCCGGTGACGAGCGCCACGCGGCCGACCAGGGGCCTCGGCGCAGGCATGCGCTGGAGCTTGGCTTCCTCGAGCAGCCAGTATTCGATGTCGAAGGCTTCCTGCTCGTCCAGCGCGATGTAGTCGCCGATGGCTTCGGCGCCGCGCATCACGTTGATGGCGTTGCCGTAGAATTCCCCTGCAAGACGCGCAGTGGTCTTGTCGGTGGCGAAGGTCATGCGGCCGACACCCGGCACCAGCACGACCACTGGATTGGCGTCACGCATCGCAGGCGAGTTCGGACGCTTGCAGCGCTCGTAATAGGCGGCATACATGTCGCGATAATCGGCAATCTTCTGAGCCAGATAGTCCTGGTCCTGAAGACGCGAAGGGTCAAGCGTGAGAGGAGCGATCTTGGTGCGCAGGAAGTGATCGGGGCACGACGTGCCGAGACCGGCCAGACGCTCGAACTCTACCGAGTTCACGAATTCCAGCGCTTCGGCATCGTCGGAGAAGTGGCCAACCTTGCGGCGCGCGCCGGTCATCAGTCCGCGCAGGCGCGGCATCAGGTCGGCGGCAATGGCCGCGCGGTCTTCGGATGTGCCATGAGCGGCACCGCCGAACGCCGGCTTCTCCCCGAGCTTGGCGTTGAGGTACTTCGCCGCATCGGCGATCAGCTCGACGGTGTGTTCGTAGCAGGACTTGGCCGTGTCGGCCCAGCAGATGATGCCGTGGCCCGCCAGCATGACGCCTTCCACGCCGGGGTTAGCCGCCACGAAGTCGCGCAGCTGGACGCCGAGCGTGTAGCCGGGGCGCTTCCAGCCGAGCCAGCCGATCTTGCCGCCCCAGATTTCCTGCGTCGCCGCTTCGCCGCCCGAGCTGGCCGCCAGCGCGATGATCGCATCGGGGTGAACGTGATCGACATGTGCGAAAGGCAGCAGCGAGTGCAGCGGGGTATCGATCGAGGCGGCACGGCCGTTGAGGTTGAAGGTGCAGTGCGGCAGGTAGCCCACCATCTTATCGTCGTCTTCCGGCCCGGCGTAGTGCGCCTCGAGGCCGAGCAGCTTTTCCTGGTAGAGCGTTGCGAAGCCGTCGAGCTTCATCGAACCGATGTCGCCGCCCGAGCCCTTCACCCAGAGCACTTCCACTTCGGCACCGGTGAGCGGGTCCACTTCCGTCAGCTTGGCCGAAGTATTGCCGCCGCCGAAGTTGGTGACGGTGAGGTCGGAACCGAGCAGATTGGAGCGGTAGAGCAGCAATTGCTCGGGCGAAAGCGTCGCGGCGAGCGAATCATCCCAGCGGCTGGTCGGAACGGCGAAGGGTATCGCCGCGGTGCGAGAAGCGGTCATGGTATCCATAGTCATCCTCTACCAATTCGTGCTTGCATGAGCAATCTGTTTCGCTACAAAACGATCACGTTCGATCACCAAAGTCAATCATAATTGGTCAGAACGGCAAGATTGGAAGAGGCATGACGGGAACGGGTACTTTCATCGTCGTCGATATCGGCAAGACCCTCAGCAAGGTGACGCTGTGGACGCGCGGCGGGCGCATGCTCGACCGTCAGGTGCGGCCCAATGCCCTGTGCGAGCACGAGGGTTTGCGCGTTCTCGATGTCGAGGGAATCGGCGGGTGGCTGCGCGCCGCGCTGCGTGGTTGGTCGGGCCATCCGGTGGAAGCGATCATCCCCGTGGCGCACGGTGCAGGCTTCGCCGCGCTTGGCAGCGGGGGCGGAGGACTGCTGTTCCCGCCGCTCGACTACGAACAGGCTGTTCCCGCAGAGATCATGGCGGACTATCGCCGCGAACGGGACGCCTTCACGCTCACCGGCTCTCCCGCCCTTCCGGACGGCCTCAATCTCGGAACCCAGGTCTACTGGATGGCCCGGCTCCACCCCGAGAAGATGGCCGGCGCCACGCTGGTGCCCTGGGCGCAGTACTGGGCCTGGTTCCTATCCGGCCAGGTCGCCAGCGAAGTGACCAGCCTCGGCTGCCATACCGACCTCTGGTGCCCTGCCGACGCCCGCTTCTCCCCGATGGCCGAACGCTTCGGCTGGGCCGAACGCTTCGCCCCGGTCGCCAAGACCAGCGACGTCGTCGGCACCCTGCGCGCCGAGATCGCCGCCGAATCCGGCTTGCCGCCAACCGCCAAGGTTCTCGCGGGTCTTCACGATTCGAACGCTGCCCTCCTCGCCGCGCGCGGCTTCACGGCGATCGCCCGCAAGGAGGCGACGATCCTCTCGACCGGCACATGGTTCATCGCCATGCGTCTCGCGGCCGAGACATTCTCGATCGCGTCGCTGCCCGAGGCGCGCGACACGCTCGTCAATGTCGATGCCTATGGCTGGCCGGTGCCCTCGGCGCGCTTCATGGGCGGACGCGAGATCGAGTCGGTGATCCAGATCGACACCCGCCGCGTCGACATCCGCCCAGACCAGCCAAAGCTGATGGAGGCCGTCCCCGGCCTGCTCGCGCGCGGCACGATGATGATGCCGACCCTGGCGCCCGGCTTCGGGCCTTTCCCGGATGGCAAGGCGGAATGGGTCGACAAACCCGAGGAATGGGCCGGCACCTGGTATGCCCGCCGTGCCGCGATCTGCCTCTATGCGGCCATGGTGGCCGACACTTCGCTCGACCTGATCGGATCGAAGGAGCGCCTGCTGATCGAGGGCCGGTTCGCCGATGCGGAAGTCTTCGTCCGCGCCCTGGCGGCGCTGCGTCCCGAAACGGAAGTCTACGTGGCGAACGCGCATAACGACGTCTCGTTCGGCGCATTGCGGCTGATCAATCCGCTGCTTCAGGCGCAGGGCGGCCTGCGGCACGTCGAACCGCTGGAAGGCGACCTCTTCGCCTATCGCGACAAATGGCGCGCGCATATGCGAGAGCTGGCCTGATGATCACCGCTTCCGTTCCGGACTTTCGCGAGGCTGCCCGGCGCAAGCTGCCGCGCTTCCTGTTCGAATATATCGACGGCGGCTCCTATGCCGAGGCGACTTTGCGCCGCAACGTCTCGGACCTTGCCGAGCTTGCCCTGCGGCAGAGGGTGCTGCGCGACGTTTCGCAGCTCGATCTCTCGACGGAGATATTCGGGCAGAAGCTGGCTCTGCCCGTCGCCCTCGCCCCGATCGGCCTGGCGGGCCTCAATGCCCGGCGCGGGGAGTGCCAGGCGGTGCGCGCGGCGAACAAGGCGGGCATTCCCTTCACGCTTTCCACCGTCGGCGCCTGCACCATCGGCGAAGTCGCCAAGGCCGCAAGCAAGCCGTTCTGGTTCCAGCTCTACATGATTCGCGACCGCGCCTTCATGAAGGACCTGCTGGCGAAAGCCGTCGAGGCCGGCTGCTCCACCCTTGTGTTCACGGTGGACATGCCCGTCCCCGGCAGCCGCTACCGCGACTATCACACCGGCCTTGCCGGAACCGGCGGGTTCAAGGGCGCGGCCTGGCGCTTCGCCCAGGCCGCCGCGCGACCGGCCTGGGCCTGGGACGTCGGCATTCACGGCCGCCCGCATACGCTGGGCAATGTCGCACCCGTGCTGTTGGGCAAGACCGGCATCGAGGACTTCTTCGCCTGGATGCGTAATAATTTCGACCCTTCGATCAACTGGCGCGATCTCGATTTCATCCGCTCGGAATGGAAAGGGCCGCTGGTCATCAAGGGCATTCTCGATCCCGAAGATGCCAAGGAAGCCGCCGCGCTCGGCGCGGACGGGCTGGTCGTCTCCAACCACGGCGGCCGGCAGCTGGACGGCGTGCTCTCCAGCGCCCGCGCCCTGCCGCCCATCGCCGAGGCGGTGGGCGACCGCATGACGGTGCTGGCGGACGGCGGCATCCGCTCCGGCCTGGACGTGGTGCGCATGCTCGCGCTTGGCGCCAGGGGCGTGCTGCTCGGCCGGGCCTGGGCCTGGGCACTGGCGGCGGGCGGCGAAGCCGGCGTCACCAAGATGCTGAAACTGATCGAGGCCGAGATGCGCGTCGCCATGGCGCTCACCGGCACCACGAAAATCGCGGAGATCGACAGAACGATCCTGGCCCGCTGACAAGATACGATAACTGAAAGAGAGGATCACGTTTCGATGGGAGGCAATCCGGCGCTCGGCGTCCTGTTCCACTGGCTCGGCGGTTTTGCCTCCGCCAGCTTCTACGTCCCCTACAAGCGCATCAAGCTCTGGTCATGGGAAGTCTTCTGGCTGACCGGCGGTGTGTTCTCCTGGGCAATCGCCCCCTGGCTCTTCGCATCATTGCGCACCGAGAATCTGCTGGGCGTACTGGGAGCGACACCTGCCGCGACTCTTTTCTGGTGCTGGTTCTGGGGACTCATGTGGGGTTTCGGAGGGCTGACATTCGGCCTGACGATGCGCTACCTCGGGCTCTCACTGGGCATGGCGGTGGCGCTGGGCCTGACGACGGTGATCGGCACGATGGGGCCGCCGATCTTCCACGGCACCCTGGGCGAGATCGCCACCCGCACCAGTGGGCAGCTCACCCTGCTGGGGATCGCCATCACTCTTGCCGGCATCGTGGTGGTGGCCCGTGCCGGCAGTGCGAAGGACAAGGAACTGGGCGCCCAAGCCTCGGAAGGAGTCGCCGAATTCAACTTGCGCAAGGGTCTGTTGATCGCCGTGTTCTCCGGCGTGATGTCGGGCTGTTTCGCCTGGGGCCTCGATGCCGGGCAGCCCATCCGCGACCTGACGCTGGCCGCCGGCACCGATCCGTTGAGCCAGGGCCTTCCCGTGCTTTGCGTGGTGCTCGCGGGGGGCTTGACCACGAACGCGATCTGGTGCGCGCTGCTGATCCGGCGCAACCGCAGCTTCGGCCAGTTCTTCGGTGCCTCGGCCGACCCTGCCGAAGGCCGCCGCGCGCCGCTTCTCGTCAACTATCTGCTGGCGGCGCTGGGCGGAACCCTGTGGTACTTCCAGTTCTTCTTCTACACCATGGGCGAGAGCCAGATGGGCCGCTATGGCTTTTCCTCCTGGACGCTGCACATGGCCTCGATCATTCTTTTCTCGACCTTGTGGGGCTTCGCGCTGCGCGAATGGAAAGGCGCCTCATCCCGCACGCGCACCATGGTCTGGACCGGGATCGGACTTCTGGTAGGCGCCACCGTCGTGATCGGCATCGGCAACATGATCGAGGCCCATGTCGCTCTGTAAGGGGCGACACGGCGGCAATTGAGCGAAAACGATTGCATCGACAGGGTAACGGCGACAGGAAACCGCATGCACTCGACCGAACGTGAACGCCTGATCCTGGAATCCGTCGCCGCCACCGGCTTCGTGAGCTATCGTTCTCTCGAAGCCCGGCTGGACGCCTCGCCCGCCACGATCCGGCGCGACCTGACCCGCCTGGAAGAGGCGGGGCATATCCTGCGCGTCCACGGCGGCGCCAAGCTGCCCGAGGACGACAAGCCGGAAGGGCCCGAGGGTCTCGCCGGCACCCCGTTCGAGCAGTCGATCACTCAGAACCTGCCGGCCAAGCAGGCCATCGGCCGCGCCGCCGCCCGGCTCTGCCGCCCCGGCGAAGGGATCATGATCGACGGCGGCACCACGACGCTCCAGATGTGCCCCTATCTCGACGGGCTGGACATGCAGGTTCTGACGAACTCCTTGCACATCGTCCACGCCCTGCTGCCGCAAGTGGGAACGCGCGTGCTGCTGCCCTCGGGCACGGTGTTTCGCGAGCAGAACATCGTCCTCGCGCCTGCCGGAGAGGATTCGATGCCGCGCTTCCATGCGCCCAAGCTGTTCATGGGCGCCGCGGCAGTGGGCCCTCAGGGCGTGATGCAGCAGGACGTGATCCTGGTCGCCGCCGAACGCCGGTTCATGGACCGGGCGGAGGAGGTGATCCTGATGGTGGACAGCTCGAAGTTCCGCTCCTCTTCCGGAGCGATCGTCTGCGGCCTCGACGAAGTGGACACGATCGTCACCGATCCCGGCATTCCCCAGGAGATGGCGGATCAGCTCCGGGATCTCGGCGTGAAGCTGGTGATCGGCTAGAGCAGTTTCCGAGTGATCGGGTGATTCCACCTGATTGGAAAATCCTCTAGCCGGCGCCGAGCGCGGCCAGCATGGCCTCGGCCAGCGGCGACAGCCGGCGCGCGGCCAAGCGCAGCACGCCGACGCTGCGCTCGAACACCGCTTCCTGAATGGCGATCGCCCGGATCGAACCGTCCGAGGCGCCGTCGAGCGCGACCGTGCGCGGCAAGACGGTCACGCGGTCGGTCTCCCGCACGATCGCGCGAGTGGTAAGCAGCGAGTCGCAGCGGATCGTCGTGCGCGGCACCGAGACGCCGGCGGCGATGAACAGGGCATCGACCTGACGGCGGAAAGCACCGCGGGCTTCCGGCAGGACCCAGGGATAGTGCTCGACGTCGCGCAGCGAGACGTGCTCTCCCAGATCGGCGTGGCGCGGGCCGACGATCAGCGCGAAAGGATCGCGTGCGCACGTCACTTCCTCCATGTCCGGCGGGACGTTCTGAATGCGCGTGGTGACGAAGGCCAGTTCGACCTCGCCCTTGCGCAGCATGTCGATCAGTTGTTCGTCCGGCCGCTCTACCGCACTCAGCGCGAAATCGCCGACCGCTTCCTCCACGCGCAGGATCGCGCCGGGCAGCAGCGTGAGCAAGGCGCCGGGCGTCCCGCCGATTCGCAGCGGTCCGGCAATGTGGTGCCGGGCGTGCTCGACGTCGCTCATCGCGTCGGAAAGCAGCCGCGCCATCGCCTCGGCCGGGCGGCGCAGCACTTCGCCCTCACGGGTCAGCACGATGCCGCCGCGCCGCCGCTCGAACAGCGCCACGCCGAGACGACGCTCGAGCAGGGCGATGGTGTTGGAGACCGAGGGCTGCGACAGGTTCAGCACGCGCGCCGCCGCGCTGATCGAGCCGGTTTCGCAAACCACGCGGAACGTCATCAGCGCGCGCGGATCGATCGCCGGCATGCGTGCCAATGGCGAGGAGGCAGAGATGTCCGTCATGCCGACGGCGCTCCAGCGCCCAAGACGCAAATGCTTCCATTGTGTTTCGACATCACACCATCCCCGTCATCGCGAGCGTACCAATGACGAACGGCAAAGCGATGTCGAGCGCATTTGGAACCACGCTAAAGCTGCCGCTTCTCCAGCTTGCGCGCCAGAGTGCGGCGGTGGAGGCCAAGACGGCGGGCGGCCTCCGAAATATTGAACTCGCATTCGACGAGCGTGCCGTGGATATATTCCCACTCCAGCGTCTTGATCGAACTGCGCCTTCCGTCGACCGGGACGCTGGCATCGCCCTCCCCGCTGGTGAAGGCAGCCTCGATATCGTCGGTGTTGGAAGGCTTGGCGAGGTAGTGCGAGGCGCCGAGCTTGATCGCTTCGACGGCGGTGGCGATCGAGGCATAGCCGGTCAGCACGACGATCCGGGTTTCCGGGCAACGGGCATGGAGCGACTGCACCACCGCCAGCCCCGACGAGGCGCCAAGTTTCAGGTCCACCACGGCATAGTCGAAGACTTCGTCCTCGCTCAGCGCCTCGACATCGTCGGGGCTGGCGGCGGAGCTGACGCGGTAGCCGCGCCGCTCGAACGAGCGGCGCAAGGTACGCGCGAAGGTCGGATCGTCCTCGACGATCAGCAGGCTCGCGCCCTCCGCTTCGTTCATCGCTGCTTCCGTCATCGTGCTTCGCCCATCATGCCGCCCCGGCTGTATCTTCGCCCTTTCGCGGCTCGTAGGCCAATGTAGCAAGCGGAATCGCAAGTTGCACCCTCGCGCCGCCATCGGCGAGATTGTCGACCGCGACTTTGCCGCCGAGCTTGCGGATCACGTTGACGACCAGGAACAGTCCGAGCCCGCCGCCGTCCCGGCCTTTGGTGGAGGCATAGGGCTGACCGACGCGCGGCAGCATCTCGGGCGCAAAGCCGGGACCGCGGTCGCTCACGGTGAGGACGAGCTGGCCGTGATCGCCGGCGGCATCTACCCAGGCCTCGATGATCACCAGCGCCGGAGAGACTTCCACGGCATTGTCGATGACATTGCCGATCACCTGCCGAAGGCCGGGATCGGCGACGATCGAGCGGTCTTCGGCGATCCGGTCGATGAAGCGCAGCTCGCCGGGCATACGGGCGCGCCATTCTTCCAGGATCTCGCTCAGGAAACCGCGCAGGGTGGTCACCGCCGGATCGATGCCGCGAATTTCGCCCGCCGACATGAGGATGCCGCTGACGATGTTCTTGCAGCGCGCCAGTTCACGACGCACGTCCACGAGGTCGGCGGCGAGGTCCGGGTCCTCGGCGATGCCCGGCTGGCGCGCCCAGTCGCCAAGGATCACCGAGATCGACGACAACGGCGTGCCCAGCTCATGGGCAGCGCCGGAGGCGAGCAGGCCCATGCGGATGATGTGGTCTTCCTCCACCGCTTGCTGGCGCAGCGCGGCAAGCTTGGCGTCGCTTTCGCGCCGGGTGAAGTCCAGCCGGGCGACGAAGACGATCAGCAGCACGGCCGCCAGCACGAAACAGAACAGGCTGCCGTAGATGTAGAGTTCGAACGGGCGCTCCGCATAGCGCTCCGGCAGTTGCAGCGGGACGTAGAAGTAGGTCAGCAGCAACATGCAGAGGCAGGCGTTGATCGCAACCAGCGAACTCCAGCGCAAGTCGAGGATCACTGCCGCGATGACGATCTGGAGCAGGAACAGGAACGTGAAGGGATTGGTCGCGCCGCCGCTGTGATAAAGCTGCCAGCACAGCGCGGTCACATCCACCATCAACGCCGAGAACAGCTCGCCCTGGGTGAAGTCCCGCCGCCGCAGCACGACGCTGGCGGAGGCGAGGTTGACGACGATCAGCAGCAGCGGCGCCAGCAGCAGCGGCGCCAGTTGCAGCTTCACGCCCAAGGCCTGCGAGACGATGACGATCGTCGCAAGCTGGCCGAACACCGCCGTCCAGCGCAGCTGGGTCAGCAGGATGACATTGGCGCGGCTGGCCGACCCCCTTGGCAGGCCCGGCGGCGCGAACAGTTCGATCAGGCGGTCCATCGCCCGCGCCGCCAGACGAAGATCAACGCCATGGCGGACATCGCCGCCATCGCGAACCACGTCAGCGCGTAAGTGAGATGGCTGTCGGGGAAATGGATCTGGGTAAGCCCGGGAACCGGACGCAACCCCCGGACCGGCGCAGCCTGCTCGACCTGAGCGTCGACGAAAGCCGGCGCCACCGCACCGATGCCGCGCACCATGGCCAGAGCCTTGACGTCCCGCGAGTACCAGCGGTCCGCGCCGGGCTGGTTCGACTGGAGCACGCTTCCCCCCGGCTCGCTGGCCCGCAACAGCCCCGTGACTTCGACGCGGCCCTGCGGCGCCGTCGCAGCGGCTTGCTCCCGCGTGGTTCCGGCTGGAACGAAGCCACGGTTGATCCAGACCTGCCGTCCTTCGGCGGTGCGGATCGGCGTCATCGTCCAGTAGCCGGTGCCGAGTTCCGTCGCAGCGCGCACCAGAGCGGTCGCTCTGCCTTCGTAGGTTCCGGCGATCTTCACGCGCAAGTAGGCGAATTCGGAAATGCCGTCCACCATCGACGCTCGGTTCAGCCGGGCATCGTCCGGCACCGCGACGGGCGCGGCGTGAACGCGCGTTTCGACACGGGCGATCAGCGCGTGTTTCCAGTGCATGCGCTGCACTTGCCACAGGCCCAGGGCCACGAAGGCCGCAAGCGCAACCAGAAGAAACGCGGCGAGCCCCCAGGGCCGCCGCGCTTCTGTTCGATCCGGTTCTGTCCGCATTGCTTCGGTCAGTTTCGTCTCTTGTCCCGAGTTTCGATCAGGGCAGTTGGCCCATCTCGTGGCTCGTCATCGGCATCATGTTGTGGTTGAGGTGGTACATCACCCAGAGCGAGCCGGAAAGCGTGATCACGAGAATGACGATCGTGAAGATCAGGGCCATCACGGTCCAGCCGTTCTCGGACTTCGTGTTCATGTGCAGGAAGTAGATCATGTGAACCACGATCTGCACCGCCGCGAAGGCCATGATCACCAAGGCCGTGGTAGACTTGTCGGCGATCGCCCCGGTCATCACCAGCCAGAACGGAATGGCGGTGAGGATGACCGAGAGGATGAAGCCGATCACGTAGTCGCGGAGCGAGCCGTGGCTGCCGTGATCGTCGTCGAGGTGGTGGTTGGGGTGAACGTGGTCGCTCATCACAGCATTCCCATGAGATAGACGAAGGTGAAGACGCCGATCCAGATCACGTCGAGGAAGTGCCAGAACAGCGAGAGGCACATGAGGCGGCGCTTGTTGGCCGGGATCAGGCCCTTCTTGCCGATCTGGACGACCAGCGTGAACAGCCAGATCAGGCCGAACGTGACGTGAAGGCCGTGGGTGCCCACCAGCGAGAAGAACGCGGTAAGGAAGCCCGAGCGCATGGGCGTCGCGCCTTCGTGGATCAAGTGGCTGAACTCGTAGAGTTCGATGAAGAGGAAGGCCGCGCCGAACAGGGCGGTGACCAGCAGCCACAGCTGCGTGCCGCCGCGGTTGTCCTTCTCCATGGCCAGCATCGCGAAGCCGTAGGTGATCGACGAGAACAGCAGCATGGCCGTGTTCAGCGCGATCAGCTTGAGGTCGAAGAGATCCTTCGGCCCCGGCCCCGCCGCGAAGCTGCCGCCCAGCACGCCATAGGCGGCGAACAGCATCGCGAAGATGAGGCAGTCGCTCATCAGGTACATCCAGAAGCCCAGCATGGTGCTGCCGCCTTCGGGATGGTCGTGCTCGTCCAGGTCGTAGAACGCGGCCTGGAGTTCAGGCTGGGTCAGGTTCTTGGTCATTTCAGCAGTGGCAGTCATCGATTAGGCTCCCACTGCTGCGAGCTGGCGCGTACGCTCGGCCTCGGTCGCTTCGACCGTCTCGACCGGGATGTGGTAGTCGCGCTTGTAGTTGAAGGTATGGAAGATCGCGTAGCCGATCACGCCGAGGAACGACACGGCCGCGAGCCACCAGATGTACCAGATCATCGCGAAACCGAGGACCGTGGACAGACCGGCAAGGATCAGGCCGGTGCCCGTGCCCTTGGGCATGTGGATCGAACGGAAGCCGGCGGTCGGACGGGTCACGCCGCAGCGCTTCATGTCGTCCCAGGCGTCGATGTCGTGCACGACCGGGGTGAAGGCGAAGTTGTACTCCGGCGGCGGGGACGAGGTCGCCCACTCCAAGGTACGGCCGTTCCACGGGTCGCCGGATTCGTCCTTCAGTTCCTCACGCTTCCAGACCGACACGGCGAACTGGACGAGCATGGCGGCGATACCGCCCGCGATCATGGCAGCGCCGATGCCGGCGATGACGAAGAAGATCTGCAGCGAGGGATCGTCGAAGGTGCGCATGCGGCGGGTCACGCCCATCAGGCCCAGGATGTAGAGCGGCATGAAGGCCACCCAGAAGCCCGGAACCCAGAGCCAGAAGCTGACCTTGCCCCAGAACTGGTTGAGCTTGAAGCCGAAGGCCTTGGGCCACCAGTAGTTGATCGCCGCGAAGATGCCGAACAGCACGCCGCCGATGATGACGTTGTGGAAGTGGGCGATCAGGAACAGCGAGTTATGCAGCACGAAGTCGGCAGGCGGCACCGCGAGGAGCACGCCGGTCATTCCGCCGACGGTGAAGGTCAGCATGAAGGCGACCGTCCACATCATCGGCAGTTCGAACCGGATGCGGCCACGATACATCGTGAACAGCCAGTTGAAGAGCTTCGCGCCGGTCGGGATCGATATCACCATCGTGGTGATGCCGAAGAACGAGTTGACGCTCGCGCCCGAACCCATGGTGAAGAAGTGGTGCAGCCACACGAGGTACGAGAGGATGGTGATGCACAGGGTGGCATAGACCATCGACGAGTAGCCGAACAGGCGCTTGCCGCTGAAGGTCGAGGTGACTTCCGAGAAGACGCCGAACAGCGGCAGGATGAGGATGTAGACCTCGGGGTGGCCCCAGATCCAGATCAGGTTGACGTACATCATCGGCGAGCCGCCGAAGTCGTTCGTGAAGAAGTTGAAGCCGAGGTAGCGGTCGACGGTGAGCATCGTCATCACGGCCGTCAGCACCGGGAAGGCGGCGACGATCAGGATGTTGGTGCAGAGCGCGGTCCAGGTGAAGATCGGCATGCGCATCATGGTCATGCCCGGCGCGCGCATCTTGACGATCGTCGCGATCAGGTTGACGCCCGAGAGCAATGTGCCGACGCCGGCGATCTGCAAGGCCCAGATATAGTAGTCGACGCCGACCCACGGGCTGTACGCCAGGTTGGACAGCGGCGGATAGGCCAGCCAGCCGGTCTGCGCGAACTCACCGATGAACAGCGAGGCCATGACCAGCACCGCGCCTGCCGTCGTCATCCAGAAGCTGAAGTTGTTCAGGAACGGGAAGCTGACGTCGCGCGCGCCGATCTGCAGCGGCACGATGTAGTTCATCAGGCCGGTGACGAAGGGCATCGCCACGAAGAAGATCATGATCACGCCGTGGGCGGTGAAGATCTGGTCGTAGTGATGGGCGTTGAGGTAGCCCTCGTTGCCGCCGAAGGCGATCGCCTGCTGGATGCGCATCATGACCGCGTCGGCGAAGCCGCGCAGGAACATGACCAGACCCAGCACCATGTACATGATGCCGATCTTCTTGTGGTCCACGCTGGTGAACCACTCCTTCCAGAGATAGCCCCAGAGCTTGAAATAGGTCAGCCCGGCCACAAGCGCCGCGCCGCCCAGGGCGACGACGACGAACGTGGCGAGCACGATCGGTTCCTGTGGCATGGCGTCCCACCACAGGCGGCCCAGTAACGGGCTCCAGTGAGAATGGTCTACAACTTCCATTGTTCTATCAGTTCCGGGAAATCTGAGAGGAGTGCGCGGCGTCGTTGACGGCGACCGGCTCGGCCTGCGGCTGGGAGAGCGCTTGCTCCCCCTTGCCGAAGAGCGGCAGCGACTGCGGAGCGGCCATGCCGGCACCGGTCAGCGAACGCAGGTTGGTCGGCGCCTTGACGGTGTTGTCGGGCGCAGTGCCCGGCATCTGCCGGCAGAGCGCGCGGACCCAAGCCAGCTCGCGCTGGATGGCGGCGTTCGGATTGGCGTTGGCCTTGGCCACGGCTTCGCGGCCGTGCTTGTCGTAGGCGAGCATCTCGACGTTGCGGATGCCGGCCTTGCCGAGACCGCCGCGGGCGTCGAGCGCCATCATTTCGCTCATGCACATCTTGCCGGGCTCGACGCACATGTCGACGATCGCGTCGTAGAGGTCGGGGGCGACGGAGGCATAGCGGATGACCGGCACCTTCTCGCTCGGCTTCTCGAGCTGGAGATAGGCGATACGATCGAGCGTGCCGCCGGCCTTGTCGCCGCCGGCCTTCACGCCTTCGGCCCACTTGGCGAAATCAGCGTCGCTGACGGCGCGCGTGGCAAAGCGCATGTTGGAGAAGCCGGCACCGGAATAGTTGGCCGAGAAGCCGACGGTTTCGATCGGCTTGTTGACCACCGCGTGCAGGCGCGTTTCCATGCCGGGCATCGCGTAGATCTGGCCGGCCATGGCGGGCACGTAGAAGGAGTTCATCACGCTCGACGAGGTGATCTTGAAGTGCAGCGGACGGCCGGTCGGGACGACCAGCTCGTTGACGGTGGCCACGCCCTGCTCGGGGTAGATGAAGAGCCACTTCCAGTCGAGGGCGACGACTTCGACCTCCAGCGGCTTCGCATTGGCGGCGACCGGCGTGTTGGCGTCGATGCGGCCGATGGTGCGGTAGGGGTCGAGAAGGTGAGTCGTAACCCAGGTCAATGCGCCGAGGCAGATGATGATGAGGAGCGGCGCGGTCCAGATCAGCAGTTCGAGCTGAGTCGAATGATCCCAGTCGGGCTGATAGACCGCCTCCTTGTTCGACGCGCGGTAACGCCACGCGAAGAGACACGTCGCCGCCATCACCGGAAGGACGATCAGCAGCATCAGCAGGGTAGAGATGACGACGAGGTCACCCTGCTGACGCGCGACATCCCCCGCAGGGTCAAGCACGACGGTGTTGCAAGCGGAAAGCGCGCCAGTCAGGGACAAGGCGGCAAGGACTTTGGCGAGCGCGGTCAGCTGCCGCGGCTTCGGTCTGGACTCGGGTGGGCGCATGGGTGGAGCGCCTAAGCCGATGCCGCGGGTGCGAACATAGGACATTTTGTCCAATCCCCTTGAAGCCGGACAATGACGATACGCCCCGACATGTAGCCGGGCGTTTCGCGCGCCCGCCTTGATTCGTCCGCGCTCGGCAGATTCCAGGACCGGCCGCTCGCGGACCCGAAACGAAGGCCGCAGAATCGAAATGACCAGCATCCCCCAGCCCCGCGAAGCCCTGGGACTGCCGACGTTCAAGGAGCATCACCGGCCCTCGCCCGGTGAAATCGCCATTGGCGTGATCATCGGCCGAACTTCGGAGTTCTTCGACTTCTTCGTCTATGCCATCGCCTCGGTGCTGGTGTTCCCGAAGCTGTTCTTCCCCTTCGTCGATGCGCTGACCGGCACGATCTACTCGTTCGCGGTCTTCGCGCTGGCGTTCATCGCGCGTCCGGTCGGTTCGCTGGTCTTCATGGCGCTCGACCGCGCCTATGGCCGCGGCACCAAGCTGACGATCGCGCTGTTCATGCTCGGCGGCTCCACCGCGGCGATCGCCTTCCTGCCTTCCTACGAATCGGCCGGCAGCACCGCGATCACCCTGCTCTGCCTGTTCCGCCTTGGCCAGGGCTTCGCCCTCGGCGGCACCTGGGACGGCCTCGCCTCGCTGCTGGCGCTCAACGCCCCCGAGCACAAGCGCGGCTGGTATGCGATGATCCCGCAGCTCGGCGCGCCGTTCGGCCTGATCGTGGCTTCCACTCTTTTCGCGTTCATGATCGCCGCCCTCCCCGCCGAGGATTTCCTGGACTGGGGCTGGCGCTATCCCTTCTTCGTGGCTTTCGCGATCAACGTCGTGGCGCTCTTCGCCCGCCTGCGCATCGTCGTCACCGAGGAGTTCGAGAATCTCTTCGCCAGCCGCGACCTCCAGCCGGTCAGCGTCGGTCTTACCCTGCGCACCGAGTGGAAGACCATCGTTCTGGGCGCCTTCGCCCCGCTCGCCAGCTTCGCGCTGTTCCACATGGTCACCGTGTTCCCGCTTTCGTGGGTCTTCCTCTTCACCCCCGATTCGCCGATCGGCTTCCTGCTGATCGAAGCCCTCGCCGCCGCCTTCGGCGTGGTCGCGGTGATTGCTTCGGGCCGCATTGCCGACAAGTTCGGACGCCGTAACCTGCTCGGCACTTGCGCCGTCGCCATCGCGGTGTTCTCCGGCTTCGCCCCGCAGCTTCTCGATGCCGGCCCGGCGGGTGAGATCGCGTTCATGATCGGCGGCTTCATCCTGCTCGGCCTCGCTTTCGGCCAGTCCTCCGGCGTCGTCGCCTCGGGCTTCGCCAGCGAGCACCGCTACACCGGCTCCGCGCTCACCAGCGACCTTGCCTGGCTGTTCGGCGCCGGCTTCGCCCCCCTGGCGGCCCTGCTGCTGTCGAGCAACTGGGGCCTGATCGCCTCGGGCGGCTATCTGCTCTCCGGCGCGATCGCCACCCTGGTGGCGCTCTGGCTGAACAAGGGCCTCGCCAGCCGGAACTGACCCGGCGGGGTTCCCTTGGGAATTTTGGAAAGGGAGCGCTTCGGCGCTCCCTTTTTTGTGTCTGGCCGATAACTCGTCGCTGCGAGCGCAGCGACGAAAAGAAGGCGTGGAACGGCACGAAAAAGGCGGCAGGGACATGCGCCTTGCCGCCTTTTCCTGCCCCCCGGTTAAATCCGTATCAGCTCTGCTGCCAGCTTCCGCCGAGCGCGCGGAACAGGTCGACTTGTGCGAAAGCCACGGCGCGGGTCGCCGCCGCATAGTCGGCCTCCGACTGCGCCAGGGTGCGCTGCGCATCCAGCACGTGGAGCGAATCGATCTGCCCCCTGCTCTCGCGCGCCAGACTGACGTTTGCCGCCCGTTCCGCCGCATCGCGCGCGGAGCCGAGTCGTTCCTTGCGCAGCAGGGCATTGCGATAGGCCGAAAGCGCGGTTTCCGTCTCTTCCAGCGCCCGCAGAACGGTGCCGTCGAAATTGGCGAGATCGGCCTCGGCATCGGCCTTGGCGCCGCCGATCCGGGCGCGGATGGCTTCCTGGTTGGGGAAGGCCCAGGAGATCATCGGCCCGAGCAGCCAGCGCAGCGGGCCGCCGCCGAACACATCGGTCGCGCCGACCGCCGTGGTGCCGACGGAGCCGCCCAGCGTGATCTTGGGATAGAGGTCCGCCGTCGCCACGCCGACACGCGCCGTATCCGCCGCAAGCCGGCGTTCGGCCGCCTTCACGTCCGGACGGCGTGCCAGCAGAGTAGCGCCGTCGCCCACCGGGATCGGCTTGCTGACGTCCGGCGTGGTCGTGCGGGTGCGCGCCGCCTCGGGCAGATCCTGCGGGGTTCGGCCCGTCAGGGTAGCGAGACGGAACAGCGCCGCGTCGCGCGCAGCCTGGAGGCTGGGGATGGCCGCCGCCTGCTGCTCGCGAAGCTGGGTGACGCGGATCACGTCGAGCTTCTGGTTGAGGCCGCGTTCGAAACGGGCATTGGTGATCCGCGTCGAACGGTCGAGCAGATCGACGGTCCGCTGGGCGACACCAAGCTGGTCGGCGGCGCTGGTGGCATCGACATAGGCGCGCACGGTATCGGCCACCACCGTCACCCGCACTGCGTCGGCATCCTCCTGCGCTGCGGCGAGATCGGCCCGCGAAGCCTCGATCCCGCGCGAGACGCGGCCGAACAGGTCGAGTTCATAGCCGATCGCCAGTTCGCCGTCGACGCGGCGCCCTTCGCGGTCGAAACCGGGAAGAACCTGCGCTTCGGAAACGCGGCCATACGTGCCGGAGGCGCTGATGTCGGTCTGCGGCAGCCGGTCCGAGCGCGAGCCGCGCAGGCTGGCGCGGGCCTTCTCGATCCGCGCGACCGCCACCCGCACATCGGTATTGGCAGCGAGCGCATCGGCAACGAGACCGTCGAGCACCGGGTCTTGGTACAGCCGCCACCAGTTGTCGTCGGGGGCGGCGCTGGTCACTTCGGCGGACTGGACGCCCACGAAGGGCGCCCCCGCCGCGACCGGCGGCGTCGGCGCGACATAGTCGGGTCCGACGGCGCAGGCCGAAAGGGCGGTCGCGGCGAAAAGTCCGGCAACCAGATTCTTGATTTTCATGGACATCATCGGTCCTTTCATTCCGCCGGAACCACCGCGTGGCTGGCCCCGTGGCTTGTATGGTGCCCGGCTGCGGGCTTGCGCCTCAGCGAGGTCGCCAGCTTGCGGCAGACGACGTAGAAGGTGGGCGTGAACAGCAGGCCGAAGCCGGTAACGCCGGTCATGCCGAAGAACACCGCCGTACCCAGCGCCTGGCGAAGCTCGGCGCCTGCTCCGCTCGCGATCACCAGCGGCACCGTGCCGAGGATGAAGGCCAGCGAAGTCATCAGGATCGGACGCAGGCGGGTGCGGGCCGCGTAGACGGCTGCCTCCACCGGCGAATAGCCCCGTTCCTCTTCGGCCTGCTTGGCGAACTCGACCACGAGGATCGCGTTCTTGGCGGCAAGGGCAATCAGCACGACCAGACCGATCTGGGTCAGGATGTTGTTGTCCATCCCCCTCAGGTTCACGCCCAGCATGGCCGCGAAGAGGCACATCGGCACGATCAGGATGATCGCCAGCGGCAAGGTCAGGCTCTCGTACTGGGCGGCGAGCACGAGGAACACGAAGAGCACCGCCATGCCGAACACCACGCCGGCGGTATTGCCGGCGGTGGCCTGCTGATAGGCGATACCCGTCCACTCGGTGTCGTAGCCCGTAGGCAGGGTTTCGCCCCCGATCTTCTCCATCGTCGCCAGCGACTGGCCCGAGGAGTAGCCCTTGCCGTAGCTGCCGTCGATTTCCACCGCCGGGTGCAGGTTGTAGCGCACCACGCGGTAGGGACCGGTCTGGTCCTTGAAAGTCGCGACCGAGCCGACCGGCACCATCGCGCCCGAATCCGAGCGGGTCTGGAGGTTGGCAATGTCCGCCGTCGATCCGCGATGCTCGGCATCGGCCTGCGCGGTCACGCGATAAGTGCGTCCCAAGAGATTGAAATCGTTGATATACGACGATCCGAGATAGACCTGCATCGCCTCGAAGACCTTGGCGGGGGAGACGCCCAGCATGTCGGCCTTGCGGCGATCGACATCGGCATAGACGCGCGGCGTGTTCATCGTGAACAGGGTGTAGACCTGGCTCAGTTCGGGGGCCTGGTTGGCCTTGGCGATCAGTGCGCCGGCAGCCTTCTGAAGCTCGGCCAAACCGCGCCCTTCCTTGTCCTCCACGACCATGCGGTAGCCGCCCGGAGGAACGATGCCGTTGATGGTCGGCGGCGGGATCAGCAGGACCTGCGCCTTGTCGTAGCCCTGCATCGCTGCCTGGGCCTGGGCCATGATCCCTTCATAGGTCACGCCCAGAGCTTTCCGCTCCTCGAAGCTCTTGAACGGGAAGTAGATGGCGGCGGCGTCCGGTGCGGCGGTCTGCGACGGGCCGTGGAAGCCGGCGAACATCACCGCGCCGCGCAGGCCCTTCACCGGCAGGATGCGCTTGGCGACTTCCTGCGTCACTTCGTCCGTGCGGCTGAGCGAGGAACCCGGCGGCAGGAAGATCGCGGCCAGGAAGTAGCCCTGGTCCTGGTTCGGGATGAAGCCCGCAGGCGTCGCCCAGAACAGGCCCACGGTGGCGGCGATGAGCGCGGCATAGCCGGCCATCATCTTCACCGGACGCTTCACCAGGGTGAGCGTGAGGCGGGCATAGCCCTCGCTCATGCGCTCGAAGCCGTGGTTGAACTTGTCGGCGGCGCCTTGCACCGCGCGCTTCCAGCGCGGGGCGTCGGCAGGAAGCCCGTGCTTTTCCTTCAGCAGCATCGCTGCCAAGGCCGGGGACAGAGTGAGCGAGAGCAGCAGCGAGATCGCCGTGGCCGTGGTGATGGTGACGGCGAACTGCTTGTAGAACTGACCCGACATGCCGGTGATGAACAGCGTCGGCACGAAGACCGCGCAGAGCACGAGAACAATGGCAATCAGGGCGCCGGTCACTTCGTCCATCGAGCGGCGGGCAGCCTCCAGCGGAGACATGCCCTCCTCGATGTAGCGTTCCACGTTCTCGACCACGACGATCGCGTCGTCGACGACGATGCCGATGGCGAGCACCAGCCCGAACAGCGAGAGGTTGTTGAGCGAGTAACCGACCGCCGCGAGCACGATCGCGGTGCCGACCAGCGAGACGGGGATGGCGATGATCGGAATGACCGCCGCGCGCCAGTTCTGGAGGAAAACGAGGATGACGAGGACGACAAGGATCACCGCCTCGAACAGCGTGTGGTACACCGCGTCGATCGACTGGCCGATGAACTCGGTGGGGTTGTAGATGACGGAGTATTCCAGGCCCTTGGGGAAGTGCGTGGCCACGTCGTCCATCTCGGCGCGCACGGCCTTGGCGGCATCGAGCGCGTTCGAGCCCGGGCGCTGGAGCACGGCGATCACGACCGTGGGCTTGCCCGAGAGGTAGGTGTTGGTGGTGTAGTCCTGCGCGCCCAGTTCCACGCGCGCCACGTCACGCACGCGGACCTGGCGGCCCTCGGCATCGGTGCGCACGACGATGTCGCCGAACTGCTCGGGCGTGGTCAGGCGGCCCTGCATCTCGACGCCGACCTGATAGGCATTGCCGCGATCGTAAGGCGGCGCGCCGATCGCACCCGAGGAAACCTGCACGTTCTGGGCCTTGAGCGCCGCGACGATCTCGCCCGCCGTCAGGTTCATGGCGGCAGCCTTGGTGGGATCGATCCAGATGCGCATGCCGTAGTCGCGCGAGCCGAACAGCTGCACGTCACCCACGCCGTTCAGGCGCGAGAGGCGGTCCTTGACTTGCGTAAGGGCGTAGTTCGACAGGTAATCGCGGTTGAACGTGCCGTCCGGGGATTGCAGGTTCACGACCATCAGGAATTCGGGCGAGGTCTTGCGCGTCACCACGCCCATCGCGCGCACCGCGTCGGGAAGGCGCGGTTCGGCAATGGCGACGCGGTTCTGCACGAGAACCTGCGCGGCATCGAGGTCGGTGCCGATCTTGAAGGTGACGGTGATCGTCACCTTGCCGTCGCCGGTCGACTGCGAGGACATGTAGAGCATGTCGTCGACGCCGTTGATCTCCTGCTCGATCGGAGCAGCCACGGTGTCGGCGACGGTTTCGGCGGAAGCTCCGGGATATTGGGCGGTCACCGTAACCGTCGGGGGGACGATGTCGGGATATTGGCTGACCGGCAGGCCGAAGAACGCAAGCGCACCCACCACGGTGAGGATCACCGCGATGACGCCTGCGAAGATCGGCCGGTCGATGAAGAACCGGGAAAATCGCATGGGAATATGCCCCTCTCACAGGGAGCGGTCACTCAGGACGAGGACCGCTCCCCCGGTTGGGTGAATGTCAGTTGGCGAGCGTGGCCTGCGCGGCGATGGGCGCGCTGGGACCGGAAGCGGCAGGCACCGCCTTGGGGTCCACCGCGATCTGGCCACGACGGGTATTGACCTTGGCGCCGGCAATGGCGGCCTGGTAGTTGGAGATGACAACACGGTCGGTCGGGGCAAGGCCGGAGCGGATGACGCGAAGGCCGTCCACCAGCGGGCCGAGCTCGACCGGCTTGGCCGCGACCACGCTGTCCTTGCCCACCGTCAGCACCACCTTGCGCGCCTGGTCGGACTGCACGGCATCGTCCGGCACCAGCATGGCCTTGACCGTGCCGCCCTCCGCAAGGCGCATATTGCCGAACATGCCCGGCGTCAGGAAGCCGTCGGGATTGTCGAGCACGGCGCGCACGCGGATCGTGCCCGAGCGCGGGTCGAGCCCGTTGTCGGTGAAGTCCAGCTTGCCGTTCCAGCGGTACTGGGCCTCGTCCTGAAGACGGACCTGCACATTGGCAGCCTGCTTGTGCTCGGCCTTCTCGCGCTGGGTCTTGAGGAACAGCGCTTCGGAGGCGTCGAACGTGAAGTAGATCGGGCTGACGGCGTTGATCGTCGTCAGCAGCGTGGCGCCGGTGCCGTTTTCGCCGGAGACGAGGTTGCCCACGTCCACGCGGCGATCCGAAATGCGACCCGAGATCGGCGCGCGCACGGTGGCGAACTCGACGTCGAGCGCGCGCTGGCGCACGCGGGCCTCGGCCCCTGCCAGCGCTGCAGTGGCGGCGCGGACTTTGGCGCGAAGCTGGTCGACTTCGCTTGCGGCCATGGCCTCGTCACCCTTCAAGCCGGCGACGCGGGCATAATCCGATTTCGCGAGGACGAGCGCGCTCCGGGCGGAGGCCACTTCGGCCTGCGCTTCGGCCAGCGCGGCGCGGTAAGGGCGCGGATCGACGGTGAACAGCGGCTGCCCTTCGCGGACGAAATCGCCGTCCCTGAAGAACAACTGCGTGATCGCGCCCGAAACGCGCGGGCGCACTTCCACCGATTTGCTGGGGGCGAAGCGGCCGACATAGTCATCCCATTCGGTCACATCGCGAATAAGCGGCGTGGCGGCCTGGACGACGGCCGGCGCCATCGGCGCCGCGTCGGCTTCGGTGTGGCTGAAGGTTTTCCAGCCGATGCCCGCCACCGCGATCAGGGCGATGGCGGCAACGGCGGCCTGACGTCCGCGCTTGGGGCGGCTCGGGCCACGGCTGCGGGGCTGTTCGGCCTCCGCCTGCGCTGCGGCGAGCGTTTCTGGGGATACGGGGAAATTCACGCGGCAAGCCTCCGGAACGGGGCGCGGGAGCGCCCGATAAGGTCGATGACGGCGCCGATCTTGGCCTCGCTATGGCCGGCCGTGCGGGCCTCCTTCATGACCGAAGCGGGCAGCGTGTAGCCGTGATGCCAAGCCTGCACGGCCAGGCGGCGCAGCGCCTCCAACTGCTCGTTGGCGAGCATCGGCGAAGGCGGCTGCGGGCCGAGGATGAGGCGGGCGAACCAGCCGCGCTTGCGCTGCGGCAGAAGGGTGGCAAGGCCATCGTCACGCGCCAGTTCGACGATCCTGCGTTCGAAGCGAGAAAGCGGCTCGGCAGGGGTTTCTGAAAACGTGCGGTTTACGGGCAGCGCCTGGAGCGCCGCATCGGAGAAATCGATGAAGGCCATGTTGTGTGCTCCCTGAAAAAGGTGCCCGGCGCACGCCCTCGGGAAAGGGAGGGGGAAAGGGCGCACGCCGGGGTGTTCCGGCGCAAGGGGCGCCGGAAAGTCTCGAGGCGCAGAAGAACACTTCCCGGAATCGCACTTCCGAAAGGGCTTCTGCACAGGTTTGTGTTCTAGGAGTCACCTGCGGGGGACAGGCGGCGCCAGGTGGAGGCCCGGTTGGCCGGACCCTTGCGAACTCGGCCCGTCACTCCCTTAAGCGGCGAGTGAGGCTACCTCGTTCTGTACCAAGCGGTATATATTGCGGCGCGGTATCTCGTCAAGCAGGTTTCTGTACCGCTTGGTAAGATTTGTTGGAAGCTGCGGTTTTCAAGGGGCTTAACAACGCTTGAACGAAATCTTTCGCTGATGGTGATACCACTTGCAGGTTGATTTCTGGCTGCCGTCGCTCCGACTCGCTTCGCCCCCCAACTCAACGGCTTCCTGAACTTGTTTCGGGATCCATGGCAGAACGACGGGGCGGGTCGAGGAGTCGATCCCGGAACAAGTCAGGATGACGATACCGTGCAGGGGGAGGAGTAGCGCTCTGCCCTGCCGGCGCTGGCCAAAGCCCTACTTGCCCGGCCACATCGTCAGATAAGTATCGACCACGCCCTTCAGCTCCTGCGCGCAGGAACCGCCTTGAGCCTTGACCGACATGCCCTGGAGCACCGTCGTCAGGCATTGCGCAAGGCAGCGCGGATCGACGCTTTCGGGGAGGTCGCCCTCGTCCTTGCCGCGTTCAAAGCGCTCGATCAGCGCATCCTCGGTGGCGATCCGGCGTTCGGTCACGAAGTCGCGGATCGAGGGATCTTCCATCGTGCAGGTGACGGTGGACATCACGCCCAGGCAGCCGTGCGGATCGCTGCCGCCGCAATGCGTGGAAATCGCGCCCGTCAGCAGCCGCTCGGCCACGCCGCGCGCAGTGGGCGCTTCCAAAGCCTTGCCGACATAGGCCAGCTTGTCGCGCTCGTAGAGGTCGAGCGCCTTCTTGAAGAGGGCTTCCTTGTTGCCGAAGCAGGCATAGAGGCTGGGCTTGGTGATGCCCATCGCCTCGGTCAGCTCCGCCATCGACGCGCCTTCGTAGCCGCGCTGCCAGAACACCCGAAGCGCCGCCGTCAGCGCCTTTTCAGGGTCGAACTCACGCGGACGACCGCGAGTCGTAGTGGGGGCCGAACATTTCATACCGGTCGGTATATAGGTAGCGCTCAGTTGTCCGTAAAGTGTCACGCTATCGTTCGTCCGGCCTCACGGTCGGGCGAAAACGGACCTCCGCCCGTTTTTGAGCGGCACCGCTTCCGACCGTCAGGTCGGACAAACAACTCACCCCACGAACGCGCGTTCGATCACGAAATCGCCGGGCTTGGCGTTCGAACCCTCGGTGAAGCCCCAGGATTCGAGGTCGGCCGAGAAGTCCTTGATCATGTCCATCGAGCCGCAGAGCATCACGCGGTCGGTCTCGGGATTGAAGCGCTGATCGCCCTTCAGGCCTTCGAACAGGCGGCCGCTTTCCACCAGCGCGCCGATGCGGCCGGTCGTATGGAACGGCTCGCGCGTGACGGTCGGTACATAGTGCAGCTGCACCAGCGCCTGCTCGGAAACCAGCGGATCTTCGGCCAGCTGGCTTTCCAGTTCCTCACGATAGGCGAGGTCGCTGACGCGGCGGACGCAGTGGACGACGATCACTTCGTCGTAGAGGTCGTAGACATCCGGGTCGCGGATCAGCGACATGAACGGCGCCAGGCCGGTACCGGTGGAGAGCATGAACAGGCGCTTGCCCGGCAGCAGCGCGTCGGTGACGAGGGTGCCCGTGGGCTTGCGGCCGAGATAGATCTGGTCGCCCGGCTGCACGAGCTGGAGGCGCGAGGTCAGCGGGCCATCCGGCACCTTGATCGAGAGGAATTCGATTTCCTCGGCCCAGGACGGGCTGGCGATCGAATAGGCGCGCAGCAGCGGGCGCTTTTCGCCCTGGAGGCCGAGCATGACGAATTCGCCCGAGCGGAAGCGGAACGAGGCCGGGCGCGACATCGTAAAGCTGAACAGGTGCTCGTTCCAATGGCGTACGGTGAGAACTTCCTCGACCGTCAGGGCGGTAGTGGGTTCAAGGGGGGCCATCACGGCCTGACCGTCGCTCATCAATTCATTCCTCGGGTGGTAATGGGTTAAGCCCACGAAGGAGCCCAGCCAGACCGGACGCAGCCTTAGCGCGTTCGCGTCGGCGCATAGCAGATGCAGTCGCAGGCGCAAGCGCCCGGTGCCGGGGGAGGCCGAAGGGGATCATGGGCGTGAAGGGTCCGCCTAGTAGCGCCACTGGGCCATCGCGCAACGCAGTTGCGTTTTCACGCCCGAAAGCCAGACTTCGCGAAAAGCGGCTGCTTGCCGGTTTCCGTGCTCGTTGCACTGCAGGGCTGAATAGCACATCAACGCTGAACTACCGTTTGCGCTATCGATTATCAATAGCGATTAACGGGGTGCACTCACTTACCACGGAGCTGCCCGCGCAGCTTCTTTATCGCGCCGTTTAAAGCCTCCAGTTCCTCAACCGCAATCCCGGTCGTCTCCAGCAGTTCCGCAGGCACGCAGCGGGCCTGCTCTGCGGTCTCCCGCCCCTTGTCGGTCAGGGTGATCCGCACCACGCGCTCGTCCACGGCCGAACGACGGCGCTCCACCAGACCTGCCGCTTCCAGGCGTTTCAGCAGCGGTGTCAGCGTATTCGACTCGAGGAACAGCTTCTCGCCCAACTCACTCACCGCCTGGTCGTCCTGCCGCGCGAGTGCGAGGATCGCCAGATATTGCAGGTAAGTCAGACCAAGGCGATCGAGCAGCGGCTTGTAGATCCGATTGAAGGCCAGCCCGGTAGAATAGACCGAAAAACAGAGGAAATCCTCGAAAGGGTCGAGGTCGATCTCCGGCGTGGATGAAGGGCTCTGGCTCATTTCCTCCATATAAATCGCACGCGATTGAATCGCAATGCTTGACATCTCGGAACGAGTCACGCATTTATATCGCACACGATCCAATCACCAACGATTTAAATGGAGATGCACGATGTCGATCAACCCTCTTTACAAGACCAGCGCCACCGCAACCGGCGGCCGCGACGGCAAGGCCCGCACCGATGACGGTGCGTTCGAAGTCACCTTGGGCACACCGAAAGAACTCGGCGGCAACGATCAGGGCAACAATCCGGAACAGCTTTTCGCATCGGGCTATGCCGCCTGCTTCCTGGGCGCCATGAAGTTCGCCGCCAGCCAGGACAAGGCCCTGCCCCGCGTGCCCGCAGACGCCACGGTGAACGCTACTGTCGGCCTCGGTCCGCGCAGCGACAAGGGTTTCGGCCTGACCGTCGAACTGCTCGTCACCCTGCCCGGCGTGGAGCGAGAGGCTGCCGAAGCGCTGGTTGCCGAGGCCGACACCATCTGTCCCTACAGTCACGCCGTGCGCGGCAATATCTCGGTGACGCTCGCCGTCGCCTGAGCAGCATCGATGCCATGCCGGAGAGCGCACCTTCCCGGCATGGCATTTCAACTATCTGGAACAAACCGGATCAACTTATCTCAATTCCCGGAAAGCCAGGAAAAGAGGAAACAGAAGGTCAGCCCAGCAACGTTTCGGAAAGCCCCCGCCATGTCCCGCTTCTTCAATCCCATTCATGACCGCGCCAGCCGCCTCGCCGATGCCGCCCAGCCGGTCATCATCGCCATGGGAACGGCGGGCCTTACCGGCGGCGCCATGGCCGCCCTCGCCCTCTTCACCGATCGGGCCATCCAGTCCCGCGCCTCGGCCCAGATCGCCCGCTGACACGCCCGGCGGCTCGGTCAAAGAGCAGGAGGGCAAGGACTTTCCCCGAGGCTGCGGACAGTCTATCTGTCCCCGCGAAAAGCCAACATGCCTCCTTCCGCGCCGCCTTCCCCTTCCCGATCGGGCCTTGAAGCGACTTTTCTCGAGAATCGGGACAAGCTGCTGCACTTCCTGCGCGCCCGCGGAGCCGGAGACGCGGCGGAGGACCTGGTCCAGGAAGTCTGGCTGAAGATTTCGCGCAGCACGCCCGGCCCCGTCGCCGCGCCGCTATCCTATCTTTTCCGCACCGCCGACCTGCTGATGATCGACCGTTTCCGCTCGGCGCGCCAGTCCGGCACGCGCGAGCGCGACTGGACCCAGGCCCATGCGGACGAAGCCGGCGCCTCTCCCGAACCTTCCGCCGAACGCCGCCTCTCCGCCGCGCAGGAAGCGGGGCACGTCCTCTCGCTGCTCGAAAGCCTCGGCCCTCGGGTCTCGGCAATCTTTCGCCGCCACCGGATCGACGGCATGGCGCAGAAGCAGGTCGCCGCCGAACTCGGCATCAGTCTCAGCACGGTGGAAAGCGACTTGCGCGTGGCCTATCGGGCGCTCGCCCAATGGAAGGAACGCAGCGATGAGGCCTGATGGCGTCGAGGTTCGCGCCGATCGTCTCCGTCTTCGCCGCAGAAGGAGCGCGCGATGAGTGGTGATGACAAGATGGAGGCCGAAGCGCTCGACTGGGCGCTGCGCGTCGGCGATCCCGCTTTCGAGGACTGGGACGGCTTCACGCGCTGGCTCGACGAGAGCCCTGCCCATGCCCGCGCCTATGATACGGTAGCAGCTGCCGTGGCTGATGGCGCGGAGCTGATCGGCTCGTCCGCTCCCGCCAACGATGATGCGCTGCCCGCGATCATGGCCACCGCTCCGCGCAGGCCACGGCGCGCCTGGCTGGGCGGCGCCATCGCGGCATCGCTGATGCTCGTCGGCGGCCTGTGGGTCTGGCAGGCGGGAAGCCGCGACCTCTACCGGATCGAGACGCTGCCGGGGCAGGTCCGCACCGTGGCGCTCGACGCGCAGACCCGCGTCGATATGGCAGGCGGCACCGCGATGGAGTTCGATCGCAACGATCCGCGCTTCGCCCGCCTCAAAAACGGACAGGCGCTTTTCACCGTCCGCCACGACGAAGCCCGCCCCTTCCAGGTGACCGTGGGCGAGGACACCCTGGTCGACGTCGGCACCGTGTTCGACGTGCGCCGCAATGGCGAAGACCTCAGCGTGGCAGTGTCCGAAGGCGCGGTGCAGTTCAATCCCAAGGCGCAGGACCTGCGGATCGCGCCGGGCGAAGTGCTCCGGCGGCACGGCAAGGCCGGAGACTATACGCTCGGCAGGATCGCGCCTGCCCGGGTCGGGGAATGGCGCGAGGGGCGTGTGACCTTCGAGGACACGCCGCTGCGCACCGTCGCTGCCGACCTCGCCCGCGCGACCGGGGTTGCCTATGCCGTCGCGCCGGGGAGTGCGGACCGCAAGGTCTCCGGCTCGCTGCTGGTCGCGCCGTTGCGCGCCGATCCCGCCGCGCTCGGGCCGCTGCTCGGCATCGAGGTCCGCGAAGACGCGAAACGCTGGATGATCGGCGTGCCCTGAAGATGAGAGGTCCGGCGTGGCTTCTGGCGGCCGCTCTGGCCATGCCTCTCCCCGTGCTCGCGCGCGAGGCGGACGTGGCGACGCGCGCGGGCACCGCGGGCGAGGCGGTCGTCGATCTCGCGCGGCAGACCGGCACCAGCATCGTCATCGCCGATTCGACGATCGCCCGGCGCACGATCCCGGCCCTGCGCGGACGCATGGACGTAGCCGAGGCGCTGAACCGTCTGGCCCGTTCCGCAGGCGCGCGCGCCGTACCGGTGGGACGTTCGGCCTGGCGCCTTGAAGCCGCGAAGCCTGCGGCGACGCTCGCCCGTCCCGCTCGCGAGACTCCCGGACCGGCAGCACCGCGGCCGCCGATCGAAACCCGCGGCGAGCCGATCTTCGTCCAGGCGACCAAACGCGATCTCCGCATCGAGGATGTGCCCGGACATCTCGCGATCCTCGACGGCAAAGCGCTGGAAACGGGCGGCGTCGGCGGCACCGAGAAGATCACCCGGCAGCTTGCCACCGTCTCCTCGACCCATCTCGGCAGCGGACGCAACAAGCTGTTCATCCGCGGCATCGCCGATTCCAGCTTCACCGGGCCCACTCAGGCCACCGTGGGCCAGTATCTCGGTGACATGCGGCTGACCTACAATGCGCCGGACCCGGACCTGCGCCTTTCGGACCTTGCCCGGGTGGAAGTGCTGGAAGGGCCGCAGGGCACGCTCTACGGCGCCGGATCGCTGGGCGGGATCATCCGCCTCGTGCCCAATGCCCCGCTCATGGGCGAGACCGGCGGCACGGTGATCCTCGGCGGGTCGCTGACGCAGCACGGCGCCCCCGGCGCCGATGCCAGCGCCACCGTCAACCTGCCGGTGGCGGGCGACAGCGTGGCCCTGCGTGCCACGTTCGACAGCGCCAGTTACGGCGGCTACATCGACAAGCCCGTGCTCGGCCGCAGCAACGTCAATCGCTCGAACATGCTGGGCGGCAAGCTCGCCCTGCGCGCCCGGATCGCGCCGGACTGGACGATCGACCTCATCGCCCTCGCCCAGAGCACCGAGGCGGACGACAGCCAATATGCCGACCGCAACGGCAAACCTCTGGAAAGCTCCGCGCGCGTGCCCGAAGGCTCGAAAGCGGAGTATGCGCTGGGCCAGCTGGTGGTTTCCGGCCGGATCGGCGAGATCGACCTGCGCTCGACGACCGGCGTAGTAGTGCAGGACTTGCGCGAGCATTATGATGCCAGCGAGACGGGCGGTGACCCTCGCCTGTTCTCGCAGGCCAACGACACGCGTATGATCGTGCACGAGACGCGCGTGTGGCAAAGCGAGCGCCACGGCTTCGGCTGGCTGCTCGGCGCCAGCTACACCCATAACCGCACGGTCCTCAACCGCGACTTCTCCAGCCTCCTGTTCGACATGCGCCAGGCCGCCACCGGCGTGCGCAACACGATCGACGAGTTCACGCTTTACGGCGAGGCCAGCCTGCACCTCACCGGCCCGCTTACGGCAACCGGCGGCGGACGCTTCACCCATTCGCGGCTTGGCGGCGACGGCGAGGATATGGCGCCGGCCACGCAGGCGTTTCTCGTCACGTCCGGCGTGACGGCGAAGCGCACCATGAGCCGCTTCCTCCCCTCCCTGGCGCTGAATGCCCGGTTTTCGGACCAGGATTCGCTCTACATGCGCTATCAGGAAGGCTTCCGCCCCGGCGGCTTCGCAATCGAGAGCAACGTCGTGCGCCGCTTCCAGAGCGACCGCACCGGCACGTTCGAGATCGGCGCCCGCCACGGCCGTGCCGGGTCCTCCCCATTCGATCTGGCGATGAGCCTGTCCTACACGCGCTGGCAGGACATCCAGGCAGACTTCATCGACGGCTCAGGCCTGCCCAGCACCGCCAACATCGGCGACGGGCGCGTGTGGTCCGCCAGCCTCTCCGGCGGCCTGCTGCTGGCACCGGGCCTGCGCGTGGAGCTTGGCGCCACCTGGAACGAGAGCAGGGTGGACGAACCCTCGGCGGCGCTGGTCCAGTACGTGCTGGCGCCGGTCGGCCTCGCCGGCGCCACGCTGTCCCGCGCGGACGCGCTGCGCTACGTCTCGGCGCGCGGCATGCAGGTGCCCAACATCGCCCGCTTCGCCGGTCATTCGGCACTCGCCTGGACCCATGAGGTGAGCGAGGACTGGACTCTAAGTGCCAATGCCTGGGCCAACTACATCGGCCGCTCGCGGCTCGGCATCGGGCCGGAACTCGGCGCGCCTCAAGGCGACTACTTCGACAGTGGCTTCGATATCCGCCTGGGCACGGCCGGGCACGGGGTCACCCTCAGCGTGACGAATCTTGCAGATGTGCGCGGCAATCGGTTCTCGCTGGGCACCCCGTTCAGCACCGGCCGCGAGCAAGTCACCCCTCTGCGCCCGCGCACCCTGCGCGTGGGACTCGACGCCAGGTTCTGAACGCCAGCGCCCCATCACTATGCGGCCAATTGTTCCCTCGCCGGAGAAATTTTTCCAAGGCTGACGGCCGAGGGCTCCGTCTCAGGTCTCGATATCGACCTGAAGGGACGAAGATGCCTCGCTACCTGCTTGCTTCCACCGCGCTTCTTGCCATGGCGACCGCCGCTCATGCTGAAGACGTGACCACCAAGAAGACCACGCCGCTCCTCACTTCGACGATCAGGAACGGCGCCGCCGACGCGATCAACGTGACCAAGGACGGCTCGGTCGTGCTGACCTCCGGCACGGCGGTGACGATGGACAGCAACCACAACGTCACCAACGCCGGTACGATCACCATCGCCAACGTCAACGGCGCGCGCGGCATCGTCGCCAATGCCGGCACCACCGGCGACATCCTCAACAGCGGCACGATCACGCTCGACGAGCCCTATACCCCGACTGACGACGACAAGGACGGCGATCTCGACGGCCCCTTCGCGCTCGGTTCGAACAAGATCGGCATCCGCACGGAAGGCGACCACACCGGCAAGATCACCCAGAGCGGCACGATCACCGTGGAAGGCAACGATTCCGCCGGGATCTCGCTGGGCGGCAAGCTGACCGGCAACTTCACCCATGACGGCAAGACCAGCGTGCTGGGCGACAATGCCGTGGGCGTGAAGACCGGCCAGATCGACGGCAACGTCCGCCTCGCCGGCACGGTCCAGGCGCAGGGCAGGAACGCCGTCGGCGCGCGGTTCGGCGGCGACATCAACGGTGCCATGGTCGTGCAGGGCCAGATCGTCTCGACCGGCTACCGCTATCCCACGCCGCCCGCCGATCCCTCGAAGCTCGACGCGGACGACCTGCTCCAGGGCGGCTCGGCCATCGTGATCGAAGGCAACGTGACCGGCGGCATCGTGCTGGCCGTCGCACCGAAGGACAGCGACCCCAAGAACGACGACGAGGACGGCGACGGCATCCCCGATGCCACCGAAGGCGCCGCCAAGGTCCAGACTTACGGCAAGGCTCCGGCGATCGTGATCGGCTCGGCGACTCGGGATATCGCCATCGGCCCGGTCGCCAATACCGCCAGCAAGTACGGCCTCCAGATCGACGGCACGGTGGAAGGCCACGGCCTCTACGCGGGCATCGACGGCAACGGCGTGGCGATTGGCGGTCTCGGCGGCAAGGTGACCATCGCCAACGGCATCGGCGTGTCCGGCACCGTGACGGCAACCTCGAAGGACGCCGCAGCCACGGCCTTGCGCCTTGGGTCCGGCGCCGGCACGCCGCTGATCCAGAACGCCGGTACGATCAGCGCTTCGGGCGCTCAGGCCGTCGCCGTCCGCGTCGATGCCGGTGCAAGCCTGCCCACGCTGCGAAACTCGGGGACGATCAAGGCCGCCGCTGTCAACGAGAACGGCTCGGCCATCGCAATCGGCGATGCCAGCGGCACGCTGAACCTCGTCGAGAACAGCGGGACGATCTCGGCCACCGGCGCCAAGGCCGGATCGGGCAGGAACGTCGCCATCGACCTCTCCAAAGCGGCGGGCAGCGTGACCGTGAAGCAGACCCAGGTCGGCGCGGGCTTCACCGCCCCCGCGATCCTCGGAGACATCCTGCTCGGCGGCGGCAACGACCTGGTGGACATCGCCGACGGCACCATGACCGGCAACGTCGCGTTCGGGGGCGGCAACAACACCCTCGCCCTCTCCGGAGACGCGGTGCAGACCGGCAACGTGACCTTCGGCGCCGGTTCGGACGCGATGACGCTGGCGGGCACTTCGCGCTTCGTCGGCACGGCGGACTTCGGCGGCGGCGCGGACACACTGACGCTCACCGGTACTTCGGTCTTCTCCGGCTCTCTGGCGAACGCCGGCAACCTGGCGGTCAAGGTCACGGGCGGCATGCTCGACGTGAACAAGCCCGCCGCGATCGGCGCTCTCGATGTCGGCAAGGACGGCGTTCTGGCCGTGACGCTGAACAAGGCCGCAGGCCAGGGCTCGGCCTACAACGTCGCGGGGACGGCTTCGTTCGCCGACGGCGCCAAGCTGGCGATCAAGCTGGCCGACGTCTCGACCGCCGAGGGCAGCTATCAGGTGCTCACCGCCGGCACGATCCTCGGCCGCGACAAGCTCAAGGCCGCGACCGATCTCGTACCCTTCATGTTCAAGGCCACGCTGAATGACGCTGCTGCCGCGAACACCGTGGTCGTGGACGTCGCCCGCCGCACCGTGGCCGAACTCGGCCTCAACCGCTCGCAGGCGACCGCCTATAACGCGATCTTCGCGGCGCTCGGCCAGGACGAGAAGATCGAGGACGTGTTCCTCGGCATCACCAGCGGCGATCAGTTCCGCCAGGCCGTCGGTCAGATGCTGCCCGATCATGCGGGCGGCTCGTTCGAGGGTATCAGCCTCGGCACCCGCACCGTCGCGCGTCAGCTCATGGACCCGGTCAACCCGGTCTGGGGCGAAGGCCGCTTCAGCACGACCATGAACCTCTCCTTCTGGGGCAGCGAGAAAAAGGCCGGGGCCAGCGCGGCCTACAATCTCCAGGGTTATGCCATGTCGCTCGGCGCCGAGTACCTGACCGGCATCGGCCGGTTCGGCGGCACCTTCTCCTACCTCTGGAATCGCCACACGAGCGGCGGCGCCAGCGAGATCAAGTCGAACTCGTTCGAACTCGCCGGCCACTGGCGCGGCCAGTTCGGAGCCCTCCAGAGCTACGGACGCGCCTCGATCGGTCGCTCCAGCCACGACAGCGAACGCCAGTTCATCGGCGCGATCGGCAGCGAGAACGTCAGCCGCACGATCAAGGGCAAGTGGAACGGCACGTTCGTCACGGCATCCGGCGGCGCTTCCTACGAAGGCGGCGGCAGCCACTTCTTCTACCGCCCGGCGGTGACGGTCGATTACGTGCGCCTGAAGGAAGACGGCTACACCGAAACCGGCGGCGGCAAGGCGCTTGACCTGACGGTCGCCTCGCGCACCAGCGACGAACTCGGCGTGAACGGCGGCCTGACGCTCGGCATCGACTTCATGGGCATGCAGCGCCGGGACGAGAACTGGTTCCGCGTCGAAACCGAAGGCGGCTGGCGCGAGATCGTCAGCGGCGGCATCGGATCGACCACCGCCCACTTCGCCGGCGGCCAGAACTTCACGCTCGACGGCGACGAGGCGACCAGCGGCTGGTTCGCCCGCCTGCGTGCCGTGGGCGGCACTTTGGGCCTGACCATGGGCGGCGAGCTTTCGGCCGAGGATCGCCACGGCCACGTCGACCTTGCCTTGCGCGGATCGGTCACCATCGGCTGGTGATCGCCCGCGCCTGAGAAAGGCGGGACAGGCGATCCGGATCCGGCGCCCCAGCCGGGCCGGGCCGCCGAGGGGAGCGTCGTCCCCCACCCCAACCCCGCGCCTTCCCCGAGGCGCTCGGCGTTTCCCGCGTCCCGCCTCCGGCCCCGGTCGCTTAACCGACC
>NZ_ATHL01000020.1 GCF_000445125.1 Novosphingobium lindaniclasticum LE124
AAAAAGAGTGTTTTTTAAAATGATTTTGTCGGTCGCCAAACTAACAAAAAATTATTTTAAAAACACCCAATCATGTTATTAAGAACCTTTTAAAAATCAAATAGTCGATTATTAAAAACGCCTATTTAATAAGAAAAGTCCCGTTCTGTTTGATAATTACAATCTACCATGAAATGACATATTTATCAAACAAAAAAGAATACGGGCTTGATGAGTCGATGCGTAACACAGCATTGAGGAATAGGCACAAGATGAAGTTAACTCAAGCTTCGAGCAGGTTATTGAAAGTTGAGTCCTAGCGATTAAGTAAGGCAGAGCTTAATTGTTTGGTCAATTGGTGCCTACGACCAAGCCAACAACGGTAGGGGCTCGGGTTCCTAGTCACTTTATGTGAGGGACACACATTATCTTGATTAATTAGCTAACGCAACAGAGGGTGAAGTCAAATGACCTCTATAAACAACGACTATAAAAGTAAGTTAGCTATAGCAGTGTTTATCGCCTTGACTGCTAGAAAAAAAC
>NZ_ATHL01000021.1:0-2500 GCF_000445125.1 Novosphingobium lindaniclasticum LE124
GTCAGCTCGTGTCGTGAGATGTTGGGTTAAGTCCCGCAACGAGCGCAACCCTTAAGCTTAGTTGCCATCATTAAGTTGGGCACTCTAAGTTGACTGCCGGTGACAAACCGGAGGAAGGTGGGGATGACGTCAAATCATCATGCCCCTTATGATTTGGGCTACACACGTGCTACAATGGACAATACAAAGGGTAGCGAAACCGCGAGGTCAAGCAAATCCCATAAAGTTGTTCTCAGTTCGGATTGTAGTCTGCAACTCGACTATATGAAGCTGGAATCGCTAGTAATCGTAGATCAGCATGCTACGGTGAATACGTTCCCGGGTCTTGTACACACCGCCCGTCACACCACGAGAGTTTGTAACACCCGAAGCCGGTGGAGTAACCATTTGGAGCTAGCCGTCGAAGGTGGGACAAATGATTGGGGTGAAGTCGTAACAAGGTAGCCGTATCGGAAGGTGCGGCTGGATCACCTCCTTTCTAAGGATATATTCGGAACATCTTCTACGAAGATGAGGGATAACGTGACATATTGTATTCAGTTTTGAATGTTTATTAACATTCTTTGTACATTGAAAACTAGATAAGTAAGTAAGATTTTACCAAGCAAAACCGAGTGAATAGAGTTTTAAATAAGCTTGAATTCATAAATAATCGCTAGTGTTCGAAAGAACACTCACAAGATTAATAACTAGTTTTAGCTATTTATTTTGAATTGTTATTGAGGTAAGAGCATTTGGTGGATGCCTTGGCATGTACAGGCGATGAAGGACGTGGCACGCTGCGATAAGCGTCGGGGAGTTGTGAGCAAACTTTGATCCGGCGATTTCCGAATGGGGAAACCCACCTTCACCATTTCTCTCGAGTTGCGAGTGATCGTGATTTGAGTGAGGTGGATAAGGTATCCCAGATTGAATACATAGATCTGGTGAAGCGAACCCGGGGAACTGAAACATCTCAGTACCTGGAGGAAAAGACATCAACCGAGATTCCGTTAGTAGTGGCGAGCGAACGCGGACCAGGCCAGTGCCTCATCTTCAACTAGCAGAACACTTTGGAAAGAGTGGCCATAGCGGGTGACAGCCCCGTATGCGAAAGTGATGGATGAGGACTCGAGTAGGGCGGGACACGTGAAATCCTGTCTGAACATGGGGGGACCACCCTCCAAGCCTAAATACTCGTACATGACCGATAGCGAACACAGTACCGTGAGGGAAAGGTGAAAAGCACCCCGATGAGGGGAGTGAAACAGTACCTGAAACCGAATGCTTACAAGCAGTTGGAGCCTCTTTAGGGGGTGACAGCGTACCTCTTGCATAATGGGTCAGTGACTTAGTTTATCGAGCAAGCTTAAGCCGTTAGGTGTAGGCGTAGCGAAAGCGAGTCTGAATAGGGCGCTGAAGTTCGATGAATTAGACCCGAAACCCGGTGATCTAGGCATGACCAGGCTGAAGGTGCGGTAACACGCACTGGAGGGCCGAACCGTTGAATGTTGAAAAATTCTCGGATGAGTTGTGTTTAGGGGTGAAAGGCCAATCAAACCGGGAAATAGCTGGTTCTCCGCGAAATCTATTGAGGTAGAGCGTCGAATGTATGCCTCTGGGGGTAGAGCACTGGATGGATGCGGGGGTCGCGAGATCTACCAATTCTAACCAAACTCCGAATACCAGAGAGACTTGTTCGGCAGACAGACGGCGGGTGCTAAGGTCCGTCGTCAAAAGGGAAACAGCCCTAACCTACAGCTAAGGTCCCCAAGTCATCACTAAGTGGGAAAGCATGTGGGAATCCCAAAACAACCAGGAGGTTGGCTTAGAAGCAGCCATCCTTTAAAGAAAGCGTAACAGCTCACTGGTCTAAACAAGGGTTCCTGCGGCGAAGATGTAACGGGGCTAAAGTGATGCACCGAAGCTTAGGGTGTGATCTTCGGATCACGCGGTAGCGGAGCGTTCCGTAAGCCTGTGAAGCGGTCTGGTAATGGGCCGTGGAGGTATCGGAAGTGCGAATGCTGACATGAGTAGCGACAAAGAGGGTGAGATGCCCTCTCGCCGAAAGACCAAGGGTTCCTGCTTAAAGCTAATCTGAGCAGGGTGAGCCGGCCCCTAAGACGAGCCCGAAGGGGGTAGTCGATGGGAACCACGTTAATATTCGTGGGCCTGGTGGTGTGTGACGGATCACGTGTGTTGTCTGGCCTTATTGGATTGGTCAGGCTTCGAAGTGGTTCCAGGAAATAGCCCCACCGTATAGACCGTACCCGAAACCGACACAGGTGGTCAGGTAGAGTATACCAAGGCGCTTGAGAGAAGTATCCTGAAGGAACTCGGCAAATTGCCTCCGTACCTTCGGAAGAAGGAGGCCCAACCTGTGCGCAAGCACTTGTTGGGGGCACAGGCCAGGGGGTAGCGACTGTTTAGCAAAAACACAGGACTCTGCTAAGTCGGCTTCAAGACGACGTATAGGGTCTGACGCCTGCCCGGTGCTCGAAGGTTAAGAGGAGGAGTGCAA
>NZ_ATHL01000022.1 GCF_000445125.1 Novosphingobium lindaniclasticum LE124
CGACAAGGAATTTCGCTACCTTAGGACCGTTATAGTTACGGCCGCCGTTTACCGGGGCTTCAATTCGGAGCTTGCACTCCTCCTCTTAACCTTCCGGCACCGGGCAGGCGTCAGACCCTATACGTCGTCTTGAAGCCGACTTAGCAGAGTCCTGTGTTTTTGCTAAACAGTCGCTACCCCCTGGCCTGTGCCCCCTGCCAGTGCTTGCGCATAGACAGGGCCTCCTTCTTCCGAAGGTACGGAGGCAATTTGCCGAGTTCCTTCAGGATACTTCTCTCAAGCGCCTTGGTATACTCTACCTGACCACCTGTGTCGGTTTCGGGTACGGTCTATACGGTGGGGCTATTTCCTGGAACCTCTTCAAAGCCTGACCAATCCAATAAGGCCAGACAATACACGAGATCCGTCACACACCACCAGGCCCACGAATATTAACGTGGTTCCCATCGACTACCCCCTTCGGGCTCGTCTTAGGGGCCGGCTCACCCTGCTCAGATTAGCTTTAAGCAGGAACCCTTGGTCTTTCGGCGAGAGGGCATCTCACCCTCTTTATCGCTACTCATGTCAGCATTCGCACTTCCGATACGTCCACGACCCATTACCAGATCGCTTCACTCGCTTACGGAACGCTCCGCTACCGCTCAGATCGAAGATCTGAACCCTAAGCTTCGGTGCATCACTTTAGCCCCGTTACATTTTCGCCGCAGGAACCCTTGTTTAGACCAGTGAGCTGTTACGCTTTCTTTAAAGGATGGCTGCTTCTAAGCCAACCTCCTGGTTGTTTTGGGATTCCCACATGCTTTCCCACTTAGTGATGACTTGGGGACCTTAGCTGTAGGTTAGGGCTGTTTCCCTTTTGACGACGGACCTTAGCACCCGCCGTCTGTCTGCCGGATAAGTCTCGTTGGTATTCGGAGTTTGGTTAGTATTGGTAGATCTCGCGACCCCCGCAACCATCCAGTGCTCTACCCCCAACGGCATACATCCGACGCTCTACCTCAATAGATTTCGCGGAGAACCAGCTATTTCCCGGCTTGATTGGCCTTTCACCCCTAAACACAACTCATCCGAGAATTTTTCAACATTCAACGGTTCGGTCCTCCAGTGCGTGTTACCGCACCTTCAACCTGGTCATGCCTAGATCGCCGGGTTTCGGGTCTAATACACCATACTCTGTCGCCCTGTTCAGACTCGCTTTCGCTGCGCCTACACCTAACGGCTTAAGCTCGCATGGTACATTAAGTCACTGACCCATTATGCAAGAGGTACGCAGTCACCCCCTAAAGAGGCTCCTACTGCTTGTAAGCATTCGGTTTCAGGTACTGTTTCACTCCCCTCATCGGGGTGCTTTTCACCTTTCCCTCACGGTACTGTGTTCGCTATCGGTCATGTACGAGTATTTAGGCTTGGAGGGTGGTCCCCCCATGTTCAGACAGGATTTCACGTGTCCCGCCCTACTCGAGTC
>NZ_ATHL01000023.1 GCF_000445125.1 Novosphingobium lindaniclasticum LE124
GCTGAACATAGTAAAACTATATATGATGTACTAGTAGATAGAGTAGATATTAAAGAAGCTATTTATCCTAGTAGATTTGAAAATATAGACTATGTAGCTGATTCTAAGCGTATGGGTGAACGTAATGTACCTATTGATAAGTTATCTATTAAAGAAGCTCTACAATCAGTCTATAAAGATTATGATTATGTATTAATTGATAATGCACCAGTATTAACTAGTGGTGTTATCAGTTCCTTTGTAGCTAGTGATAACGTCATAATTACTACAGAATTAGAACGTTTCTCCCTAGAAAATATTACAGATATGATTAATGAAATAGTTGAAACTAATGATAAAGCCGAGATATACATAGTACCAGTTAAAGCTGTTACTAATAGTAGAGTTCATAGAGAAGTTAGACGTGAAATAGAAAACTTCACAAGCCAAGTAGATTACTTACATTTAGCTGATTCTATACCTTTCTCAATAGAAATGACTAATCGTATATATGATGGAGAGATACTAGTACAACATAAAGCTATATCAAAAGCTCATAGACAATTGAAGAAATCACTAGAGAAGTTAGCAAAGGAGATAGATTAATATGGCTTTAAATTTAGACCCAAACAATGTT
>NZ_ATHL01000024.1 GCF_000445125.1 Novosphingobium lindaniclasticum LE124
GCCGGTGCCGGGCGGGCGAACCGCACCGCCCTGCACGCCGCAGAGCCTGCGCTGGACGGAGGACTGGACCTGCCTGGCCGATCCCGCCAAGCGGACCTCTCCGCTGGAGGCGCTGCGCTACCTGCCCCTGGGAGACGACCCCGACGTCTACCTCTCCATCGGCGGAGAGGCGCGATACAACTATACCTACTGGAGCGCGCTCAACATGGGCGCCAAAGGCAAGGATAAGCTCTCCGCCCTTCAGCAGCGCCTGCGCCTGGTGGCAGACCTGCACCTGGGGCGCAACGTGCGCGCTTTCGTGGAACTGGGTGACAACCGCGAATTCTTCGAGACGTTCGCCACCCCGCCCAACCGCGACAAGCTGGACATCAACCAGGCCTTCGTGGATGTGACGCTGCCGGTCGGCGAGACGACCAAGCTGACCCTGCGGCCGGGCCGGTTCGAGATGCCGATCGGCAATGGCAAGCTGGTGGGCCTGCGTGACGGGGTGAACGTCCGCTACGTCTACCAGGGCATTCGCGGCACGCTGATCGAGGAAGGAAAGTTCCGGGTCGATGCCTTTGCGGTCAAGCCGGTGACCTTCGAACCCGGCATGTTCGACGACAGCCCCGAGAAGGGCCGCCACTTCAACGGCGTCTACCTCGCCAGCGCGCCGGGGCTTCTGGCGCCCAATCTGGCGGTCGACCTTTACTGGTACGACCTCTACCGCGAGAACGCCCGCTACGCCGCGCTGACCGGAACCGAGAGCCGCCGCAGCTGGGGCCTGCGCCTCTCCGGACGCGCCCGCGGCTTCGACTGGGACGCGGAGGGCACGTATCAGAACGGCAGCTTTGCCGGACGGAAGATCCAGGCATGGGGCATGCTGCTGGAGGGTGGCTATACGTTCGCCGACATGCCGATGAAGCCCCGCCTCGGTGCGCGATTCAACTGGTTCAGCGGCGATGACGATCCGGGCGACGGCAAGATCGGTACGTTCGCACCTCCCTTCCCGCGTACGCCGCTCTACAGCGATGCGGGCTGGCTCAACATGTCCAACCTGATCGACGTGACACCCACGCTGACGGTGAAGCCCACCAAGAAGCTCACTCTGGTCGGCGGGCCGGAACTGTTCTGGCGCGCGACTTCCGCCGATGCCGTCTATGCCGGACCGACCAACTTCCCGCTGCTGCGTCCGACCGACGGTAGCCGCTTCGTCGGCACGGGACTGAACGCGCAGGCCGACTACCTGATGACGAAAAACCTCAGTTTCCATGCGTTCTTCACGCATTTCATCGCCAGCGATTCCCTCAAGTCGGGCGGCGGACGAAATTCGGATTACTTCGGCTTCTGGGCCGCGTTCCGGTTCTGATGTCCGGTCAGTCCGCGCTCTCGACGATGTCGCTCTCTTCGAGGCGGGCGATTTCCCGTTGCAGCTCCGCCAGCAGCAATTTTCCGGCATCACCCAGCGGTCCCCGGTGGATGATCCCGGCCGGACGCGGCGCGGAAGGGACCGCCACCGGCAGGATCCGCATGGTGTCCCTTGCCAGATCGCCCGCGACGAGGATACGGGGTACGGCGCTGACGAACGTGCCGGAGAGCAGCAACTCGCGCATGAAGCCAACGGAAGTCGATTGCACAGCGGCATCGGTTTCCAGCCCGAGCTGCTCCAGGATTTCCCTCACGTCGCGCTCCATCAAGGTGCTCACCGAAGGCAGCACGAGCGTATAGCGCTGCACGTCCGCCACGGTCACGGCAGGAAGATCGAAGAGCGGATGGTCGCTGCGGGCGACCAGCGAGATCGGCTCGTCATAGAGCACCCGGCGTACGAGATCGTCCGGCTGCGACGGCGGATAGAGGCGGCCGACGATGATATCGATTTCGCCCGACAGCAGGGCCGGGATCATCTGGTCCGTTTTCCCTTCGATGACGGAAATCGCCAGGCCCGCCGCCTGCTCCCCGGCATTGGCCAGCAAGGCCGGCAGCAGTCCATGTGCCGCCACCGGGAGAGCGCCGACACGGATCGTGCGCTTCTGCCCGTCCGACAACTGGTCCAATTGCGCCTCGAGTTCCCGGATGGTGGTCAGCAGCTTGCGCGCACCTGCCGTCAGCAGAGCGCCCGTCGCATTGGGACGCACGCCGCGAGGATGGCGTTCGAAGATCTCGGCACCGACGATCTCCTCCACTTCCTGCAACGTGCGCGACAACGCGGGCTGACTGACCCGCAACGCGCGCGACGCGCGGAGCAGGCTCTTGTGCTGCTCCAGCGCGTCGATCACCCGCAAATGGCGGATCTTGAGTCGTTGTTCGAGGTAATGCGCCAAGTCAGGATGCCACCAGGCCGTGCGGATCGATGACGAACTTGGCCGCCGCGCCCTTGTCGAAAGTCGCGTAACCCTTGGGCGCATCCTCCAAAGAGATCACTTGCGCGTTGACGATGTCGGCGATCGGCAAACGGTCGTGCAGCAAGGCCATCATCAACTGCCGATTGTATTTCAGCACGGGCGTTTGCCCCGTGTGGAAGCTGTGCGACTTGGCCCATCCCAGCCCCAATCGCAGGCTGAGATTGCCGGTCTTCGCCTGTGCCTCGTGCGCGCCGGGGTCTTCCGTGACGTATAGCCCCGGAATGCCGATGGAGCCCGCCGCGCGGGTGACTTCCATCATCTGGTTGAGCACGATGGCGGGCTGCTCCTTGCCGCCGTGACCGACCGCTTCGAAGCCCACCGCGTCGATGGCGCTGTCCACCTCCGGCACACCGATCACTTGCTCAACCAGGTCGCCCAGCCGATCGTGGCTGGAGAGATCGATCGGTTCGAAGCCCACCTTCCTGGCGTGAGCCAGGCGATCGGGGTTGAAATCGCCGATCATCACCACGGCCGCGCCGAGCAGGCGGGCGGAGGCCGCTGCCGCGAGGCCCACTGGCCCCGCCCCCGCCACATAGACGGTGGAGCCGACGCCCACGCCGGCATTGACCGCACCGTGAAAGCCGGTGGGCAGGATGTCCGTCAGCATCGTGAGGTCGCGGATCTTGGCCATGGCCCGGTCGCGATCGGGGAACTTGAGCAGGTTGAAATCGGCATAGGGCACCATGACGTAGCGCGCCTGTCCGCCGATCCAGTCGCCCATGTCGACATAGCCATAGGCTCCGCCCGCGCGCCCGTCGTTTACCGTCAGGCATACGCCGGTGTCTCCGTGGCGGCAGGTGCGGCAGCGGCCGCATGCGACGTTGAACGGCACCGAGACCAGATCACCCACGTCGAGCATCTCGACATCGGCGCCCTTCTCGATGACTTCGCCGGTGATCTCGTGACCGAGCACCAGGCCCGCCGGAGCGGTGGTGCGGCCGCGCACCATGTGCTGGTCGGATCCGCAGATGTTGGTGGTCACGATCTTGAGGATGACCGCGTGATCGATCTTACGGCCGCGCGGATCCTCGAACTTGGGGTCGGGAATGTCCCGAACCTCGACTTTGCCGGGTTCCAGATAGACGACGCCGCGATTGCTGCTCATGCAGGTTCTCCCATGGAAAGTTCAGGTCCGGCGAAAGCAAAGGCATCGTCGCCTCGCCACGCCGGTTCGATCGTCACGCTGCCCCCTGCCACGCGCGAGACACAGGCGCACATCTGGCGATTTTCGCGGTGCTGGCGGGGCGAGAAGAAGACATCGCGATGATCCATCTCGCCCTCCGCCTCGACGATCTCCACCGCACAGAGGCCGCATTCCCCGCGCCTGCATTCGAACACGACCTCTACGCCCGCCGCTTCAAGGGCATCCAGCATGGATTCGTTCTCGCGCACCAGCACTTCTGCGCCAAGCCGCGGGACCTTCACGGTGAACGCCTTGGCCGCGTGGCTGCCGCTCGATCCGAAGGTTTCATACCGCAGTTTGGAGCGCGGACGCCCTGCTTCCTCCCAGGCGCCTCGCACGGCTTCCATCAATCCTAGCGGACCGCACATGTAGAGTTCGCCGTCCGGGTGCATGCGACGGATCTCGTCCGCAATGTCGATCTGCTCGCCTCGGTCGGATGCGAAGAGAGCCAGCCTATCGCCCAGGAACCCGGCCAGTTCCTCGCCATAGGCGAACTCGCCTGCGGAGCGGGCGGCGTAGACCATGCGGACATCCGTACCGCGCCCCGCAAGTTGCGCAGCCATCGCCACCATCGGCGTAATGCCGACACCTCCGGCCAAGAGCAGGTAATGCGGAGCGCCGTGCATGAGCGGGAAATCGCAACGCGGCGGCGCGACGGCCAGCGCGTCACCCGATCGAAGGCGCCACATATAGGCCGAGCCGCCCCGGCTCTCCGGCTGGCGCTTCACGGCGATGCGCAACGTGGAACCCTCTTGACCGACGACCGAATAGGACCGCTGGTCGATCCTGCCACCCAGATCGACCTGCACCTTGACGTGACTGCCGGGCGGGCAGGCGGCGGCGCGATCCAGGACGATGCCGAACTCTCGGATAGTCGGCGTGACATCGCGAATGGAGGTCACGCGGCCCGATTGCCAGCCGGCGGGAATCTCGCCGCTCATTCCGCAGCCTCCGCCAGGACCGGCCCATTTTCCGCTGCTATCATGCGATCGATCGCGCGACGCGCCCACATGGAGCCGGCATCGATGTTGAGGTTGTAGAAGACGTGATCGGGATGTTCATCGATGGCGCGCTGCTGCGCTTCGATCACCGTCTCGTCTTCCAGCATGATGCCGCCGCCTGCATCGAGGACGCGGCGCGTATGGGCCTGATCGCCTATGTTGTAGTTGCGGAGATGGGCCCAGAAATAATAGCAGGTCTTGTCGGTCGAGGGCGTGGGCAGATGCAGCACACGCATGTCGACGCCTTGCGAGCGGTCGCCCTCTGGCGCACCGCTTCCGGCGGGTGCGACACCCACTTCCAGATAGATCACCGAAGGCGCCAGGAAGTTGATGACCTGCCAGCGATCGGTCTTGCCCGGCTTGCCGAGCTGCCCCGCCCAGAACGGCGGCGCTTCCTCGTCCAGCACCCAGCGTTCGACCCGGGCGGTGCGTTCGCCGTGATAGGCATCGAACGGCGCCTCGGCGAGCGCCTCGTTTCCGATGCTGGAGGAATGGACGAACGTCTCGTGGGTCAGGTCCATGAGGTTGTCGATCACCAGGCGATAGTCGGCCTTCACCTCGGTCATGCTGCCGTCCCCCGCCCAATCCGGGTGATCGGGCCAGGGCAGGTCGGGGATGAGCGCCGGATCGGCCAGCGCGGCATCGCCCGGCCAGACCCAGACGAAGCGATGGCGCTGCGCCACCGGGAACGCGCGCACGCAGGCCGAAGGGTTGATCGTCTCCTGCGAGGGCATGTGGGTGCAGCGCCCGTTGGGGCCGAACACCAGCCCATGATAGCCGCAGCGGACTTCGTCTCCCTGGAGCGTGCCGATCGAAAGCGGTACCAGCCGGTGCCAGCATGCATCCTCCAGCGCCACCGGCGTGCCGTCCTGCCGGCGATAGAGAACCATCTTGCGGTTGCAGATCGTCCGCGGCAGCAGGCTGCGCCCGACTTCCGCGTCCCACGCCGCGACATACCAGGCGTTCATCGGAAATGTCTGTGTCGTCATGGTTTTTCTCCCAAGCCCCGCTTCACCGTGCATGCGGCACGGCGCGGGTCTGCATGAATTCCTCGAAACTCTCGCCGCGCATGATCGCGTAGACTTCGAGATTGGTTTTCCTGACCACGCGGGCCCACTTTTCGAGGACGAAGAAGTTGACGCCGGCCTGGACGATGCCCAGCCAGTCGCGCGCGCGCACCAGCGCCATCTCCTCGTCGTCGAGGCCAGCCGCGCGCATCGCCGCTTCCTCGTCGTCCCAGAAGGCCTGACGCGCCTCGGGCCGGATCATGTTCCAGAAGAAGCGGTTGAACGCGAGGCGGCGGTTGCAGGTGCGCAAGTCGAAGACGTAAGTGCCCTCGGGCATGCCCAGCGTCTGCGGGTTCTGCGTGAACATCAGGCGACCTCCCGCTCGCGCTGCGACCCCACTGCCGCATTCTCGCGTTCCTCGTACGTGACGACGGTCATCGCCGTAGTGGTCATGAGGTAATAGTTGCGGTGCATCTCCTCGAGCGAGGCGCCCAGGGCGCCGCGCATCGCCAGCCACATGATCTGCTCGACGCTCTCCGCGCCGCCGAGCCGCACGTAGTCCGCATGGGTAAGCTGGGTCAGCCGCTCGGGATCGTCGCGCAGGGTTTCCAGGAAATCGAGATCCCACTCGGTATTGTTGAAGCCCGTGCGCTCGCCGTGGATCTGGTGCGAAAGGCCGCCCGTGCCGACGACGACGACCTTGAGATCCTCAGGATAGCTCTCCACCGCGCGGCGCACGGCCTGCCCCAGCCGGTAGCAGCGCCGGGCCGTGGGCAAGGGGTATTGCAGGACGTTGATGGCGATCGGCACGACGGTGCCGGGCCAGTCCGGCTCATGCGGCCAGAGCAGCGGCAAGGGCGAGGCGATGCCGTGGTCGATCGGCTTGTTCTGGAAGAACGCCAGATCGAATTCCTCGTTCACCAGTGCCTCGCCGATATGCGCCTGGAAGTCCACGTCCCCCCGGATATCCGGAAGGCCCCGCAGGCCCGCGCCCTCGTCGGCAATCGGGAAGCGCTCGCCCACGCCCAATGCGAACGTTGGGTAGAGGTCGAAGAACAGCGTGGTCGCGTGGTCGTTGTAGAAGAACAGCAGCACGTCGGGCTGCTTCTCGGCCAGCCATTTCGCGACGGGCTTGTAGCCCTCGAACAGCGGGGCCCAGACGGGATCTTCCTGACGCCCCTTGTCGTAGGCGACGCCGATAGTGGGTACGTGCGACGTGCCGATGCCGCCGATTATTCTGGCCATGTCTGTCTCCTCAGAGCCCGCGCGCCTGCTCGGCCTCGGCACGCTCGAAGATCGAGCGACGCATCAGCAGGCCGGGCTTGTCGGGGGCGAAATTCAGGTCGAACTGCGGTTCGGAATCCAGCGCGACGGTCTGTGCGATCCATTCCAGCGCGTCCACGTCTTCCAGGTACGCCTTCTCCGACGCCGTGCGCAGGAACTCGTCCGCCTCCATGTCGTCCAGCTTCTGGTCGCGCGAATTGAACCACCAGTAGTGGAGCGAAGTCTGTGTTTCCGGCGTGATGAGATGGGTGATATTGAAGCGGTACTTGATCGGCCTGCCCGAGGCGTCTTCGTTGTCCGTGACGCTGGCATAGGCGGTATGGAGCGCCGGGGAGACATAACGGGCTTCCGAGAAGCGATCGACGCGCTTGTCCATCAGCCCCATCGGGATCCCGTAGATGCCGGGAGGCGGCGCGTTTCGAAGCGCGCGGTAGATGACGACGACATCGTCCTCCAGTCGCACGTCCAGCTTGGAACGCGCGAACTCGGGCGTGCCCACGGTGCCCGGATGGAGAAACGGGAAATGCGTCTGGTCGAGCAGGTTTTCGTGCATCGCCACATAGTCGGACTTGATGTGATAGGCCCCGCGCACGCTCTTCCACTCAGGACTTGCAAGCCAGGAGGTATCCGGAATCAGCGCTTCATCGGCGTGATCGGGGTCGCCCATCCAGATCCACACCAGGGGCCCGCGTTCCGCCGTAGGGAAAGCGGCAACGTTGGCATTGGTCGGCACGATCGGCATCGAAGGCATGTTCACGCAGCGGCCCGAGGGATCGAACTGCATGCCGTGATAGCCGCAGACCAGCACGTCGCCTTCCAGCCGGCCCTTGGCGAGCGGGAACGAGCGGTGCGGGCAGCGGTTGCGCACAGCCACGGGCTCTCCCGCCAGTGTCCGATAGAGCGCGACGTCCACGCCCAGAAGTCGGCGGCTGAGGATATGGCGACTGATTTCGTCCGCGAAGCCGGCAACGTACCAGCAGTTGCGCACGAGGGGCGTGTTCTGGTCGGCAAAGCGGCCCATCTCCAGTGGAGAGGCAGCGGCGGGGATGGCGGTCATCTGGTTCATGTCGGATCTCCGGTCAGGCGTCGAGTACGAGGGTGCCGCCGGGCACGCGCGACACGCAGATACACAGCGTGTCCCCGCCGGCGCGTTCCTCGTCGGAAAGATAGCTGTCGCGGTGGCTGATCCGCTCTCCCCCTTCCAGGACGGGCAGCGGGCACAATCCGCACTCCCCGCGTCGACAGTCCGACAGGACATCGATCCCGGAGGCGGTCAGCGCGTCGAGGATGCTGGTGTCTCGGCCGACTTCGACAGTGCGGCCGGTTCGGCGCAGTTCGACGGCGAAAGGCGCATCGTCGGGGGCGGGACCGGCGGTGAACCGCTCCGATCGCACCCGCGCGTCGGGCCAGCCCAAAGTTCGCGCAGCGCCGTGCACGGCCTCGATCATCGGCAGCGGACCGCACACGTAGACTGCGGTATCGTCGCTCTGGGCGGCGAGCAGCGCAGCCAGATCGAGGTGCTCGGTGGCAGGATCGCCGCTGATGTGCAGCCTGCCTGCCGCGCCTGCCAGCTCCATGGCTTCAGCGGCATAGGCGAGCTGCGCCTGCATGCGGCCGGCATAGACGAGTTCGAATGGCCGCCCGCGCCGCGCCAGGCTCCGCAGCATCGCGTAAATGGGCGTGATGCCGATGCCGCCGGCGATCAGCAGGCTGCGCCGATCGCGCAAGTCGAGCGGAAAGTTGTTCTTGGGCCGTGAGACCTTGAGCCGTGTGCCCGGAGCGAAAGTATCGTGGATGTGGGCGGATCCGCGCTGGCGATCCTCGCGCTGGACCGCGATCCGGTAATGATCGGCCCGGTCGTCCGCAAGCCCCAGCCCGCCGACGAGCGAGTAGTGCCGCACGATCGGTCCGCTGTGATCGGAATGGGTGTGCAGTTCGACGTGCGCACCCGGCGCACCGCGAGGCAGCGGAGATCCGTCCGCCGATGCCAGGAGGTACTCGCGGATACGCGGCGTCAGCTGGCGCACGTCCGCCACCACCATGTCGATCAATTGCCCGTGCATCGGCCTCTCCTTGTCTGCCTGTTCCCATGGAGCGGAGCGGCTTGCCCGTTCCCGTGGAAACGATCGCGATCTCAGCCGCGATTCGATGCTGTGATCATCACTTTGGATCCAAAGTACGTCAATAGCTTTCGATATCCCATGTTTTTCGCCAATTTTGGATCCCATGAATGAATCCGGAGATCTTGGCGGCTTGCCGGCTGATGTGTAGGTTCGCGGCCATGACAAGCTCATTTCCCGACGATGCGACCTGCCTTCGCGCGAAATCTTCGGCGCTGACCCGGCTGCGCGAAATGATCCTGCGCGGCACCTTGAAGCCGGGCGAACGGCTGCGTGAAGTCGAGCTGGCGGAGCGGCTTGCCATGTCCCGGACGCCCATCCGCCAGGCGCTTCCCGCGCTGGCCCTGGAGGGCCTGCTCGTCCAGGCGGGAGTGCGCGGCTATGCGGTGCGCTCGTTCACGCGCGCCGAAAGCCTCCAGGCCCTGCACTTGCGCGCCGTGCTCGAAGGCTATGCGGCGCGCAGCATCGTGCTCGCCGGCCGCGGCGGGGCGGTTGCCGACGCACTCGCCCCGCTGATCGCGGAAGTGGACGAATTGCTGCGGGCGGGAACCCTGTCCGAAGTGCTGGAAGAGCGATACGGCCAGCTCAACGAGCGGTTCCACAGTGCCGTCGTCGAAGGCGCCGACGATCCCCTGCTGCGAGATCTCATCGCCCGCTGCAACGTGGTGCCGTTTACATCGCCGGCGGTCATCGCCTTCGAAGAACTCGACGAGGCGGAAATCATGGACCTCATGCGCTACGCCCAGCGCCAGCACCACGCGATCGTCAATTCACTGCGCGCCGGAGACGCCTTGCGGGCGGAAATGCTGTTCCGCGAGCATGCGACGACGCAGGAAAGCAGCATGGCCATGGGCGAGACGCTGCGGCGTTCGCTCTAAAACTCTGCGCATCATCGCGCCCGTTATAACGGGAGCGGCATAGCTCCCACCAACAATGCGATACGGCGTTCGCGGACAGCGTGCCTAGCATCCTTCCCAAAGCACCGCTTCAGCGGATGCCGATTGGAGGATGACCATGGCAAGTGTGACGGCGGCAGGATCGCCCGGCATCGGAATTGGCGGCGAAGAGAAGATGTCGATCTTCCAGATCGCCGCGATCAGCGTCTGTGTATTGATCAATGCGCTGGACGGCTTCGACGTTTTGGCGGTGGCATTCACGGCGCCGGCCATATCGCGGGAATGGGGCCTCTCCCCGACGCAAGTGGGAGGACTTTTCAGCGCCGGGCTGGCCGGAATGGGCATAGGCGCCTTCACGATCTCTCCCCTGGGCGACAAATGGGGACGGCGCCCGGCGATCCTCCTGTGCCTCGCCCTTCTGGCAGGGGGCATGTTCGCTTCCGCATTTTCCGGCGACCTGAGCCAGTTGGCCGCAACGCGGATCGTCACCGGCCTGGGCATCGGAGGCATTCTGGCCAGCATCAACACGGTGGTAGCGGAATATGCCTCTGCCCGCCGCCGCAGCCTTGCCATCTCGTGCATGGCCCTGGGCTATCCGGTGGGAGCAACGGTGGGCGCGCTGGCAGCCGTCCCGCTGATCGAAGCGTTGGGCTGGCGGTCGATATACATGCTCGGCGCGGTGGCCGCCGCCTTGCTGGTCCCCCTGGTACTCTGGCTGCTGCCGGAGTCCATTCAGTTCCTGGCGGCCCGCCGCCCCGCCGGCGCGCTGGACAAGATAAACCGGGTGCAGCGCAAACTCGGCCGGCCGCCCCTCGACCGACTGCCGCCCGTCCCCGCCGGCGCTGCCGGTCGCCGCGCCGGCTTCGCGGACCTGTTCCGAGGCGACATGCTCACTTCGACGATCCTCGTCATGCTGCTCAACATGAGCGTGATGGCCACGGTATACTTCGCCATCAGCTGGACGCCGAAGATCCTCTCCGAACTCGGCTTCAGCGACAGCATCGGCATCTATGCCTCGATGATGATGAACGTGGCGGGCGCCATCGGCTGCCTCCTGTTCGGACTCATGGCCAATCGCTTCGGCCTGCGCAACTTGTCTGCCGCCGTTTTCGTGGGCATGGGGTTGGCGCTCACGGCGTACGGTCTGGCTCCTCCGCGCGCGGTCGCGCTGATCGCCGCCGCTTTCATCACCGGCTTTTTCCTCAATACCGCGATTACCTGCCTCTATACGATCCTGCCGCAGGTCTTCCCGCCCGAGATGCGCGCCACCGGAACGGGCATCGGCCTGGGTGGCGGGCGGATCGGCGCGGTGGCCGGACCTTATCTTGCCGGCATGCTGATCGCGGCAGGCTGGAGCCGCGCGGCCTATTGCATCGCTCTGGCCGTGCCGATGCTGGCCGCGATCGCCATCGTGGCGGCGCTGCCTATCGGGAAAAACGGTGTTTCCTCAGAGGCCAAGTGAGGAGATACGCGAGCACTGCCGATCATCCCGCGAAGCCGATGACCGACGCTCAGCCCTTGCTCGCCTGAGTCATCTGCGGAAACCCGGCGGCCAGATGATCGATCCAGGCGCGCACCGCTGGAGGAAGGCCGCGCCGGGTGGTGAAGACCAGATGCACCAGCCCCGCGGCGCCGCGCCATGCGGGCAGGATGCGCACCAACCTGCCCGCGTCCAGTGCTTCGCGGCAGATGTGGTCGGGCAACAATGCGACGCCCAGCCCGCCGATCGCCGCGCTGCGGATCGCCATCATGTCCTCGCAGCCCAGGCGCGGTTCGAAACGCGCGACGTGAGACAGGCCGCCATCGGTCTCCAGATGCCATTCGCTCACTTCGCCAAGCGCGCTGGTGCTCAGACACGGCAGCGCGCCCAGATCGGCAACTTGCGCGACGCGGCTCGCCATCTGCGGGCTGCCGACCAGTATCCGCGTCGACGCGCCCAGCGACCGCATCGTCAGCGCCGCATCGCTCGTCAGCGCGGTTCTAACGCGCAAGGCGACATCGATCCGCTCTCCGATAAGATCTACGGCGCGATCGGTCGCCACGATCTGAAGGCGGACCTTCGGATAACGATCCAGAAACGATGATACCAGGCCCGAGACGAGTTCCACCAGACCGGTCGGACAGCTGAAGCGAACCCGTCCATGCGGTTCCGCCTGCGCCTGCAGCACGAGCGTTTCGGCCTGCTCCACCTCGGCCAGGATGGTGCGGCAGCGTTCATAGAATGCCTGGCCGGTATCCGTCACCCGGAAACGCCGGCTCGAACGCTCGATCAGCCGCATACCCAGCCGCTCCTCCAGCCCGGCGATGCGGCGCGATAGCTTGGACTTCGGTTCGCGCAGCGCCCGTCCTGCAGCCGCGAAGCCGCCATGGCTCACCACTTCGGCAAAATAGGCATAGTCGTTGAGGTCTATCTTCATCATCGTTCTTTCTATGGAACGCTAAGTGCAGAATCCAGTGACTACACGCATCATCGTTGCAGGAACATATCGGTAGGGCAACGGCGATCCCGCCGGAGGCGACAAGGAGAAAAACGATGATTGACAAGTTCGACAACAAAGTGGTCGTGGTGACCGGCGGCACCAGCGGCATCGGTCTGGCAACGGCCAAAGCCTTTGCCGACGAAGGCGCATCGGTGTTCATCACCGGCCGGCGCCAGGAAGCGCTAGATGCAGCGGTGCGTACCATCGGCGGCCGGATCACCGGCGTCAGGGGCGACATGTCGATCCTGGCCGACATCGACCGGCTCTACGATGCTGTCCAGCAGCAGCATGGACAGATCGACGTGCTCTTCGCCAATGCCGGCGGCGGCGCGTTCGCCCCGCTCGGCACGATCAGCGAGGAGCACTACCAGCAGACCTTCGACACCAATGTCAAAGGCGTACTCTTCACTGTCCAGAAGGCCCTGCCCCTCCTGAAAGACGGTGCCTCGATCATTCTCACCGCCTCGACCACCAGTGTCTCCGGCACGCCGGCGCTGAGCGTCTATTCGGCGACGAAGGCCGCGGTGCGCAACTTCGCCCGCAACTGGATCCTGGACCTCAAGGACCGCCGGATCCGCGTGAACGCCGTCAGCCCCGGCGTTACGGACACGGCAGGCCTCAACGACCTGTTCGGCGGCGGCGAACAGGCGAAGGACACGAAGGATTACCTCGCCGGCCTCATCCCGGCCGGACGCGTCGGCCAGCCCGAAGAAATCGCCAAAGCCGTGCTGTTCCTCGCCTCGGACGAAGCCAGCTTCATCAACGGCATCGAGCTTTTCGTCGACGGCGGTCAGGTCCAGATCTGATCACGCATTCCGCTTCTGCAGACGTCGAAGGGCCGCCGAGGATACGGCGGCCCAAAGGCGCTGGCGCGAAGGGAAGTGCGGCCGGGACGGGCACCTCTCCCGCGATCACCAACGGAAGATCGACGTAATGCCGAATTCCCGTGGCGGGGTGATGCTTGCCGTGCGGTAGCCGGAGTTGAACGGAATGCCTCCGGCCCCGGTCGGCGCGAAAGTGAAGTCCAGCTCGCTCGTCGCCTGCTGGAAGAGGCTGTCCCCTACGGAAAGGGCGCGCGTCTGGTTCAGCAGGTTCTTGGCGAAGACGTTGACCTCCCAACGTGCGTTCTCGCCGCGCAGGCCCAGGAAGAGATCGAGCTTCACGTAGTCGCGATAAGTGTAATTGTCGCGCACCGAGTTGAAGCCCGGGCGATAGGTCACCAGGCCACGCAGGAACGGCGTGACCGACCCCACCGGCATGCGGACTTCGCCATTGGCGGAAAGGTTGAACTTCGGAATCTGCGCAAGGCGATCGGTACTGTTGCAGGTCGAAATCTGCTGACCGAGCGGAACCGTCGGATTGCCGTTCGCATCGAAGGTGTTGCAGGGGATTTCGGCATTGTCGTAGTGCGCATCGGCGTAGGAGGCGTTGATCGAAAGGTCGAGGTTCTCGCTCGGCCGCACCGACAGCTGGACTTCGGCCCCCTTGGAAGCTGCATCGCCGGTAAACGGCAGAGGCGAGATCGCGGTATCGATCACACCATCGCGTCCCGAGGCGGTGTAGAACGTGGGGAAATACGAGATGTAGTTTTTGAACTTCTGGTAGAAGCCGGCAAGGTTGAGTGCCACCTTTCCATCGAACACGTCTACTCCACATATCGCGACAAAAAAGGCCATCGGGGTTGACGACTCGCGCGGCGGGAAGCGTCAGATCCCACAGGAGTTCTTCATGGCCGCAACCGCCATGGAGAGCGCGACCTCGAACCGCCGGCGGAGCAGCGTAGGGTCGCGCTGCTGAAGCCGCTCGTTGTCGGACAAGACCAGCATATTGGTGACGACAAGGTAGCTAAGGGCGATGCGATAGTCGCCCATCTGCATATCCTCGGCAGCGACGATCGCGTTCACGCGGTCGAGGATGCGGCGCAAGTTGCCGTTGATATCCGGGCGGATGTCGCCGGCGTGCGGGATGCCGACCGGGCGTTGAAGCATCAGGTACTTGCTCATGAACGCCGCGTATGTGTGACGTCCCTCGTCGTCGACCAGGTCGAGTAGCGGCTCGCAGAGAATGCGGAACAGCGCCGCGAGGTCCGGCTCCTCGCCCGCCGCGTCGAGCATCGCGCCGCGGATCGGCTCCATCTGCCAGACCCGCCAGGCGAAGATCGCCTGCACCAGTGTTTCGCGATTGCCGAAATGATACTGCACCGCATTGGTGTTCCGGTTGCCGGCCAGTTGCGCGATCTCCCGGAACGAAACGCTTTCGATGGAGCGCGCCGCATAGAGCGATTCGGCCGCGGCAAGGATGCGCAGCTTGGTCTCGTCGGCGAAGATCCGCGGCGGGCGCGTGTCCTCCGCCAAGGCCGGGCGGGCTTCGAATTCCAGTTCGCGCAGCATCCGCGCCTGTCTCCTTTCGCGGCTTGCCTGAAGATAGCGCTTTTGGCCGATTTCGCCTTCCCTGATCATTAGAGCAGGTGCGCCCAGGCGATTAACGCATATGTTTTAAATCCAGGCCGCACAAGAAACGACGGCCTGGAATAAGAACCGGGAGAAGAACCATGCCTCGACAGGATCAGGCCGTCCCCGCTCGCCATCTTCGCTCGCGCCGCGCATTGCTTCTGGCCGCTTCGGCCGCCGTAGTGCCCGCGTTCGTACTGGCTCCGCCGGCTTTCGCGCAGGACACCGCCAGCCCCCAGGCGCAGGAAGGCGGCATTGCGGAAATCATCGTCACCGCCCGCAAGCGACAGGAAACCACGCAGGACGTGCCGGTCGCCGTCGTCGCCATCAGTGCCGAGCGGATGCAGCAATACGATCTCTCCAACCTGGAGCGCGTGGCGGCGATTACGCCCTCGTTCTCCATCGGCCGCACGCCGTCGGGTTCGGGCGCGACCCTGGTGCTGCGCGGGATCGGGTCGAACACGACTTCGATCGGGCTGGAGCAATCGGTCGCGGTCATCGTCGACGGCGCCTATTACGGCCAGGGCCGAACGATCAACGAGGGCTTCTTCGACCTTGGCCGGCTTGAGATCCTGAAAGGCCCGCAGGCCCTGTTCTTCGGCAAGAACGCGACCGCCGGCGTCGTCTCGATCACCACCGCCGATCCGGGCGACAAGCTGGAAGTGATCGGGCGTGCCGGATACGAATTCGCCGCGAAGCAGGTCTACGGCGAGGCGATCATCTCGAGCCCGCTGAGCGACACGCTCGGCATCCGCGTCGCGGCGCGGGCCAGCAAGCAGTTCGACGGGTACTACAAGCAACTTGGAACGCCCCAGGTCTATCCGACGATAGACCGCACTTCCACCGCAGCGGTGGGCACGACGACGCTCCACAGCTCGGAAGCGGCGGGTGATGGCCGCGCCAAGGAAGCCTATATTCGCGCCACTCTGAAATGGCAGCCGACCGACACGCTGACGGCGGTGCTCAAGGCCAATTACGGCATAAACGAGAACAACAACCCAAGCGCCGGCTCGGTGATCTACTACTGCCCCACCGGCGTTACGGCCGGAAATCCCGCGATCGCCTGCCGCCGCCGCTTCGAATCCTCGGCGAACCGCACCCCCGTGGACATCGCCGCCACCCAGCCTTTCGCCAACGGCAACGGGCAGACCGGCAACCAGTACAAGTCCTGGGCAGTGAACCTGGGCCTCACCTGGGCGCTCGACCGGCTGACGATCTCCTCCGTCACCAACTACAACTGGAACCGCAACACCTTCCAGTTCGACGGCGACAGTCTCTCCCGCTCCGGGCCGCAAGGCGTGTTCGCGACCGAGGATTCGGACTTCCACGCCTTTTCACAGGAAGTAAGGGCACAGACCAGCACCGGCAGCTTCTGGGATGCGATGGTTGGCGGCTACTATCAGTCGACCATGCGCGACTACGACGCCTGGACCGTCTCGGGCGGCCTGGAGGACAGCACGGCGACGCCCGCCTTTCGCCGCTACCTGGCCAATTCCAAGGATTCGCAAACCAGAGGCAAGACTTTCGCCCTGTTCGGGCAGTTGATCGTGCGACCTATCGAGAATGTCGAACTGGCCGGCGGGGCCCGCTATACTTCGGAGAGCAAGGACAGTTACTTCCTACAGCCCTATTCGCACCCGATCCGCGTGGCCCAGGGAATCTTCCTGCCCGGCGTGACCTTGCGCTCCAACCAGGATTTCCAGGACTGGTCGCCCGAAGCCACGGTCACCTGGAAGCCGACGCCGGACATCACCGTCTACGGCGCCTACAAGACCGCTTACAAGTCGGGCGGGTTCTCCAACTCGGGCATTTTCAGCCCCAGCGCCGGCCTGGCCGATTTCGAGTTCGATCCCGAAAAGGCCAAAGGCTTCGAAGCGGGCATCAAGACCACGCTGCTCGACCGTCAGCTGCGGCTGAATCTGACCGGGTATACGTTCAAGTACAGCAACCTCCAGCTGGACTTCTTCCGCTCGGACATCTTCGCCTTCACCACGATCAACGCTGGTTCCGCCCGCACCAAGGGGATCGAGCTGGAAATGCAGTTCGCGCCTCATGCCCTGCCCGGTTTCGACCTCCACGGCAGCGTGAACTACAACCGCGCGCGCTACGGCGACGCCCCCGGGGCGCCGTGCTGGGCGGGGCAGACCCGCAGCCAGGGCTGCAACCTCGTTTACGTCCCCGCGACGGACAGTTCGCGGCCTTTCGATCCGGCGACCGACCTCGTGGCCAACCGGCAGAACCTCAAGGGCCTGCCGACCGCCAACGCGCCGAACTGGACGGGCAATCTCGGCATGTCCTACGAGGCGCTGTTCGCCAGCGGGGCGAAAGTCAATCTCGGCGTGGATGCCCGCTACAGCGGTAGCTATCTCGCCACGGCCTTCGGCAATCCCTTCACGCGCCAGCGCCGCTACGTCTCGCTGGATGCCTCCGTCGGGTTCACCACCGCCGACGAGCACTGGCAGTTCCAGGTCATCGGCAAGAACCTGACCAACCGCTGGTATGCGATCGGCGGCAACGACACGCCCAACAGCGGTTCGGGGACCGGCACCAACGCCGGCATCGTCGCCGACCAGACCGGCTTCGCCAGCGTTCCCCGCACCGTGCAGGCCCAGGTGACCTTCCGCTACTGAACGCCCCGCTTTCCTCCCTGGAGGGTCTCCGGCGCGGGCCGGAGATCCTTCTTTTCCCCAAAGAAAAGGATAGGATGATGAACAGGCCCTCGCAGATCCTGGCTGCCCTGCTCGCCACTTCCACGCTCGTCTGCGCGGCGCCGGGCTTCGCGCAAGTGGCCGCCGATACGGTGGGCAGGACCGTCGAGACCACGCATGCGCCACGCTGGCCGGACCGGCCCACCGCGCCCAAGGGAGCGCCGAACGTCCTGCTGATCATGACCGACGATGTCGGCTACGGCGTGACCAGTGCCTTCGGAGGGCCGGTAGCCACTCCCAACTTCGATGCCCTGGCGCGGCAGGGCCTGCGCTACAGCCGCTTCAACACGACGGCGCTATGCTCGCCCACCCGCGCCTCGCTGCTGACAGGACGGATGCCGCACAACGTCAACATGGGCAATGTCACCAACCTGCCCACCGGCTACGACGGCTATACGACCGTCATCCCGAAAAGCGCCGCCACCGTCGCCGAAGTTCTCAAGGATGCCGGCTACAACACCGCGATGCTGGGCAAGGGCCACATCACCCCGGAATGGGAAATGAGCCCGTCCGGACCGTTCGACCGCTGGCCGACCGGCCTCGGCTTCGAATACTTCTACGGCTTCCTCTCGGCGGACACATCCCTGTGGAATCCCAATTTGGTGGAAAACGAGCGGCCGGTGGATGCTCCGGTCGGCCCCGGCTACCATCTTGAGAAGGACATGGCGGACCATGCGATCGCATGGCTGCAGCGCCAGCACGCCAGCGCCCCGGACAAGCCCTTCTTCCTCTACTACGCCCCCGGCGCTGCCCACACGCCGCACCATGCCCCGCAGGAATGGCTCGACAAGTTCAAGGGCAAGTTCGACCAGGGCTGGGACAAAGTCCGCGAGGAGAGCTTCCGTCGCCAGAAGGCCATGGGCCTGATCCCGAAGGACTCCGTTCTGTCGCCGCGCCCGGATTCCCTGCCTGCCTGGGATACCCTCGATGCCGAGCACAGGAAGGTCTACGCCCGGCTCATGGAAGCCTATGCGGCAACCGTGGCCTATTCCGATCACGAGACCGGCCGCCTGATCCAGGCCCTGCGCGACAGCGGCCAGTTCGACAACACGATGATCGTCTTCATCGAGGGCGACAACGGCGCCAGCGCCGAAGGCGGGCTCAACGGGTTGGCCTTCGAACAGTCGGCAATCACCGGGCACAAGGAGACATTCGCCGAACTCGCCTCGCACTACGACGAAATCGGCGGGCCCATGGTCTACAACCATTTTCCCGCGGCCTGGGCCTGGGCGATGAACAGCCCCTATCCCTGGTGGAAGCAGATCGCTTCGCAGGCGGGCGGCGTGCGCAACGGCATGGTCGTCTCCTGGCCGGCACGGATCAAGGACGGCGGCGCGTTCCGCAACCAGTACGCCCATGTCAGCGACATCGCTCCCACCATCCTGGAAGCGGCGGGCGTGAAGGCTCCCGAGGTGGTGAACGGCGTCCGCCAGCAGCCAATCGACGGCATCAGCCTGGCCTACAGCTTCACCGCGCCCAAGGCGCCCTCACAGCGCCGAACCCAGGTCTACGAGATGATGGAGAACTTCGGGATCTATCACGAAGGCTGGATCGCCGGCACCCTGCCCAAGCGCATGGCCTGGGAAGTGGGCGTGGGCGAGGACCGCAAGCTGGGGGTCGGTCCCGAGAGCCGCAAGTGGACCCTGTTCAATCTCGATCGCGACTTCACCACCGCGCACGATCTGGCCGCGAATAACCCTGCCAAACTGAAAGAGCTGCAGGACCTGTTCTGGAAGGAAGCCGCGGCGAACAGGATCCTGCCGATCCACGACTACTCCGAAGGCACCGCAGGACGCCCGACCATCGGCGGCAACCGCACCAGCTTTACCTATCGCGCGCCACTGAGCCGCCTCAACGAGGACGCCGCGCCCCATACCATCGGCAAGTCCTTCACGATCGATGCCCAGGTCGAACTGAATGCCGGGGCTAACGGCGTGCTGGTGACGCAGGGCGGCCGGTTCGGCGGCTATGCCTTCTATCTCAAGGACGGCGTACCGGTGTTCCACTACAATGCCGTGGGCGCCGACCAGTTCACCATCCGGGCGCAGGGGCCGGTCCCCGCCGGCCGCCACACGCTGACAGCCGCGTTTCAGGCGGACAGGCAGGAGCCGGGCTCGGGCGGCACGCTCACTCTCCGCATCGACGGCAAACCGATCGGCAGCGGCCGGATCGAGCGGACGATCCGGGGCTGGATGTCGCACACGGAAGGGTTCGACATCGGCACCGACACCGTCACCGCCGTGAACAAGGACTATACCGTGGCCGACAGCGGCTTCACAGGCACCATCACGAGGCTGGACGTCACGCTCAAGTGACGCCCGGCACCTTCGCGCGCCTCCGGCTTCACGCCATCCCGGATCCTCGGGGAAGACGATCGTCAATTAGCGGTCCGGCGTGTCGTCACCCAGGGTTTCGGACACCTCGTCCCGCAGCGCGTCCGTCCGACTTCGGCGGCATAGGCGCGCCAGGACAACTCGGTTCGGTATCGGCCAAGTTAGTATAGGAACGAGGTGCCCGGCATCGTGCTTCAAGAGCTATCGACAGCAGGAGCACGCATGGTAGACGCCCGCAAGAACGCCCCGGAGCAACCCCCTGCGGGCGGTTGGGGGGCGCTGAACGCAACCGAACGCCAGCTGGCGCGGCAGAAGATCCTCGTAAAGGGCAATCGCGCCCTGCTGAACATGAACAAGCCCGGCGGCTTCGATTGTCCAAGCTGCGCCTGGCCCGATCCCGTCAAACCGCACAAGGCGGAATACTGCGAAAACGGCGCCAAGGCGGTCGCCTGGGAAGCGACTGCCAAGCGCACCGGGCCGATCTTCTTTTCCGAACATAGCGTCAGCGAGCTGAGAGGGTGGAGCGATCACGCGCTGGAGGATCAAGGACGCCTGACCCATCCTTTGCGCTACAATCGCGACACCGATCGCTACGAGGCCGTGGAGTGGGCTAGCGCGCTTTCAGAGATCGGAACCATCAACCGCCAGCTCGATCCTGATCGCATAGAACTCTACACATCGGGCCGAACCTCTAACGAGGCCGCCTTCCTGTGGCAGCTCTACGGGCGGCTTCTTGGGACCAACAATTTCCCCGACTGTTCGGACATGTGCCACGCGACTACGACCACCGCTTTGCCCGAGAGCATCGGCGTCGGCAAAGGCACCGTGACCCTGGAGGACTGGGAGGCCTGCGACTGCCTGTTCATCATCGGCCAGAATCCCGGCACCAACAGCCCGCGAATGCTGGCGCTTCTCCACGACATGGCGAAGCGCGGGGTTCCGATCATCACCTTCAATCCCCTGAAGGAGCGCGCGCTCGTTAAGTTCACCGATCCGCAAAGCCCGATCGAGATGCTCACCGGACGCGGACAGGCCATCACTTCGAACTATTACCAGCTCCGTATCGGCGGCGACATCGTGGCTATGCAGGCGTTGTGCAAGGTGGTGATCGAAGCGGACGACGCCGCCAGGGCCCGCGGGGACGCGCGCATCGTCGATACCGCCTTCATCGAAGAGCATACCCATGGGTTCGCAGCCTTCGCCGATTACTGCCGATCGCTCGACTGGAACGAGATCGAGCGCTTCACGGCGCTGACCCGTGCCCAACTGAACCAAGCCGCTGAAATCTACATGCGGTCCAAGCGCGTCATCGCCTGCTGGGGTATGGGCATCACTCAGCACCGGAACGGCGGTGACGCCATGCAGCAGATCATGAACTTGCTGCTGCTGCGCGGCAATATCGGCAAGCTCGGGGCCGGCGCTTGCCCGGTGCGCGGGCATTCCAATGTCCAAGGCGATCGCACGGTCGGCATCAACAAGACGCCGACCGAACCGTTTCTGCAGCGGCTGGACCGGGCCTTCGGCTTTACCGCACCGCGCAAATGGGGACATGATACCGCCGAATGCTGCGAAGCCATCCTGCGAGGTGAGGTGGACGCGTTCCTGGCCATGGGCGGCAACTTCTTCCGCGCGATACCCGACACGGAAAGGGTGAGCGCGAAAGTGCAACACCTGAAGCTGACGGTCTATGTCGCCACCAAGCTCAACCGCAGCCATCTGACTCCGGGCGAGCACTCCTACATACTGCCGGCCCTGGGCAGGACCGAGATCGATATGCAGGCGGAAGGGCAGCAGACGGTTACGGTGGAAGACAGTTTCGCCATGGTGCATGGATCGACGGGGCAACTGAAGCCGGCCAGCGAGCACTGCCGATCCGAGCCCTGGATCATCGCGCAATTGGCCAAGCGCAGCGTAGCGGACCGCGCTGCGATCGACTGGGACGCTCTGGTGGCCGACTACGCGCGTATTCGCGACAAGATCGAGGCGGTCATTCCGGGCTTCGACAGCTACAACGCGCGCATCGCGCAACCCGGTGGCTTTCATCTGCCGATAGCGGCACGGCAGCGAAAATGGGATACCCCCACCGGCAAGGCGAATTTCCTCTTCGCAGCCGGCATGATGGACGAGGATGACGACGTGCCGGAGCGACCGCATTATCAGCTCATGACGATCCGCAGCCACGATCAGTTCAACACGACGATCTATTCCTACAACGACCGCTATCGCGGCGTGGCAGGCGAGCGGATGGTCGTTTTCATGAACCAGGACGACATGGCGCGCGAAAGCTTGACCGAAGGCGACCTGATCACCTTTCGTGCCGTTGCTCAGGACGGCCTGGAACGACGGGTGAGCGGCTTCAAGGTCGTGGCTTACGACATTCCGAGCGGGTGCTGCGCAGCCTACTATCCGGAAACGAATGCATTGCTGCCGCTCTCGCACAGGGATGTGCGATCGAACACGCCGGCAGCGAAATCGGTTCCGGTGCAGATCGTGGCCCAGAGCGCCGGCACTCCCGTCGAAAGCGCCCCGGAAGTTTCGGAGCAAACTCCCGAGGCAGCCGGGCTGATCGCGCCCCTCGCCTGAACCGCTTGCTCCCGGCGTTCTCTACCGGCCGCTGGGATCAAGCATCTTCCGCTTTCACCGCGTCAGGCAAACGGTGCCTTGCGCGATGGCCTTTGAGCTTGATCGGTTCTCCAGTCGCCAGCGGGTTCTTGCGTCCCCCAGCTGCTGGACGAACCTTTCCAATCTTGCTCCTGAATCAGGGCAGCCGCGTACATGCAAAGGCAACACGGGATCGATAGCAGTACCGCCACGACCTGAAACGGCAGTGCAAGCACAAACCTCACTGTTCGACCCACTTCAACTCCCTCCCTTGTTTGCTGATAGAGACTAAACGGACGATGCGCCAATCGGTGCCAGCCCTTGTTGACGCTCGTAAAAAGTGTGCCGGTTCGAGGTGCCTGAATCCGGCGATACACCTTTGCGATGCCTCGAACATCGATACGGGCAGACCTAGGGCGTAAACTCATAAATGGCACCATCGAGGTTTGAGGCAATTTGGTTCAGCGCGAGGAAGGAAGCCGCAGGGATACTTCCGTATCCCAACGTTTCCTGACGAAGCGATGGACCATTTTGCGTCAATCCGAAGACGCCCAAATGCCTCGACGGTGCCATTTACGAGTTTGCGCCCTAGTCTTTCCACTCCTCCTGATCGCCTACGCCCGAACGCTTCCCGGCTTCGGTATCTTGCTGCCGGGTTCGCTCGCCCGTCGTCCCGCCGCCCGACTTGCCGCCGCCCCGGCCGGTGCCGGTACTCCCCTGAGCACCGTCGCCGCCCTTGTTCGTCACGGCTCCCGAATTGCCGCCTGCACCTTTCTGCGCCATTGAAACTTCCTTTCTTCCTGATGAATCCATGAGTCCGGGTGAGCAGCGCCGTTGCCGCTTACCGGCTGTCGGCGATCAGCCGGACGACGAGATACAGACCGGAAGCCGTGACCCCGGCCGCGAACAGATGCAAAAGCGACAATGCAGCAACTTTGTCGGCGCCTTTCAGATAATCCTCGATCACCACCTGCAGGCCCAGCCGCGTCTCCCAGGCGGCGGTGATCGCCAGCAGGCCCAATGCGATCGGCGGGATGGGACCGTCCATCCAGTCCCGCAAGGTTGCGTAGCCAAGGTCCGGCAGCATCAGCAGCGAAAAGACGAGCCAGAGACCCAGAAACAGGTTGAAGCCCGAGGCTGCCCGCTGGCGAAGCCAGTGCTGAACGCCGTGATGGGCGGAACCCAGATTGATCGCACGGCCGATAGGCGTGCCCTTGTTTGCAGCCATGAGCTTACCTCGACAAGACAAGAATCCAGAACAGGACCGTCATCAGGGGCGCCGCCACCAGAATGACGAGAGCCCAGCGCTTATTGGTTTGCAGTTCGTACCCCGCACCGGCGTCGAGCACGAAGTGGCGCAGCCCGGAGAGCATGTGCATGAAGAAAGCCCAACTGACGACAAACAGCACGAAGCGCCCGAGAAGCGTCTCGGTCGCTCCCGCGAAGGAAGCATAAGTGTCCGGGCCCGCGACGAGAGCTCCCAGCCAGACGATGAGGATCGGCAAGCCTGCGAGCGACAGGACCGTTCCGGAAACGCGATGCAGGATGGAAACCAGCATATGCGGCCCCCAGCGCCAATGAAAACGTGGACCGTCCATCAGATGAGGGGCAGTGGGCCGTGGTGGCCGCCTATCGTTCAGCATTGCGCCGGCTCTCCCTTCGCGGGCTTTGGATCAACAACACATGCAGGCTGAAGGGCTATCGTCATGCTCCGTCGCCCAGGGTTGTTTCGAAAATGCGCCGCAAAGCGCACCCGATTAGCGCGGGAGACAAAAAGCCTCGCACGTCCGATGGTCCGATCCGTTCCCCGCATGGGATTGCTCTTGATCATGAAAGCCGCCGGGAGCCGTCGGAAGCCGCGTCCAGAGCATTTTCCAATCAGGTGGGATCACCTGATGACTCGGAAAATGTGAAACCGGAAGGTTAGGCGTTATCCGGCGTTTGATCGCAGCAATGGACCTTTCACTTTATAAGCGAGCGCTTCCAGTATGATCCCGTTGTTGTTGGCCGTGAAGGTGCCGATCCGCTCGCCCGCTTCCGGGACGCGGTAGACGCCTTTCTCGGGATCGAATTCCTTGGAGAGGCGGTCCGTGTAAGCCGTTGGCCAGAGCACCCACAAGCCTACCGCCGCCTTGAGCGCGACGGCGCCGGGAACCGGGTTCCCCGACGCGCTGGCCGTGGCTCAAGCCTTTCCATCAGCGAAGACAGTGTCGTAGACGAAATACGGGGAAAAATGGGCGGCGCTGCTCGGTGAAAGCCGGTCATGGCGGACCAACTCCACGCGGCAAGTGCGGCATAAAACGCTGCGGATTGCGCAGCAGTGCCTGCAAACTGCGCTCGATCGCGCGACGCCCAGGAATGCGGAGGCTATGGAGGCGGAACTCGGCGCTGCGCCGGACCGCATCGGCCTTCAACGATCGCTCCACGGCATCGACTGGATCAGGGTGCGTGTTGATCGTTGCAGTTCTGATTTGACGAACGGTCAGTTGGAGGTGCGTGAATCTGGCCTCTATCCACCGGCATCGTCGTCCTGCTCAGTCGCGGCCGGGTTCTTGGCTGCCGCTCGCCAGAACACGACATATCCGATGATCGCGGCCATTACCGAGGCGGCGAGGATCGCCAGCGACGCCTGTTCGGTCTGCTGAACCTCTGCGAATGCGAGTTCGGAGATGAATAGGGACAGAGTGAAGCCGATGCCGGCCACCGTCCCGACCCCCAGCAGCATAGTCCAGTCCATATTTGCGGGAAGCTGTGCAGCCCGCAGCCGAACGGCCAGCCACACCGCGCTCATGAAGCCCAGGGGCTTTCCAACTACCAGGCCGAGGATGATGCCGAGAGCCAAGGGGGAGTGCACCGCCTCAGAGATGACGGACGGCGAGAAAACGATGCGGACATTCGCAAGCGCGAATAATGGCAGGACAAGGTAGGACACCCACGGCGTAAGGATCCTTATCAGCCGATCCGCAGGCTGATCCGTTGCCGCCGCCATTTCCTGAATATACCCCAAGCTTCGCTCCGCCCTCACCTCGTGTTTCTTCGCCGCTTCCGGGTCTTGTGCCTGTTCGGCTGCCGCCTGCGCCTCCTTCACCTCATCGACGGGCCTCTGCACGCGCTGCGCGAACCGTCGGCCGGACAGACGTGAACTGGCCGGCAGCAGCAGACCCACCGCCACGCCGGCGATCGTGGGATGCACGCCCGAACCCAGCACGCCGATCCAGACGATCAGCCCCAAGACGACGTAAGGCGCGCTTGCCGCCCACTTCATGCGCTGCAGGCCCAGTATCGAGAGATAGGCTATCCCGGCAGCGAAAAGATACCATGGCTCAAGCGCCGTAGTGTAGGCGATGGCAATCACCAGAAGGCCGAAGACGTCGTCTATTGCAGCAAATGCCAGCAGCACGCCGCGAACGGAGGCCGGCAATCGCGTGGTGAACATGCCGACGATGGCCAGGCTGAAGGCCGTATCCATTGCCGCCACTATGCCCCATCCGCTCTGGAACTCGGTCCCGAGGTTCAGCGCGAGGTAGATGGCCACCGGAACGATCAACCCGCCGATGGCGCCGGCGACGGGCAAAGCTGCGGTTCCAACCGTCGTCAGCGATCCGTTCGCGAATTCCTTTTTCACCTCCGTGCCGATGATGAGGAAGAACAAGGGCATCAGCGCATCGTTGATCCACTCTGCCAGCGGCTTGGCAAATACATAATCGCCATAGCTGATGCGCAGCACCTGATCCCAGATCCCGACATAGGTGCCGCCGAAAGGTCCGTTGACGAGTACCAGCGCCAAGATCGAGGCGATCGCCAGAGGCCCGCCGGAGACCTGACCTATAACGAAGAAAGGCTCTATCTTCCTCAGCAACGCAGCCGACGGCGAATGGTGCGCACGCGCCTCGATGCGTCCCGAGTGGCGAGGTGTCAGTGCCATTCTATACGAGGGCCCTGCAGGGCGCGGTCATGAGGGATGGCGCATGCATGCCCCCCAGAACCGGCGTTCGGCGGCGAATGTTGCACCGGCGCTCATAAACTAATCGTCATCATATTCGGTATGGATGAGGGAAGCATCCAGCTTCCGGAACAATCCCGCGCTAACGGCCAGACCCATGACGCTCTTCGTGGTCGGCACAGGCATCGCCTGCAGGATAATCGGTCGGCAAAGTCTTGTATCACGTGAGTGAGAACGAGAAGCCCGCGCAAAGCCGGGTTCAAGCGAAGCTACATCGGCCTTAGGTGAAAAGCGAACGCAGCTCTTGCAGTTTCCCGCCAGCCGGATTGAAGCGTTGGGGCTAATCATCGCAAGGAGGAGTCCCAAGCCTATAATGATCGGCGTGCTCCGACGTTTGAAGAAATGTTGCTGCTCCGCACGAATTTCATGCGCGTTCCACTTCTTCCAAAGTCATGATCGCGTGAACGGCAGCAAGATGTGTGAGGCCTTGGGGGATGTTGCCAAGGTATTCGCCGCTCTGAGGGTCCATCATTTCCGGGTAAACGCCGTCGCCTACAGAGAGGATGCGGACCAGTTCGTCGAACGCAGACTCTGCGGCTTGGCGTTGACCCAAGATAGCCTTGGCTTCCACCATCCAGAAGGAGCAGGCCAGGAAGCATCCCTCTTCCTGATCTGCTCCGCTGTAGCGATAATGGAGCGGCCCGGCGGCAAGTTCACGGTCGATCGCGGCGATGGTGCGCGCCAGGCGTTCCTGCCCGTCGAACCGGAACCGCACCGCCAGCGCCAGCGAGGCGTCCAGGCGCGTCGTGCCGGGATAGAACGTGTAGGCACCCACTTCCTCCGACCAGCAGTTCTCGTCGATCCACCGCGCGATGCGATCGCGTTCGCGCCCCCAGCGGTCGCGGCAAGTCGTAGGAAGCTGCCCTTCGTCGGCCAGTTCGACCGCCCGCGCCAGCGCTTGCCAGCAGCTGACCTTGGACATCGTGTAGTGCTGCGCTTCCGGCAGTTCCCAAATCCCTGCATCCTTCTGCATCCAGGTGTCCGCGCATATGTCCGCGAGGTCGGACAGCGTCCGCGCGGTCTTGGCATCGAGGATATTCCCGCAGGCGACAAAGCGGGAGGCCGTCTCGAAGATATCTCCATATATCCCATGCTGCAGCTGCTCGGTCGCGCGGTTGCCGGTGACGACCGGCTGTGATCGCCGATAGCCGGGCACGTCGATCCGGCGGTCCGCGGGCGCAGGCCCGCCCGACAGCGAATAGCAGACGGCCGGTCCAACCTCACCGAGCTGCTTGAGCAGCCAGGTGAACGCCGCCTTGGCTTCCGCTTCCGCACCGATCGCGAGGAACGCCTTGATCGTATATCCGGCGTCGCGGACCCAGGCGTAGCGATAGTCCCAGTTCTTCGTGCCGCCCACCCGCTCAGGCAGGGAGGATGTCGCCGCCGCCGCGATAGCGCCGCTCGGTGAGTAGAGCAGCAGCTTGAGCGCAAGCGCGTTGCGCATGAGGAGATGGCGGCGAGGCCCATCATAAGCGATCCGCGAAGCCCAGGTGCGCCATTCCTGATCCGATATGTCCAGACGCTCGCTGATCTGGTCGATCGAAGGCGCGACCAGCGGCTCGTCCTCGCCCGCGACGATCGCCGCCAGCTCCCATGCGCCAGCTCCCACCGTGAACTTCGCCTCGACACCGCAATCGTCCGAACGATCGATCCGGATGCCCTCGCTGTGCAGGAAGAGCCCCAGCACAGCCCCGGCATGGAAGACGCTGCGCGGGCCGATCTTGTGAATGTAGGGCGAGACAAGCCCTGCCCGGCGCCCAAAGCGCAGTTCGATCTTGAAATCGACTTCTCCCTCCAGCCCTTCGATCCGCCTTGCAAGTTCGCACCAGGGCAGACGGCCCGCCGTCCCGCTGTTGAGGGATTCCACCAGCACCGCTCTGCCGGACGACGTCGAGAATACCGTCTCCAGCACATTGCTTTCGGTACGGTAAGCCCGTTCGGCGGTGAATTCCCCGATCGGCGCGATGGCGAAGAACCCTCCATCATCCGGATCGAGCAAGCGGTCGAACAGCGGCGGGGAGTCCAGGTTGGGCACGCACCACCAGTCGATCGATCCATCTGCGGCGCTCAACGCCACCGAACGCCCCTCTCCCAATGCGCCGTATTCATGAAGATCGAGGTAGCCCTCATCGTCGCGGATCGGAGTGCGGGTATGTCTGAAAACAGGAGTGATGGCAGCTTCTTTCATTGCGTTGGTATACCGCAGCACAACGAACGTCACGCCATCCTGATCCAGGTTGCAAGCGGTTCGTACGAAATCAAATTTCCCGCGCCCAGCTGGAACCGGATCGCGGCTCCGCCCTTAATTTTCCCGTGTGCCGGCTTCCGAAAAGGCCGCGCCCGTTCAACATACAAGGAGCTATCATGGCTGACCGCCTCGCGCTGCAAGACCCCCGTACGCAGTATCCCAAGCCGCCTTTCCCCGAGCAGCCGCAGCCCGTTCCCGGCATAGCCGCAGAGATGGATCCCAAGCCCGACCATGGTGAGGAAAGCTATGTCGGCGCAGGCAAACTCAAGGGTCGGAAGGCTTTGGTTACCGGCGGCGATTCCGGCATCGGCCGGGCTGCCGCGATCGCCTATGCACGGGAAGGTGCCGACGTCGCGATCTCGTACCTGCCGAGCGAGGAGAAGGACGCGCAGGAGGTGATCGCGCTCATCGAAGCCGAAGGCCGCAAGGCCATCGCGCTGCCCGGCGACATCACCGACGAGGCGTGGAGCAGGCAGCTTGTCGAAGAGACCGTAAACGGTCTTGGCGGGCTCGACATTCTCGTGATCAACGCAGGCAGGCAGCAGTTCCGCGAGAACATCGCCGAAGTCAGCTCAGAGGATTTCGACAAGACGCTCAAGACCAACCTCTACGCGCTGCACTGGATCGCGCAGGCCGCCGTGCCGCACCTGCCTGCCGGCGCGGCCGTCATCACCACCGCTTCGGTGCAGGCCTACGAGCCCTCGGACATCTTGCTCGATTACGCCACCACCAAGGCGGGAATCGTCGCCTATACCAAGGCTCTCGCCAAACAGCTTATCGAGAAAGGCATCCGGGCCAACGTCGTCGCGCCTGGCCCGTTCTGGACCGTGCTTCAGTCGAGCGGCGGCCAACCGCAGGACAAGGTCGCCAAGTTCGGCGAACAGAGCCAGTTCGGCCGCCCAGGGCAGCCAGTCGAAATCGCACCGGTCTATGTCCTGCTCGCTTCGCAGGAGGGCAGCTACATCACTGGAGAAGTCTACGGCGTGACGGGCGGCGCCGGTATCGCGTGACGCCAAGTGGCGATCCGGAGAAATCCGGATCGCCGCTCGCCGGCTGCTCAATCAAGGTCCTGGAGGTCCTGACCGGAGGGTCCTTCTACCCTGCCCCGTTGTATGTCCACGAAACAGCACAATCGTTCGCCCGTTTCTCACGAACGTGATCAACAAACGCGGCGCACGACATGAAACGGACAGCCCTCAGCTTACTGCGTCTCCTGCCCGCATGCGGCGGCTTGCCGCAGGATCCGGAAAGCACACTTAGAGCATTTTCCAATCAGGTGGAATCACCTGATGACTCGGAAAATGCGTAGAACCAGAAAGTTAGAGCGGTTGATCCGATGCAATCGGATCAACCGCTCTAGAAGCAGGTACGCCGCCGAGGGGCAAGGCGGCGGCGGCAAATCCCGGACAAAAAAGGGCTTGCCGCTCCTTTCGTCGACCGCCTGCAAACCGCTTTACGGATAGCGGTGCGAAGATCGCCGGCCTTGTTAATATATGTAAATGCCGCATTTCCGCTGCTGCCCGATGGGCTCCACTATCTTCGGAGCACCTTCATGCAGCCCCCTTTTCACCGTCTTGTCGAATTCGTGCCGCTCTCCGCTGAAGAGGCCGAAATGGCGCGCGGGTGGCTCGTCGACTCTCGCCGGATCGCGCGCGGCAAGCCGATCCGTCAGGAGGGAGAGCCGGTGAAAGGCGTGTTCTTCCTGCTCGACGGCTGGGCGGGTTCTTCGCTGCTGCTGCGCGACGGCCGCCGCCAGATCGTCAAGGTTCACCTACCCGGCGATATGCTGGGTTTCCCTAGTCTGGCCCTCAGCCACGCAGGCGAGACGCTGGAAGCACTGACCGACGCAACGATCTGCTCGTTCCCCAATGCCGCGATCGGCAGGATGTTCAGGGAACTGCCTAGATTGGCCATGGCCTTGTTCCTCAGCACGCAGAAGGAGCGGGTGGCGCTGATGCAGAAGCTCTCCTGGGTCGGCGCGACATCGGCGATGGAACGCCTGACGGCCTTTCTGCTGGACCTGCATCATCGTCTGCAGGCGGCAGGTCTTGCGCAGGCCGGCTGCTTCGACTTTCCCATCACGCAGCAGCAACTGGGCGAACTCCTGGGCATGTCGACCGTCCACATCAACCGGACGTTCAAGAGCCTGGACGAAACCGGTTGCATCAGCCGGGGAAGAGGCCGGATCGAAGTTCTGGATTTCGCCGGCCTGCAACGCCTCGCCGCCAGCTTTCCGCCCGATTTCGCCGGTCACGATGCTTGGGCCCGGCTCGACAACTCCTCCCGGTTCTGAGCGCCGGGGCGCCCTGGGGGCGTAAATCGATCGACATCAAGTTCTGCACGGGGCGTCCCTTCCTCCTGCCGATCTGCGGAACGCCCCCTGCGGGCGGCCGTTAGCGGGCCATCAACAAGGAGGTATTCCCGTGACCGGTTGGCAGGATTCCAACGGGCGTGACAGCGCTCCACCAAGCACCACCAAGAACGACGATGTCGTCGCTAGCGAGATAGATCGCCTCGACGGCTCGAGCGGCGACACGCTGATCGGGAGGACGGTGACGATCAACCGTCCCCCGGCCGAACTCTACGCCTACTGGCGCGATTTTCCCAAGCTCGCGACCTTCATGGAGAACGTCGTGAGCGTGGAGCAGATCGACGCCGTTCGCTCGCACTGGGTCGTCAAGGCGCCGGGCGGCAAGACCGTCGAGTGGGATTCGGTCGTCACCGAGGAAAACGAGGGCTCGTCGATCGCCTGGTCCTCGGCCCCGGATGCCGAAGTGCGCAACAGCGGCAAGGTCGAGTTTCGCGAGGCGCCGGGCGGGCGCGGAAGCTATGTCACCGCCACCATCGTCTACGATCCTCCCGGCGGCGCGGTGGGCAAGCTGATCGCCAAGATCTTCCAGCGCGAGCCCGCCATCCAGGCGCGGCGAGACCTGCGCCGTTTCAAGCAGCTCATGGAAACCGGCGAGATCGCGACGTCCGCTTGGACCCGAAAGCAAGTCGAAGAGGAGAATGCCTGATGCGCGCGCTCACATGGCACGGCAAGCACGATGTCCGGGTAGACACGGTGGACGATCCCGAGATCGTCAATCCCCGCGACGCCATCATCAAGATCACCTCGACCGCGATCTGCGGCTCCGACCTGCATCTCTACGACGGCTACATTCCCACCATGCAGAAGGGCGACATCCTCGGCCACGAATTCATGGGCGAAGTCGTCGAGGTCGGGTCCGGGTCCACGCTGAAGAAGGGACAGCGCGTGGTCGTGCCCTTCACGATTTCCTGCGGTTCCTGCTTCCACTGCTCCAAGCACCAGTATTCGGCCTGCGACAACGGCAACCCCGCAGACAACCAGGATATCGCCATGGAGCTATACGGCCAGCCCATGTCCGCCCTGTTCGGCTATAGCCACATGACCGGCGGCTATGCCGGCGGCCAGGCGGAATATGTCCGCGTGCCGTTTTCCGATGTCGGACCGATCGTGATCCCCGATGGCGTCGACGACGACAAGGTCCTGTTCCTTTCCGACATCCTGCCGACCGGCTGGATGGCGGCCGAGAACGCCGACATCGAACCGGGAGACACGGTTGCGGTCTGGGGATGCGGTCCGGTCGGTCTGTTCGCGGTCCAGTCGGCCTTTCTGATGGGGGCCGAGCGGGTGATCGCCATCGATCACTTCCCCCGCCGCCTTGAACTGGCCAGAAAGTTCGGCGCGGAAACCATCAACTTCAAGGAAAGCAGCACTTACGAAGCCCTGATGGAGATGACCGGCGGCATCGGGCCGGATGCCGTGATCGACGCGGTGGGGATGGAGGCGCACGGTCTCTTCGTCGACAACGTGGTCGATCAGATCAAGGCCTCGACCTTCCTGGGCACGGACCGGACCCATTCGATCCGCCAGGCCATCGTCGCCTGCCGGAAGGGCGGCCGGGTCTCGATGCCCGCGGTCTACGGCGGCATCGTCGACAAGTTCCCGCTGGGCGCCTTCATGCAGAAAGGCCTCACCCTCAAGACGGGACAGACTCATGTGCAGCACTACCTGCCCGGTCTGCTGGCGGCGGTTCTGGACGACAAGGTCGATACCACGTTCCTGATCTCCCACCGCCTGCCGCTGGAGCAGGCGCCGGAAGGCTACAAGATGTTCCACGACCGGCAGAACGAGGTGACCAAGATCGTCCTCAAGCCCGGCATGGCACCCCAGTAAGGATCCAGCAGCATGCAACGCAAGTTCGCCGTCATCACCGGCGCTTCATCGGGCATCGGCCTGGAACTCGCCCGCATCGGCTCGCGCGAAGGCTACGACCTGCTGGTCGTGGCCGACCGCATGGCGATCGAAGACCTTCCCGCCGCTCTCGGCGCCGAGGCGGGCACCGTCGAGGCCATCTATGCCGACCTTTCCACTTTCGAAGGCGTCGACGAGGTTCTAGCGGCCGCAGCAGGCAGACCGATCGACCTGCTCTGCGCCAATGCCGGCCACGGGCTGGGGCGCGAGTTCCTGGGTCAGGAGCCACGGGAGTGGCGCCATGTGGTGGACACCAATGTCACCGGTACGCTCTATCTGCTCCAGGCCGTGTTGAAGGACATGAGCCGGCGCAACGCGGGCAAGGTGCTGGTGACCGGATCGATCGCCGGCTACCTGCCCGGCAGTTTCCAGGCGGTCTACAATGCCTCCAAGGCCTTCATCGACAACTTCACCGACGCCTTGCGCGATGAACTGAAGGAGAAGGACGGCATCGTCATCACCACGCTGATGCCAGGTCCCACCGAGACCGAATTCTTCGAGCGGGCCGACATGATGGACACCGACGTGGGAACCCAGGACAAGGACGATCCCGCCAAGGTGGCCAAGGACGGCTGGGAAGCTCTCATGAAGGGCGAGGCCCACATCGTCTCCGGCTGGAAGAACAAGATCCAGAAGACGATCGCCAACGTGACCCCCGCCTCAACGCTGGCCGGCATGCACCGCAAGATGGCGCAGCCGGGAACCGCAGAACCGCAGAACGACTGAGGCGAACCCGAGGGATCCCATGATCGCGACGCGAAAGACGACAGGTTCTGCAGTTGGCGGGGCCTGTCGTCCTCCCCTTCAGCGGCCGAGCAGTTCGCCCAGGCGCTTCACGACCGTCTGGGCACGCACCGGCTTGGTGAGGCAGGGCACGTCCCCGTGGCGGCGAGCGACCCAGTCCTTGTCGTAGCCGGTCACGAACAGGCAGGCTACGCGCATGTCCGCCAGCTTGTCCGCCAGGGCATGCGTGCTTTCGTCCTGGAGATTGACATCGAGAACCGCAGCGTCGATCGTCTCGCTCTCGATGCTGGCAAGACCTTCCGCCACCTGCGCGAAGGGCCCTACCACGGTTCCTCCGGCGCCGCGCAAGGCCCGGTCGATATCGGACGCTATGTAGAATTCGTCCTCCAGCACGAGGATGCGCTTGCCCGCCAGTTCATCGCCCATGTTCGCGTTCCCCCCGTCCGCGTGCCCTGCCCGACGCCGGAATGCCCTCTTCGTCCGACAGAGGCACGCTGATTTTGCAGCGCACGCCTCCGCCGCGAAATTCCAGTTCGGTCGTGGCCTTCAACTGATAGGGCAGCGCCTGTTCGATCAGTTCGGTGCCGAACCCGAGATGATCCGGCTGCACGGGGACCGTCGGCACCCGGAACTCCTCCCAGGTAAACTCGAGACTACGCGCGCCCAGTGCCGATCTTTCCAGCCGCCACTTGATGGCAAGATCGCCGCAATGCGCCCGCAGCGCCCCGTACTTGAGCGAATTGGTGGTGAGCTCGTGAACGGCAAGGCCCAGTCCTTCGGCCGTCTTGGGCGATAGTTCGATCTCCGGGCCGTCGATCACCAGCCGGGGACCGTCGCTTTCGCCCACGCTGAGCAGTTCGTCCCGGATCAGATTCTCAAGGTCGAGCATGCCGGCGGCGGTTCGCGTCACGCCCACCTGGGTCCGCGCCAGACTGTCCAGCCGTCCCCGGAAATGATCGGCGATGTCGTCCAGCGAACGCCCGGTATCCACCGTGCGGGCGAAGACCGAACGCACTACCGACAGGATGTTGCGAACCCGATGCTGCAACTGCGCCAGCAGTTCCTCCTGCTGTTCCTTCAGCACACGCTCGTCATGGATATCGATGTTCATCGCGACCCACTTCTTCACGGCGCCATCGGCGTAGCGCAACGGGACCGCCCTCAGGTTGGTCCACCGATAATCCCGTGTATCCGCATGTCTGAGGCGGAAATCGGCATCGACTCCCCGCTGCGAGGCCATGGCATCGAACCAGGCGCTGCGAACCTTTGCCCGGTCGTCGGGATGGACGGCATCCATCCAGCCTTCGCCGCTCGCGCTCCTGCCGGATTGACCGGTATAGGCGCGCCAACTTGCGCTCGCGGCTTCCACCTGGCCCTGGGGATCCGCCTCCCAAACGGCCTGGGAGATGCCTTCGACCAGCGTCCGCGAGCGGGCTTCCGCCTCGCGCAGATCCAGTTCCATGGCCGCGCGCTCCTGCTCGGCGACATGGACCTTGGTCGTCTCGAACACGGTGACCAGCACGCCGGCGACTTCGGCATCGCCCGGCTCACGGATCGGGCTGTACGTCAGCGTGAACCAGGCGTCGCGCAAGGTGCCGTCGCGCGCGAGAGGATAGAGCTTGTCCTCGTAAGTCACGGTCTCGCCGGCGCGGACGCGCTCGTAGATCGGCCCGTTGATGTGCCAGACTTCGGGCCAGCACTGCTCGGTGGGCTGCCCCAGACCGGCGGGATGCTTGGGGCCGAGCACCTCGGCGTAGCCGTCGTTGTAGATCTGGATGAGCCGGGGGCCCCAGAGCAATATCATCGGGAAGCCATGACCGAGCACCATCTCGGCCGTCATGCTGAGAACCGGCGACCAGCTTTCACGTGGCCCCAGCGTAGGGCTCCAATCGTGCCGGGCGACCAGCCGCTGCATCATGCCGCTTGCCCTAGCCCGGTCGCTTTCCAGTGCCACATTCGGCTTCGACATCGCTCACTCGGCTCCGGCCACTATCGCATTCGCGTTGCGCAGCAGACAACGCGACGCAGGTTGCGATCTGCTCCGGTGGATTATCGACGTCCGGGGTCTGCGGCGCAACACTTGAGGTTAAGAACGCGCCGCTTTTTTGCCTCACCGCAGACTTGCGACAAGATCTAGGGCCGCGGCAAGCCTGCTCTCCTCATCCTCGTAGTTCCCGGAGAGCAGATAGCGCTCCTTCGATTTGCGCAGCCCCGGTGCCGCAAGCTTCCCGCGTCGCCCCGGAGCGGGAGTCAGGGCGATCGCTGCGGGGCCTGCCTCCACGCCGCCTATGCGCGCCGACCGGGCGAGCAGGCGCAAACGCGCCAGGTCCAGCAGGCGCAGCGCCTCGGCAGGCAAGGTTCCGAACCGGTCCTCCAGCTCGTCCGCAAAGCTCTCCAGCGCGGAAAGATCCCCCAGCCGCGCAAGACGGGCATAGAGGCCGAGCCGGAGGTCTACATCGGGAATCCATGCGCCCGGCAACATGCCCTCGCTGCCCGCCTTCACCACCGGAACGTCGTCCTCGGCAGTTTCGCCGCGCGCCCGTGCCAGGGCCAAACCGAGCAGATGCTGGTAGAGGTCCACGCCGAGAAGGCGGGCATGGCCGGACTGCTCCTCGCCCAGCAGGTCTCCGGCTCCGCGCATGTCCAGATCCCGTGCGCTGATGGCGAAGCCGGCGCCCAGGCGGTCCAGAGCGGCCAGCGTGTTCAGGCGCGCCAGCGTGCGCGGCGCCACTTGCGCCTCCGGTTCCGTCAGCAGCAGGATCTGACCGCGACGCGCACTGCGCCCCACGCGTCCGCGCAACTGGTGCAGCTGCGACAGGCCGAAGCGATCGGCCCGCCAGACCACCATCGTGTTGGCGCGGGGCACGTCGAGCCCGGCCTCGATGATGTTGGTGGCCAGCAGCACATCCCCATCTCCTCCGGCGAACCGGACCATCGCGTCGTCGAGATCACCGGCAGCCATCTTGCCGTGTGCCTGGATGATCGTCAGTTCCGGTACAAGCCGTGCCAGCCGACGTTCCAACGCGGCCAGATCCTCGATCCGCGGGACGACGACGAAGCTCTGCCCTCCCCGGCTTTTCTCACGCAGCAGCGCGGACCGGACGCGATGATCTTCGAAAATCCCGACGAACGTGCGGATGGGCTGGCGGCGCGCGGGCGGCGTGGCGATGACCGACAGATCCTGCAGGCCGACCAGCGCGCTCTGCAAGGTTCGCGGGATCGGCGTGGCGCTCAGGGCCAGAACATGCCCGCTCCCCATGGCACGCAGCTTCTTCTTGTCCCCGGCGCCGAAACGCTGTTCCTCGTCGATGATCACCAGACCGAGATCGGCATAGCGCACGTGCTTGCCCGCGACCGCTCCGGTCCCGATCACGATGTGGATGCCGCCTTCCGCAATCCCCTTGAGCACGGCGTTCTTCTCGGCCACGCTGGAAAGGCGGGAAAGTCCGGCAACCACGATGCCGCTCTGGGCAAAGCGCTTCGTGAAAGTCTCCAGGTGCTGACGCGCCAGCACCGTGGTCGGCACCGCGAGCACCACCTGACGTCCCGCCAGCGCGGCGATCGCGGCGGCGCGGAGGGCCACTTCGGTCTTGCCGTAGCCGACATCGCCCACCACCAGCCTGTCCATCGGCTGCCCGGATGCGAGATCCTCCCGCACGGCGGCGATCGCGCGGGCCTGGTCGGCGGTCTCGGTGTAGGGAAAACGGTCGGCAATCCGCTCGTAGGCCGCCGGATCGGCCTCGAGCACGGGCGCGGCGGCCTCCTGGCGCTGCCTGGCGAGCTTCCGCAATCCCGAGGCCGTTTCCTGCAAAGCCTCCTCCACTTCGTGGCGGCGCTTCATCCAGGTCGAACCGTCGAGCCGGTCGAGGGAGACGGCATCCTCGTCCGCGCCGTAGCGCCAGATCCGGTTGGCGTGCGAAAGAGGAACCAGCCGTCGCGTGTCCTTGGCAAAGCGCAGGACGATCGCTTCGCCGGAACCGGACTGCTCCTCCAGCCCCTCGACGACGCAGAGACCATGATCCTCGTGAACCACCACATCGCCGCAGCGCAGTTCCGAAATACGGAACAGTTCGGCGTCGGCGATCACCACCTGTTCGTCGCCCCGCTCCGCCCGGCTGCCAAGGAGGTCGGCGGCGGCCACGACCAGCATGTCGGCCGTGCGCAACCCTCGGGCGAGCGGCATGGCCAATTGCCCCAGCGACCCCGCGGGAAGTGCCCGCGCTTCCCGCCATGTGCCGACCTCCACAGGGTCTCGGCCAAGCGCCTTGCGCAGGCGCGGGGCCAGAAAACGCAAGTCCCGCACCGTTCCCACCACCAGCACGCTGCCCTGCTTCAGAACGGCGCCCGCCTCTTTCGCGAAGCATTTCGCCGGCTGCTCCATTTCGACAAAGCGCCGGGGCGTCTCCCCGAAGGCGCCGATCGGCTCCGCGACGTCCCGCGCGGCAAGTGCTTCGCGCCAATCCGCCTCGGCGCAGAGGGCCGCCGGTCCGCTGCCGCCCCGCCCCACCTCGCCTGCAAGCGTTAGAAGCGCGCGCCGCCGCTTGTCGGCGCCTTCGTCGACGAAAACGCGGGCTGCGGGAAAGTGGTCTAGCAGGCAAACACCGCCCTCCAGCGCCGGCTCGCGCGCGCGGCCGAGTTCGAGTCGGTCGCAAGGATCGAGTGTACGCTGCGACACCGGATCGTAGGCATGGATCGCGCTGACCAGATCGCCTTCAAGCTCTATGCGATAGGGCCGCTCGGCATCGGCGGGATAGATGTCGATCACTTTTCCGCGCACGGCGTACTCGCCCGGTTCGTCGACCCGCTCATCCGCAAAGTATCCGATGTCGCACAGCCGCTGCTCCCACTCCTCCGCCTGGAGCCGATCTCCGGGACACACGGCGGGCGGCGCGGCGTCGAATGCGGCAGGAGGCGGATAGAGCCTTGCGCAAGCCTCGCCCGTGGTCACCAGGATCGCGAAAGGACGCGCTTCGCTCGCCAGATTTCGCCGAAGCTGCCGAAGCGCGCTGGTCCGTGCGCCGGCATTGGCGGGCGTGGGCGGGGCGTCGTCACCCGGCAGGGCGTCGCTGGCCGGACACAGGAGCACGCTTCCTTCGCCATTGGCCGCGCTGAGCGAACGTGCGATCTCGCCCGCGCGCTGGTCGTCCCTCGCAACGAAAAGCACGTCGCCATGCTCCACGGAATCGAGCAGAACGGCGACCATTTCCGAGAGGGACTGCGCCGGGCGAACCGGAAAAGCAGGGTCGGCGGAGAGCGCGGCGCCGCGTCTGGCTATGTCATGCATGAAGGCTCAACCTGAACTTCGTCCGCAAGTTCCCGGCGGGCGCCCCTTCTGCGAGACGGCCGTCGCGACGGCTCAACCCGACCTTGGTAGCGGCCAGTGTTTCGTACCGCGATCGCCCGCCGGATCCGTGCAGGCGGACATGGCATGTTCCATGATGCCCAGCGCCCAGCGCGACCGTTCGTCGCTTTCCGCCGCTACCGCATCGCTTGGAACCCACAGCCCGTATTCCCGCATGTGGGCGTCGGCTGCCGTGAACAGCACGCATATGTCGGTCGCCACGCCCGTAAGCACCAGCCGCGTCACGCCGAGCTTCGGTAGCAGGACCGGCAGATTGGTAGCGTAGAAGCCGGAGAACTGCGGCTTGATGACGAAGTAGTCATCCCGGGCAGGCTCCAGCAAACGGGCGATCTCCTCTCCGCCATCCAGCGCCTGGGCGACGAGCCGGGACCGCTCGGAATGCCATTCGCCGAAGTTGTCGTTGACGTAGATGACGGGATGTCCGCGCTTGACCGCCTCCTGCCGCAGGTCCGCGATGACCTTGGCGGCTTCCCGCGCCTTCGGCAGGAGCGCCTCTGCGCCCTCGAAATCGAAGCGGTTGATCATGTCGATGATCAGCAAGGCCGTATGCCCGCTCGTATCGGTCGAGGTGTCGGGTTCCATGCCTGCGCGTTCCTCCTCTCTCCCAGCGCCCGCGCGCCCTGCCGTCGCGGTTTCGGTGAAGTTCCCGGAGAGCGCAAAGGTTTCCGGCCGCCGCGCCGAAGCCCCATAGGCGGGCGCGACGCTGCCGCCCTCCCTGGCCGATCTTGCTCCAGTATAATGTACCCCCCTCAGAAAGCGCTAAGGGTGAAATCAGAAAAACGATCGGCCTTGGGGGAACGATCATCGACCTAATGCATGAATTCCTGAAAGGCGGCGGCAGACAGGGAGCGGCGATCGGGTCGCATGACTGGTCCCATTCCCCGCTCGGCCCGATCGCGCATTGGCCCGAGGTGCTGAAGATCTCCGTGGCGATGATGCTGGCCTCGCGGTTTCCGATGTGCCTGGCCTGGGGACCGGACCTCGTCACGCTCCACAACGATGCCTATGCGCCGATCCTGGGGGACAAGCCGCCCGCGCTCGGCCTGCCTTTCTCCAGCGTCTGGGCGGAAGCCTGGCCGGTGATCGGGCCGATCGCAGCAGGGGCCCTGTCGGGCGAGGCCACGTTCATCGAGGATTTTCCGCTCGAAATCGAGCGCTGCGGCGCCCCGGAGCGAGCCTACTTCACATTCTGCTACAGCCCGGTGCGGGACCACGACGGGCATGTGCTGGGGATGCTGGACACTGTCATGGAGACGACGGCGCGGGTCGAGGCCGAAAAGCGCGCCGAACTGCTCAATGCCGAGCTGTCGCACCGGATCGGCAACCTGCTCACGATCGTCGGCGCCATTGCCGACCGCACGGTGAGGTCGGCCGCATCGCTGCCCGATGCGCGGCGGGCACTCTCCACACGCCTCGCCGCCATGGGCCGCGCGCAATCCGTGCTGACAAAGGCCGGCCGCCGGGAGGCGCTGGTCGCCGATGTCGTGAAGGAGACGCTGGCGGCGCATATCGGGCTGGACCGGTTCACGATCGCCGGACCCGCCGTCTGTCTGGACGAGCAGCAGACGCTTGCCCTGGCGCTGGCCGTCAACGAATTGGCCAGCAATGCCGTGAAATACGGTGCGCTCTCGATGGCGCAAGGCCGCGTGACGTGCCGGTGGTGCGCCGCCAATCCCGAAACGGGCCGCCATTTCCTTTTCGAATGGATCGAGGAGAGCGGGCCTCAGGTGCAGCCGCCGGAAAGACGCGGCTTCGGCTCCTATCTGATCGAGAACCATGTGGCGGCGGCATTCCGGGGAGAGTCCCGGCTCGACTTCGCCGCTGCGGGTCTTCGCTATAGCCTGTCAGCCGCCGATCCGCTGCTGGTGGTGCATGCTCGAACCCTGTCGGACGCTTGCAGCCGGTAACGGCTTTGTAACAGGGATCATGCTGCGGAACCTGGAGGACGCGGCAGGGTTGGTTTGGCGGATCCTGACGGGCTCATGCTCCCATCCTCGGACGAGGATGGCCAGGCGGGAGGGCCGCTGCCACTGTACCCCCGGTAGCGGCCCTTTTCCCTTCGTTGAGGGACTGCTCGCCGGTAACCGCTGGAACGAGCGATCGGCAGGATCGCCGGGGTGGCGCTCGGCGCCTGGAAGCGCGTGCACCACCCCGTGGTCCTCAGCCGTTCAGCTTGTCCTTGATCGCCTTTGCGGGCGAGAACGACAGCTTCTTCGAGGCCTTGATGGTCATGGCTTCGCCGGTGGCGGGATTGCGGCCTTCGCGCTCCGGCGAATCCTTCACCTTGAACTTGCCGAAACCGTTGAGCGAGATCTCGTCGCCCCGGGCTGCCGCGTCGCCGATCGCGGTGAAGACGGCATCGACGATCTTGCGGGCGTCGGCCTTGGTCACGCCTGCGGTTTCGGCGATCGAGTCAGCAATATCATTGTTGTTCATGAATTCCGTCCTGTCCATCAGAGTTGGTGGAAGGCCCGCTCTAGCCCGCTAAAACCCGTCCGTCACGATTACCCGAGCGCTTCTTGGCGAATAACATGGGTTGTCACTTGCCCCGCTTGCCCATGCAATGCCCCTGCCGCATCCTGCCTGGAGGCGAAAAAACCGCAGATTTCAGCGATTTTTTGGCCATTCGCCGCTTTTTCTCACAAGACCTCACGCCATCTAGAGGGCGGATGCGATGCAGCTGCGCTCCGTGTCTTTTCCAGAGAAAAGGAGGCCGTCATGCAGGAGGAAACCAGCCTTACCCGCCCCCGGCGCCGCGATTTCATGTCCGGCACGGCAGCATTGGCGGCCACATTCCTGAGTGGTTTCCCGCCCAGACGGCGTCCGCCGCCGCGCTCGTCCCCTCGCAACTGAGCCTTGGCAATCACGGCGCCGTGATCGTCCGCCTCGCCTGGCAGTACGAATCCTCGCGGCGCAGAGACGCGGTATTCCCCGCGCCGCAATCCTTCGTGGCAGGTACACCTACCAACGTCCAGGCCAGCGTGAAGGATTCCCGCCGCTACCTGGCCGGCCGGGTAGCGGCGGCCGGGGCTAAGGTCAGTTCGAGGAGGGCAAGCCCAACCGGAGCGAAGCCCTCACCCGGTCGTGCTTCGTCTGTCATTCGAGGCTGGATGCCGGATGCGACCTGGTCTTCACCGGCTATTCGCCGTGACCGCTCAGATTTCCTTGAGTTCGGTGACGAATTCGTAGCGGTCCCCGCGATAGACGGAGCGCGTGAACTCCACGATCCGCCCGTCGCCGATGCGCGTCTTGCGTTCGATGCGCAGAACTTCCGAGTTCTGCTTCACGCAGAGGATCCCCGCTTCGGTGGGAGAGGCCAGCGAGGCGCGGACGCGCTGGGTCCCGGACGTGGGGCGAAAGCCATAGAGATCCAGCGCCTGGTAGAGCGAATCTCCCAGCGCGCCAAGGTCGGGCATGAACTGGGCCGGGATCACCGCATGTTCTATCGCCAGGGGTTCGCCCCCCGCAAGACGGACGCGGCCGAGCCGGGCGACCGACGCGTTGGCGGGGATTTCCAGCGCCGCGGCTTCTTCCTCGGTGGGCTGGGCATAGGACTTGTTGATCCACACGACACCGGGATCTTCCCCCCGTGAGCGGGTGTCGTCGCTGAAGCTGCTGAGCCGCGCGCCCGGCGCCTCGATCCGCCGGGCGACGAACGTGCCGGAGCCCTGCTTGCGGACCAGCACGCCTTCGTCGATCAACTGCTCGATACCCTTGCGCACGGTGACGCGCGACAGGCCCGCCATCTCGCTCAGGTCTCGCTCGGAAGGGAGCGCGCTGCCCGGATCGATGGCCCCGCTGCTGATATGCTCGCGAAGGCTGCGGGCAAGCTGCAGGTAAAGCGGCGTCCCTTCCTCGCTGCGGGTCCAGGCGATATCGCGCATGCCCGATCAGTCTCGCTGTTCCAGCACCCGCATGACCTGGCGCAGATCGCCTTGGTTCGCTTCGAGCAGTGTCTTCGCCTCCCCCGCGGGAACTCCCAGCGCCACGATCACGCCGAGCCTGATCTCGTTACCCGCCGCTTCGAGTGCGGAAGCGGCGGCCTCCGCATCGACCCCGGCGATATCCTGGACCATGGCGCGGCCCCTTTGCAAGAGCTTCGCATTGGAAATGCGCATCGCCACCATCCGTCCTTCGTAGACGAGGCCGCGGCGCAGCATGATGGCGGTGGACAGCAGGTTCAGCACGGCCTTCTGCGCGGTGCCGGCCTTCATGCGGGTAGAGCCGGCGACGATCTCGCTTCCGGTCACCGCAAGGATGCCGTGCTCCGACTTTTCCAGAAGGACCGATCCGGGGTTGTTGGCCACGCCGATGGTCAACGCACCGGCCGCGCTGGCTGCCTCGATAGCGGCCACGGTATAAGGCGTGCGGCCGCTGGCCGCCACGCCGATCACGACGTCTGCGGGACCGATCCCGTGCTCCCGCACTTCCGCGCGCCCGGCCGCGACATCGTCCTCGGCCCCTTCATAGGCTTCGGTCAGCGCCCCGATCCCTCCGGCCATGAGGAAGACCATGCGATCCATCGGCCAGCCGTATGTCGGATAAAGCTCGGTGCCGTCCTGAACCGCGAGGCGGCCGGAAGTGCCCGCGCCCACGAAGACCAGGCGGCCGCTGGCGCCGAGTCGCTCGGCAGCAGCCTCCGCCGCACGGGCTATGGCGCGGGTCTGCGTCTGGATGGCGGCGATGGCGGCCATCTGGCCTTCGAGCATCGCTTCCACCGCCAGTTCGGTGGGCCAGAGGTCGAGATCGCGATAACGGGCGTCGAGCGCTTCAGTATTCATAGTATCCTTCATCCCTCTCACGGGATCGTTATTCGGCCGGAGCCAGCAGCTTGCCGGCGTCCTTCGAGATGGCGCCGGCCGGCGCCGCGCAGACCACGAAGGCCACGATGGTGCCGATGCAGAGCTGGAAGGGGAAAGACAGGCCGCTGAGCACGCTCGGCATGCCGATCACCTGGGCGATTGCCGGCTGGAGCAGCAGGATCGTGACGAAGCCGATCAGCAGCGAAGCGATGACCGAGCCGGTCGTGCCGCGTTTCGTGAACAGCGCGGTAAAGTAGACACCCAGCAGGCCGGCATACGTAAAGACCATGACCTGCAGCGCGAACTCCAGCAGCCCCATGTCGGTATAACGCTGCCAGAAGAACGATACCACCGCCATCACGAACATCAGGAAGCCGATCACCCCCATGCCCACGCGCCCGGCGGAGACGAAGTGATGCTCGGGCGCGGTGCCGCGCTTCTCGCGCCAGGGACGGTAGAAGTCCTGAACCAGCACCGAGGACATGGCGTTGAGCGCGGAGTTCGTGGTGGCCACCGCCGCCGCACAGATCCCCACGGTCACCAGTCCGCGCAGGCCGCCGGGAAGCTGGGTGAGAATATAGTGCATGAAGATGCTGATCTTCTCTCCGCCGAACTGGTTCCCCGCCGCCGCCGTGGCGCCGCCCATCAGGTCGGGCCGGTCATAGAACACATAGAGCAGCAGGCCGATCACGATGAACATGCCCACGACCGGCAGCGTCGCGAAGACGGACAGGTAGAGCCCGCGCGCGCCGGTCCTGGCATCCTTGCAGGCCAGCAGGCGCTGCGTGGTGTCCTGGTCCATCCCGGCATTGGCGATGTAGAGCAGCGAGAGGCCGAGCACGATCGCCAGCATCGAGAACGGGCGCGAAAGGTCGGTCGAGAAATCGAAGAACTTCAGCTTGTTCACGCCTTCCGGTGTATGCGCGAGCCCCTGGATGATCTCCCCGGTGGAAGCCGGGATCGAAAGCCGCAGGAACACCAGCACCGCGATCGCGGATCCCAGGTAGACCACGAACTGGATGAGGTCGTTCCAGAGCACCGACTTGAGCCCGCCGACGAAGGTGAAGAGCACGCTCGCCACGATCAGCACGGCAGCGGCGATCATGATGCCTTGCGCCTCGACCGTGCCGGTGATCACCATGGCCAGCGCGATGGCGGCCAGATAGACGCGCGCCCCGCCCGCGAAGACGCGGCCGACCAGGAACATGCCCCCGGCCCAGCGGGTGGCCTTCTCGCTGAAGCGCAAGGTCAGCAGTTCGTAGGCCGTGGTCGCCTTGATGGCGTAGAAGCGCGGGATCATGACGTGGGCGACGAAGATCGCGCCGATCAGCCCGCCGATGTTCCCGCTGAGATAGGTGAGATCGCCGTGATAACCGTAGTCCGGCCCGCCCAGGAAGGTCGCGGCCGACTGGGTCGCCGAAAGCACCGAAATCGCCGCGAGCCAGGCCGGCACGCTGCCGCCCGCCAGGAAGTAGTCATGTGCGGACTCGGTCTTGCGCGGCGTGAAGATCCAGCCTCCCGCGACCAGCAGCAGCAGATAGGCGGCGATCACCAGCCAGTCCGCCATCGAGAAAGGCAGCGTCATCGAATTCATCTCCGAACCCGGCTCCGAACGCAGATTTCAGAGCCTCGCAAAAAAGCGGGCGCCCGGCCGGAGGAGGAGGTGACCGGGCGCCCGCAGGGTGGGTTACCCTCAGATATGCGCGGTCAGCGAGAAGCCGATCGTGCGTCCGAGGATGTCGTATGTGTCGGGGAAGGTGTTGAACACGCCGCCCGTGGACACGCGAGGAGGGCTCTTGTCGAACATGTTGTAGATGCCCGCGCTGAAGGTGATCGCATCGGTGAACGCGTACGATGCGGAAAGGTCGAAGGTGTTCTGGGCCGAAAGTGTCTCGGTCGATCCCACCGTGCTCGACTTCACCTTGCCGATGCGCTGCCAGTCGAACTGGATCACGCCCTTGTCGAACAGCCACGAGAGGCCGGCCGTGTGACGATAGTCGGGCTGGACCAGCGTGGTGCCGTCGCTGGAGCAGGTGGCCCCGAAGGTGCCCTTGCACTGCACGGCGGAAACGGTGGAGTTGGCCTGGATCAGATAGGAGGTGACGATATTGCCCTGGTAGGCAAGGCGCAGGCCCTCGCCCGGCAGGAACGCCGGGTGCAGCGTATAGCTGGCCGAGATGTCGAAACCGCGCTGCAGCAGGCGGCCCAGGTTCTGGTTGTTGACGAAGGCATCCTTGAAGGTGCCGTCGGCATTGCGGGTCACCAGCGAGCACAGCGGATTGTTCGCCGTGGGGTTGGTGACGTAGCAGCTGGTAATCGCCGCCACTGGCTGGATCACACCCACGGCACCGCGCAGGTCAAGCTCGTACCAGTCCACCGTCAGGTTAAGCCCCGGCAGGAACGTCGGCGTGAACACGGCGCCCAGCGTCGTGGTGTAGCCGGTCTCCGGTTTGATCTCCGGGTTGCCGCCATAGTAGTAGTTGCCGGTCAGGTAGCCGGGCGCGGTGGAGTCCGCCGAACCTGCGGCAGGCGCACCGAAGCGGGCGCATTGGGCCGCATCTCCGGTGCCCAGCACACAGGGATCGCCGGCGTAACGGGGCTTCAGGCGGTCCACGGTGACAAGGTTGCTGAACGGCAGCGAGGACATGCCGGCTGCGAACTCGCCGAAGTTCGGCGTGCGAAGGACGCGCTGGTAAGTGCCGCGTACACGCAAGTTGCGATCGACTTCCCAGTTGCCCTCGACTTTCCAGGTTCCGTGGGTGCCGAACATGTTGTAGTCCGAAAGGCGGTAGGCGCCGCCCACGTCCAGCTTGCGGATCAGCGGCAGGTCGCGGAGCACCGGCACCAGGAGTTCGCCGTAGAGTTCCTTGACGTCGAAGGCACCGCTGTAAGCCGCCTGGACGCCCTGGCGATAGGTGTTGCCGGTCAGAAGCGCGGTGTCCTGATCGATGCTGGCGGTCTCGCGGCGATATTCGGCGCCGACGGCAAAACCGATGGGGCCGGCGGGGAGCGAGAACAGCTCCTCCAGGGTGCCGCTGAGAGTCGCCGCCGTCACGAACTGGTCGCGTTTGCGGTTGAAGCCGTTGATCGTGCTGCCCAGCGCATCGGCCAGTTCGGTCTGGTTTGGACCGAAGATGTTCACGCTGTTGACGATCCCGTCGAAGTTGTTCGCGCCCGTGGGGCTGGTGACGAGGCCGTCGCCGGTGATCAGCGTGTTCTCGGTGGAACGGCCGTACTGGGCATATAGGTTCCACTTGACCGCATCGGTTACCGGGCCGCGCAGGCCGGTCTGGACCTGGAAGGTATTGCGCTCGGTCTCGTAGTTGATGAGGCCGAGTTCAGCCAGCGAGCGAGAGACGTTCACCCGCGCCGCGCCGTTGACGAAGGTCAGCTGGTTGCGGATGTCGTCGGTCAGGAACGGGTTGCTCTCGCTGATCGAGACGGTGCGGTTGACCGAGGCCGGAGTCGCGCCGGGAGTGCCGGTTTCCTGCGTGCGCGAGTTGGTATACATGGCGCGGCCGTAGACTTCGACCTGCGGGGTGATCTCGTACTTGAACAGCGCCGCCACGTTGATGCGCTTGAGCGGCGAGACCAGCGGATAGCGATCCGAAATGTTCGAAGTGGCAGACGGACTGGTGGTGAACTGGCCGCTGTCGGTGAAGCCGAACTTGCGGCCGCTCGCCACGTCGGTGAACACACCGCCGATGCTGGGGATCGTCTGGTTCGGCGTTTCCGCCCAATCGCGCCTGCCCGCGCGGATCAGGTCGCGCTGGGTATAGTCCGCGGCGACGACGATATGGCCGCGATCGCCAAGGCCGGTGCCGACCATGAGCGATCCGCCATATTGCGCGCCGCCATGCTCGGACAAGCGGCTGGTGGCGGTGCCGCGGATGCCCTCGAAATCGTCATTGAGGATGAAGTTGACCACGCCGGCCACGGCATCCGCGCCATAGACGGCGGCGGCGCCGCCGGTCAGCACGTCGACCCGCTTGATCAGCGAGGCGGGAATGGCGTTGACGTCTGCCGAGTTGCGGAAGCTGAACGGCGTCGCGCGGGTGCCGTCGATCAGGACAAGCGAGCGGCTTTGGCCGAAGTTGCGCAGTTCCAGAACTTGCGCGCCAAAAGCGTCGCTGCCCTGCGAGCCCTGGCGAACGCCGCCGGAAAGCTGCGGGATCTTGGTGGAGAAGTCTTCGACCGTCAGGGCCGACTGGAGCTTGATCTGCTCTTCGCCGGTAGACGCGACCGGGCTGCTGGACGTCAGGCCGGGAACCGCGATGCGTGTGCCGGTGACGACGATATCGGCCCCGGTCGCTTCGCTGGCCTCGACCGACTGGGCCCGGGCGGCGCCAGATGCTTGCGAAAGGGCGATGGCAAGCGCCGCCATAGCCACGGTGTGTCGTTGTGACTTAACCATTAGACTTCCTCATTAACTTCCCTGAACCTTCGTTCCATCGGAGTTTGGCGCGACCCGAAGACTCGATGGCATGCCCTTTCCAGACGGCTTCTACCATGCATACCTGTCATGGATATGTAAAGATCTGGTATGCAAATGGTGATGATCCTGCCACGAACCGATCAGACCATTTCAGCAGGTGCCCGTTCCGGCCGATGGAGCGTCCCGCCCGTCAGCGGATGCGGCGCTCCGGTAGTCGCAGGAAAGGTCAGCGGCAAGCCCCGCAGGCTGCGGGCCGCCAAGAAGGCCATCGCCTCGGCCTCTACGAAATCGCTCCGCAGTCCCACCTGGTCGGCAGTCCGGCAATCGCCCAGCCGCGCGCGCAGCGCCTGCATCAGCGTGGGATTGTGGCTCCCGCCGCCACAGACGACCCATACTTTCGGCGCCTGCGGCAAAGCCCGCGCCGTTACCGCGACGGCCTCTGCCGTGAACGCCGTCAGGGTTGCCGCCGCGTCTTCCAGGGAACGATCCGCGGTCCAGTCGAGAGGGAAGTCGTAGCGATCGAGCGACTTGGGGCCTTCCCCCCGGAAATGATCATGCGAAAGCAACCGCGCCAGAACGACCTCGTCGACAGTGCCCGCCGCCGCGAGTCGCCCGTCGTCGTCATAGCGCCCTGCCCCGCGCGCCTGCACGAGCTGATCGATGAGGCCGTTGCCGGGCCCGGTGTCGCAGGCCAGGAGCGTGCCATCGGCTCCGATCCAGGTGAGGTTCGCCACTCCGCCGAGGTTGAGGAAGGCCATCGGCCCGGCCACCCCGATGTTCTCCGCCAGCGCCGCATGGTAGCACGGAACCAGGGGCGCGCCCTGCCCGCCCGCAAGCAGGTCGTCCTGCCGCATTTGCGCCACGACCGAGACACCCAGTTCCTCGGCGATCACCTGCGGATCGCCGATTTGTACCGAGAGCCTGCGCTCCGGGCGGTGAAGCACGGTCTGCCCATGAAAGCCGACGAGGTCGGGGCGACGCCCTAGTTGCGCGATGAGACGGTTCCCGGCGCGCAAGTGGGCCGCTTCGATGACTTCGCCCGCCAGACCGAAGGACAGCGGCTGCGGCCCATCTCCATCCCAGGCGAGCGCATCGCGCGTCGCCTTCTCCAGCGCCGCCCGCTCCGCCGCCGAGAACGGCATCATCATGGCCGGCCCGAATGCTTCGATCCGCTCACCGTCGGTATCCAGCACCGCCACGTCCACGCCGTCGAGGGAGGTTCCGCTCATATATCCCATGACCAGCATCAGCGCGCATTCTCCCAAGTACAGACAACAAGGCTAGCATCGTCATGCATCGGATCGGGCAGCGCGGGATCGATTCCGGTCGCGCCGTCGACGACCCAGGCAGCATCGCCGCGATGACCCACGCCGTCCTCGTTGACGTCGCCTTGTCCCTCCGATGCTGCAATCTCGATCCTGAGCATCGTCCTCTCCGATAGCTTCCGGCCCGCCGCACAGGTATCACGAGTTAGGGTAACGATGAAACCACTTTAATGCCACTTGTGCCGATAGTCCAAACTGGTATCTATCTTCCACATGACCCAAGCGACCCCGAGCAAGCCGCAAGCGGCATCCGTGACCCGCACGCAAATGTTTCGCGAAGCGCATCAGGCTCCCGCACGCTGCGCCGAGCAACTGCGCCTCAATGCCGACCTGGTGCGGCAGGCCGGACGACAACTTCGCGAGCTTGCGCCGCCGTTTGCCGCCACCCTGGCGCGCGGCAGTTCGGACCAGGCGGCGGCTTTCGCCAAGTTCCTGCTCGAGACCCACGCCCAGGTGCCGACCCTGAGCCATGCACCTTCGGTCGGGTCGCTCTATCACGCCACTTCGGCGCAGTTCCTGGACGTGCCGCTGATCGCCATCTCGCAATCGGGCCGCAGCCCCGACCTGCTCGCCGCCGCGCAGGATGCGCGTAACAAGGGCGCCGTGGTGATCGCCGTGGTCAACGATGCCGACTCGCCGCTCGCCCGGCTGGCCCAGATCGTCATCCCGGTTCACGCCGGCCCGGAAACCAGCGTCGCGGCAACCAAGAGCTTCGTCTGCACCCTGGTCGCGCTCACGCATCTCGTGGCCGAGTGGAGTCAGGATGGCGCGCTGCTCGCGGCCCTGGAGAATGTGGGCGAAGTGCTGGAAGCAGCGGCCCGCGCCGACTGGACTTCGGCTGTCGATCTGCTGAAGGGCGCCAGCGACATGCTGGTGCTCGGACGCGGCCCGACCCTGCCGATCGCCGGAGAGGCAGCGCTCAAGCTGAAGGAGACCTCCAGCCTCCACGCCGAAGCCTTCAGCAGCGCGGAAGTCGCCCATGGCCCGATGACGCTCGTGGGCCCAGGCGATCCGGTTCTGGTGCTGGCGCCGCTCGACGTGGCGCGCGCCGGCCTGCGCGAACGTCTGGACGACTTCGCGGCGCGCGGCGCCCGCGTCATCGCCGCCGGTCTTCCCGAGGATGTCGAACCGGCAGGCCTGGTGCTGCCCTCGCGGACGGACGTCCATCCGGTGCTCGGCGCGATCGCCCAGATCCAGAGCTTCTATGGCCTCGCCAACGAACTTTCGCTGGCGCGCGGGCGCAACCCGGACAATCCTCCGCATCTCAACAAGGTGACCCGCACGTTATGAGCCGAATCGCGCTTACGGGAACGCGCATCGTCCTGGCCGACCGCGTGGTCGAAGGCCAGGCGCTGCTGCTCGAGGGCGACCGCATTCTCGGTCTCGCCGCTGCCGACGCGCTGCCTGCGGATTGCATGGTGGAGCCGCTGAACGGGGGCTATCTGCTGCCCGGCTTCATCGACACCCAGGTCAACGGTGGCGGCGACGTGCTGTTCAACGACATGCCCTGTATCGAGGGCATCTGCGCCATTGCCAAGGCTCATCGGCGTTATGGCACGACCGGCCTGCTGCCAACGCTCATCAGCGACTATCCCAAGGTGGTGGAAGCCGCCATCGCGGCCGGGGAAGCGGCACTGGTCCGGGGCATCCCCGGCGTTCTGGGCGTTCATATCGAAGGTCCGCACCTCAACGCCGCGAAGAAGGGCATCCACGACCAGAACCGCTTCACGCGCGTCGACGCAGAGGTCATCGCACGGCTTTCGGCACCCACGGCCGGCCGCCGCATCGTCACGCTGGCCCCGGAACTCGCCCCGGAAGGCACCGTGCGCGCCCTGACGGAAGCGGGCGTTCTGGTCTGCGCGGGACATAGCCTGGCGACTTACGATCAGGCACGGGCCGCGCTGGCTGAGGGCCTTACCGGCTTCACGCACTTGTTCAACGCCATGACCCAGCTCCTCAGCCGCGATCCAGGCATGGTCGGCGCCGCGCTGGAAGACCGCACCAGCCATTTCGGCCTCATTGCCGACGGCTTCCATGTCCATCCCGCCGCGATGCGCGTGGCCCTGGCGGCGCGCGGGGCGGAAGGCGTCATGCTCGTCACCGACGCCATGCCGCCGGTGGGTGGAACCCTGGGCCGCTTCACGCTGATGGACCAGGACATCAAGGTGGCGGACGGTCTATGCACCGGCCCGGACGGAACTCTAGCCGGCTCCGCGCTGACGATGGCGCAGGCGCTGCGCAATGCCATGGACATGATCGGCTGCGACATGGTCACGGCGTCGCGCATGGCGAGCGGCAATCCGGCGCGGTTCCTGCGGCTGGATCACGAGACCGGAACGATCGCTCCGGGCCTGCGCGCCGACCTCGTTCATCTCGATGACGCGCGGCTGGTGCAATCGACCTGGATCGGCGGCGCGCGCGAGGATTTCGGCGAATGACGCCCGAGCTGGGGCTGATCGAGGGCCGCTTCGGCCGGATCTGGAACGAGACCGAACGCAGCTACGTGGTGAAGACGCTGGCGCGGGCGGGCTACGGGTTCTACCATTATGGCCCCAAGGCGGACCGTTCGCTGCGCCGCGACTGGCGACGGGGACACGACGCGGCCCAGACCGAGGCCCTCGCGCGCCTCTCGGCCGAATGCCGCGCGGCGGGCATGCGCTTCGGCATGGCGATCACGCCCGTGGGCTCCACCCATCCCTTCGACGCCGGCGCCCGCACCGATCTGGCCCGGCGGGTCGCGGAACTCGACGCGATCGGCATCGACGATCTGGCCGTGCTCTTCGACGACCTTCGCGGCGACATGCCCGAACTTGCCGAGCGGCAGGCGGATGTCGTCAATTTCTGCGCCGGGCTGACCCGGGCCGCACGGGTCTATACCTGCCCGACCTACTACTCCGACGATCCGGTGCTGGACCTGGTCTTCGCGCACCGGCCAGCGGATTACCTCGGCAAGCTGGGACGGCTGCTCGATCCTGCGGTGCAGGTCTATTGGACGGGCGAGGAAGTCTGCTCGAAGGAGATCGGGCCTGCCCATCTCGAACGCGTGGCGAGCGAACTGGGCCGCAAGGTCTGCCTGTGGGACAACTGGCCGGTCAACGACGGTGCCCGCATGTCGCGCTTCCTGCACTTGCGCGCTTTCACCGGCCGTTCGGCAAGGAACTCCGAACATCTCTCGGGCCACGCGATCAATCCGGCGATCCAGGCCCATCTCGGCTGCATCCCGGCCGTGACCCTGCCGATGGTCTATGCGCAGGGCGATGACTATGCCTACGGCGCGGCCTTTGAGTCGGCCGCCCGCGCTCTGCTCGGATCCGAGTTCGCGCACATGCTGCAACAGGATCTACCCGCGTTGCAGGACGTGGGCCACGAGCGCCTCGGCGCCCGCGCGGATCGGCTGCGGGCGCGCTATCAGGGCATCGACCATCCCGCCGCGCGCGAGATCCTGCGCTGGCTGGACGGCGCGGACCTGATGACCGACGACGAGGTCCAGACCCAGTAGGCGGGCAGATCACCATGGCAGCGAGCATGACCCAAAGCACCTCCCCAGGCACAGCCGCACTTTTGGCGGCCTTGAGCAAGGCCGTGGGCAAGCGCCACCTGCTCACTGCGCCCCGCGCCACCGCCCGCTTCCGCAAGGGGTATCGCACCGGCGAAGGCGCCGCCATCGCGGTCGTGCGCCCCGGCAGCCTGGTCGAGCTGTGGCGCACGGTAGAGGCCTGCGTGGCGGCGGACGTGTCGATCATCATGCAGGCTTCGAACACCGGTCTCACCGGCGGCTCCACGCCCGATGGGGACGACTATCCCGGAGGCCTGGTCATCATCAGCACGACACGGCTTTCGGCCCTCAAGGTGATCCGGCGCGGCGAACAGGTGCTCTGCCTCCCGGGCACGACGCTCCACAGGCTGGAGCAGGCACTGCGTCCCTATGGCCGCGAGCCCCATTCGGTGATCGGCTCGTCCTGCCTGGGCGCTTCGGTCGTGGGCGGGGTCTGCAACAATTCGGGCGGCTCGCTGATCCGCCGGGGTCCAGCCTATACCCAGCTCGCGCTCTACGCCCAGGTCCTCGGCGACGGCTCGCTGCGCCTGTTCAACCACCTTGGCATCGATTTGGGCGACGATCCCGAGACCATCCTCTCCCGCCTCGACCGCGAGCAATATACCGAAGCCGACATCGACCCGGCTTCGGACAAGTGGGCCCACGATCACGCCTATGCCGAGCATGTCCGCGACATCGAAAGCGAAGTGCCCGCGCGGTTCAATGCCGATCCCCGCTGCCTGTTCGAAGCCGCCGGCAGCGCGGGCAAGCTCATCGTCTTCGCCGTTCGCCTCGACACCTTTCCACGCGAGGAACAGACCAGCACTTTCTATATCGGCACCGGCGAGCCCGACCGCCTGACCGAACTGCGCCGCACCATGCTGCGCGATTTCGATACCCTGCCGATCGCCGGCGAATATATGCACGCGGTCGCTTTCGACATTGCGGATCGCTACGGCCGCGACATGTTCTTCGCCATCGAACGGCTGGGCACCGATCGCCTGCCCGCCCTCTTCGCCGCGAAGTCCCGCTTCGACGGAATCCTCGGAAGCGGCCTCAGCGATCGTGTCATGCAATGGTCGAGCAGGTTCATCCCCGATCATCTCCCTGCCCGCATGCGCGCGTTCCGCCAGCGCTTCGAGCATCATCTGATCCTCAAAGTCCCCCGCGATCAGGTGGACGCGGCGCGCGTACTGCTTGCCGAACTGTTCCCCGGCGCAGGCGGCGATCATTTCGAATGCACGCCGCAGGAAGCCGCGAAGGCCTTCCTCCACCGCTTCGTCGCGGCAGGCGCAGCCGTGCGTTACCGCGCCGTTCACCGCAAGGAGGTGGAAGATATCGTCGCGCTAGACGTCGCCCTGCCCCGCAACAATCGCCAATGGGTGGAGCAGCTGCCGCCGGAACTCGCGGCTCGCACCGTCCATGCGCTCTATTACGGGCACTTCTTCTGCCAGGTATTCCACCAGGACTACATCGTGAAGAAGGGCGCCGATCCGCTCGCCTTCGAACATGCCCTGTGGAGCCTGCTCGACGCGCGCGGCGCCCAGTATCCCGCCGAGCACAATGTCGGCCACCTTTACGTCGCCAAGCCGGACCTTGCGGACTTCTACCGCCAGATCGACCCGCGCAACCAGCTCAACCCCGGCATCGGCCATACCCCCCGTGGCCGCGACTGGACGGGGCCTCACGGAGAACAGCCATGACCTATTTCCTCGGCATCGACGCAGGCGGCAGCAATTGCCGCGCCAGGCTTGTCGATGCGGCCGGGACGGAGATCGGCCACGGCAAGTCCGGCACGGCCAATGCCCGGATCGGCATGGAAGCGCTCTACGACACGCTCAAGGAAACCGTGGATCAGGCGGTCGCCGAAGCAGGGCTGGGCCGCGAACAGCGCGCCGCCATCCGCGCCGGCATGGGCATCGCCGGGATCACCCGTCCCGGTGTGCGCGAGGCTCTGGCCGAACTGGACTTCGGCTTGGCATCGGTGAACTACGCCACGGATGCGCTGATCGCCAATCTTGGCGCCCATGGCGGACGGGACGGCGCGATCCTCATCATCGGCACCGGCAGCGCCGCGCAAGTGCGCCTGGACGGCAAGGACTTCACCATCGGCGGCTACGGCTTCCCGATCTCCGACGAGGGCAGCGGCGCCGCCCTCGGTCTTTCCGCCATGCGCCACGCCCTGCGCGCTCTGGACGGCCGCACCCGCAAGACCCCTCTGAGCGCCGCCGTGACAGAGCGATTCGGTCACGATACGGCACAGGCCATCGCCTGGATGGACCAGGCCGCCCCCCGAGACTACGGAACTTTCGCGCCGCTGGTCATGGATTATGCCGAAGCGGATGACGCCATCGCCCGCTCGATCGTCGAACATGCCGCGGGCCACATCGAGCGGTTCATCGAAACGATCTTCGAGCGCGGCGCCACTCGCTGCACGCTGGTGGGCGGCCTTGCACCGCGCATGCAGCCCTGGCTTCGCTGGCGCACCGTCGAACGCCTGAGCCCGGCGCTCGGCGATTCACTGGACGGCGCCCTGCGCCTGGCCGGTTTTGCGCCGATTGATCCTCCATAATGCGCTCGGCCGGCGCCGCCGCGTTGGCGGGTTGCTCGATCGATGCCGGGATCGGGAAGCGGTAAGACACGGATCCGCCCATCATTGCTTTCCATCAAGCCGAGGATACGCGCTTCGCCCCGGTGCGTTGGATCTTCCGAAAGGAGAAGCCGATGTCGCACCCGAAAAATCCCGCAGAAGAGGGTAAGCCCGACTTCAGCCCCGAGGCACAGGCAGACGAAAGCCACGGATCCGTCAAGGGCTCGCAGCTTTCAGGGCGCAACGATCCGGAAACCAACAATCCGCGAGGCGCGGAAACGGGCGGAGGCCTGGGCGGAGCAGGTCCGCACCGGCCGGGACGTCATCGCTGACGCTGCCGCCGCAAAGCCTGCAGCGGTACGGGAGAGGCCGGCGGAGCAGGTTCGCCTGACAAGAGCAACCTCTTCGCCGGTGCTGCCCGTGTGATGAAGCTGACACCTGGGCTCTCTGATGACCGTCCACGGGACACGGGCCTAAGCCCGTTGACGTGATCCACCATCGGTCGACGCGACGGTTCCACGTCGGCGAGCAGGGACGCGGGTTCGAGCGCCACTCGTCACACATGAACTGCTTCAGGATCGGAGGCGCATTTGGCCGAGACAGGGGCAATGGTAAGATAATCGTGTTCGGCGGAAGGCCGAGCTTGCCGGACATATCCCATCCAGCCTGATCGAGCATGAGCACGGCGCGAGCGCCGGGCCCAATCTCACTGCTGATTGGGGCAAAGTACACGCTATTGCTGGCCGTTACACTGCGGCATGACCAGCCCGGTACATTTGCCTCAGCGTGACGGATTGCGCCGAACAGCAGGCTTAAGGCCGACGCAGATCGACCGACGCGACAGGCTTTGTGCCGCGCTTGGTCCAGCCCCGGCTGATCCGTGTCTCCGGACAAATCCGGAAGTTCACCATTCTACCGGCATGCCTCCAGGCCCGCGTTTTCGGACTTATGCTCATCCATGTCGGCATTCACCGCTGCGGAGAAGGTGGTTTCCTGATGACTTGACCGGCCCACTCGATCTCACCTGCGTCCGGAGCCGGCTGATCGGCAGGGGCACCGGGCTTGGCGACTTGCGCGTTTGTCCCGCTGTCTCCCCCCGGTTCGGCTCCTTGCACACCGCCCAGGCTTTCCTCAGTGACGGACTCCAGATCTGCCCCGGTCTCGGACGGACGAAGCGGGCTTTCCCTGCCTTTCGACGGTTCGGCATGACGGTTCCTTTCCAACCGATCCAACGCGAGCCGCGGTCCCGATGTTCCCGCGAGGTGTGAGTCCAGGGAGGTTCCTCAAGGCCTGCCCCGTCGGAAGAGCTTCACCGCCGGCCGGGGCTAAACCTTATCTCGCCCGAAGAGTCGGCGTCGGGGCGCTCTCCTGCAAGCCGCGAATGGCGCGGCCGGTCCGTAGGATACTCATCCGACATCTTCAGATGGAAATAGTCATCTTCGAAGTTGCACGCGCGGCGCAAGGCCGCCACATGGGGAATGAACAACTGGCCGCGATCCATCTCGATCAGCCCTTGCTTGCGCAATTCCTGCAACATGCGGTTGACATGAACGGTGGTGAGGCCGGTCGCATCGGCAAGATCTTCCTGGGTCAGCGGCAGATTGAAGCGGTCCCTGCTTTCAAGCCCTACCAATTGCGCACGGAGATGGAGTTCGCACAGAAGGTGCGCGATCGCCTCGACGGCCACGCGCCGACCGCTGTTCACCAGCCATTGACGCAGAACGGCTTCGTCGACGAGCGTCGCTCTCCAGAAAGCGCGCGCCAGAGTTGCAGAACTGCGGGTGATCCGGTCGATATCCTCATTGGCGACATAGGCGACCTTGCAATCGGTGATCGCCATGATGCCGTGATCCATCGCGCAGAGGATCGTGGCATGCAGATCGCAGAAATCGCCCGGCATCATGAATGCCGTGATCCGCCGGGCTCCATCCTTCAGGATCTTGTAGCGCGTCGCCCAGCCATCAACCAGGAGATGAAGATGCTCGGGAGAATCGCCATCCGAAATGATATCCTGACGGCGCGGAACGACTTTTACATCTCGACACACTGAAGCAACCATGTCCTTTTCCAGGTCGCTAAGCCGTTCGACGGTCTCAAGCTTGCGGATGACATAGCTATGCAATTCCGTTCTCCAACGGATACCGTGTTTCGGCTCACGGCGCCAAGCTATAACATGGCGGCGATCGCGCCGGATGTTTCCGCGACGATCCGTGGCTGAGGTCCGATGTCCGGTGGCTCCGGCAGCAGCCCTGCTACGTGATTTCAGCGTCTGGCGGCTTCGGCAAGAGCACATGATCGCGGATCGAACAGCCTGATCCTGTATCTTGCCGTACTGTCGCGCGCGGTCTGGTTCCAACTCACGGCGAATGCCAGCCGCTGACCCGACCGAACTTTCAAGATGCGGTCGACGCGAACAGGAGATGACTGCGCAGGAAGATCAAGCGAACGGCCATCGACGGAGAAAGCAACCTTCGGCCCAAGCGCTCCCGAGTGGGCGGCAGCAAAATCCCCTTGGACGCGCAGAGTGCCCGCGCGTTCAGTCAAAAACTCCAGAAAGACCGGACCGTCCGGGTTGGGGATCACCATATCGGACAAGACTCGCGGCAGTGCGGCATCGCTCAGCCCAAGGTAAGGCGTCCAGGGCACGCCCTCCCTCTGCTGGCCGGGCAAGGTTTCCAAAGGCAGTTTGCCGCGCCCCCGCTGCACGAAAGCGGTGAAACCTGCGGAGGAGCCCTGGTCTTCGGTATCGGCCGGGTAAGAAAAGCCCAGAAAGCTGTCCGCTATCAGCGATGAGCAACCCAGTCGCACGTCCCTGCCGAGCACCAGAGGTTGTTGCCCCTGCAGCACCAGCACGCGCGTCTCATCGAGCGTCAGATGTGCCGCATCCAGCCGAGCGCCACGCGCATCGAAGGCGTCAACCTCCGCTGGATTCACGCGTATCGCGCGCGGCGCCCCCCAAAGCACCAGGATGTGCGGTCCGAAAGCATGGACGAACGTGAAGCGATCCGGGCTGACATCACGGGCGCGAAAGGACGCGAGCCGGTCCGTCACCAGGCGGAAGGCCTGGGCGACGCCCGTTGTCTCACCGGACCGGCGGAGCAGCGGCACGAAGCCGTCTCCCCGTTCGTTGAGCGGGTACCAGTCAAGCTCCGTGGAACCCAGGGACGACAGCGTCGCATAAGCTCGCACCAATTCGTCCGGGGCTGTATGAGCGTTCTGGCTTCCGAACTCGGTGATGTGGAGCACGTGCCGCCGCAGCCCAGCGTGTCGACGCAGCACGCCGATCTGCTGGGGCAACTGTTCTATCGGAGTCGTATAAGGATGAACGGCCAGGCCCTGCAAGGACGCGGCCGCAGGATCCTCCAACAGAGGCCAGAGGAAGCCGCCCGGCAGGGAATGGACCGAGCCCCCGATCACTCGCACAGGTGCCTGCGCGATCTTCACGCCTTCGGCCGCACTGCGCACCATGGCGAGGTGATAGGCCCTTCGCTGGACCATCCCGCCGTCCTTGACGGGTCCGTTGACGAAATTGTTCCCGTTGATCTCGTTGCCGATCTCGATCGTGTCGATGGCCGGATAGCGCCGCACCAGCTCGGTCACGAAGCGGCGAAACGCGGCCAGGGCGTCTGCCGAATGCGGCGTGTGGCCAGAGTCGTACAACGGATTGCCCCAGTTGAGCGTCAGCGTCAGCCGCGTGCCGGGCGCCTGCAGCCGCTGAGGATAGCGCGTCATGGGCGTACCGAAACTGTAGCGCCCCTTCACCTTTTCGACGTCCGCCCAGCGGACACTGTCGCGCCAGTTGCGTAAAGGCAGTTTCTCGGCCGCCTGAAACAGCGCCTCGTTCCATCCTTGAGAAAAGTTCGAGGCCGCCCCCAGCCTCATCGGCTCCGTGAGCATGCTAGCGGGCTCGGCGACGGCTGGCGAAGAAAGAGCGTGCACATGCGCAAGCTGGGGCGCAGGCGCAAGATGGAGTAGCGGCGAGAGCGGCGACTGGATCGCCATTACGACGATCAGGCCCGCCAAGGCAAACAGGACTAGCCGCACGGTTTTGCAGACACGACGGTCCCCGCGATGGCTGCATGGAGAGCGGCAACACCGTCCAGAGCGCTTCTCACGACCTGGGCATGATCGCGCGGGTTTATGCCGGAAGACATGGCTTCGCCCAGCAGTTCGTATGCGGCCTCAGGAGAGACCTCGAAGGGGTTGACCAGCCAGCGGCCGAGATCAACGGATTGCACGAAGGAATCCAGCTTGGGATCCCAGCGCAAGGCCACGAAGGGCACGCTGCTCGAATACGCGGCGATCACGGCGTGCATTCGGAACGCGAAAAGGCCATCGAAGCTGGCAATCAGCCGCGCGAGTTCCTCAGGCGTCTCGGGTTCGACATGGATAAACCGATCGGCACGGGCATTTGCTTCAAGCACCGATTGAAGGTGCCTGGCGCATGCGCGATCCTCGGGGCTGCCGTTGGTGAACAGCGTCACATCGTATCCGGCGACAGCGAGACGGTCGGCCAAATCGCAATACCAGTTTTCAAGACCCGCGGTATCCACTTCGCCGATCGAGTGATACCGTACCGCGACGGGACTGGTGATGTTGAGCCCGATCGATGGTCGATCTCGCGGCTGCAAGGAAGCCCGTTCGCCCAAGTGATAGCGGCTCCGTGCCAGCAGACCGGGGTCCGGCACCACCGTTGCGGGCAGATCGAAGTCGTTCCCGAATTCGCTGTCCCACAAAAGGCGGGATCGGTCGTCCCTGACGAAGACACGCCGCACGACACCCCGTTTCAACGCGCGCTGCATAAGCGCACGTCCTTTTCGGCTCCAACCCGATGATACGCCGCAACCATAAAGAAAAGCCGGCAGCCCTTTCCGCTCGGCTGCCTCCACGGCGAGCGCGATCTTTGTCGGGAAGTTGAGGTCCAGGTCGACAAGGAGGTTGCCGCCGCCGATCACCACACAGTCCGCTCCCAGCAGGGCGGCATCATAGTGCGGCCGCCACCGCCTCTGCGACTGGATCGCCAGCGGCAGTAGCACGGCGAGCTTGCGCAGGGGCGGCGGAAGCAAATGGAGCGCACGGATCAAAGCGCCCCGCTGTGCATCTCCAGGTCCATAAGTAGTGCGCCCGGCCAGATCGACGGACCATGTATCGATGTGCGCCCCGCAGTCTATCAGGGCTTGCTCCAGACACTCCGAAAGTAGTCCATCCCCTAGATTGGGACTGTATTTGACATTGAAGATGCGAATGCGCTGCGGCCGCTTGCGCATTGCGCGGGAGGTATCGAGTTCCGGATCGGGGATCAGGTCCGCGCCTGGCGTGTTTTGAACAGCGATCGTCGATGTCATTGCCCCGAAGTCCTCATGCAGCCCGCCCGGAGACTTCCGGAGCGGCGATCGTGCCGGCAAGGTCGCTGGAAACTTGCGCGATCACTCCGGTAGATGTGGGCAGGTATTCGAACCGGCCTTGCCGGCCCGTGGTTATGATTCCGGCGCGGCTGATCTTGTCCATTACGGCGTCGATCCTCTCGCGGCTGCCCATGGCGTAGAGCGGATAACAGGACTCGACCCATTCATGCCCTTCAAGCCGCAGATCCCGTACCAGGCCCAACTGTTCCGCGTGCGCCCGGAAGTTTGCAAAGGCCAGCGCGGGATCATGCGGCATTTCGGGCGACAAGGTCGTTTCCACCGAAAAGTAAGCGCGTGTGATCGTGGGATCCGGGTAAATGCGCGAGTAGATCGTCGCCCGCTTCCAATCGCCTTCGGCATGGAAGTTGAAAAGGACGTTGCCCGTCTCCGGATGAAGCCATCCCGCGGAAACGAAGATCGTCGACATGTTCAGGCTTTCAAGGCCGGAAGGCTTTGAGAACAGCGCCTGGTGAACCGTGTCCAAGGGAATGGTGCTGACCACCGCGGAAGCCAGGTGCGTGGCGCGATTGGTGCGGACTTTGAAAAAGGTGCCTTCCCGTTCAAGAGACAGAACGCTTTCTCCGAAGGAGAACACCACACCACGGGCAGAGAAATGTTCGACGATACGCGCGAACAGAACGTTGAAGCCTTGGCGGGGGCGGACCCGCATGGGCCACTGCCTGCCCGCCGCTTCCGATTTTCGAGACAAGAGGGCCCGTAGCGCGCTTCTTGCCAGGTTCCGCGTGCGCGTGAAACGCTCGATGATCGCCATGCGCCGGAAGAAAAACTCCTCGTCGATCCGCTGCGGAGAGACGTGGTGAAACCGCGTAACGTAGTGCTGCAATCCGGTGACGGCGAAGAACCGTCCACCCAGTCGCTTGCGGCACAAGGTATCCAGTGAGCCGTCCCGCTGAAGGCGCATACGGGAAAAGAGAAGGTCGAGCAGCGATAGCACCAGACCGCGTGCGTTCTGGCGAAGCAAGTCGCGCGGCTCGATGGGATAGAGGAGAATGGAGCCATCTGGCGCGATCCGGCGCTGAATGCTGAGCACTTCCGGGCACAGATCCCGCAAAGACGGGGCGAGATCAAAGATCAGGGCCGATTCCTCGTAAAAGATGCTGCCTACGTCAAACGTAAAGGGACCGATCTGCCGGCTGCGGTGCGTCCCGCCTGCATGATCTCGTTGTTCGAGAACGATGACTTTATGCCCTGCTTGCAAAAGCTGCGCAGCGGCTGCAAGTCCGGCCACGCCAGCCCCCAGAACGATGATCGGAAATGCCGTGTTCGGCTGCGGGCTTTCGGTCACGAAGGCGTCTTGATCGGAAAGGTACCGTTTCTAGCAGAACGTAAAAGTAACTCTTCCCCCGTTGCGATCTCGATCGAGCCATGAGAGCGACAGAGGCCCGCTACGACGGCAGGAATGGGAACGAGCGATAGCCAGGGCATTACATTCCTCACTCAGCCTTTGGACCTTAAGCCTCAGAAGGGTGCAAGGTATTGCCGGATCGTTTCGGAGACAAATCGTTCAACGTCCATTTTGGAGCAGTAGATCCGATGTGGCCGCGCAGTTCGATTATGGTTCAATCTTTCTCCAAGATCGCTTTACTATGTGGCTGGAACTCCGATACGATCTTCGCCAGTCAAATGGCTCGTGCGGCTCTTTGCAAGCATCGCGACGCGGGCATGAGCGATACTCTGGCGAGGATAAAGCGCCTGAGGAGAGCTATTCAGCGATACTATACGAATACTTGGAGCAAGGCGTAATCGAGGACGGTCGGTGAGATGGTAATGAAGCGCTCCGCCTCGGCGGGCTTTCAGAACGGATATTGCGAAGATCGGAAGGATGGTCGATCCGATTTCCTAGATGTCGATTTGCTCGCCTTCTTCTAACATGATGATCAAGAGAAAATGACGTGCTTGGATCGTAGGTGTGCGAAAAGTACGGTGTCGAAAGGGCTGGATCAAGCGCCCAGAGCCGGTGCCGAAGATCGCCAGTGGTCTACATTTGCAGAAACGAACGGCAGAAGTTCAGTATCTTTATGCGAAGGAGAGGAAAGATCTCACGCTCCGCGTGGCATCCGGGCGGGGGCACCGGCCCAGCGGGTTTGGAACCCGCAGGGCCGGGTACGCTCTGTTGGGCTCCGTCAGGACGGCTCGCCCTTGCCCCCTGCGGAGGCCGTATTCGTGCGCGCTCCGGTCGACTTGGACGCTTTGGCGGGGCCTGCCGATTTACGGCTCTTCGGTTTCGCGGTAGTGGGCTTCTTGGCGCTGTCCGTCGCAGTGGCTGTGGGATCGGCGGGTGAGGCGGCGTCTTGCGACTTTGTGGCGGGCGCGGCAGCCTTGGCTGGTTTCGCGCTCTTGGGCTTGGACGAAGCGGAACTGCGCGCCTTGGGGGCAGCAGTCGCCGTTTGGCCCGGAGTTTCGGTAGCTTTGGAAGGCTCGGGCTTTGCGGGCGCGGCGGCGGCTTGCGGTTGCCTTGCAAAGCGCTTCTTTCCGCCACGCGGAGCATCCGCCGGCTTCTCCGTCGAGGAGGAGGCATTGTCTGCGCCCTTCCCTGCCGGTGACGACTTGGCCTTGGCTGCCGGCGACTTCGGCGCCGCAGCGAGCTCTGCCTTCGCCTCGGGCTGTTCTTCCGGAACCGGCTTCGCCGCATCCGCCTTCGCATCGGAAGTGGACGAGCCTGCCGGAAGCGACGGGGACGACTTTGCCGCCGATCCCTTCGCAGCACCGGGACGCCCGCCAAGGCCCATGCGCTGGGCTACCGCGCGGCGATGCTCGGAATAGGCGGGAGCGACCATGGGGTAATCGGCAGCCAGATCGTAGCGCGAACGGTACTCTGCAGGTGTCAGGCCGTTGTTGGCCAGGTGACGTTTCAGGCTCTTGTACGGTTTTCCGTCGATCAGGCTGAGGATGTGTTCTTTCGAAGCGAGACTGTCTTCCACGGAGACCGCAGGCTTATGGGCTTCGGCTTTCCCGCCGGACGCGGATTCCCCGGCCAGCGCAGACCGGGTCTGATCGATCAGCGCCGCCAGTTCGCTGCTTGGCACGCTGTTATTGGCGAAGTAGGCGCTCAGCAGGTCGACGGTCAGACGGGTGAGATCGGGCTGTTCGCTATCGGGCATCACATGCTCCCTTAGAGTTTTTGCGAGGTGAACTGATAACGCCTTACTCGCATGACGGTACTTAAACAGGAAAATCGTTTGCAATCCAATAGTCAATTTGGGCGTAACCTTTGATCTTCCGTGATGTCACGAAGATCGGATCGCTGCAGTGCAGTGCTGGCGCCGTGCTGGAACAGTCGATTCACGGCTTCCGACAGTGGCCGCACTCTCCACGATGTGGGGCGATCAGATGGAGGGTGCGGGCGCGTAGAGTTCGATCTGCGTGTGCAATCCCCCAACCGACGACTGTCCAAGCCAGATATCGAACAGTCCTGGCTCCGCGATGCGCCGGTTTCCGGAGCCGACGAACTCCAGGTCCTTGCGTGCGATCCTGAAGTGAACGGTCCTGCTCTGGCCTGGGTCGAGCGTGACGCGCTCAATGCCCTTCAACTCGCGGATCGGGCGGGTTCGACTGGCGACCCGGTCGCGCATGTAGAGTTGGACCACTTCGCTGCCCCGACAACTGCCCTTGTTGGTGATTTTTGCGGAGACTTCAACCGCCGCATCCCATCGCAATGCGGCGTCGGACAGCTTCAAGTCGGCCAGCACGAAGTCACTGTAGCTCAGGCCATGGCCGAAGGGAAAGCGCGCGCTGTTGTCGGTGGTCGTGTATCGGGCCCGGTACTCGGTGCGGTTGTCGACAACCGGACGCCCGGTGGCCTTGCGATCGTAGAAGAACGGTTCCTGACCGGACTCCCAGGGGAAGCTGACCGGCAGCTTGCCCGAGGGATTGACCTTGCCGAACAGCACGTCCGCGACCGCATGGCCCGCCTCCGAACCGAGGAACCAGGTCGCGAGGATCGCCTGCGCATTCGCAACACCATCGTGGAGCGCCAACGCGCGGCCATGCCGCAGCAGGACGACGACCGGTTTGCCGGTTGCCGCCACGGCATCGGCCAACGCCTGCTGGACCGCCGGGATCTCGATCGTCGTGCGCGACTGCGCCTCGCCCGACATAGTTTGCGATTCGCCGATCGCCAGGAGTGCGACGTCGCAGGAACGGGCCGCCGCTACGGCCCGCGCTATTCCGCCTTCGATGGCTTCGGAGATCCCGCAGCCCGGCTCGACGGTCAGGTTCGCATCACCGGGCAGCGCGGCCCGCAACCCACTGGCAATGTCCACCCCCTTGCCGGGATCGCCATAGAACGCCCAGGGCCCGTAGAGATTGTCCCGGTCTTCGCCGAACGGCCCGATCAGCGCGATGTTCGGGCGCTGATCGGGATCGATCGGCAGCACCCCACTGTTCTTGAGCAGGACGATCGATCGTCCGGCGATCTCGCGCGCCAGTTCGCGGCGCGCCGGCGTAAAGATACGCGTACGTTCCGCCTCCTCGTCCAGCGAACGCCAGGGATCAGCGAACAGGCCGAGCGCCATCTTCACATAGAGAATACGCCGGACGGCGACGTCGATCGTGCCCATCGGCACGGCGCCGCTCCTGACCAGTTCCGGCAGGTAACGCACGTAGAGCCCGCTTTGCATGGACATGTCCACCCCGGCCAGGACGGCGAGGCGTGCGGCATCGCGTTCATCCTCGGCATAGCCGTGCGCGATCAGTTCCTCGTCGGCGGTGTAGTCGGAAAAGACGAAGCCGCGAAACGCCATTTCGCCGCGCAAGATGTCGGTCAACAAAGCCCGGTCGGCAGTCGCCGGCACACCGTTGATCTCGTTGAACGAGGCCATCGTCGTCAGCGCGCCGACGGCGAAAGCGGCAGTGAACGGCGGCAGATGCGTCTCGCGCAACGTCTCTTCGCTGATATCGACGCTGCCGTACTCCAGGCCTCCGGCGACGGCGCCGTAAGCGGCGAAGTGCTTGGGGCACGCGAGGAGGGAGTCGGCACGGCGCAAGTCCTTGCCCTGAAAGCCGCGAACTCTGGCGGCCGTGAGCAGCGCGGTGAGCGTGACATCCTCGCCCGCGCCTTCCACGACCCGCCCCCAGCGCTGATCGCGGGCGACATCTGCCATGGGCGCGAAAGTGAGGTGCAGTCCAGCGGCCGTCGCTTCCTCGGCCATGGCGCGGGCGCTGCGCTCGGCGAGATCGGGATCGAAGGCCGAGGCCTCCGCCAGTGGCACGGGAAAGATCGTTTTCAGCCCATGGATCACGTCGCCTGCGAAAAGCAGCGGGATGCCGAGGCGACTTTCCTTCACCGCCAGTTCCTGCGCGCGGCGCGCCCCGGCCACGCCGATGCCGTTGAACAGGCAGCCGACGCGGCCTTTGCGGATCTCTTCCGAAAGCCGCTTCTCGCCCTGGATGCCGGCCTGCGGATTGGGCGGATTGAAAGGACGGAAAGCGTCGGCAAGGCAGGTCATCTGCCCCGCCTTCTCTTCGATGGTCATGCGCGAGATCAGCGAATCCACCCGCTGCACTTCATCGGCAGCGAAGGCGATGCGCGGCATGCCCAGCGTGGCAGCACTTCCGAGGATGCCGGATAGAACGGCGCGGCGATGAAGAGTCATGAAGGCGTGAAGACAGTCCAGTTAGATGCGGGCCAGTTAGATGCAGGCCAGTTAGATGCAGGCTGGCGAGATCCGGGCGATCCTTGCCAAACGAAAGTATGACCGATCTTGTTGCACTGCGGCAGAAAAGCGATCGGCCGGCTGTCCCATGGGACAACCGGCCGTTCATCTTCCGTCTTTCGGTCGACTCAGGTCATGGCGGGCGGGGCTACCATCTTCTGCAAGGGCACCGGCCGGGCAGCGACACGTTCCGGGACCGGGGCGGCGGTTTCCGACAGGTTCGGAAGGCTGCTGTCCACGGTGACGGGCTGGTCGCCCTTGAGCAGCGCCACGGCTTCCCGCTTGCTCTCCACGGCGGGCGGCGAACCTCGCAGCGGCATGCCTGCCGTCTCGCGCACGGTGAGCATCGTGACGATGCCGATCGCCGCCGCTCCCATGAGGTAATAGGCCGGGACGAGCGGATCGCCGGTCTTGCCGACCAGCCAGGCCGTGACCAGCGGCGTCGTGCCGCCGAACAGCGAGACCGACACGTTGAAGGCCACCGACAGTCCGCTGTAGCGCACCGGCGTGTAGAACAGGGCCGGCAGCGTGGAGGGCATCGAACTGGTGAAGCAGACGAGCGCCAGCCCCAGCGTCATGAGGCCGAGGAATATCAGCCAGTCGTTGCCGGTTCCGATCAGCAGCATGCTGGGCACCGACAGGGCCATCAGCGCCACGCAGGCACCGATGATCATGGGGCGGCGTCCCAGTCGGTCGCTGAACAGGCCGCCGACGATGTTGAGCGGCATCATCACCAGCATGACGAGGATGATGAGCAGCAGACCTTTGCTTTCGGCATAGCCCATCGTCACGGTGAGATAGTTGGGCATATAGGTGAGCAGCATGTAGTCGGTCACGTTGAAGACCAGGACCAGTCCAACGCACTTCAGCAACTGGCGCCAATGCAGACGCACCATGTCGAAAAGGCCGGGACGATCCGCCTCGCGCTCGTCGACCTGCTCGCTATAGGCCTGGAACGCGGGCGTCTCCTCCAGCTTCAGGCGCATGTAGAGGCCCAGCAGTCCAAGCGGACCCGCCACCAGAAACGGCACGCGCCATCCCCAGGACAGCATCTCCGCTTCGGTGAGCGACATGTGCAGCGCCGTGACCGTGGCGGCACCGGCGATATAGCCACCCAAGGTGCCGAATTCGAGCCAGCTGCCCATCAGCCCACGCTTCTGATCCGTCGAATATTCCGCGATGAACGTGGCCGCACCGCCATATTCGCCGCCGGTCGAGAAGCCCTGCACCAGCCGCGCCACCAGCAGGAGGGCGGGCGCCGCCATGCCGATCCGCTCATAGGACGGGATCAGGCCGATCGCGAAGGTGCCGGCGGCCATCATGACCATTGTCAGCGCCAGGATCTTGTGGCGGCCATAGCGGTCACCCAGCGGGCCGAACACCAGCCCGCCCAGCGGACGCACCAGGAAGGCCGCCGCGAAAGTCGCCAGAGTGGCGATCAGCTGAACCGTCGGATTGCCCGAGGGGAAAAAGACTTTACCGAGAGTGACGGCGATATAGCCATAAACACCGAAATCGAACCATTCCATGGCGTTGCCCAGCGCGGCAGCACCGACCGCGCGGTTCACAAGCGAGCGGTCTACCACTGTAATGTCGTCAATGGCCAGTTCCCGACGGGATTTGAACCAGCCGAATTGCGCATGTTGCGCAATGGGATTGTGCATGTCTGTCTCCGTTCGCGCCCGCGCAGGCGCACAGAACAGGCACCACCATCGCCGAGCGGGAAGCGGCCGCAGGGCGGCCGTGAAAGGATGCGATACCAGAAACGGCATCAAGCGGGGAGCGGTCCCCATAGACATGCCTTGCCGAAAAAGGGGCACCTAATGGCCGAACCGTGGCTCAGCGACGATGAGCTGAGATTCCGCCAAATTCCGGCAAGTGGATATCCAGGCCCTGTTTCGCCGCGTTCTCGCACGGCATCGCTTCATGATCGACCTGTCGTAAGCCAGCAGGAACGATCTTCACGCCGGTATCCGACACCTCGATATCACGTGTTCATCGATCGCCATCCAATAGCGTTCCGTTATTCTGGAGTACATGCTCGGAGCACATTTGCAGAGATACTGCAGAACCCGGCCGTGGATCAGACCGCTGCTGCGCGGCGGGTACCGTGCGCGGTCAGGCAGGTTATGACGCTTGCGCCCATGAAGGCCATGGCCAGCACTTCAGCGACGGTGGGCAGACGCGCTTCCCAGAGAAAGCCGTAGAGCAGCGCGAATGCGGTCTCGAACAGGATCATCTGACCGATCATGGTGAGCGGCAGCAGCCGGCTCATCGTGTTCCAGAAGGCATTTCCCACCACGGAAGCGAGCAGAGCGACACCCAGCGAGACGGCGAGAAAGCGAAACCACGCCGCCACGTCATGCCCGGCGGGTTCGAGAAGCAGCGCCAACGGAACCAGCAGCAGCGCCTGCATACCGGTGACAATGCCGAGCAGCAGGCTCCATTCGTGCGCGGAAACGCTCTCAAGACGCACCAGCCAACGGCTGTTGACCACGGCGAAAGTGGCCCAGGACGCCAGCGCGCCGATGGCGCAGAGCAGCCCGATCAGCGGCATGAGGCCGGATCCGCTCGCAGCGGCCGCGTGGGCCTTGCCAAGCAATTGCCAGCCGATGCAGGCCACGGCGCCGAACCCCAGCAGGAGCGAAGGCGCGAGCCGGGCAAGCGAAGGCGCGCTTTCGTCGCGGCTACCGACGAGCGTCACGATGACGGGGATGAACCCGATGACCAGCGATGTCACGGCGATGCCCGCCAGTTGCACGGCGCTCGACAGCAGGATGTAATAGAGCGTGTTGCCGAGCAGGCTCAGCCACGCGAGCGCGATCCATTCGGTGCGGCCGAGATGGCGCAGCAGCACGGGCCAACGCCGCATCAGCAGCGCCGCCGCGATCAGGCCATAAGCAAGATATCGGCCGGCGGCGAGGTAAAGCGGGCCGAAGTCGCCCGCCAGTTCGGGCGCGAGGAAGACCAATCCCCATACCGCGCCTGCGGCGGCACCGAAACCCACTCCCACAATTGTATTCCGCGCGCTCGACACTGCAAACTCCGTACCCGTAAGACCCCGCAGATAGCATGCTCCGTTTGCGGCATCTTGTTCGGGTCTACGCCATTCTTGACCGCGTCTCCGGTCCCTGTACCAAACCTTCATCCCGCATCTGGCGGCGATAGGCGGCGGGCGTCAGGCCGGTCGCCTTGCGCATCGCCCGCGTCAGCGCGCTCTGATCGCTGTAGCCGAAACGATAGGCCAGTTCGGCGATGGATACCGGCTCAGCCGCCATCGCCTCGCGTACGCGCTTCAGTCGCAGGTCGGACAGCCAGCCGCGCGGGGTGGTGCCCAGTTCCTCGCGGAAAAGTTCATGCAGCCGGCTGACGCCCATGCCGGCCTGAGCGGCCATGGCGGACGCGGTCCAGCGACGTCCCGGTTCCGCCTCTACCCGTTCCAACAGCGCCGCCAATCGCAGACGCGCTTGCGGCAATCCGCCGGCCAGCGTCTCGAAAAACAGTGGCGCCCAGCGTTCGATCATCGGTTGCAGGACGTCGGCCGCAGCATCGCCCGAGGCCGGCTGTGCCGCCAGGAGCGCCATGAATTCCACCAGCTTGTTCGCCGCCGGTGTAAGGACGCCATAAGGCCGTCGGCCCAGTTCCTCGCGCAGATGAGGCGCAAGCTGCCGCGGATCAAGGTCGAGAATGAAGGCGCGGTTAGGCTGCTCGCTGATCTGGTCGTGGCGCATGTCCGCATCGACGAAGGCCATGTCGCCGCGCAGGATCGCCGCCCCGCGCCCGCCGATCTCCATCGACAGCGTACCCTCCAGCGGCAGCACGATCTGCGCGAATCCATGGCGATCCATCGTGCTTTCCGCACCATAACTGCGCACGGCCAGGGAGAGGGATGTAGGCGAGGTCACGCAAATCCTTCTATCATCCTTTCCCGGCGATGGATTGCGGGTTTTTCGTGCATTCCATGCCGGGATGACCGAACCGCTCAGTCCTGGGCCCTGTTGTCCGCATCCTGGGCCATAGCCCCGTCTGCCGCGGCTTCGGCCTGGGGCGGCAGCACCTCGATCTCCACCCGGCGGTTTTTCGCCCTGCCGTCGAGATCGTCGCTCCCGTCGAGCTTGCGGTTGGGTGCGATCGGCCGCGCCTCGCCCAGCGCGATCACGGTTATGCGCCGGGCATCGACACCCTTCTTTTCGAGGTAATCGCGAGCGGCTACCGCCCTGCGGCGAGAAGCCGCCAGGTTGTCCGCATCCGAGCCTTTGGAATCGCTGTGCCCCCAGATCGTGATCGCCCCGCCGGCCTGGTAGGCCGGGGTCGCGAGCACGCCGTCGATCAAGACGCGCCCGGCCTCGTCCGGCTGCGCTCCTTTGGCTGGATAGGGCACGACGAGGTGCACTCTCTCGATCGGCGGCGCTTCGGTGGGTCCAGTCTCCACATCGGCGCGGATGATCGATTTCTTGGCTTCCTGGGCCGCTTCGGTGATGGCCCCGGCGATCACCGCCTGGTCCGGCTCCTCGGCTTGACGGCCCGCGGCCTGGCTGGCTTCTGCGCCGCCCGGCGCGGGCTGATGGCAGCCGCAAAGGGCCGCGGCCAGGATCGACGATACGATGACGGGCGCGGTTCTCATGCGGTCGCCTCCTTCTTCTCGTTGGCAGTGCGAAGCCCCTCCGGCTCGCCGTGGCGCGAGGGGCCATAGGACACCACGATGTCGCCGGGCTGCGGCGCCGGACGCGAGGCATGGGTGAAGAAGCGGATCTTGCCGTCCTTGCGCAGGAGGAACAATATGTCCGCCTCTTCCGGCAGAGCGGCGCGCGCGTCGGCGAAATCGAACTGTTCGCTGAGGCGCGTCTTGCGGAACGTCCAGCCCGCACGTTCGCGTTCCATGATTTCGGCCACTCCAAGCCCGGAGGTAAACATGGCGCGGCCACGCAAGGCCTCCGGCAGGCTCCGGTGGTCCTCGTCATCGCCCATGCCGCCCAGCTGATAGACTGAATCCCGGCCGATGTCCGGCGCGAACTCGCTGCAGACCAGCGCATTGTAGGCTTCGCTGTCGGTCGTGGCGACGAGCACCTGGAACTGCGCGAGATCGAGTCGTTCCTCGGTCGATTCGGCGAGGATCTCGCCGTGATAGGTCGGGATTCCTGCCTGACGGGCCATCGAGAGACGCTGCCAGCTGGTATCCGCGATCATCACCGGCACCTCCAGCTGGCGCAACTGGTCGGCCAGCGAGAGACTCCAGGGCGTGCTGCCGACGATCAGCAAGCCCCGCTTGCGCGCGCCGAGCACTCCCAGCCACCGCGCGACATAACGGATGCTGAAACCATGCGCGACGATGGTCGCCACCACGACGGAGAACGACAGCGTGACCAGAATGCTGCCGTTGCCATAACCCAACTGGTCCAGCCGGAGCGCGAAGAGGCCGGACATCGCGACCGCCACCACCCCGCGCGGCGCGATCCAGGCGACCAGCAGCCGCTCGTTCCAGGGAATCTTGCTGAAGGCCAGGCTGAGGAGCACCGTGGCGGGGCGGACCAGGAACAGTAGCGCCAGCAGATAGGCGATGAAACGCCATTCGAACTGACGCAGCACGTTGAAGTCCAGTGAGGCCGAGAGCAGCACGAAGACGCCGGAGATCAGGAGGACGGTGACGTTCTCCTTGAAGGGATGGATATCGCGCAGGCTGTCGAGCCGCATGTTGGCGATGGCGACGCCCATGACGGTGACGGCCAGCAGGCCGGTCTCCTGCTGGATCAGGTTCGACAGCACGAAAGTACCGATCACCGCGACGAGCAGGATCGGGGCCTTGAGATACTCGGGAACGTGCCCGCGCGGGAAAGCCCAGGCGATCGCACGGGCAACGCCGTAACCGATCAGCCCGGCCACCACGGCGGCCGCAAGGAGAGCGGCCAGGACGGAAAGAAGCGTTCCACCTTCGTCGACCCGGCGCAGATATTCATACGTGATCACGGCGCAGAGCGCCCCGAACGGATCGTTGACGATCGCTTCCCATTTCAGGATCGCGCGCGGACGCGGCGCCACGTTGCTCTGGCGAAGTAGCGGGATGACCACCGTCGGCCCCGTGACGACGAGGATGCCGGCAAACAGCACCGCGACGGGCCAGACCAGCCCGGCGATATAGTAGCAGGCCAGCGTGCCGAGCACCCAGCCTACCGGAATGCCGATCACCATCAGGCGCGTGACCGCGCCCTCCGTCCTTCGAAGCTCCCGGAAATTGAGGCTGAGCCCCCCTTCGAAAAGGATCAGCGCCACCGCCACGGAGACCATCGGCTCCAGCAGGTCCCCGAAAGTGTGTTCCGGCACGACCAGTCCGGTAACCGGTCCCGCAAGGACACCGGCGGCGAGCATGAGGGCAATGGCCGGCCACCCGGTGCGCCACGCGATCCACTGCGCGCCGATACCGAGGATGCCGATCAGCGCGAAGACGAGGGCTTGCTGCTGCATGCGAGACCCATAGCGACCTCGGACACGGGAGGTAAACACCGCAAGGACAATTTCCTGCCGACCTGTCGGCAGCGCAGCCGCGCCGGGACATGGGCGCGCGCACTCTCGCGACGGAATCGGCCGTTGATCGAAAGCCCGCGCATCGGCCCAATCACAGAAAAAGCTCGCAACCGGGGATGATCGATGCCGAAAAGACCTCTCGTCTAGGTAATTGCCCATAGCCGTGCACGATCAGGAACTTCACGTAGACGGGCCTCTCCAAAACCTTTCCGCGAGGGGCGGAAACAGGCCGCCCGCCGCGCCCATGGTTAACGGCACATTTCGACGGTCGCTCCAATCGTCTGATCGCACTTCGAAAATCCGGGACTGCCGATCCGCCACATCTGAAGCACATGTAAAAACCCTTACAAGGTGGTCATCTCCAGTGAATATCTTCCGCTTCCGCAGCTTAAAACGCGTTCACCGCGTCACGAAGCCGAAGGTTAGCTTCGGGATGTCAGAACCAAACTCGCTGAACGAAGACATTTCCAGCCAATAAAACCGAAATATCGAACGGTTTATTTGGCCAAGAGCGAGTTTGTAGCCATGACCTCCAAGATCACCAGCAATTCGGTTGCCGCCACTGCAAGCCAGACCACCTATTATGGTGACCTTCTCGAAAAGCAGCAGTGGTATCTCGATGGATCCACGCGTTCAAAATTGAGCATCGACGTCTATTCCGTCTGGAAAGACTATAACGGCGCCGGCGTGAAGATCGGCGTGGTCGATACCCAGATCGATTTCCGTCATGCCGACCTCAAGAAGGCTTACAACACCGCGCTCGATTTCAATTTCTCGACCGGTTCGGACAAAGTGGCCATCAGCGCCACCGCGCTTCCCGCAACGCACGGCACCCTGGTGGCGGGCGTGATCGCCGCCGAAGCCGCGAACGGCGTCGGCACCGTGGGTATCGCCTCGGGAGCCACGCTGGTCGGCTACGGCGTCGATTATAGCGCCGCCAACGCCGTGGGCCAGATCGTGGCTGCGCTGCGCAAATCGGCCGAAGTCGATGTTTCGAACAATAGCTGGAGCTTCGTCGAGAACTTCGCGGACAATTTCAGCACCAATCCGGAATACAAGGCCGCGCTGGTCCACGCCGTTTCCGAAGGTCGCGGCGGCCTTGGCACATCGCTGGTCTTCGCGGCCGGCAACGCCGGAACCGGCGGGACGTCCAACTATCACAACTTCCAGAACTCTCCTTATGCAATCGCGGTGGGCGCCGTGGACAGCGACGGCAAGCCCTCGTCCTTCACCAGCCTCGGCGCGAACGTCCTTATATCGGCCGCCGGCCGCGATGTGCTGACCACCACGCTGAGCGACCGCTATGAAAGCGTCAACGGCACTTCCTTCGCCGCTCCGGCCGTCTCGGCCGCTATCGGCCTCATGCTTCAGGCCAATCCGAACCTGGGCTACCGCGACATCCAGGAAATCCTCGCCTACTCGGCCCACCGCACCGGCCTGACCGACAGCGCGAACTTCGGCGACGGCTGGCGGACCAACGGAGCCGACAACTTCAATGGCGGCGGCCTGCACTTCAGCGACGCCTTCGGGTACGGCTTCCTCAACGTTCACGATGCCGTCCGCCTCGCCGAGACCTGGACCGTGCAACAGACCTTCGCCAACCTCACGACCGTCAGCAAGACCGTGACTTCGACGCAGACCCTGAGCGCCGGTTCCAACGACCACATCACGCTCGACATTCCCGTGACGGATGCCGTGAACCTGGAGCATGTCCAGCTTTCGATAGATCTCAACTGGCTGAACAGCGGCGACATCGACGTCTACCTGACCTCGCCCGACGGCACGCGGGTCCGCCTCGTCTACGATCTTCCCGACGAGAGCCGGGTCGGCAGCATCCGCAACTTCACCTTCAGCTCCGTCGCATCGATGGGCGAGGACTCGGCGGGGATATGGAAGGTCGACATCTACAATCGCGACCCGGCCGCCACCGACAAGGCCGGTGTGCCCATGAGCGGCAAGTTCAAGGGCGCCACCTTGACGTTGCTGGGCGATGCCGACACGTCCAAGAACGATACCTATATCTACACCGACGAGTTCGGCTCCCTCTATCAGGGCGACGACCTGGCTCGCCGGAGCACCCTGAAGGATGCGAACGGCGGCGTGGACACCATCAATGCCGCCGCCGTGACGACGAACAGCTTCATCGATCTAAGCGCAGCCAAGGCCAGCTCGATCGCGGGCGTGACGCTCTCGCTGACGGCAGGCACGATCGAGAACATCTATTCGGGTGACGGCAACGACACGCTGATCGGCACGGATGTCGCCAATGTCCTCGATGCCGGACGCGGCAACGACGTCATCTATTTCAGCTTCGGCAATGACGCGATCGACGGCGGCCAGGGGCTCGACAGCCTGATCATGGGCTGCTCTATCTCCAAGGTTTCGGGGTCGCTGTCGGCGACGGGCGCTTTGACGATCTCGGTCCGGGCGGGGGACGTCACGAGCGTCTGCAACGTTGAGAGCTTCACCTTCTCCGACGGCATCTATTCCTACGACCAGCTCACCAAGCTGCTCGCCTCAGGCGGCGCGGCACCGCAACAGCCTGCAACACCCCTCCCCGGCGACACGGCGAACCCGGGCGGCGGCACCACTGCGCCGGTGGTCGAGACGCCTGGTTCGAATGGCTCCAGTGAGCCCGCGCCGACCAGCCCCTACGGGGATGCCAAGATCGTCTATGCAGCGAAGCTGACCGGCACTGCCGGAGACGACCGCCTCACCGGAACGGCCGCCGCCGAACGGATCGATGGACTGGAGGGCATGGACAAGCTGCGCGGCATGGCTGGAAACGACAGCATCAGCGGCGGCAATGGCGACGATACGATCTACGGCGACGAGGGCCACGACTATCTCTATGGCGATGCCGGCATCGACACCATCATGGGCGGCGCGGGCAACGACTGGATCTTCGGCGGCACCGGCGCGGATCGCATCTATGGCGAGGCCGGCGCGGACACCTTCGTGTTCGATGCCGCCGACGTGGCCGCCATGGACACGATCTACGATTTCAACGCGGCGGACGGCGACAAGCTCCTGGTCACCGGCGCCACGGGAGATGCCACTTTCGACATCGTCACCACCGGCGGCAGCACGTATCTCCAGATGCACGACGAAACCGGCGATCATCTCCTGGCGCGCGTGAAAGGCCTGGGAATGGACGGTCTGCAAATGTCGGAAACCGATGCAGGGCTGCTCTGGGCCTGAGCAGCCGACCGAGCGCTTGGCCGCTTCGTTCAGCGCGCGACAAACCGCTCGCTGAAAAGAGGCTCCGACCCGTCGGAGCCTCTTTTCGCTTGCATAATCCTCGTCCAATCTGGACACTACAAAAATCGAAATCGATCGGGCAATGTCTTGATCCGCAAGACGATGGCGCAAACTCTATAAATTCGGTCTACGTATCTATTCTTATAATTCGCTCCATTGTGGCGCCATAAATCTCCGCATGCGGCAGGACGTGCTTTTCTTTGGTTGCCACGTTATCGAGATCCGGCGTATTCGATCCTTGCGAAAGGGACGAAGTCGGAGCGCTGCACCAGGTCCACGGATGGAAGATTGGGCAACAGGGAAGCTTCGCCAAGTCTCCTGAGCAGGCGTGATTTGCTGAACAGATAAGAACGGGAAGCCGGCACAATCGTCGTCGAATTGTAGGTGATTCAAGACTCAACGATTTTTCGGAAGGAACATCCCGTGGCAATTATCGACGGATCTTCAATCGGTGACATCCTGTCAGGCTCGTCCGCAGACGACGAAATCCTGTCGGGCCAAGGCAACGACACCGTTCACGGTGCCGGGGGCAACGACATCATCCAGGGCGGCGCGAACAGCGACAACCTCTACGGCGACGAGGGCGACGATAGGCTCTGGGGCCAGGGTTCGCCCGACAAGCTGCGCGGCGGCGAGGGCAACGACACGCTGAATGGCGGCGGCGGCGACGATCGCCTCTACGGCGGCGCCGGTGACGACTACATCTTCGGCGGCGCCGACAACGACGTTCTGTTCGGAGACGATCCCAACGATCCTACGATCAGCGGCGCCGACATTTTCGTGTTCGACAAGGACGACGGCTCGGACAAGGTCTTCGATTTCGAGCAGGGTATCGACAAGGTTCAGCTTCTCGAAGGTGATGGCTATTCCATCGCGTTCTCGGGCGACAACACGATCCTGACCTATGGCGGCACCTCTGTGCTGCTCTACGACGTTCTCCTCACCGATGCGGACATTCTCGTCGCGTAAGACCACTTTCCGATCAGGTGGAATCGCCTGGCTTGCCGCAAGGCAAACACAACCTGTGCCTTGAAGAAGTAAAGGCGGTCCCGCGGATCGGAGCCACGCTAAGCGACGCTCGACATAAAAGAACCGGAGAAGGCTCGCACCTTCTCCGGTTCGTCGTATGCCTTTAGGTTTGCGCTTGAATTGTGGCGCCAGGAACAACCCTGCTGATCCATCGGATCAGCCAGCAGTCAAGCATCGCCCTGGCAACTTGAAACCTACGCTAGTCATCTGGAACTAAAGTAAGCTTCATTGTATGTTGTGTGTGCGACAAG